>CAJXUD010000009.1 GCA_913061415.1 uncultured Oleispira sp. | reverse complement strand
GAGCATAACCTTGCCAAGGTTGGGGTCGGGAGTTCGAGTCTCCTTTTCCGCTCCAAATTCTAAAAGTCGTTTCAGGTAACTGAAGCGGCTTTTTTTATGCCTGTCGTTTGAGGAAGGTTTGAACTCTTGTTGAAACGACACGCATAAAAAAGCCCCGCAAAGCGATTAGCAAGCAGGGCTATTTTCGTTAATGACTTACTAATGGTTCGTTAATAAGTCATTAAAAAATGAGCTAGCTATTTTTAGTACCAAAAATAGCTTCGCGTGATAGCGTATAGTTGAATGGAGTATTACGTAACATGGCTTCGGCCATGGCATCGTCTAATAATTGATACTTCTCAATTTCGTCATCAGGCATGAAGTGTAAGCAATCGCCACCAAAGAACCATAGAAGATCGCGGTGAATAGCCGGTGCTAATTCTGGGTTATGAGTTAGAAAACGATGCAGCCATTGCTGGCCATCGAAGACTGCTGAATCATACTGTTGCGCAGAAGGTTCTTTTAAAGACTCTATCAGCTGGCCAAGTTGTTGTAGAATAGTATTTTCTTGATTGTACTCTAGATCTGATTGTTCCAATTTAGCCAGTTGTATTGCTAATTGGTTTAATAATTCCACATGGTAGGCGAGCCGTTGGTTCATTTTTTCTACTCTTTTGGTTCTATCTAAATAATTGGGTCTATCTAAATAAATAGGTTATCGATAAAGGTTTAATATGACTGCTGCATTATCCATCCAAGGGCTAGAGAAAGTCTATGGAAATGGCTTTAAAGCGTTAAAAGGAATTGATTTAACTGTTGAACAGGGAGATTTCTTTGCCTTGCTTGGGCCAAATGGAGCGGGTAAGTCGACAACGCTAGGTATTGTCTCTTCATTAGTGCAAAAAACATCGGGCCGTGTATCTATTATGGGGCACGATTTAGTGACCGATACGTTTGCCGCCAAGCAATGCTTAGGTGTTGTTCCGCAAGAGTTTAACTTTAATCAGTTTGAAAAAGTTTACGACATTGTTATCACCCAGGCTGGCTACTACGGCTTAACGGGTAGGCAGGTTGCTGAACATGCTGAAATGCTGTTGCGCGCCTTGGACTTGTGGGACAAGCGCAATGAGATCTCGCGCATGTTGTCTGGTGGTATGAAACGTCGTTTGATGATTGCGCGTGCTTTGATTCATAAGCCAAAAATTCTTATTCTGGATGAGCCTACAGCAGGGGTTGATATCGAGCTACGTCGTTCTATGTGGGAGTTTATGAAAAAACTCAACGAAGAAGGCACGACGATTATTTTAACCACGCACTATTTGGAAGAAGCTGAGCAGTTGTGTAAAAATATTGCCATTATTAATAATGGTGAGATCGTGACGAACACCAGTGTTAAAGCATTGCTAAGCCAGTTGAAAACAGAAACGTTTGTATTGGATGTTGATGGTGGTGCCAATGTGTTGCCCCAGCTTGAGGGAAATAACCTTCAAAGCTCTGATCTTCAAAGCTCTAGTCTTCAAGGCTATAAGTTAGTTCAAATTGATGCCGATCATATAGAAATTACAGTAGAGAAAGGGCAGGGGTTGAATGATGTGTTTAGCGCCTTGTCGGCTGCAAATGTCCAAGTATTGAGTATGAGAAGTAAGGCAAATCGTTTGGAAGAACTGTTTGTTAACTTGGTGCAAGACGATAATAAACTCGCCAATGATCAAACTAAGGAGGCCTAATATGAAGCAAGATATACAAGCAGCGCAGAAAGAAGCGCGTATTGAAAGTAGTGTTTTTTCCATACAGTGGGTTGCCTTCAGCACGATTGTGATTAAAGAAGTACGTCGATTTATGCGTATTTGGCAGCAGACCTTGTTGCCGCCGGCCATTACCATGACCTTATATTTTATTATTTTTGGCAATCTTATTGGCTCAAGAATTGGCAAGATGGATGGCGTTGATTACATGTCGTTTATTGTGCCGGGCTTGATTATGATGAGTGTCATTACCAATGCTTATGGCAATGTTGCTTCCTCTTTCTTTGGTAATAAGTTTCAGCGTTCGATAGAAGAGTTGATGGTTTCTCCGGTTTATCCTTCGGTTATTTTAGCGGGCTATGTGATGGGCGGTGTTGCGCGAGGGGTTATGGTTGGCATCATCGTTACACTACTATCGCTGTATTTCACCGATTTACACCTACATAGTTTACCTGTGGTGATTGTGGTGACCATATTGTCGGCAATCTTGTTCGCTTTGGGTGGATTTATTAACGCCATCTTCGCCTCTAAGTTTGATGATATTACCATTATCCCGACGTTTATTATCACGCCATTAACCTACTTAGGCGGCGTATTTTATTCGATTTCGTTATTACCTGAATTTTGGCAAGACGTTTCTAAGCTGAACCCTATCTTGTACATGGTGAATAGTTTTCGCTATGGAATATTGGGTATCTCAGATGTGAATGTAAGTACAGCGATTGCTATGTTAATCGCATTCATTGTATTGCTGTCGAGTATCAGTATTTGGCTGCTTAAGCGTGGCACAGGCATGCGCAGCTAGTCGTTATTGTATTATTTAAGAAACTTGTATTATTTAAGAAACAGGAATGTAGGTAGAGTTATGGCATCGGTACACAGTGCAAATAATCCACTTGGTAAAAATTCGGCTTATATCGATCGTTATGACCCGACATTATTGTTCCCTATATCCCGTGCAGAGAGCTGGAAGTCTGTTGGTATAGAGCGTGAAACGTTGCCGTTCTTTGGCGAAGATGTCTGGAACGGTTATGAGGTTTCTTGGTTGAATGAAAAGGGCATTCCACAGGTGGCTATGGCTGAATTCCGTTTGCCTGCGACGAGTCCTTTTTTGATTGAGTCAAAATCCTTCAAATTGTATTTGAACTCTTATAATCAAACCAAGTTCGCCAATAAATCAATGGTTGAACAACGTATGGCAAAAGACTTATCAGCGGCGGCTGGCGGCTCTGTTACGGTTAGCATCTTATCGCTGCAGCATCAGTTTGCGGCCGAGCCAAAATCCGTTTGTATTGATGATCTTGATATTTCAATGGATAAGTATGAGTTAGATCCTGAGGTATTAACCCTGGCAGAGGGGGATGAGGCTGGTTTGTTCGAGGGGACGCTGGTTAGTCATTTATTAAAATCAAATTGTCCTGTGACTGGGCAGCCTGATTGGGGTTCTATCTTTATAGAATACAAAGGCCAGCATATCGATGAGAAATCATTATTAACCTACATCGTTTCATTACGTACGCACCAAGACTTTCATGAACAGTGCGTAGAGCGTACCTTTTGGGATATATGGACTCGTTGTAAGCCAGAGTCATTGACGGTGTATGCTCGCTATGTACGACGTGGAGGCTTGGATATTAATCCTATGCGGAGTTCTGAGGAGAGTAAGCAAGCGGTCAACTTTAGAACGATTCGACAGTAGCGCTGAGATCAGTAAGCCAAATAGCAAAAAAAAGCCTAATATTTCTATTAGGCTTTTTTGTTTATATTGCTAAAAATTAGAAGACTGAGTAGACGGTTCTAAACAATAATCTTATTACGAATTTTCTTCGCGGCACTTTCAAGTGCATCGGCGATGCGAGCCTTATCGTAGCTTTTCACTTTTTGAGTATCTAGGTACAGCGAGAAACCTTCCGAGTCGTGTTCAATAAAGCTAGGGTCTGAGCCCAAATCACGGCGGAAGTCGATCACTTGATAAGTGGCAATTGGCTGAGAGAAGCCTTTCATTTCGACATCGCCTTTTAAGCGGCACATGATTTTGTCTTTCACTAAGTTGTAGGTCTCTGCCGAGATCAAAATCTCACCGGCTTCAGCGCTACTTTCTAAGCGGCTAGCAAGGTTTACTTCTTGGCCGATTATCGTGTAATCCATACGGCTTTCGGTGCCGAAGTTACCCACTGTGCAGTAGCCGGTATTAATCCCCATGCGAATCTGCAAAGGCACTTTAATGCCTTGCTCTACCCATTTCTTACGCAAAATTTGCATGTGTCTACGCATATCAATCGCCATGGCTAGGCAGGCTAGGGCATCGCGCTTGGTGCCGTTTGACTTAGGGTCGCCAAAGAAAACCATGACGCTATCACCAATAAACTTATCGATGGTGCCGCCGTGTTTTAGCGCAACTTTCGACATCTCAGTTAAATAGGTGTTAAGAACATCCGTTAGACTTTCAGCTTCCATTTGCTCAGAAAGTGCCGTAAATCCAACAATATCAGAAAAGAAAACGATCAGTTTTTTACGCTGTGTCTCTAAGCGGACTTCTTTTGAGCCCGAGAAAATCGATTCCCAGATTTGAGGAGAAATGTATTTTGATACTTTATGAGAAAGCTGCTGAAATCTTTCTACTTGACCCTGATACTTACGCTTAAGGCGCATTAAATCACGGGCTTGTCGGTGGGAGTTAAAAGCGGTGATCGCTAAATGCATACCGACACCTAGAGAAGCAGCCATAAATACAGCGGTTGGAAGCTCTGTGGCGCGTGTAAATCCAAAGCCAATGACACCAATGGCGGCGCCGATGAAAAGTGAGATAACACAAAATGTCCACGCGGTGACACTGCCTACAACAATAAAGCTGGTATTTATCATTATTAAGAATAAAACCGTCAGCTCAAGTGGAAAACCAATGAGTGCAAGCATAAGGCCACATAAAATAGCATCGCCATGAATCAGGATCTGGCGTGTACCATAAGGGTGGCGGGCTCTGAATGAGCGAGTTAGGTATTGAAGTAGGTGAGGGTAGGTCAGTGCGAAAAGTGATATTAAAAGAATATTACCCGAGAAATAACCGGTAAAAGTGCCTATCATTAAGGTTATTCCCGCGGCGGCATAGCCTAATACGCGCGCGATATAATCCTGCATTGGCATGCTGGTTTCACTGAAATCGGAAATGGTTTTATCTTGACTCATAACGGCTACATCAAAGTATTTAATGTCTATTTAGACTTATTCGATAGCAATAGGCAAGCTCAGATAGCGAGTTTTTGCGTGCTTTGAGTATTAAGTGTGCTTAGAATACGAGTGAGATCATTTTAACTTTAAATCAGACAAAAGAATTAGACCCTATGGATGCTATTACGGCGCTCACCGAGCGAGTATCGGTTGCTCAATTGACGGGGCCAGGACCTAGTCAGCAGCAATTAGAACAATTGTATACGGCTGCTTTTAGAGCCCCCGACCATGCTTGGATGAGACCGTGGCGCTACCTAACGATTCGTGGAGAAGGCTTATCAACGCTAGGGGATGTGTTTGTTGAAGCGGCTTTAAAAAAGAATACTGACTTAGCCGAAGATAAAATTGCCAAGTTGCGCAAAAAACCGCAACGTGCGCCTTTAATGATCGTGGCGATTGCGAATATTCAAGAGCATGCGAAAGTTCCTGCGGTAGAACAGCGCTTGGCGGTGGGTGCCGGTATTCAGAATATATTAATCGCGGCCTATGCGATGGGGTTAGGTGCTATATGGCGCACAGGCGAGATCGTTAACGATGAGCATGTCAGGGGAGCGCTTGGATTGAAGGAAAGTGAAGAGATTCTTGGCTTCATCTACTTAGGACATGTGAACTGTAAATTAAAGAAACCTCCGGTATTAGCGCTAGAAGATTATGTTCAAGAGTGGCCGCTTAATGCATAAAGCGGCTAAATGAACTTGCTGATAGGTGGGGTTAATAAATGGACGCTGTTAATAAAACTCGTTTAAAAACAAAAGTTTATATAAAAACAACACTGCGGGCTTGACGCTAAACAGTCGACTACGTATAGTACGCGCCTATGCAGTTGATGCAGCTAGCTATGACATCGGATTGTTCGCTAGAGTTAGGTGAGGTGGCCGAGTGGCCGAAGGCGCACGCCTGGAAAGCGTGTAACGGGTAACCGTTCGAGAGTTCGAATCTCTCCCTCACCGCCACTTAAGTCTCAATCTCTAAGATCTTCACTCATACAGCTTCATTTTAAAATTCATACCGTCAGCGTTAAACCTCCTAAATAGCTTCAAATAATTAATAAGATTTTCTTAATACTCGTTATTTCAGATAGCGCATTTTGACGTACACTTTGCTATATTTGTCATTTACTTGATAATGTAAAATAAATAAAAAAACTCAAAGCTTAAATAGTGGCCAATTCGATGGATGTTGAATAGACCGTTAGGCTTTTCAATCAGTAATCATTTAGTCGTTTTAGAAATAAGGTCGTTATGTGATCTTTTTTTATTGCCACCGGTTTTATCAGGGAGTTAAACCAGTGTTTTTTTCTGTTCCGCGTTTTATTAATAATCTTGTTTTTACGATTAGTATCAGTTTGCTTTCTTGCCATGTATTCGCGCTTGAATTAAAAGGTATTGCCAATTATCAGGCTTTAGGGAAGAGCTATTACATTGCTGGCCTTTATGTGAATGACATTACTCAAGACTTGGCTGAGGAGTTGGCTCAGAATAAGCATCAAAAGATGGTTATTAAGGTCACGTCTAAACGTTGGTCTTCTCGCAAGTGGAAAGCGCAATGGCAAGATAATATTGCGATCAATAATACTGCCGATGATGAGTTGCAATTAACACGAGCGATTGCCATTTTTACTGAGTTCCCCGCGGGCAGTTTACGCTTGGGCGATGAGATCGTAATTGAATATACAGCTTCTCTCGGTACCAATATCTATTTTAACTCCCATCATATTATTACCACAAATAGCCCCAAACTATTTCAACACCTCGTCAATACGTGGATCGGTAAGTATCCGCCAGATCGTATATTTAGAGATCAAATCGAAGGTGTTGTGGCTCCAGATCCGGAGTTATTAGCTCAGTTAGATCAGCCCGTTAGTGAGAAAAGAATTGCACAAGTGGCGACTTGGTTTATTACTGAAGAGCAAAAACAAGCCGCTCAAAGGTTGAAAGACCAATTGATCGCTGATGAGCTTAGAAAGAAAGAGCAAGTAGAAGCAGATAGGCAGGCGCGTATATTGGCAGCGCAAAAACAAGAAGAGCGGATTAAAAAGCAGCAGTTGGCAAGTGAACCTAAAGAGCTCTCATTGCAGCAAGATCTTGCGATGCAGGATTATTATCAAGAACTGTATCTTTGGCTGTTACAGGATAAAATCAACGAGAGTATTGTGTATCCGCCTTGGGCGAAGCAATTCTCTTATGCCGGCCCTGTGGAGTTGTCGTTTGCCACAGACAGTGATGCTAAATTGCTGAATGTCGTCAATAAAACCCCTGATACTTCTTTGATTTTATCGCAAGAAGTCGGCCGTCGTTTGCAATTGGCGCTTGAAGTGGTGGTTCGCCCACCTGAGCTGCGAGGTGAGCGTTGGAGCTTTACCGTTAAATATGAATTTGATCCTGCAATAGAAAAAGCAGCGACTTCTTTACCTCAGCCGGTCAAGCCTAGTTTTTAGAAGGATCAAAAATCTTTGCAGATTGACTGCGCTGCTTTTCGGCAGTACGTATCTTCATGTCGGTTTGCCAGCGCCATAAGCCCGCTAATAGAGCGCCGCTAATGTTATGCCAGATGCTGAAAATAGCACCGGGTAAAGCCGCAATAGGTCCAAAATACTTCAACGCTAGTGCGACCCCTAATCCTGAGTTCTGCATACCAATTTCGATGGCTAAGGTACGGCAGGTCACTTCGGTCTGTCGGGTCAGCTTACCCGCAGCATAGCCGCTGATTAAACCAATAATATTATGCAAAGCGACCGCGGCAAATACACCATAACCTAATGTTCCTATCTCATCGGCATTGAGTGCTACGATGATTGCAATGATGATCAAAATAAGTGCGCTAGCAATATCAGCAAGGTGTTTATTAATCTTATTGGTAAAGCCCGGCTGGAAGTGGGTAATTAAAGCGCCTGCTAAAAGAGGAATTAATACCAGTTTAAAGAGACTGAACAAGATGGCTAGGCTATCGATGTGAACAATTTTACCGGCGGTAAGGCTGATGATCCAGGGTGTCGCGAAAACGCCCCATAGGGTTGACGCTAGTGTCATGCTCACAGACAAAGCGACATCGCCACGGGCTAAAAAAGTTATAACGTTTGATGCGGTTCCACCTGCGCAAGCACCTACAATAACCATGCCTAGGGTTAGTTCATCGGATAAACCAAATGCTTTAGCGAGTAAGACGGCAGAGATCGGCATTACAGAAAACTGTAAAATAATGGCCAGCGCGATGGGTTGTGGATTGTGCCAGACTCGTTTGAAATCACTGGCCCGCAGAGTGAGTCCCATTGAAAACATGATGGCTGCCAGTAATGGCATGATCGCGTCTTTCCAGCCCATAAGGGGGGCTGGGTCGTTGTAAGCTAACAGCGCGACAATGATTGCGAGTATAGGAAATAAACGGCTGACAGAAAGCATATTGGTATAGCTCAAGTAAAAAATTATGCGCGCAGTATAGCGTAAATAATTGGCTCAAGCAGTGCGTGTTAAAGCAAAAGGCTTAAAGCGTTTTGTAATTCTCGTGGTCTTCAGACCATTGCGTTAAAGACTCACGATTATCATGGTCCCAGGGATGAAAATCACGACGAAAATAATCGATATAATCTCGCCATAAATTAGGCACCATACCGGGTTTTTTGAAGTAAAAATTAAAACCACTTAGCCATGTCTTGGGTTTAAATAACTGGCCATCTTTCCATAAAAAGACCATTTGTAATAGCGAAGTACGCATCATAAACATAATGGTAATAGTGATCATGGCGGATATGCGAATCCAATAACTTCCTACCGCTTCTTGGTACACATCAAATGCGACGGCTTTGTGTTCGGTTTCTTCTGCAGCATGCCACTTCCAAAGTTCTTTGAATTGTCCATCCATGCCTTCGGTGGCTTCTGGGTTGGTGAGTACTTGGTGTGCCATGATGGCGGTGAAGTGCTCTAAGGCACAGGTAACCGCAAGCATGTGTTTTGCAGGAATGTATTTACGCATCCACTTGCGTTCTTTTTTCTGGAAGGCTTCATATTTTTCAGCGGGGTAGCCGACCGTATCAAGAAAACGATTAAATTGTGAATGTTCGTGCCCATGCATGGCTTCTTGTTTGATAAAGCCTTTAATTTGTTCAAGCAATCTAGGGTTTTTGATTTTATGTTGGTGGTCGCGAACGGCGTCCATAAACATTTTTTCGCCTTCTGGAAATTGGCAAGAGAGTGCGCCCATAAACGTCGATCTAAAGGCGTCATTGCTGTACCAATACTTTGGCAGTTCATCTAAATTGAACTCAAAATTCATTTTGCGGCCAGGAATATCAATGCTGGCGCTGATTTCTTGTGAATGAGGATTAACCATGGCGATTGCGATCCTTCTTATTATTAAAGTAATAACTAGAGTATAGGCCGCCAGTACGATTTAAACAGGTTATCGTGGGACAGTGTAGGCAAGGACTTACCTTTAGATTGGCAATTTATAACCTAAAGGCTTTTCTGAATGTAAATGCTTCAGCTTATAAAATTGGGGAAAATAGACGGGCCGCTTTTGTCGCTAAGGTAGTAAAAAAATTACTCTCTTTGGGGAAGTTAATGCTGACCCTAAAGTCTTCCTGAAGCATGCTTTCTACGTCTTTAGCAAACGCCTTATCTTCAATTAATGCATTGAGTTCAAAGTTGATGCGCAACGAGCGATTGTCTAAGTTCGCACTGCCGATGTAGCTTAGGTGATCATCCACCAATAGGGTTTTTTGATGTAAGAATCCTGGTTGATATTGTAAAAAAGTAATTCCTAGTTTTCTTAACTGGCTAACGTAGTTTCGCGTTGCGTAAGAAATGATGAAATTATCGCTTTTATCGGGTAATAAAATGCGAATATCCAGCCCTTTTAATGCAGCAAGCTGTAATGCGCCCATGACGTTTAAATCAGGTACAAAATAGGGAGTCGCAATCCATATGCGCTTTTGTGCCGAGAGTATTAGCTGCACAAAGCTCAAACTCATGGTCTCCGTTGCATCTGCTGGGCCACTTGGAATAATCAGCGTTTTAACATTGCTTTCAGTGGGGTATACCTGCCAGTTTAAATTTATGACGTTATCCTGAGCCCAATACCAATCTTCAACAAACGACAGCTGCGCTGCTAGTGTGGCTGGGCCATCAATTTGTAAGTGGGTATCTCGCCACAAATCCTCATTAGGAATGCGACCTAGGTATTCATTGCCGACATTGTGGCCACCAATAAAACAGGTTTTACTATCCACCACTACCAGCTTTCTGTGGTTGCGGAAATTGAGTTGTAGACGGCGTCTAAACTTTCGCGGATTGAAGCGGCTAAATTCGATGCCAGACTTTTTCATTTGTTGAAAATATCTGTACCTAAGTCCGACACTACCAATTTCGTCGTACAAAAAATAGACTCTTACCCCTTGCTCTGCCTTATCGATGAGGGCTTGCTTTAAGCGGCGGCCAAGCTCGTCATCATTGACGATATAAAACTGTACTAAGATAGTTTCTTTAGCGGATTCAATGGCGTTAAAAATGTGCGCGAACGTCTGCTCGCCATTAATTAATAATCGCACATTGTTTTCTTCGCTTTGAGGCAGTCTGGACAACGCTTCTAAAGGAATGATGGCAGGTGACTTATCACTGTTAATAAACGCGTTGGCGCACATTCGTTGCTCGAAGTGCAGCTCTTTCAGTACTTTGCTACTGGCCTTGCGGGCATTTTTGTAGCCATGAAATCTTCGGCTACCAAAGAATAGGTACAGGGGGAGGGCGATAAAGGGGATAAAGGTTAGAACAGTAACCCAAGCGAGGGTGCCTTGTGAGGTTCGGCCATTCCAAATAGCATCGATGGTCGCTAATAAGCCTAAGCCATAGAATAACGCAGGCCAAGCCCATTTGTATCCTTCGATCCAAAACTCTGCAGTTGTCCAGGCCAAGTTAGGCTCCCTGTCAATAATCTATGGCTCAGTATAGAGCAGCGATTGATTTGGAACCAGACCTAGCCGAACTCGAATTTATTTACCGATTAGACGTAAAAATTCACTGCGCGTTGCCTGTTGTTCTCTGAAGGAACCCATCATGACAGAAGTGGACATGGAAGAATTTTGCTTCTGTACGCCTCTCATCATCATGCACATGTGGCGAGCTTCAATAACGACTGCAACGCCGCGTGCGCCGGTGACTTCTTGCACGGCTTCAGCAATTTGCTTAGTTAGATTTTCTTGAATCTGCAAACGGCGAGCAAACATATCGGTGATACGGGCGAATTTAGATAAGCCAAGTACATTGCCATTAGGAAGGTAGCCAATGTGTACTTTACCAATGAACGGCAGCATGTGGTGTTCGCACATCGAATACATTTCGATATCGCTGATCACCACCATTTCATCATTATCGCTCGCAAAAACTGCATTATTAACGATATCTTCTAAAGATTGCTCATAACCGCCCGTTAAAAATTGCATGGCTTTCGCAGCACGTTTAGGGGTGTCTAAAAGCCCTTCACGGTTAACATCTTCCCCAAGTTCAGTAATGACTTGAGAGTAAAGATCAGACAGCGCTTTCATCGCTTCTCCAGAATATAAAGTTATGGCATAGGCATAATGCTCGCGCATTTTACGCAATTATCAAATAATGTTAAAGGACTGGTAGGGGGCAATACGCTGACAGGCCGAGAAAAAGGCCTCTTTATTAGCAATTGCGGCGGTCGATAGTAAAGAATGTTGCGTACTGGGCTGCTGAAGCAGCGCTAGGTCATGGCCTTGCTGCTGCAAAATAAAGCACAAGCGACGGGCAATTGCTTGGCCAGAGTCCACTAAACCAATATGTGGATAGCGCCTAGAGATCTCTTCGCTAAGAATGGGGAAGTGAGTACAGCCTAAGATGATTTGATCTAATGTCGCCTGTTCGATCCAAGGCAATAATATGTTATCGAGAGCTTGCGCATCAAGCTGGCCGGTTAACCAATATTGCTCGGCTAACTGCACTAGCTCGCTACTGCCAATGCGGTCGACGTTACACCCTTCGGCATAATCGGCAATGAGTTGGTCTGTATACGGTCTATCTATCGTGGCAGGGGTCGCTAATAAAGCAATGTGGCGATTGTTGCTACACTGAGCTGCTGTTTTGATTGCTGGAACGACGCCGATAATGGGTATGTCAAAGACTTCACGCAGCGCGGGAAGGGCGAGTGTACTGGCCGTATTACACGCAATGACAATAATATCCACGGGGTGTTTGGAATAGGCTGTTTGGCACAGTGATACGATACGTTCTGTAAGAATATCATCTGGCTGAATACCATAAGGAAACAGCTGATTGTCCATAAGGTAATGCGTCTCTAACCCAGGTACTGCTTGGCGGATGTGCTGCAAAACACTAAAGCCGCCAATGCCGGAGTCAAAAATAAGCGCTGATACTGTCATAGGTTTAATTAGTCAGGGTTTAATCAAGCAGCGTTTAATCAGCTTTGAACGATAGGCTGAATGTAAGAGGAACCGTATAAGTAATCGACTTAAGACCGGCAATCTCTTTCAGTTTATTAATACCAGCAACAAGGTTGAAGCTATTGGCATCAATCAACATAGGTGTAATGCTGTTCACCGTTACGCTATTGTCTTTGTTGGCACTGATCATAACCAAGCAATTGGCTTGAGCTTGTTCGCCATGCAGCGAGATTTTACCCTTTAATTCAAACTGAGTAGATTTTCCTGCACGCACTTGCTCTAGAATTTCTTTTGGAATTTCTGCTTCGAAACTCGCTTGGCTAAATTGTGAGGTTTCAAATAAGTGCTCTTGCATGCGCTCATCACGGATACCAATACGCGTATCGACACTGGCAAGATCAATGTTTAGGGTCGCAAGCCCGGCTGAGTTGATGGCAGCATCAAACTTTTTGAAATGATGAACTTCGGTTGTATGGGTATTTTTACTGGTTAAAAAGTGAATGCTTGAAGGCTGCTGCAAAGACCAGTCTGCTGAACTAAGACTACTGACGAGTAATGAAAGTGAAAGGATTAGGGCTTTCATCGAAGTAGCCAAATAGATATTTTTCATGTGAGTGTTCCTTATTTATTATAATCGGTTGTTATAAACTCAGTGCAAATTCTTTAGATTATCAAACGAGTATTTAATAATCAGCTGAGCTTCAGCTAATACTGCATCGTTATTGGCTTCTTCTAAGCGAAAGCGTTGCTGGTCTTGTTGAAAGCGCTGTTTTTTAGACAGAGCTTTATAAGCGTCTTTAATCGCCATGTCTTTGCAGCTAAGAAAGTGCTGATGAATGGTTGAAAATTGCTCTTGCAGCATAATGTCGGTATCGAGTGCATCGGCTAAATGGTGGATTCTTAATACGGCTTCCGTTAACTCACATTGCTCGGTAATAAGAGATTGGGCGATAAATCGGATATCCGCAATGATAGTGTTATTGCGCTTGTCTAAATTTTTTTGGGCTAATAAACGCTCTACTTCATCTTTCTCTAGAGACTCTTTGGCTGCTGCCTTTAATTTCATCTGAAGTGAGATCGCATAGACAGCTAACGCACAAATAATAATACAGGCGAGGGAAAATAAAACGATTTTGCTAGAAAACATAATAACTGTGAATAGTCAGGAAATAGGAGATGTATATTACCCTCCTTCTGTGGTCCAGGCTAGTTGATTTCGGCCGTTATCTTTAGCGAAATACAAGGCCTTATCGGCTGCGTTGATTAGCGCTTTGGTACTTTCAAACGGTTGAGAAGGGGAATATCTTGCAATGCCAATACTCATCGTTAAATAGGCTTGTTTTGAAGAGGGGGCATGAGGAATTTCAGCGGCTAATAAGTTATTGAGTAGTCGTTGAGCTTGCTCAGTCGCTTCTTGGTGAGAGATTGCAGGCAGTATCACCGCGAATTCTTCTCCACCGTAACGAGTAGACAACTCTCCAGCGCGGTTGAAGGTTTGTTGTAAAACTTCGGCTACCTGCTGTAAACAGTAATCACCTTTGGTATGGCCAAAATAATCATTATAGTGTTTGAAATAATCGATATCGCACATTAACAGACAAACGCTACCTTTATGACGTTGTGCGCGGTCAAATTCTTGTGATAATCCATGATCAAAAGCGCGTCTGTTAGGCAGACTTGTTAGTGCGTCATTTAGCGCCTGCTGTGAAAGAATTTTATTAGCATTGCGCAGTTTTTGTTCAGTTTTGTTGGACTTTAATATTAATTGGTGACACCCCCAGGCGTTTATTAATAATTGTGTGACGGTATTGAGAAGAGCAATTTGTGATTCGCTAGGCTGGTGAGCTCTGTCTAAAATAGAAAACCCAATACAGCCAGCAGGAACGTCTTTTTCGTTAAGAATGGGGGTTATTCTAGAACTGATGAAACCGTTAGGAGATAGTGCATTACCGAGTTTGAACAGCGTTAAGCCTTCTTCGCTCTGATCTTTACCTCCGGTTAGAATTAAGGTCTCTGTTTTTGAATACGCTTCTAAAAAAACATGACTATTGGGAATCTTAAAGCGGTTTGGAAAAGGTTTAATTAAACTAACCGAGCGACGCCACTCTGCCCACGGGATACCCTCACTAAGGTTTTCATTAAATTTCAGTATGAAGCAATGATCGAATGACAAAAACTCACCAATGTTCTGCAAAGCATCTTCCATTGCAGGAACAAAGTCGTCTTCATGGCAACTTAATAAACGATTACTGTGCTTGTTAAGAATGGCATCAAATTGTATGCGTTGGTTTAAGTCTTGGGTCGTGCGGTTGAAGCCTTGGGATATCTGAGTCAGCCTATCTTCGTGCTTACGCAAGTCTTGAATCACCCCTGTAAAACGGATATTGGCATCTGACGGATCAGCAGAGACTGTAATCGCCAGAGGTATAAGATGCCCTTGCTTATGTTGGCCAATAATAGTGCGTTTGGCATTGAGGCTATGGGAACTGGTCTTTTTATCTTTAACCGCTTGGGTTATGTATACGGGGTGTTCTTTGGCTTGAGGTTGAGACATAAGAAGCGTGAGCGGTTGTCCAATGATCTCCTCATTCTGGTAACCAAAAAGGGATTCAGCTGCATTATCAAACGCCAGAATTAACCCATTTTTATCAATGACAATAATGCCATCAATATTAGGTTCGGGGGTACTGGAGAGTATACTTTCAACTTCGTCTTGCTTCATGCACAACCTTTTTAAACATCTATGCAAACACCTTTTTTAATATCTATTCAAAGACCTTTGATAAAGCAATACCTAATAGAGCATATCTATTAACTATGGCTTGTATTATGACTTTAGCAAGCCTTTGTTGCTTAATACACGAATGCTCATACCATAGTCGATAAATTCTTATTTATTAGATTAATTTAGAATGAGAATTAAGGTGATTTTTGCTTTTTAGTATAAATGCGCTAATCTCAAGTGATAATCACAGCCTTGGAATGGTGTATGAAGTTAGATAATCGTTGGGTTATTGCCGATGGCACATTGAATGAATTGCCGATAACCATTCATACGCGAGAAGATTGGCAGAAAACCGCAAAAAGTGGTCGTTTTCATATTTGTGTGCAAATTGCTTGGCAGGCTAACTCTCGCAATGAAAGCAATGCTTACCCAAGCCTTCAAGAAATGCAGCAGATAGAGTTGTTTCATTATCAACTTCAGTCACAATTTGAAAAACAAGGCCATACGATAATTGCCATGGTGATTACTCACGACGGTGTTAATCAGTGGGTTGTCTATACCGATGATGTAGAACATATCAAAAACGACTTGAATCAACTGGTAGCTCCTGAAAAGGGCTTTCCTATTGAAGTCGTCGCAGATGAAGATCCAGGATGGTCTACCTTTAATAAAGTCTATAACGCAATTCAATAATGTAATAAATGAGCGGGCATACAGAGAGCATTTTGATTGGTGATCAAAAGAGATTGGTTTATTGATTTCGCTCTAGGTTTATTTAGCAAACATCTGTATGCTGACTAAAAATATTAAACAGGTCTAGCGATACTTATGCTTTCAATCTTTCGTTACTTCTTATTGGCGTGCCATTTTGTATTTGGTTCACTGGTTGGCTTCTCGATTATCATCTTTCGTCCATTTCATCACAGCAATAGCCGTGTACTGTCACAAATCTATTCTCAAATTGGACGAAGAATAATTGGTGTTAAAATAGAACACCATAATGCTGAAATTATGAAAAACCATGAACCTTGTGTCGTGGTTGCTAATCACCAAAGTAACTGGGACTTGTTCATTGTCGGGTCAATTGTTCCAAAGCGTATGGTGAGCTTGGGTAAGAAGAGCCTGAAATGGATGCCGTTTTTTGGCCAAGTGTATTGGTTAGCCGGAAACGTCTTAGTGGATCGTGGTAATCGTAAAAAAGCGATGGAAGCGATGGAAACAACCAAAAAAGCGTTAACCACGAAAGCTACTTCTATCTGGTTCTTTGCTGAAGGCACACGTAACCACGGTAAAAATATGCTGCCTTTTAAAAAGGGGGCATTCGTCACAGCCGTTAATGCTGGGGTTCCTATTTATCCGGTATGTACGAGTAGTTATTTAGAAGGGTTTAGCCTTGATAACATGGATAATGGTACGGCGCATATCATCGTACTAGACCCTATTGAGACCAAGCACCTGACATTGGACGATGTTGATCAGTTGATGCTCGATACCCATCTTGCGATGATGGATGGCATTCAAAAAATGGATGAAAAAGCTCGTCAGTCTAGAGCATCGTCATAATCTGAATCGCATGCTCAATAGCAATCGTTAATTAAGCTGCACTGCGCTAGGGCAAGCCTTTTGCACTGCAGCTTTTTTCTTTTTTAGCCTCATTATTCTCTACTTATTGCTACACACTTTCCCTATTCCGTTGCTTGATTCACTACCATCTGGTGTTATTTTTCTCGTAATCAATTCCGACTAAAACAGTATGAAATAGGAATTTCTTAATCTAAGTCAATTTTACAAAATCCATATCTAGTAATATATTTCCGTCACTGGCACTACATGTAGTGTTTTATCGAATATGAGTGGGTTTCCAAGGAATATGGCTATGAGTGAAGAATTAATGGGTGAACAGCAGGTTGTAGGTGGCAATAGCGGGCTTGATAGTACTGGGCTTGAGGGGGCCCAATACGAAAAAAGTGCGTCGTTGTCATTACCGCTGCAAGATGCGTCCCTGGATATTTGGGATAGCAAGTACCGATTAAAGACCGCTCAAAGCGAACCACTAGACCAAGATGTGAATGCGACTTTTCAGCGAGTAGCGCAGGCATTATCTCAGGTCGAAAAAAATAAAACGCTACAAGCCAAGTGGCAGAAGAAGTTTGAGTGGGCCATGCGTTGGGGCGCCATTCCTGCAGGACGAATTATGTCGAACGCGGGTGCCTCAAAGCACAAGCCGGCAACCTCGACCATCAACTGCACCGTGTCAGGCATCATTGAGGATTCGATGCAGGGCATTTTAGATAAAGTGCAGCAAGCAGGGTTGACCCTTAAAGCAGGGTGTGGAATTGGTTACGAGTTTTCGACCTTGCGACCAAAAGATGCGTTTGTAAATGGTGCAGGCGCTTATACATCCGGCCCACTCTCATTTATGGATATCTACGATAAGATGTGTTTTACCGTCTCATCAGCAGGCGGACGGCGGGGGGCGCAAATGGCGACTTTTGATGTATCACATCCCGACGTTTTAGACTTTATTAAAGCCAAGCGCGAAAACGGACGTCTACGTCAGTTCAACTTGTCGTTATTGATTACCGATGAGTTCATGAGGGCGGTCAGTGAGAATACAGATTGGCCACTTGTATTTCCGTTGTGTGAAAAAGAACAGGTACGAGAATCACTCGACCTTGATAATCCTAAACACGTGATCTGGAAGGATTGGCCGACCACCACAGGTTATATCGTTAACGATCTTGGCCAAGTTGCCTGCAAAGTCTATCGCACTATAAAAGCACAGCGTTTATGGAACGTGATTATGAGCTCGACTTACGATTTTGCTGAGCCAGGGTTTATCTTGATTGATAAAGTAAACCAGATGAATAACAACTGGTTCTGCGAGAACATTCGCGCAACCAATCCTTGTGGTGAACAACCATTACCGCCTCATGGCAGCTGCTTGTTAGGGTCGATTAACCTAACCCGCTTTGTTGATCAACCTTTTACAGAGCATGCACAATTCGACTGGGCGAAATACAAAGAAGTTGTGGCTGTTTTTACTCGTATGCTCGATAACGTGGTCGAAATAAATGCTTTACCATTGCCTGAGCAAGAATATGAAATTCGTAATAAACGCCGCCATGGCATGGGTTACCTAGGACTTGGCTCGGCGATAACCATGCTGGGCATGAAATACGGTGATGAAGACTCACAACTGTTCACCGAAGAGGTTACCCGTCAGCTTGCGTTAGTGGGTTGGCAGCAAGGAGTTGAGCTGGCAAAAGAGAAGGGGGCTGCCCCTATCATGGAAGAAGAGTTTGAATTAACGGCTGCTCATCTTCGCCAGCGCCCCGAGCTTGAAGCTGATGGTTACAAGTTGGGTGATAAGGTAAAAGGCAAGGTTCTGCATGCAAAATATAGCCGTTATATGCAGCAGCTAGCAGAAGAAGACTCTGCTTTAGTTGCTGAAATAGCTAAGGTTGGCTCGCGCTTTACCCATCACAGCTCTATTGCCCCAACAGGCACTATCAGTTTATCGGTCGCCAATAATGCCAGTAATGGCATTGAGCCCAGCTTTGCTCATCATTATGCGCGTAACATTATTAAACCTGGACGCAAAACCAAAGAAAAAGTTGATGTTTTCTCTTATGAATTATTGGCTTACAGAGCACTTAATAAGCTCGATGCGCAAGGCAGTGAAACAGCGCCTATTAATAACATGAACTTGCCTGATTACTTTATTACCTCCGATAGCGTTACGCCGAAGCAGCACGTGGATATTCAAGCTGCAGCGCAAAAGTGGATTGATTCATCCATTTCAAAAACTGCCAATGTTCCTAGCGACTATGCGTTTGAAGACTTTAAGCATATTTATCAGTATGCGTATGATAAATCATTGAAAGGCTGCACAACGTTCCGCTTTAACCCCGAGGCTTTTCAGGGGGTTTTAGTACAAGAAAAAGATCTAGAGAAAACCCTCTATAAATTCACCTTGGCAAATGACGAGGTTGTCGAATTGAAGGGCAATGAAATGGTTGAATACGATGGCGAAACACACTCTGCGGCGAATCTGTACGATGCCTTAAAAGAAGGTTATTACGGCAAACTGTAGCTAGAAAACCTGTCGCCGGTGAAGAGATCGTTAGGCGCGTTATTAAGAGTTTAAAGAATTCAGTAAAGGTGAAGTTATGAACGTAAAAATTGAACAGCCGATTGTTGCCTATGAAGTGGTCGACTTAGAAGCCGTTAAACAGCGAGAGCAAGAAAAACAAGCTCAAGAAAAGAAAGCGCAGGAATTAAAAGAGCAGACGCAAAGTATTGAAAAAATGAACGAGACCTTAAAAAGGCCCGAGATGCTCGTTGGCTCAACCTATAAAATAAAACCGCCCATGGCCGACCATGCCTTATACGTCACCATTAATGACGTGGTATTAAACGAAGGCACCGAGCATGAACTGCGTCGCCCCTTTGAAATGTTTATTAATTCAAAAAACATGGATCAGTTTCAGTGGATTGTAGCACTGACTCGAGTAGCCTCTGCAGTATTTAGAAAAGGCGGCGACGTGACCTTCTTGGTCGAAGAGTTTAAGGCGGTCTTTGATCCCCACGGTGGCTATCTTAAAAAGGGCGGTATTTATATGCCATCGCTGGTGGCCGAGATTGGACATGCGCTAGAAAAACATTTAATTATGATAGGTTTGATGAAGCCTGCTAAAATCCCAGCACATCAGCAAAAGCTACTCGACGAAAAGCGCGCGCAATTTGAAGCGGCTCGTGATTCAGGTAAAGGCAAGAAAGCGTCAAGCGATGCGTTAGCCGATCAGCAAGATCGTATGACCCACGATGGATTTCCTGCGGAAGCCAAAATTTGTAAAAAATGCCATACCAAAGCAACCATCTTGATGGATGGCTGCTTAACCTGTTTAAATTGCGGGGATTCAAAATGTGGCTAAATCGAATGATTGTAATTGTGATTTAACTTTAAATAGAAATAGAAATAGAAATAGAAAGAAGACGCTATGGATATCGAAAATATACGCCGTGAATACCTTCGAGCTGGGTTAAAGCGCAGTGAACTGAAAGCTGATCCGATGGAACAGTTTGAAGATTGGCTTAACTTCGCTACGCAAACATCGATGACGGATCCAACGGCAATGAGTGTAGCAACAGTGGGTGAAAGTGGCATGCCGTCTTTGCGTACCGTCTTGTTAAAATATTTCAACGAACAAGGTTTTGTATTTTTCACCAATCTCGATAGCCGCAAAGCGCGTGAATTAAAGCAAAACAATAAAATTGCCTTGTTATTTCCGTGGGTCAGTCTTGAGCGCCAAGTGATTGTGACCGGTGAGGTTGAATTTGTATCAACCGCAGAATCGATGAAGTATTTTTTGAGCCGTCCAAAAGACAGCCAAATTGCAGCGCTGGCGTCTCACCAGAGTCGCCCAGTTAGCTCACGGGCTATGCTTGAAGAGAAGTTCCTGCAACTGAAAAATCAGTTTAAAAAAGGCGATATCAGCCTGCCATCTTTTTGGGGTGGGGTGCGTATTAAACCGGTACAAATTGAGTTTTGGCAGGGTAGAGAGAATCGCTTACACGATCGTTTTATGTATACCCGAACAAGTGGCGTTGATAAAAAAGCGGAGTGGACGATTGAGCGACTAGAGCCTTAGTCGTAATTAGGTTTTTCTTGTTTCTAATCAAGTTTCATCAAACGAAACTATGGATAATTGAAGCAGGTTAAAACTTCGCTATTTTTATAGGAAGGTATCTTTAACGATCCATATGTCGACTTAGCCATCGTGTGTGAAGTCGGCTGTTGTAAAGTAGAGTTCGTAAGCATCGAGGCCTCATGAAAACATCGTTCAACTTAGTCGTTACCGCCCCTATCATACTTGCCAGTTTTTTATTGTCAGCCTGCAGTGGGCATCCTGGTGCAGGACACTGGCAATCTGCTGATAAAGATTCAGCTCAATACAGTGCCTTAGAATTGGAGTTTGATGGCAAAGGTACTTTGCATCCCAATACAACTATCGTCGGCCAAGAAAATAAAGCGGATCTTTGGTGTATTTGGCAGGCGAAGTCATCTCACATGTTGGATGTTCAGTGCGGTGATGAAAATCATCGAGATACTAAAATTAAGTTTGAATTGAGAGTTTCAGATGAAGAGGCAACGGCTAATAATAACGCAGTTCTCTCTCAAGCAGTTCTCTCTCAAAATGGTGCACCTGTTGCTGAATTTGAGCGTAAGCGATAGCTGCGCTCTTGGCTTTGCCCTTTTGCTTAACGTTAGCGGGGCAGCCAAACAATCATCAACGCACAAAATACAGTCACCCAAAATACAAATACCGGAAAGCTTATTCCGCGCCATTTAGCTTTTGTACTACGTACAGGAGAAAGGGCGAAGCCACAGCGCGCGCACATCTTATCTTCCAAGCCGACAAGGCCATTACAGTTGTCGCACTCGCGTTGATTTGGGTCTTTGTTATCAGATTGACTCATACTGCTCATACTATAGACTCTTCACTTTACTATTCCCGCAGTTTGCCATAAAACGGACACACTAAGCACATTAACCAACCAAAACCTGATGTTAATCAAGGGCTTTTATAAATACTTGATTACTATGTACGCATATTATGTGAAGTATTGTATGAAGTCATAAGCGTGAGGAATGATCATGACCGTTGAAATAGCAATTAACAATGCCAAAGATGACTTGTACTACGAACCTCAGGGTAATGAAGTTGAGTTATTTACCCATGCTTATAAAAACAACCTACCGGTATTAATTAAAGGGCCAACAGGGTGTGGTAAAACCCGTTTTATTGCGGCGATGGCCGAAAAGCTTGAGCGTCCTTTGTATACCGTTTCTTGTCATGATGATTTAACGGCCGCAGACTTAGTAGGGCGTCATTTGATTGGCCCTGAAGGCACGTATTGGCAAGACGGACCTTTAACCAAAGCGGTGCGCGAAGGCGGGATTTGCTATCTAGACGAAGTCGTTGAAGCCCGCAAAGATACCACCGTTGTATTGCACCCGTTAGCAGATGATCGTCGTGTTTTGCCGATAGAAAGAACCGGTGAATATTTAGAAGCCGCGCCAGGTTTTATGCTGGTGGTTTCTTACAATCCAGGTTACCAAAACCTTATTAAAGGCATGAAGCCCAGTACGCGACAGCGTTTCATTGCGATGAGCTTTGATTACCCCAGTGAAGACATTGAAGCTAAAATTGTTGCCCAAGAAAGTGGTGCGCCGCTAGAGCTGGTTGAGCAGCTCGTGCGCCTAGGCACGGCTTTACGCAACTTAAAAGATCATGATTTAGAAGAAGCCGCTTCCACTCGTTTAATAATCTATGCCGCCAAGCTGGTGGTGAGTGGCGTTGATGTGAAGCAGGCATGTTACGCGGCAATGGCCGAGCCTTTATCTGATGATGAAGCCACTGTTGCAGCTCTTAAGACGGTTATTGATGCTTGTATTGCAAATTGATGGTTGATCATTAATATCATTACATTGTGAGCGTGTTTATTGTAATTAATGCATGGTTGCAAGTAGCGGTAAGTCGCGGTATTTAGAGCTTCGTTATAATGGGTAGAGAGTTGTTCATGAATAAATCAGTACACGCTCAAATACTGTATTTGGCTAATTTACTGGTGCTGCCAGGCATCTCTTTTGTATTGCTGGCCTTGCAGTATCGAGCGCTAGTATGGAAACCTCGTAAAGACGCGGCGAAGAGCAAATCCAGTAAAATAAGGGATGTGCTAGACCTTAATCTCGATGATGTGAAAGACCTTAAGAAAAGACGTGTAATTGAAACCAGTGTTAGTCAGCAAGAGCTGGATCAATCACATACACGCGTCGCATTTTTATTGTCTATGATTGGCGGCTTATCCGTTATCGGTGGCTGTTCAACGATCTATTTATTGATGGAGCATTCCACTCATGCTTGGCCCATGATCATTGTCTATTTCACCATTATGCATACGTCCTTTGTATTATGGGGCATGGTGAACTTGGCCCAAGCGATGTCTTCTCGCTTACCCTTCTTTAAGTTTTTCTGATGTGTTTGAAGCAGCGATTTCTTTTGGCTTTCTTCTAATAACGCTAAAAATACTGCAAATACGCATAAATACCGCGATAACGGCTGTAAAAAACAGTGAAAGTAGGAAAGGGCGGATTAATCCCCCTTTTCTCCCTATAGTTCGCTATACTGTGTTGTCCTATTCATGAATTGTTAACTTTACAAGGAGCACCTTGTAGTGCAGAACAAAATTACCCTGATAGTCGATTATATAAACGAAGTGAAAACCCGTTGTACGTTCAATGCCGCTGCTGAAGCGCTTGGTATCACTCCACAAGCCTTTAAGAAAGAGCTAGGTGATGCTCGTCCAGAAGCTTCTTGGTTCGTTAGCCCTACGTCAGGCGAGCCTATGCGCTATGCCGACAATGAAAAACATCCAGAGTTGTATCGCACGACGCGAATCATTACTTCTGGAAGAGTTTTGAAGCGAAATCTAGATTTGTAGTTTGCTAATATTGAGTTAAAGAGACTGGTTTTGCCGTCGCTTTAACTTGGTATCGGTAGGCTTTTTACCTCCTTACTTTTCTTACCTTACTTCTTCTTGTCTGTTCATTAGCGTTTTTTCTCTCAAAATTTTATCCCTGCGCGCTCGTTTATTTTTTAATAGTATTAAAGTGACATAAGGTGAAAACCTTTGTAAAGTTGATGCATTCAATATCATCAATGTAGGCTGTCGAACTTGGTTTGAAAGATATTGTTTCTGCTAACTTAGCGGGAGATACCAAGGCGATATGGGTCTTTGCGATGAAAATAAAATATAGCTTTAAATTGACGCAAAACCTCACACTCTCTCAAAATCATGAATTGCATACTAAATTGCCAAGTGATTACGGGGCTAAATCAATATAGTAACAAGTTTGTTAGAGAAGGCTGCTTGTTAACCGATTACTTTGGTAGTCTAAAAGGAACGTAAGGTCTAAAAAGCCGCGTAAGGGAAGTATTGTATGAATTTAGATAAAGCAAAAAAACGAATTACTAAACAAGTGAAAAAAGGCTTCAACGGCTATCCACAGGTATCCTTTGAGTATTTTGGTCAAGAGTCTGACGATGATTCGGGTATTGCAACAGAAGTGGTTATTTCGTTCATACAAGAAGAAGGTGCAGAGCCGCAAGAACAGAAGTTTGTTAGTAAAACCAATGCGCGTGAAGACGAAGCGATTCAATCTATATTATTAAAAATTATTGAGCGAGCACAAGCGAATACTGTATCTGAGATTGAAGGTACCCGAGCGCTTTCTTAATGCTTATTAAAAGGTGAGGAGTAAGAGTGATTACACGAATACAATTGATGAAAGTTCATGCGCTACTTGCAGCATTTACACTGCCCGTTGCGGTTATGTTTATGGTCACAGGCGCCTTGTATACTTGGGGTATCAAAGGAAGTTATACCAGTGAAGTGTATGAGGTGCCGCTCACTGAAACCTTAATACCTGAGCTTGTTACTCTTACATCATTAGCCGTTAGGGAATTGGATGTACGAGATATTAGCCTGCCGGAAGGAAAAGCTAAGGTTAAAACAATTGGCAGTGCCTTCATGCTTGAATGGACGGGGTCGACAAAAGATATCAGCCTAGAACCGACAGATCGTGATTTGGTGGCAAAGTTAACCGTTAAAGAAACCAGTTGGTATCGAAACTTGGTTCAACTTCATAAAGCGAAAGGTGGGGTGGTTTTTAAAGTCTATGCTGCCTTCTTTGCCTTTGTTTTGGGCATGTTACTCATTTCAGGCTTTATGATGGCGTGGCAAACACCCAAGTTAAAACGAATAACATTAGGTGCTTTTGCCGCAGGAATTATATCATTCTTGGTGATTGGCGGATTCAGTTAAGCGTAATCGTAATCGCCACCTTTACTTAAGGCGCTCTGGTAGGCTGGTAGCGCCTGAAAACGTTTCACATAGGCCAATGCATTCGGGTATTGGTCTAGCATGCCTCGTGCTGCGCTGGCCTCAAGGGGAAAGCTCATCTGCACATCAGCCCCCGTAAATTGATCACCGCAGAACCAAGTATTATTACTCAAGTGCGCTTCAATAAATTCAAGGCTGCGTTTGATATTGGGTCCAGAGAACTGCTTAATTATTTGATCAGCAATCTTTTTCGCAATAGGTTTCACAAAGAATGGCATTGGGCTGGTTTTAACTTTTGATAAGACCAAATTCATAACCATCGGCGGCATCAATGAACCTTCACTAAAGTGCAACCAATAAAGATACTGCCAATACGCAGGTGTACCTTGCTCTGGCATTAAATGTTGGCCATATGTCTGCACAAGATATTCAATAATAAGACCGCTTTCTGCCAATGTCATGCCTGTTTTATCATCAATGATTACTGGGCTTTTACCCAGTGCATGAACGGCTTTTAGGCTCTCGGGTGCTAGATACGTCTTAGCGTCGCGGTCATGAAATTCAATGACATATTCTAGTTTTAATTCTTCAAGTAACCAGATGATTCGCTGAGAGCGAGAGTTGTTTAAATGGTGCAGTGTAATCATGACAAAGTCCTAGAATATTATTTGCTACCTTTATAGGTTTTATTGCCTCTAAATGCAAATGAGATCGAGTATTACTAGAGCCTATAATGGTACAGTTCTAAAGACTAAGGTTTAAATGCACCGTTTGAATGCAGCATTTAAAATATCGTTTATAAAAGCTATAAAACTGTGCAGATTCTTTAACTTGATTTTTTATAGTATTTATCTACATGTTTATTAACCCTATAAATACAGTGGTTTTATAGGGTTTTTTTGTGAATTTAATAATCTGTAAGTACGATAGGGGATTGAAAAAATATTTTGGCATAGCGTTTGCTGTAGTGAGATTAATTACTTTAATTTCTAATCAAAGAGAGAAAGACTATGTCCTATCTAGCCCCCGCTGAGTTTGCTACTAAAATGGTAGATGCAGGCGAATCTAAAATTTTTATGTCGACCCGCGATACTATTATCCGCGCGTTTATGGCCGGTGCTATTTTGGCGTTAGCCGCGGTATTTGCCATTACCGTTGCGGTGAATACGGGTAGCTTTTTATTGGGTGCGATTCTATTTCCTGTCGGTTTTTGCATGCTGTACTTAATGGGATTTGATCTTTTAACCGGAGTATTTGTATTAGCGCCTTTGGCTTTATTGGATAAAAGACCCGGTGTTACGGTCGGTGGTGTATTACGCAACTGGGGCCTAGTATTTTTAGGCAACTTTTTAGGCGCATTAATCGTTGCCTTTATGATGGCTTGGATTTTTACCTATGGTTTTAATGTCGACCCTGGCGCGGTGGGTGCCAAGGTGGCGAGTATTGGTGAAGCACGTACCTTAGGTTATGCCGCGCACGGTGTAGATGGCTGGTTGACTATTTTTGTTCGCGGTATGTTATGCAACTGGATGGTATCACTGGGTGTGGTTGGTGCTTTAATCTCAACCTCTGTTAGCGGTAAAGTGATTGCGATGTGGATGCCGATTTTTTTATTCTTCTATATGGGTTTTGAACACTCGGTAGTGAATATGTTTTTATTCCCATTTAGCTTGATAATGGGCGGCGAGTTTTCTTTTATGGATTACATTGTTTGGAATGAAATTCCAACCGCGCTGGGTAACCTTGTAGGTGGTTTAGCATTCACGGGTTTAACAATTTATACCACTCACGTTAAAACTGCGCCGAAGCGTACAACAGAACTGCGTACAGAAGCGCTTCGTAGTGCAGCATTATCGAGAACGAACTAAGCATGAAAGCATCTCCCATGACAGCAGAGTTAAGTATTTCTATCGGTCAATTTTCTGATAAGGGCCGAAAAGAAAACAACCAAGACTGTCATGGGGCTTTTATTCCACAAGATTCTTTACTCGCATTAAAAGGAATTGTCGTCGCGATGGCCGATGGCATTAGTTCTAGTCAAACCAGTCATATTGCCAGCCAAACAGCGGTTAGAACCTTCATCGATGATTATTACTGCACCTCCGAAGCGTGGAGTGTAAAAAATTCGTTTGAACGGGTATTGGCAGCCATCAATTCTTGGTTATATTCAAAAACCATGGCAGGAGACGGACGTTATGAAAAAGACAAAGGTTATGTCTCTACTTTCAGTGCGTTAGTCTTTAAGCATCGCAGTGCGCATGTTTTTCATGTGGGTGATACACGTATTTATCGGTTAAATCATAATGGTCTAGAGCAGCTAACTCATGATCATCGCTTGTGGGCGAATGATACCGATAGCTATTTAAGCCGTGCTTTAGGGGTTGAGCAGCATTGTCCTTTTGATCATCAAACTCTGACGATCAATGTGGGTGATGTCTTTATTATGTGTACGGATGGCCTGTATGAATTTCTGCCTGCCAATGTCATGATTGATGCGGTGCAACAAGCTGATGACCTTCATAGTGACCTTGATCAAGTTGCACAATCATTAGTTAAGCAAGCCTATGATCTGGGCAGTGATGATAACGTATCCCTTCAAATTGTGCGTATTGAGGCCCTAGCTGATGATACCGGCCTGGGGATTAATAAAGAATTAGAACGTCTTGCGCTACCGCCAGTATTAGAGGCGCGAAGGGAATTTGAGGGGTATTTAATTCTAACAACCTTACACAGCAATAGCCGTAGCCGCGTTTATTTAGCAGAAGATATAATCACTAAAAAAAAGGTTGTGATAAAAACTCCGGCTAGTGATATAGAAAATGATGCTGAACATTTAGAGCGTTTTTTATTAGAAGAGTGGGTCGCCAGACGAATTAATAATCCTCATGTACTAAAAGCAGACCTAGCCGACCGAGAGCGCCAGTCTGTGTATACCGTATTTGAATACATCGAAGGTCAAACTCTCGCACAATGGGCACAAGATAATCCTAAACCTAGCTTAGAAATTGTACGCGGCTTTATTGAGCAAATAGGTAAGGGTCTGAATGCATTTCATAAAATGGATATGCTGCATCAAGACTTGCGCCCAGAAAACATTATGATAGATCAGTCAGGCATACTGAAAATCATTGATTTTGGCTCGGTCAGTATTGCAGGCTTGCAAGAGGCAACGAGCGACATTCCGGATACTTATTTATTGGGCACTGCGCTTTATAGTGCCCCAGAGTATTTTTTGGCTGAAGCGGGCACCACCCAGTCGGAATTATTTTCGTTAGGCGTGATTACCTATTTTTTATTATCGGGAGATTATCCTTACGGAACCAAAGTAGCCCGTACTAAAACCATCGCTGCACAAAGAAAGTTGCACTACAAAAGTCTAATGGCCGAAGATCGGGATATACCTTCGTGGGTGGATGATGCCATTCGTAAGGCTGTAAGCCCTTTACCAGAACGTCGTCAGCAAGATGTATTTGAATATCTACATGATTTACGCAAACCCAATAAAGCCTTTGTTAAAAAGACAAAGCCACCTTTGATTGAACGTGATCCAGTGGCTTTTTGGCAGGGTACTTCGTTTGCATTAGTACTGGTTATTATTTATCTGTTAACGTTTATTGCTTAATAATGGTCAGAGTAATGTACCCGACTTCGATACCATATTTAGTCATGACGGATTCATTAATAATGACATTCTCATTGATCAAATACATCTTATCGTCGATGTTTACATCAATGTCATCTCCTTGATAATTGATTAATAAATCGTAGTTCATAAAGAAAGCATTACCACTTAAATCAATTATGGTTGGCGCTAGCGTATCGTTAGCGGTTGCTTGATATTTAATCGTATTAGGCCCTGTAATCGCGACATCTTTTACCATGGCTACAGGTGTAAACGTCCAGGTTCTATATTGAATGCTGTCATCGTTAAAAATGAATTTCTCAGCCAGCGTACCTACGCCGTTTTCATCCCAACTCCCTGTCATAGTGACGTTAAAATAACGGATTACTTCTCCGCTGCGGTTTTTTAATATGCCATGTGCGGTTAGTTCACCATTAAAAAACTGATCAAGCACTAATGTTGGTTGATTGTCTTTGTACTGTTGAATATCCACTGAGCTGCAAGCGGTTAACAGTAAAATAAATAATGAGGCGGTTATAAATTTCATTGGCTTAATCCTGTTCGTTTTTTAGCGTTTGCATAAGGTCTTGAAAAAATTCATTCAAGTTCTTATCAATTGATGATTAAGGTACTTACTAAAAATAAGTATAATTAATGTTAACGTCTTGATAGTTTCCATCTTGATCAGAGATGTTGGAGCGCCCGCGAAACTCAATTAACCTAATAATTTTACTGGTGTTATTTTGAGCATACGTTAATCCTAGCTCGCTCGAAAAAAGACCAATGAAAAAGCTGGATGCTGAAATAGAAAAGCAGTGGATGCTTTCATCGTCGTTTCTTTCAATGTCATTACTTTCAATGTCATTACTTTCAGGGTTTTTCTTAGCGGTTGTATTCGTGCAGGTATTTTCTTTTACCGTAAGCTCATAATGGTCAAGTGCTGAGGGAATAAGGTAATCAATGGTGAGTGATTCTTGAGCAAGTAAAGCATCCCAGTTTTTAGTAATAAAGTGGTCAAATCCTGCATCTATGACCATACGAGGGCGTAATTTTAAGGTGTTAGACTCTGAGTCTTCCTTAGAGTTTTCTTGATAATTGATCGCGTATTTAATCTTTTCATTTACAGAATCTCTTCTATAAACCGCTACCTTTTCACCATTTCTTAAATTATGTTGAGTAAAATCGGGTGCGAAGTAGCTGTGGCTATAATCAATGGTTTTTGTGGCAAATATTTCACCAGAGGGTTCCTTGTATTCAACCTGGTGAAGAGTCGGGGTCACATATTGATGGTGCTCGCTATAGACCAATTTTTTAGAGTCAATGTCGTAGGCATAACCGATGAAGTAGGTTGGAATCTCGCTATCAGCGGCTACCCTTGTATTAAACACAGTACTGTAAATGACCGCCGTCATGGCCGTGAAGAAAATGGCTTTTGAAAAAACGAATGAAATTTTATTCATGACTGATCACCGAGTTAGTATTAAAATATTGTGATTTTTTATACACGCTAAGCAGCAGTGCCCACCACAGGCCCTCAACAAGAAAGAACATAGCGCTATTTAAATCACTTAATGACAACATAAATTGCGAGCTAGAAAGTTTAATCCCCGCAATATAACTAAGAGGCACTAAGAATAGACCAACGGCGGTGGTCAGTAGCGGTGTTTTTAAAACCCACTTCATTGAATGGTTCAGCGTGGTAGCAAAGGCAACCCAAAGACTCAATAACCAAAGTGGTGCAAGTAAGGGGGGAAAGGTACTCTCAATTGATCCAGTCGATAAGGCAGCCGCCTCAGCGGAAATGGATGACGGCACCAAGCTTGTCACTTCTGCATAGTTAAGTTGGAATGCATAGGCAATTAAACTGTCACCTAAATAGCCTAATACGCTGAAAATACATAAGGCTTTCCAAGTTTTCAGATTTGGCTTGAAGGTCAAATGATACAAAACCAATAATGCCAGCGCTGCAGCAACCGCATAAATACTATTACCTTGAACACAGACAAACCACACAAGTTGGAATCCAATTGCGTTGGCAATAATCTGTTTATTAGCGACTAGCCTTTGCCAAGTTGATTGGCTGACAGAGTCCAGCATCAGTCTGCACTCTTTTTGTGTGACGTTGACTTTGACGTTGATGAAGTTGACGACGATGAGCTGGTAGGTGAGGCTGCTTTAGGGCTGTTTATTTTTACCCATGTTTTGGGAATCAAAGAAATAACTTTAAATAACCAATACAGGCGCTTTGGAAATACAGCGGTAAAACTGCGCTGTTCGATGGCTTTAATAATTCGATGACTCGCTTCTTTTGAAGAAAGTAGAAAGGGCATTGAAAAATCATTTTGCTGCGTTAAGGGCGTATCGATAAAACCAGGCATAACATCCGTGACATCGATATTTTTATCTTTAAGATCTATGCGTAATGCTTTTAAAAAATAGCTCAAAGCCGCTTTTGAAGCGCCATATGCCTCGGCTTGAGTGAAAGGCGCCATACTGGCCATCGACGATATGCCAACAATATGTGCATTATCCGTTTTTTCTAATAAGGGAAGCGAAGCTTGTATGGCGCGAACACTGCCATGAAAATTAACGGCCATAACATGATCAATGCAAGACCAATCATCCTGTTTAATGTCTAAGTACTGGCAGTCACCGGCCGATAAAATAATACGATCTAGTTTTGGGGTTAATTCAATCAACGATTGCTGAATGCTATCTTTGCTGTCTGTTACCAAGTCGCAAATAAGAGGAAAGATATTGTCGCTATGGCTGGCAAGTTCATCGAGAGCCTGTCTGTTTCTGCCTGAAGCAATAACCTTATTGCCTTGCTGCGCTAGTTGTTTTGCAATGGCTTTTCCAATGCCGCTGCTTGCGCCGGTAATCCAAATGATTTCATTACGAATCATGACTCTTTCCTATCCACTTTTGATTACTGTTATAGGTTATACGCAGCAATTAAAAAAGTGGATTACAAAAGAGGCATTTATTTTAAAAACGGATTCAGCATTCTGCCAAAAAAACCGGTCATTTTTAACGGCGCATCGGTAACGGCAAAACAGATACAGTCTTCTTTTTCATGGGCTCTAGGCTGGTGATGCGTACTAGAGTCGGCTAATACAAAGTCACCTGGATTGTAATCCCCAGATAGGTCAGAAAAACTACCCGACATCACTAGTGTAAATTCATTACCTCTATGAGTATGCTGTGGCAACTCACTGCCTGCAGCAATCTTGTAGAAGCGAGCGGTATACTGATCATCAGAAAAGGGTAGATCGTAACTCTGAATGCTTTTACTGAAACCAGACCAGGGTAAGTTTTCATAGTAATCAGGCAAGAACCGTCGTAAGGGTCTAGGCAATCTTTGGTTTGCGCCGCTCAGCTGCTTTTTATAAAGCTCGTCAAGATCTTCAATCGCACCGGTGTTGTTAGCAAAGGTGTTGTCAGTAGCTGTGTTGCCAGTAGCCGCATTACTGCTAGTCGCAGAGGTTTCAGCAGAATCGGCGCGTAACTTGTGTAAGTTAGTCAGTAATCGTGATTTTGCGCCAGAATCCACTTCAGTCGGTGTCGAGATGTCAATCAAGTCACCACCAAGTTGTTCGTATAGGCGAACCTTATGCTGGCATTGTTGGCAGCTTTCAAGATGACAAGCTGTCTGAATGCCAAGGGCGTTGGTCAGTTGACCCGCCGCAAATTGCATTAGAAGTTCGTCAGCAGGATGATAATTAGCCATGTCATTTGCTCTTTTGCAAGGTTATCAAGTTTCTTCATCGCCAAGCGTAAGCGAGACTTTATGGTGCCAAGGGGAAGCCCTAGATCAAGGGATATCTCACTATGAGACTTTCCTTCAAAGTACACCTTATAAACAATCTGTCTCTGCTCTTCCGGTAGCGATTCTATCAATATACGCACTAGATTTACGTTTAGATCACTTTCGACATCATCATCTAATAGTGATGATGAAAATTGATCAGAATGCGTCTGTTCAAAGTCACTATCTGGCCATAAATCAAACGATTGGATGAGGTTAGGTTTTTCTTTACGTAATACATCAATCCGGCGATTACGGATGATAGTATACATCCAGGTCATCGCCGAAGCGGACTTTGGATTAAATTGAGGTGCTTTTTTCCAAACCGTTAGCATGCATTCTTGCAATAAATCTTCGGCATCAGAGGCAGAAGAGCCACATTTAATGGCATACGCTTTTAAGCGACCAGCACAAGATTCAAACAACTCTAAATAAGCTTGCTCATTATTTTGTGCTATCTGCAAAACCAACTGGTTCAGGTATTGAGCATTGGACTGAGTGCTCTGAGTCAAAATTATCCCACTGTATGGCTATGAATGAGGTGCACGCCCAGCAAAGTTAAAGCAATGTTCGGTTTTGGTAAAGTAATTAATACACAAAAAATGCTGAATGCAGTGATCTAAAAGCGTATTAGGTGCGTAAATAGTCACAAATATAGATAGATATTTAGATCGGCCAATAAATAGGTAGAGTAATAATATGAGCCAACTTACTGAAAGAAATACCGCAATTGAGACTCGCCCAAAAGCGGATGGTGTATTAGATTATGTTGTTATCGGTGCAGGAATCGCTGGTTTAACCGCCGCGAGTTGCTTAAATAAAGCGGGTAAGGCTGTTGCCGTGTTCGAAAAGGCTCGTGGCACAGGTGGTCGTTTGTCATCTAAGCGGGTTGTAAACACATCTACGACTGATAACGATACGTTTATGGCGTTCGATTTAGGCAGTGCCAGCTTGGTTGCCAGCAGCACAGACTTTGCTGAAGCCTTAGAGGCGTGGCATCAAAGAGGGGCGGTAGCACTCTGGTTTAAAGATGATAGTGAAAAAATACACTATGTTGGTACGCCTAGAAATTCAGCCGTTACTCGGTATTTGAGTAAAGATTTAGAGTGCCACTTTAGCACTCGAGTGACAGATGTTGAGTACATTGATGGCCTTTGGCATGTTTTTACAGAAGGCAGTCATTCAAGCCAGGGCCATTCAAGTCAGCGCCCTAAAAAAACACTATTAGCCACATCGCATAATGTCATTATTGCCGCACCGCCACAGCAAGCCATTGACCTTTTACCCAATGATTCAACATTGCAAAACTCGCTATCCGAAGTGAAAGTCGACCCTCAATGGGTGATGGGTGTGCAAACAGATACCGAACTAGCAAACTTACAGTGCCTGCAATATCCAGATAGCGACATCATTGCATCGATCAGTTTAGAAAGTAGTAAGCCCGGTCGTACTTCTGGACAATCCAGCTTGGCAACTATAAATGATGAGAAAGCCGATGTTGTTTTGCAGGTTCAAGCAACCGCTGCTTGGACACAAAACCATTTAGATTTGAGCTCTGAGCAAGTCAGCAGCAAATTGATGGTTGAGTTAGAGCGTCTAACTCAACAGCCCATCAATACGCTGAATTGTTATTCCCATCGCTGGTTATATTCACGCATTGCGCAAAGTGCTGGTATAAAACAAGGCTATTTATGGGATGAAAAAGGACTAGGCTTAATTGGTGATTACATTAACAATGATTATGAAGGTATTGAATCGGCTTGGTTTAGTGGTAAACAGCTCGCTGATTGGTTAACGTTTAATGAAAGCAAAGAAGCATAAATTGAGACAATGGATATGATGAATCTAGTTTGGCTGCGAAGCGACCTGCGCATTTACGATAATCCAGCCCTTTTCAATGCCATGGCCCAAGGTGCGACGATTGCCGTTTATTGCTTAAGCAATAAACAATGGGATCGGCACGGTTTAGCACCGATAAAGCGCCGTTTAATCGTTGACCATCTGATTGAGTTAGAAGAGCAGCTGTCGCAATTAAATGTTCCTTTGATTGTTTTGGACTGTGATGTTTTTTCTAATGTCCCACAGCAGTTAAAAGAGCTATGTGTCGAACAGAGCATCACACACCTCTATTACAACCATGAATATGAAGTGAATGAACAGCGCTATACCGAAGAAACGGTTCGAGTATTAGCGGGTTTTAATATTGAAGCAAAAGGTTATCACGATCAGTGTATTGTGCCCCCTGGTGCGGTACTAAATGGCAGTGGCGAGTGTTATAAAGTTTTTTCGGCCTTTGCTAAAAACTGGATGGCGAATATAACGACTCTTGCTAGACCTTTATATAGTAAACCCGTGGCACAGCAAACGATTGATTGCTCATCGAATATACAATGTCTTAAAGCTAACTTGATTGATGTTGATATCGATACTCAGCAGCAATGGCCTACTGGCGAAGATGAAGCCCATGATCGTTTAAACGATTTTATTGATGAGGATGTAAGTCAGTATCACACCCAAAGAGACTTTCCCGACCTTGATGCTACCAGTCACTTATCTGTTTATTTGGCGCTAGGAACTCTGACAACTCGGCAGTGTTTACAAGGGTTGCTAAGCAGCGAGCAACAGACAATAGAATTGCTATCTGAAGTGCAAGGCGAAGGGAAGCTGTGCTGGCTCAATGAATTGGTATGGCGTGATTTTTATCGACATATACTCGTCGCCTTTCCCAAGGTCAGTATGAGTAAGCCATTTAAAGATATTACCGATCTTCTACCTTGGAAAGGGAATAACCAAGATTTTGAATCTTGGTGTGCCGGTAAAACAGGGGTGCCTATTGTTGATGCTGCCATGCGTCAGCTCAATACAACAGGGTGGATGCATAACCGACTCCGAATGGTGGTTGCAATGTTTCTAACCAAACATTTGCAGATAGATTGGCGTTTAGGCGAAGCCTATTTTTATAGTCGACTCGCAGATGCTGATTTAGCGTCCAATAATGGTGGCTGGCAATGGTCGGCCAGTACCGGGGTTGATGCCGTTCCTTACTTCAGAATTTTCAACCCCTACCGACAAGCTGAGCGATTTGATCCAAAAGGGGATTTCGTGCGTAAGTATGTTAAAGAGCTTGCCGCTATTCAGGGCAAAGCCATACATCAACCGAGTAAGCAGGTAGCGAATCAGTTTTCGTACCCAGTGCCAATCGTTGATTTGAAACTGGCAGCAGAACATACCAAGGCGTTATTTAAGGGCCTTAGTGCATAACAGGATGGATGACTGGATGAATAGCTTAAAAGATAGCTTGATGGATAGCCTGTTGCGAAAGGACATATGAACAAGATGAATACCACTAAACGGTTTATATATAACGCAATTCGTTGGATTGATTCAGAAGCTGAATCGAGCAGTGATTCGGGTTTAATAAAAAACAATGAGCTGTCATCAACCGCTAAAAATCAGGTTAACTGGCAGAGGATTATTCCATTCTTTGCCGTTCATCTGACTTGCTTGTTTGTTTTTGTAGTGGGGTGGAGTCCAGCGGCCATCATTATGTGCTTAGTGATGTTTTGGCTAAGGATGTTTGCTATTACCGCCTTTTATCACCGCTATTTTTCTCATCGTAGTTTTAAAACCAATCGATTTTGGCAGTTTGTCTTTGCTGTTATCGGTGCGAGCTCAGCGCAAAGAGGGCCTTTATGGTGGGCGTCACATCACCGTAAACATCATAAGTATGCGGATACCGAGAATGATTTACACTCTCCTAAAAATGGCTTCTGGTGGAGCCATATGGGCTGGTTTACCCGAGAAGATGCCTTTAAAACAGATTACAGTGTGATTAAAGACTTGGCTAAATTTCCTGAACTGCGCTTTATTAACCGCTTCGATATTTTAGTCCCTTTTCTATTGGCAACGGCAATATTCTTATTCGGAAAATCCCTTGAATTGTATTACCCAGAACTTGGTACAACGGGATGGCAAATGCTTATTTGGGGATTCTTTATCTCGACAGTGGCACTCGCTCACGCCACGTTTACGATTAATTCTTTGTGTCATTCATGGGGAAATCGCCGTTTCGAAACTAAGGACGATAGCCGTAATAATGGCTTTTTAGCCCTGTTGACCTTAGGTGAAGGTTGGCATAACAATCACCATCGTTTTGCGGTTTCAGCTCGACAAGGCTTTTACTGGTGGGAAATTGATATCTCATATTACCTTTTAAAAATGATGAGTTGGGTAGGGATCGTCTCAGATCTTCATCCTGTGCCTAAAAGAATTCTCGAAGAGGGTAGAAATAATGACGCCAAGTAAGCAGGTCGTAGAGAATTTTAAACAACTTTATAAAACTCTCAATCGCGAAACACTGACGTTTGAACGGTTAAGTCAGGTATACAGTGATGACATTATTTTTGAAGATTGTTTTCATCATATAGACGGTATCGGTTCACTGTTTGAATATTTTGATAACCTTTATGAAAACGTCCGTTATATCTATTTTGATTTTGAAAATCACTGGATATCTGAAGAGAGCGCGATGCTGACTTGGACAATGTCTTACCAGCACCCAAAGTTAAATAACGGTGAAACCATTGCCGTTAAAGGCGCAAGTCAGCTCAATTTTAAGCAGGGAAAAGTGGTTCGCCATCGTGACTATTTTGATGGCGGTGCCTTGTTGTATGAGCACATACCAATTTTAAAGCGAATAATAGTATTTCTTAAAAATCGATTGGCATAAATAATACTCGCAAGTGAAACAAACGCTAACAGCGTTAAGAATTTAGGTGAAAAAATGAAACAAGAAAAACAAAAAATTGCCATTATTGGTGCGGGTATATCAGGGCTGCTATCGGCTTATCTCTTGAGTCGCGACCACGACGTTACATTATTTGAAGCCAATAAGTACTTGGGTGGACACACCCATTCGAAAACAGTGCAGTCGGGTGGGAAAAGCTATTCCGTTAATACCGGTTTTATTGTCTATAACGATTGGACCTATCCTAATTTTATTAAATTAATGGATCAGTTAGGCGTTGCTAGTGAAGACTCTGAAATGAGTTTTAGTGTTCGCGATGAAAATACAGGCCTAGAGTATAACGGCACCAGCTTAAACAGTCTTTTTGCTCAACGCAGTAATCTATTAAAACCTGCATTCTGGTTAATGATAAAAGATATTCTACGCTTCAATAAACAGACCGTAGAAATGGTAGAAAAAAACCAGTTGTCAGATACTCAGTCGTTAGGTGAATTTGTAAAAGAAAATGGCTATAGCGATCGTTTTGTAAATCATTACATCGTGCCGATGGGCTCTGCAATTTGGTCTGCGTCGGTCGATGTGATGATGGAATTTCCACTTAAATTTTTCTTAAAATTCTTTAATAACCACGGTATGCTCAGTGTCGATAACCGACCTCAGTGGCGGGTAATCAGTAATGGCTCGCAATCGTATATTGAACCGTTGATTGCGCCTTTTAAAGATAAAATCCATTTGAACAGTCCAATTGCAGAAGTCACTCGATTATCGGATAAAGTGATTATTAAAACTTTTTCCGGAGATGAACACGAGTTTGATCAAGTCGTTTTTGCTTGTCATAGCGACCAAGCCTTAGGCATGTTAACGGATGCAACGCAGCAAGAAAGTGACATTTTAGGTGCGATACCGTATCAAATGAACGAGGTTGTATTACATACTGACCGTCGTTTAATGCCAAAGCGTAAACTGGCATGGGCGGCTTGGAACTACCATATTCCTCAGCGCTTAAGTGAGTTTGCCATGGTGACCTATCATATGAATGCGCTGCAAAATATTAATGATGCCCCAGATGATTTTATGGTCACCTTAAATCGCACTGCAGAAATAGCACCCGGAAAAATTATCGATAAATACGATTATGCTCACCCTGTCTTTACCATGGATGGAATTGCCGCTCAGCATCGCCATAGCGAGATTAATAATAAAAATCGCAGTCATTATTGTGGTGCTTATTGGTTTAATGGTTTCCATGAAGATGGTGTTAATAGTGCGTTGCGCGTTGCTGAGTCATTTGGGATAGAGCTTTAGGTGAGTGCTTGCTATGAATGAAGCGCTAACTATGAATCAAGAACCAATAATGAATCAAGAACCCATAATGAAAAGTGCCGTTTATGTCGGAAAAATCAGACATAGACGCTTCCAACCCGTTCATCATGGTTTGAATTATTCATTGTTTATGATGTATTTAGACCTAGATGAACTACCGACTTTACTTAAAAAACATTGGTATTTTAGTGACGGTAAATTCAATCTAGCGTCATTTAATCGCAACGACTATTTAAATCCTAGTATTGCAGACCTAAAGTCTGCGGTCGTTGATCGAGTAAGGTCTGAACTAGGGAGTATCGCTACCGAAATAACCTCAGTTAGAATGCTGACCAATGTTCGATATTTTGGCTATTGTATTAACCCCGTTACATTTTATTATTGCTTCAATGAGCGCGAAGAGCTGCTCACCATAGCGGCTGAAATTACGAATACCCCTTGGGACGAGAAATTTAGCTATATTTTACCAGTAGCGCCTCATTTTTGTGCTCAACACGCAAGCATTCAACATCAAGTAAAAGGGCAAAAAAAGCACGTTTTCAACTTTCATAAAGCGTTTCATGTGTCACCGTTTAATCCAATGAATATGGATTACCGATGGGTATTTTCAGAACCGCTATTAGAGCAAAGCAGTCTGATTGCGGTGCATATGGATAACCATATCGCCGATGACAATGGCGAAAAACATTTTGATGCTACGCTCAAACTTAAGCGTCATGAGATGAGTGATGCCATGCCCAAGTTATTATTTCACTATCCGTTTATGACGTTAAAAGTTGTAACGGGGATTTATTGGAATGCGTTAAAATTGTGGTTAAAAAAATCCCCTTTTTATGATCACCCTGACTCTTAATTACGTATAAACAATAACAAGTGTGTGTATTGTTGGATAATACGCAAAATACGAATAAAAACTGTACTGATTAAACAGAAATTATTAAACGGTACCGCCTCAAGAGAGCGCTGGAGTAAAAAATGAATATGTCATCGTCTGCTACGATTAATACTAAATTTAAACTACAACCTAAGCCTTTTGTCCCTGCGAAAGGCCCAATGTCTAAAATTGCTAGAAACTTAGTTCATAAACAGCTCGCTAGTTTACATACAGGTTGCCTGCAAATTGAAGAAAACGGTGAAGTATTTACTTTTGGTCAGAATCAGCTTGATGTAGAGAGTGATGTAGAGAACGAGGCAGGGCTAGTAGCTCGCCTAATCGTTCATGATATGGGTTGTTATAGCGAGATCATGACGGGCGGTAGCATTGGCGCAGCAGAGTCTTTTATGACAGGAGATTGGAGTAGCCCAGACCTGACCATGTTAGTGCGGGTTATGGTGAGAAACCTCGATATTCTTGATCAAATGGAAGGAGGCTTGGCGCTCATATCCAAACCTTTCCTTAAACTCTTTCATTATTTTAATCAAAACTCAGCTAAAGGCTCGCGCAGAAATATTGCCGCACATTACGATCTAGGCAATGATTTATTTGAATTGTTTCTTGATCCCACCATGATGTATTCCTCCGGAATATTCCCTCAAGTGAACGAAGACCCGAGTACCGAGAAAGAAGCAGCCTCAATGGAGCAGGCTTCAATCAATAAACTCAATATTATTTGTGAAAAACTTCAGCTGACTGCCTCTGATCATGTGGTGGAAATAGGCACGGGCTGGGGTGGTTTTGCAATCCATGCCGCCAAAAATTATGGTTGTAGAGTGACTACAACGACTATTTCTCAAGAACAATTTAACTTAGCTAAGCAGCGTATCAAGCAGGAAGGTTTAGAAGATAAAATAACACTCTTGTTAGAAGATTACCGAGACCTAAGAAAAACGTATGAAGGTCAATTTGATAAACTGGTTTCGATCGAGATGATCGAAGCAGTGGGTTGGAAGTTTTATAATACTTTTTTTGAACACTGCGGCTCTTTATTAAAACCACAAGGTATTGCTTTAATTCAGGCGATTACCATCACCGATCAGCGCTATGATCAAGCACGTAAAGATGTTGATTTTATCCAGCGCTATATTTTTCCTGGTAGCTGCATTCCTTCGATTACAGCATTGATTACGGCCAGTACCAAAGCCAGTGATTTAAATCTAGTGCAAGCACAAGACTTTGGCTTGCACTACGCCCGTACTTTAAAAAGCTGGCAAGAGACGTTTAATCACAAAAGTGAACAGGTCTCTGCCCTGGGTTACAGCGATGACTTTAAGCGCATGTGGCAGTTCTATTTAAGTTACTGCGAAGGAGGTTTTGCTGAACGAACCATTGGGGTTAATCATTTAGTTTTTGCTAAGCCTAGAGCTAAAATCAATTATTAATCTATAAAGATTTTTAGTTGTCTTAAATCAACACTTAAGGACTTAGGCTTTTAAAGCCACAGCTTCTGTCTTGCTTTGCCATTGAGGATGTAATAACAAAATACTACTCTCAGTTCATTAACAGTATTAATACGCTCAGCTATTTTGAGCATGCTAATTTTTATATATGTGGTAGCGTATTAATTAATGAAGAGTTCGTAGTAGCGTTCCTAATAATAAAGGCATGACATGAGTATTCGCACTAAAAATGGCGCTAAGGCGCTGGTTAAAACACTGACTGACTCGGGTATTGATACCTGTTTTAGTAACCCAGGAACTTCTGAGATGCATTTTGTTGCGGCCTTAGATGACTCTAATATGCGAGCAGTCTTATGCTTGTTTGAAGGTGTTGCGACAGGTGCGGCTGATGGTTATGCGCGAATAGCGAACAAGCCTGCCTCTACGCTGCTGCATTTAGGCTGTGGTTTAGGAAACGGCTTGGCCAATCTACACAATGCCCGTAAAGCACGGGTTCCCATGATAAATATCATCGGTGATCATGCGCTGTATCATAAACAGTATGATGCGCCGCTAGAGTCCGATATCGAAACCGTGGCGCGTAATGTGTCTAGCTGGATTCGTACCTGCCCCAGTACCGAGCAGCTAGGGGCAGATACCGCCGAAGCCATCGAAGTCGCCCAACTTGCACCGCAACAAATCTCGACATTAATACTGCCTGCTGATGTTTCTTGGGGGAAAGGCGGAACGGCTACTAAAGCCAATTTAACGCCTGTGGATGACATTGCCGCGGACGAAACCATTAATAAGGCTGCAGAGATTCTCAAAAAACACGGCAAAAAAACCGCCATCTTATTAGGCCGTCGTGTCTTATTAGAAGAAGGCTTAATGGCCGCGTCAAAAATATCAGAAAAAACAGGGGCAAAGCTCTTCTGTGAAGTATTTCCGACACGGCTAGAAAGAGGCGAAGGCCTACCTTATGTGGAACGTCTAGCTTACTTAGCAGAAATGGCTTCGGTTCAGTTAAGAGGGTATGAGCATCTGATTATTATTGATACTAAAGAGCCTGTTTCCTTCTTTGCTTATCCTGGTAAAAAGAGTTATTTAGTGCCGAAAAAGTGCAAGGTACTTAATTTGGTAAAAGAAGATGAAAATGCTGTCGGCAGCATAGAAGCCTTAATGGAAGCGGTTGGCGCACAACTAACGGCTCCTAAACTACAGGCCTTAGACCGACCGAAGTTGCCAGTGGGTAAACTCAATGCCTCCAAGGTATGTGAAGCGTTAGGCGCTTTAATGCCTGAAAATGCCATCATCTCAGACGAGGCTCAGACGTCTGGTTTAAAACTACCGTCTTTTACCGCAGGTTCGCCTAGGCATGATGTATTAACCTTAACGGGTGGTGCAATTGGGCAAGGGTTGCCCGTCGCAATCGGTGCTGCAATCGCAGGAGAAAATACCGCCGGAAAAGATCGTCCGGTAATCACTTTGGTCGGAGATGGTTCAGCGATGTATACCATACAGTCGTTGTGGACCATGATGAACGAGAATTTAGATGTTACGGTTATTATTCTCAATAACCGTTCTTATGCGATTTTGAATATCGAATTAGAACGTGTGGGAGCAGAAGGGGCAGGGCCAAAGGCCAAATCTCAATTAGATTTGTCTAAGACAGAAATTGATTTTGTCTTAATGGCAAAAAGTATGGGCATGCCAGCGGAAACAGTATCGACAGCCGAAGGATTTAATGACGCATTAGCGCGCGCTATTCGAGAACCAGGGCCGCACTTAATTGATGCGATAGTGCCAAGTGAGTACGAAGGTCTTAAATTGAAATTCTTACCGCATGTTTTAGGCGCAATGAGTAGAATTCCTGCACCGATTGCGAAAGCATTAAAGAAAAAGCTTGCACCTTAGTGCAGTTTTTCGGGTTAAATATGCTAAATATGTAAGGTTTATTGTTAGTTTATATTAATGTTGCACCATTTTTTCTAAAATTAGCGCCTATTTTAAATAAGATTGAGCGCTAAATGAGATTCTTCTTCAGTATAGCAATGTGGCTATACAGTTCGCTTTCCGCCGCCGATGATTTTATCGATTTGGAAACCTCTATCAATCAAATGTCGAGCTATTATCGCGCTTATATTTTCTTTGACGGTGATGAGCGATATAAAAAACCTATTCTAGAAATTGCCAAAAATGCTTCAAATTATGATGACTTATTAAGTGATAAACCTAAGTTGTTACAACGCTGGCGTATATTCATCGAACAGGTTAATCAGGGTTTTGTAGGCGTAGGAGCTTCGCGAAATATTAATTTTCAGGCCAACTGGACTCTCAAGAATGATGAACTTAGAAATGTGCTGAATAAAGAGCTCACAGAGTATGTTGAAATTAAGCAATCAACAGATCCTAGTTCAAAAGACTACATACGTTTGCTTCTATTGCGAATGGAAAAAATATTAACCGCGTATATGTCTTTAACCAATGCACTTGGAGGGTTAGGAGTGTCGGCTGAATCGATTGACATTGAGGCCGAAATTTTAGCTGTATCCAATATGTTAACCCTGATAAATCCGCAAGACGATGCTTTAAAACGCGTTGCTAAAAAATGGGCTTTTGTTAGCCGAGTATTGTTAAAGTATAAAACTCGTATCGCGCCTTATGTTGTCATCCATGGTTATGAAAAACTAAGGGAAGATATCGGAGAGCACTTGGCAACTTCAGCTTAACCTAATCTTCAACCTCTAATCTTCGATCTTAAAGATAATACTCTGCGGCAAGGGTATTATCTTGAATTCTCATAGATTCCCATACGCAGTACTTCTTTTTTGCCTATCGTTAGAAGACAAACTCCTCATAAAAAGACGCCAAAAATCAACCACCTGCATCTAATTTCGAATATCCGACCATTCCACTGCGGATTACTAGATGTGTCTTGATTTGAATCACTGTTTCAAGAACTGTAAAGAGTATTCTACAGCCTGTACACACTAAAACGAGTCGAGGAGAGAGAGCCATGGCTGAACGCTTTACTAAAAGCATGGCCAGAAATATGTATATGGGAGGAAGTCTTTTCTTCATTCTCATATTCGTAGGACTGACAATGGACACCGTGCGGCAGCTGCCTGAGCGGGATAATCGTGAAAACCTAACAGAAGCTGTTGCCCATGGTAAAAAATTGTGGGAAGACAACAACTGCGTAGGTTGTCACTCGCTATTGGGTGAGGGTGCGTATTTTGCTCCTGAACTTGGCAATGTATATTTACGTCGTGGTGGCGAAGCAGGCTTTAAGGCTTATTTTAAAGGCTGGATGAATGCACAACCACTGGGTATTCCAGGTCGTCGTGCTATGCCACAGTTTAATCTGTCGGACGAAGATTTAGATGCCTTGGCTGATTTCTTAGAATATGTTTCTAAGATTAATACTAACAACTGGCCACCTAACATAGAAGGATAGGAGTGCATTATGAAATATGAGTCACAAGCTGTTTCCAAGCCTTATTTTATCTTTGCCATCGTATTGTTCGTCGGTCAGATATTGTTCGGTTTGATTATCGGAACCCAATACATTATTGGTGATTTCCTTTTCCCTGAAATTCCATTCAACGTTGCTCGTATGGTACATACCAACTTGCTCATTGTCTGGTTGCTGTTCGGGTTCATGGGTGCTGCGTACTACATGATTCCAGAAGAAGCTGAAACAGAATTGCACAGCCCTAAACTGGCCTGGGCATTATTCTGGATATTTGCAGCAGCAGGTACATTAACCATTATCGGTTATTTATCGGTTCCTTATGCAACACTTGCACATATTACCGGTAATGATTTATTACCCACGATGGGACGAGAGTTCTTAGAAATGCCGACGATTACGAAAGTCGGCGTAGTAATCGTTGCACTTGGTTTCTTATTCAACATCGGTATGACGGTTCTTAAGGGTCGTAAAACGGTTGTTAACCTAGTATTGCTAACAGGTTTATTGGGCTTAGCCTTAATGTTCTTGTTTTCTTTCTACAACCCTGAAAACATCGCGCTCGATAAATACTTCTGGTGGTATGTTGTTCACTTGTGGGTAGAAGGCGTCTGGGAATTGATCATGGCGTCTATCTTGGCTTATGTATTAATTAAAGTAACCGGCGTTGACCGTGAAATTATTGAAAAATGGTTGTATGTGATCATCGCGATGGCATTGATCTCGGGCATTCTAGGCACAGGACACCACTTCTTCTGGATTGGCGCACCTGAGTATTGGTTATGGTTGGGTTCTATCTTCTCAGCGATTGAGCCAATTCCATTCTTCATGATGACCTTGTTCGCCTTTAATATGGTTAACCGTCGTCGTCGTGAGCACCCTAACCGCGCAGCAACTTTATGGGCGCTAGGGTGTGCAGTAATGGCATTCTTGGGCGCAGGTGTGTGGGGCTTCTTACATACACTCGCACCGATTAACTATTACACTCACGGCACACAGCTTACAGCAGCACACGGCCACATGGCCTTCTACGGTGCTTATGTAATGATTGTTCTTACTATTATTTCTTACGCGATGCCTATCATGCGTGGACGTCCAAATGGTAATAGCAACAAAGCTCAAGTAACAGAAATGTGGGGCTTTTGGTTAATGACGGTATCCATGGTATTTATCACATTGTTCCTAACAGGCGCAGGTGTATTACAAGTATGGATTCAACGTCTCCCAGAATCGGGTGAAGCCTTAAGCTTCATGGCCACACAGGATAAGTTAGTCTTATTCTACTGGTTACGTTTGATCGCAGGTCTGTTCTTTATGGCGGGTCTGGTCGTTTATGTTGTTAGTTTCTTTGTAGGTGGCGATGAAGATCCTCAGCTAGAAAAAGACGAAGCAGAAGCAGCAGCCGTTGCCGCTGAAACAGCATAAATTAAGTAATCACTTAACGTGATTGCTAGTTTGAAATAGCTAGGGCGGCGCAAGTTGCTCTGGCTATTTTTACTTTTAGCCTTAGTTTATTACCTCTTAAGGTTCACATGACAGATAATCAATTACAGCGGTCTCGCTTAATCGTACGCAGTTTATTCTTCCTTTTATTTCTCTTAGCCCCCGCGCTCAATATTTTTAGATTTGACTTAACTACCACTAATTTTATCGTTTTTAATCAAGTTTTGTCGTTTGGAATAAGCAAAGAATGGTTGCTGGCCAGTGATTATTGGGATACAGGCTTGCGTATTTTAGGTTACTTTATTTTGCCAATTATACTGACGGTAGTAGCCGGTATTTATGTATTTTATAAGTGGGGGCGATTGTATTGCGGCTGGTTATGTCCTCATTTTTCGGTAGTCGAATACATCAACGGCTTAATGAGTCGTCGCACCGGGCGCGTGACCCTTTGGGAAAATGCCAAGTTTGATAACGAGCAAGATGCTCAGCGCAGTAAAGTCTTTGACTGGATCGTCATCGTACTTGTTTCTATGACCATCGCATTTTTATGGGCTCTGGGTTTATTATCGTATCTATTACCGCCCATTCCCTTATATACCGATTTAATTAATTTTGAAGTCGATCTCTATCCATTAATCTTTTTAGTGGTCGCGACAACGGTTTTTACCATCGATTTTGTGCTTGCACGCCACTTATTTTGCAAGTACGGCTGTGCATTTGGGGTTATGCAGAGTTTATTTTGGATGATGAACAGTAAGGCCATGCTGGTGAAATTTGATCGCGATCGTGCAAAGGCCTGCCAAAGCTGTGATAAAGATTGTGAAACGGCTTGCCCGATGCGCTTGCCTGTTAGAAGCTTTAAACGCGCCAAGTTTACCTGCACTCAATGCGCTCAGTGCATAAGTGCCTGCCAAGAAGTGCAAAAAGACAACCCAGAAGGAACCTTACTCGACTGGAGTAAAGGTGAAAAATCAAGGCACAGCTCCTTGATACCGGTCAAAACTATTGAGCCTAAAAAAAGGCACAATAACAAAATGAAATAGTGAGCGGTAAATTGTTAACCGTAAATAGTTAGCGTTAGAGCATTTGTATTAATAACTATCGTATTTATACGGAAGAATCAGGGTGTCATCGTGGAAGAGTATGTAGGCTTAAAATGGCACGAATACATAACGGGCAAAGCGTCAACCGATCATAAAAGCGCCACCGTGCGCTTGCAGGATCAAGGTTTTCAGATCGGCGTTTTGTTTCGGGCATTAGGCGGTGAGGCTGGCTTACGTATTGATGCCGCGTCACCTCGTGATTATTATATGCGCCGAACGCTTTTACAGAAAATAGCAGGTTCCCACGAGCAGGTTGAATTGGCTTGGCGTGATCAAGAAGCCCTGCGTTTACCCGAAGAAATTAGCCTGTTTGCTACCGCGCAGCTGAATCAGTATTTATACCTCTGGCTAGCCGCATTAGCTGCCCAGCAAGCTCAAGGTTTTCGCAACTGGTTTGTTGATAACCAGACGCTGACCCTTCAAGTTTTAACGACATATCCCGGCATGAAAGCGATTTATCGCCAGTTAGTCGATGCCTTTATAGACAGTCGCCCAGACATCAATAGTTTAAGCCCTGCAGCGGCAAAGCAAGAAGTAGCGATTCGTCAGGGATTAATGGACCCTGGTAGCATTACTGAATTTCCCAGTGCTGAGTTTGCCCCTTGCCCCGTTTATCTTTGGTTATACCCTGGCAATATGAGCAGTTGTGAAGCCGCCGATCAATCGGTGGGTGATGCCGATGAGCACTCAAAAGGTGCCAGTAATAAGAAAAAGGGTAAGCGCAAAAAAGCCGAACGCGTCGAAAACTACGAAAAAAATACCGGTTTAATGGTATTTCGCTTAGAAAACTTATTCAGCTTTAGCGAGTTTGTTCCTGTTGATCGAGCAGGGGACGATACTGACGAAGAAGATGCAGAGAGTGTTGCTGACGATCTGGATGTGATCAGTATTTCTAAAAACAGACAAGCGGCGTCTTCAAGTATTAAATTTGATTTAGATTTGCCATCAAGTGAGCATGACGATCTTCAGCTCGGTGATGGCATATTATTACCCGAGTGGGATTATCGTAAGCAAAAGTATCGCCAAGATTTTTGCTGTTTGCTACCGATGATTAATGAATTGGATAAAACCGACGTTGAGTTATTGGGCCTAGGAGATGAGCCAGAAAGTGCTCGTTATGGCACTCTGCCAGCCCACCTAACCGCCGATGCAGCTAAATTACGCCGTCAGTTTTCGGGGTTAAAGCCTGTGCGACAGTGGCTGAATCGTCAGCAAGATGGTGATGAAGTAGACCTCGATAGTTGGATGCACTTTATGGCCGATAAACGAGCGGGCGCTAGCAATGGAGAGCAGGGCTTTTATCGATCGTTTAATAATCAAACACGAGATTTATCCTGTTTAATTCTGGCCGACTTATCATTATCGACGGATGCTTACATTAATAATAAGCAGCGAGTGATTGACGTAATCCAAGACAGTTTGCAGTTATTATGCGAAGCCTTGGCCGCCACCGGGGATCGCTTTTCGGTTTATGGATTTTCGTCGTTAAAGCGAGAGCATGTTCGTTTTAACATGATTAAGAATTTTAATGAGCGCTACAGCGCGAATATTCGTGGACGTATTCAGAACCTTAAGCCTGGTTATTACACCCGTATGGGGGCTGCGATTCGGCAGTCGATCAAGATTCTGTCTGCCGAAAAAAGTCAGCAGCGAGTATTGTTGATTATTACCGATGGCAAGCCAAACGACTTAGACTTGTACGAAGGACGTTATGGAGTAGAAGATACTCGCATGGCAATTATTGAAGCCAAACAGGCAGGTTTACAACCATTTTGTGTGACGATTGATGAAGAAGCGGATGAATACTTGCCGCACTTATTTGGCAAAAACGGTTTTGTGGTGATCAAAGATCCTGCCCAACTGCCTAAAGAACTACCGCGCCTTTATGTTAATCTGACGCAGTAGGATCAGGCTGACCATTGAGTAGTGGGGTAGTAATTTTAAGGGGGCGAGTGATTTTTTGATTTTTGGTATACAGTTTTATTCTAATCAATAGCGCCTCTGTTAATTCCGTACCCTTAGCGAGCAAAGTTGAGCCCCCATCGGTTCTTAGGTATTCCATGAGTATCATCCCTGGTAACAGGTCATCGACATCTACCGTACGAATATTTTTTCCTTCTAGCTCATCATCGATGTCAAGGGTGGCGAGTTTTTCTATGAGATCTGAATAGATATTTAAGTCTTGTTTCATCAACTGAATAGCCGATGCTTTATTGTGCCCAGACTCTAATAGCTTATCAAAATGCAGTGCCAGCTTTAATAGGTCTGCGCCTAGTTGAATTCTGTTTTTATGATAACTGTTATTCTTATTGGGTAAATTACCTAGGTCGCCAGAAAGTCTAACCATTTCAGCAATCGATTCTAAGCGAGGAATATGTTTAATCAATTTGCTACTGACCAATGGAATATCTTGCACGATATTTTTCTCTTTAGAGGTCAGCTTGCATTGCTGATCTAGTGCTTTCTCCAACAGTTCATCGGGTAAGGTAAAGTAGCCTAAACTGTATAGCATTCCTGCGACTTCAAAATCCCATGTGTCTATTTCGCCTAGCTCAGTCGCCATGTGAAGAATGTATTTTTTTATACGGTTAAAGTTACTAAAAATACTCGGCTTTACCATGGCCAGTAATTCACTGAGCAACTCGATTGAACCTTTAACCGTTTTCTCTAACAGCTCTTTTTCACTGTGCACCAATCGATATTGGCGAACTGCGTTAATGAGTGTTTCTTGCAGCACCTCATTGGGGCAAGGCTTCGTCAAAAAACTAAAAATTTGCCCTTTATTAATTGCCGTCATTGCTGAGTTAAGATCGGTTTGTCCTGTTAATAATATCCTAATGCTATTAGGAGAAATACCTTTGGCTTTTTCTAAAAATTCAGCGCCGCTCATGTTAGGCATGCGCATGTCAGAAACGATTACCGCAAACTCGCTTTCGACCGCCATTAAATCTAAAGCCTCCTGACCGCCGGTTGCTGTATAGATATGGGCCTTCTTTCTGAATTGTCGTTTAAAAGAGCTAAGAAGGTCAGGCTCATCATCAACGAACAATATTTTTTCTGGAATGGTCAAGACTCTCTCCCTTGGTTATGACTCTGTATCTGCATAAGGTAATTGTAGAATAAAAGTTGTGCCTTCGCCTGAGACTGTTTCAAAAAATAATTCACCATTATGGCGCTCTTTAATGATGCGGTAAGATAGAGCCAAACCTTGTCCAGTACCCTTGCCAACATCTTTAGTCGTAAAGAAAGGATCAAATATTTTCTCTTGAATCTCCACAGGAATACCGCCCCCAGTATCACTGATTCGAATCTCTGCATAGGATTCTTTACGCAAGGTCTGAATAAGAATTTTTCCTTTATCAAAATCACTGTTGTTTTCAACGACCTCTTTAATGGCATCAGCCGCGTTTACAATAAGATTAAGGATCACTTCATTAAATGGGCCAGGATGACACATAACAAGTGGCAGCTCTGGGTCTAAGTCAAGGTCTAATTCTGAGTGGTATTTCCACGTATGTTTGGAAATGATAATAGTACTTTCGATGCAGTGATTAATATTGGTAGCTACTTTATGTTCAGAGTTTGGGTGTGAATATTCTTTCATGGCTTTTACTATGTTACACACTCTGTTTACGCCTTCTGTGGTTTGGTTAAAGGCAAGGGGTAACTCTTCGCTCAAGTAGTCAAAGTCTGCTGCTTCAAAGATGGCTGATAGCATCTCTTCATCGAGGGTTTTATTGATTAAGTTTTTTTGAATTTTGTTAAGCGCTTTTGCAGTATCGGTAAAGGAGTCTCTGAGAAAATTTAAATTGTCGCTGATATACTGCATCGGAGTATTGATTTCATGCGCAATCCCAGCAGAAAGTTGGCCAATGGATTCTAGATACATAGATTGCTGGTGTTTTTTCTCTAAGTATTTTTTCTCTGTAATATCATCCATCAGCAATAAGTACCCCATAAACATACCATTAGCTTCAGAGAATGGGGTGATGGCGACGGAAAGAATACGGTCTTTTTCGGCATCCGATCTTTTATAAATTACATCAAAGCGGTCGGTTGTTGTGTTCAGATTTAAGCTATCGTAAAGCTTGGATATCAAGGTAGGCCAATCACACTGTATTCCTAAATCAAATAACCTCTTACCAAGAGCTTGTTGACTGGAATAACCAAAATATTTCTCAGCTTGATGGTTCCAATGGGTGATGCAATCATGTTTGTTAATGCCAATGGCAGCAGAACTCATCTCATTAATCAGTCGTAAATTTTGTTGGTAGACCTGTTCAAAGTGCTCTCTTTCTTTCGCTAAAATAAAGATATCAGATAAGGTTTGTGACATATTCTGGTAGTAACTTTCCTCCTCTGATAGATGGACCATGATATTTTGTGTTTCGACCTCTATTTTTAAAAATGAAAAAATCGAATTGTTATTATTTAAAGGGATTGTAAATCTCGTTCGTTCATCAATCTTCTTTTTATAGTATTTAAACGTATCGTTCTCTTTAAAAGAGTGTTTTATCGTGAAGATTTCCTTTTGGAATTCAAACATAACATCATCTGAATCATGCGTTCCTGCATGAGCAATGCACTCTACCTTGTCTTGATGAACGGTATAGATGCTCGCCGAGCTACAGCTAGACCTAGAGCTTTGTGAATTGATTATTTGGCAAGCGGATTGTGCAACATCTGTCAGATTTTTTTATCTAATAACAGTTCTAATAAACTGCTGCTGATTAATTTTCGTTGGTTCGATGTATGAAATGAATGGTAATTGATTGAACGCTGGATTCCCGAGACAATCACGCGTAATAACATGCGGGGGGTGATTAAATTTATGTCTAAAATGTCATCAAAGCCTACATAGTCAAAGTTCTTTAAATCTGTCGGATTGGGGCTTTCTGATAAAGCAAGAATAGGGGCATAGGAATAGATACTTCTAAGTTGTATGCAATCTTCTTTGTATCTTTCTAGGTTGATCGAAGAGATGTTTACAATGATGATATCAAGCGTATTACGACTAATATAATCAACAGCATCACGAAAGTTATCCGTATCATAAAGGGATGAGATACCGTATTCGTCATCACTAAAATTATTGATGCTATTAATTAACGTAATAATCGCTTCTCTAGATGCCGGATTATTATCTAATACCATAAGATTAATATTCATTAATACTTATCCAATTGTTGTTTGCACATCTACCGCTACTCATAAGCGGCCAAGTTGTTCACCCTTATCGTATGTTAAAAAGTTTAGACCAAGTTTTATAGAGTGAAGGAAGAGGGGTTAAAATATTGGTTCTAATGTTGATCTGCATCGTTAAAAAGTATGAGTGCTGATAAGAATTGAGCTTGCGGGCATGAAAGAAGTACTTAGACATAAAACAGCGTATTGTGCTTGTGTCTGAATCGGCTTTGTGAGATACGTTGTTGAGTATTTAAACAAAAAGGTATCTGACTGTGACAACGCCTGAAAACCAGCATGAAAAGACGCTTCAAAGCACCATCAATCGCTCAGACATTAAGACAGTGCGCATTGATATCGTATCGGATGTCATGTGCCCATGGTGCGTTATTGGTTATCAAGGGCTCAAGCAAGCATTAAGTCAGTTAGAAGGTGAAATTGAGGCCGATATTCATTGGCAGCCGTTTGAACTGAATCCGAATATGCCACCAGAAGGGCAAGACTTGGGTGAGCACATTGCTGAAAAGTACGGCAGCACCCCAGCGCAAAGCCAGCAAAATAGAGATCAGATCACTCAGTTAGGCGCTAACTTAGGTTTTACCTTTAACTTTACCGAAGGTAAGAAAATTCTGAATACGTTTAAAGCCCATCAGCTTTTACACTGGGCAGGCGAGACATCGACAGTCCAAACAGCGCTGAAAATGGCGTTACTGCATGCGTACTTTACCGACGGTCGCGATGTCAGTGATGAAGCTGTGCTCGCTGAAATCGTCAAAGAGGTTGGACTAGAGGCTGACTTTGCCATTCAGCTGCTGCAGGATCAAGTTTATAGCGGTGATGTTAGAGCCCTTCAAAACAAATGGCGAGAACTCGGTGTGACCGCTGTTCCAACGTTTATCATTAATGAAAAATTCATGATATCAGGTGGCCAGCCACCCGAAGCATTCGTTCAAGGGCTACGCCAGATTACCGATTCAATTTAAAGGATTCATTAGAGATTCATTATGGGTTCATTAGAGATTCATAAGGGAGTCATTAAGAGCTTGCTAGCATCTACTTGGGTAATTTGTTAAATCACCTTCAAATATTGCCTCATTCAGGTTTTAATACCGCCAATTATTCGGTTATATTGGCGGTATTATGTTTAAGTGGTGGGTTCTTTTAACCCTGTATTTGACTCAGGGCTTACCGCACGGTTTTTTCAGCCAAGCCTTACCTACCTTATTGCGTCAGCAGGGCATGAGCCTTGAAGCGATTGGCTTAATGTCATTGGTTTCTTTGCCTTGGGTGCTCAAGTTTCTGTGGGCGCCTTTGCTTGACCATTACCAACCATTAAAGCGTTTAACAGGCGGGTGCATCGATGGTCATATTCGTAAAACCTGGATCATCTCAGCCAATGCCATTGCTGCGCTCGTATTAATATTTATCGCCTCAATGCCTCTAGAATACTGGATTAACCAAGCGGCTGTGGGTTTGGCGTGTGCGCTGCTGGTATTGACGGTTTTTGTCGTAACCCAAGACATCGCAACGGATGCACTCGCGGTCGAAAATATACCAACCGCCCAACGTGGCTTTGGTAATAGTCTACAAGTTGCGGGCTATCGCATCGGCATGATCATTGGCGGTGGCTTATTGTTAGCAATCTTTGCTCAGCTTGGCTGGACAGGGACGTTATGGGCGTTAGCGGGGCTGATGATATTAGGTTTAATACCGTTATGGTTTTGGCAACCTGCGCCGGTAAAAGTGAATAATGAACCTGTACTTCAGCATTGGATGGGCTTTTTACGACTGCCAGGAGCAGGGGCGTGGCTGTTATTATTACTCACTTATAAAGTTGGCGATGCTTTTGGTACGGTCATGATACGACCGCACCTTGTCGACTTAGGTGTCACACTGCCAGAATTTGCCGAATTATTAGGTGTTTGGGGTACGATTGCAGGATTGGTTGGGGCGCTAATGGGGGGCTTATTGCTGAAGGTCTTTAATCGCCTTCAGGCCTTGATCGTATTTGTTGCCTTAGAAGGGCTTGCAATAGGGCTTTATTCGCTGTTAACCACGTTAGATTGGACGTTGATTTATACCTTAATCATTACCGAGCATATCACCGGCGGTATGGCGACGGTGGCCTTGTTTACCGTCATGATGGATCGTTGCCGAGAAGCCAGTGCAGGGTCTGATTATGCATTACAATCGTGTCTGGTAGTTTTATCTACGTTAGTGGCCAGTTCGGTTGCCGGCTTTTTTGCCGCCCAATTTGGCTATGTATTACATTATTATTTTGCTGCCGCCTTGTGTGGGTTGGCGGTGCTGGTTTTATTGTTAAGTCGTACTAAATTTTTTAAGCAGTAGGTTTTAAAATGTCAGAAATTATATTTGAGCATCAGATGGATGCTAAAGGCTTATTTTGCCCAGAACCTGTCATGATGTTGCATGATGAAATACGCAAAATGGCCATTGGTGAAGCGATTGAAATTCAGGCAACAGACCCGTCAACTCGACGTGACTTTATTAAGTTTTGCAGTTTTTTAGGGCATGAACTGGTATTAGATGAAGAGCGAGAAGGAGTTTTCTTTTACGTGATTCGCAAGGCTTGTTGATTTTTAACCTTGATAAAAAAGGCTACAACAGCTGAGCAGTGCTCATCTGTTGTAGTCTAGTGTAGTAGCCTAGCAAGATCTTCTTAAAGCTGCTTAGCGGCAGCAAAAAGAGCCTGGTTATAACGTTGCTGCCAAGTTTGGTCTGCGCTAAGTGTTAACCACTGGCTAACAGAGTCACAGATCTGTTGCTGCAAGCTACCCGATTGACCTAAGCCTTGTGCCAAGCGTTGCACTTGATACGCCATACGCGCTTGTTGATCTTCGGCAGGAGACGGCAGCTCGGCGGCAATTTCTAAAGCAATACACGCATTACGCAAATCATCGCTATTACTTAATTCAGTAGAATTCTCATTCCACTTACTTTCAAGCAATGACTTATCAATACCTTGCGGTAGTTTAAGCTCTGTCTCATCGGCTTTATACAATGATTCAGCCTGTACAGTATCGCTTGCTTTGATGCTAATCGCGGTAAGCTTGTCGGCAAGAATAACCCAAGCTTGCTGCTTCTTAGCAACTTTTGCTTCAGAGAATACATTCTCTTGCAGCTGCTGAGCATCGCTAAGACGCTTGCGTAACTGCGCATAAAGCGCTTTAGGCAAAGATAGCTCAGCAAACTCTGCACTGCAGTTTTGTAGAATATCTTTGCTTTCTGCGTTGCTCAGTTTCGCCGCAGCTTCTGCTTTAATAATGATCGCTTGTGCGGATTCAATATTTGCTTCAATTTGTACTTTATTTTGTTGGCGCTGTTCATCACGGCGAGAGAATACCGCATCACACGCAAGGCGGAATTCTTGCCATAGCTTTTGATCAGCTTTGTTTGGCGTCATACCAATGGTTTTCCAAGACGATTGCAGCTGCTTGCTTTCTTCAATCGCTTGGCTCAACTCTTCGACATCTTGTAGCGATTTTGCTTGCTCAATTAACGCTTCTTTCGCTTCAATATTACGCTGGTATTCAGCTTTGATGTGCGCGTAAATTTTATCAGATATGTCTTGTAAGCTGGCTTGGCTATTTTTGTGTTCGTTACGATCAACCGGAGAGAAACTGCGGAACGTTTCACGAGCGGCATCAAGGGTTTTTTGTACAATCCCCCAATCGGCCGTATCCCAATCCATGTTGGCTTCGTAATCAATTAACTGAGCGACTAAAGCCTGTCGATTCACTAAGTTTTGTTCGCGCTGTTTTGCCATATCGGCATAGTGTGCTTTGCAAGGCTCGTAAGCTTTGTCGGCAGCACTGCGGAAACGATTCCATAACACCTTGTCATCTTGACGGGCGATAGGGCCAATGGTTTTCCATTCTTCTTGCAGTGTATGAATTTTGTCGGCCAGTAAAGAAGGGTCCATCTCGCTATCGACCAAGTTTTCCATGCTTGCGCACAAAGCTTCTTTTTTAGGCGTGGCGGCATAACCCTGCCAATCACGAATCTCGGTTAATTGTGCGGTTAGATTCTGATATTGACGCTGGAATTTTTTAGATTCTTGCTGACTGATTTTTTTCATTGCCTGAACAGCATGTTGATGACACTTGTTAGCGTCTTTCAAATGGCCTTCAGCAATGTGACCTTCTAACTCTGTTAACAGTTGAGCAAGCTTTTTAGAGCTGTCTGCTTCGTGAGCGCTGATGTTTTGATTGTGCTTGATGACATGCTGTAAGGCGTTATTAAGAGCAACTAATAGGGTCGGGGTTTCTAATACGATATGGGCAGCAGGGGATGTCCAACTAAGCTGTTTTACCAGTTTGGTTAATTCTTTTTGAAGATTCTGGCTCTTGCTTAAACTGGTTTTTTCTAACGACTCGCACTGAGCAACAAGTGTTTCAAACGCTTCTTTTTGCTCTGACAACTGAGACCGTGTTGAATTGAGCGCAAGCCAGGCGTGTAAGGTAGTTTCAAAGGCTTTGGTCTGAGCTGTTTCTGGTTTAGTGATTTTTTGTGCACTTTTCCAGTTGTTTTCTAACTCGGCTAATTGCTCTGGCAGTTGCTCGTTTAGCTCAAGAGCTTCTAACTGTGCTAATAGAGAAACATAGCTTTCTTTTGCTTCTGCAATGGCCGCTAATTTTTCTTGAGCAGCTCTTTCTTCGGCAACATGCGCCGCTAAAATGTCTTCACACGTAACCAATGCCGTATTGAAATCTTGCAGCTGTTGCTGACTTTGACCACTAAGCGCAGCCCAGTTTTGTTTTAGTAGCTGCAGGCGGCCGTTGTATTCTGGTGAGTAAGCGCTTTTACCAATCTGTTGAGCATTAGTGATAGCGCTAGCAATTTTTTCTTGGCGAAGTTTTTCACTGTCTTCAGCCGCTTTACTCGTGGCTAGCTGGTCTTTGCAAAAACGATAAAGCGCTTTGTCTTTACCTTGAGCAATAAGCATGAGCTTTTGCAAAGAATCACTTTTTTCTAAGCCATGCGCTGCCGCAAGGCGTACTTTTGATACGGGGTTATTACTAGCAATATCAAGACGGATATCTTCGCTGCCCAATTTATTAATCGCGGCTAAGCGTAATTCGTCATCTTGGGTATAGGTTGCAATATTGACCAAGTCGTTATCATTTTTTACCGAAGCCAAATCTGCAATACTTTGGTTGGGTAATAGTCGTATTAAATGTTGCTGCTGAGCCTGCTGACGCAGCTCGGTATGATCGCAGACCAAAAAAGACGCCAATTGCTGAGGTGACTTGATTAAGGCTAAAGCGCTAGAGCGAACGCTCAAATCAGTATCTTGCTCGGCAACTTGAGCTAAAATATTTTCGTCGCTGAGTTTGGCTAATGCCAACTTCCGAACGGCCGGATCTTTGTGCTGCCACTTCGGTTTAAAGATGGAAGGTGTAAAAAGATTTTCTAATAACGCCATGTAATTCTTCCTGGAACAAATGCACAAAAGGCTTAAATGTAAATAAGGGCTATTCTACTACTAATTTAGCAATCATAGAATTGGGTTAGAGCAATTGCTGTGCTAATATCGCCACATTCTATAGCTCGACATCCTAAAACTAAATAACTATAACAAGGATATACTCAATGAAGTGGCTTAAATACGCTCTAATTTCGCTCTTACTCGTTCTACAAGGCTGTGCCTCAATGGGCATCTCAGATTATCCATTGGCTGAGTTGACCGAAAAATATACTGATGAAACCTCAAAATTTATGGCGGTAGATGATTTAATTATTCATTATCGCGACGAAGGCACCGGACCAACGCTAGTACTACTTCACGGTGTAGCGTCATCGCTTCATACTTGGGATGGTTGGGTTAATCGTTTAGCACCTCATTATCGAATAATTCGCATTGACCTACCGGGCCACGGCTTGACCGGAAGTGATCCAACGATTGAGCGCTATGAGATAGCTTATATGATTAATAAGCTCGAAAAATTCCTCAACAAACTCAGCATCGACGAAATTTATTTGGCGGGTAATTCTTTAGGTGGCTACATTGGCTGGAACTATGCGCTGCACCGCCCAGATCGTGTTAAAAAGATGGTCTTATTAGATTCAGCGGGTTTCCCACAAGACATGCCCTTTATCATGAATTTTGCAGCATTGCCGGTAATCGGTGAAATGGCGGGTTTTATGATGCCGAAGTTCATTGTTAATCGAAACGTTAAGCAAGCCTTTGGTGATAGCGACAAAGTGACGGACAAGCTACAGCAGCGTTATTTTGACTTGACCATGCGCCAAGGTAATCGTGAAGCATTAGTCAATGTATTCCGCACCATGAAAGAGCAGAGTAAAAACGAACACTTAGGCGATCGCATTAAAAATGTCGAAACGCCGACGCTACTAATGTGGGGTAGTGAGGACGAATGGGTACCTCTGAGTATTATGCAGAAATTCCATCAGGCATTACCCAACTCACAAACCATCGTTTACGAAGGTGTGGGCCATATGCCAATGGAAGAATTACCGGTTCAGACGTCTCGTGACGCACATTCATTCTTTACGCTAGGCAAAACATTGGCAGAGCCTTTGGTTCTAGCGCCTTAAAGAGACAATTTTAAATACTATCTAAATACTAGAAGCGGGGCTGATTGTTCGGCCCCCTATAAAGTAGGTGTAATGAGTCAATCTATTCTTTGGTACGATTACGAAACCTTCGGCGCAGATCCTTCTTTTGATCGGCCTGCTCAATTCGCCGGTATTCGCACCGACGAAAATTTAAATGAAATCGACGAACCGGTGCAACTGTTTTGTCGACCCAGTCCCGATTACCTTCCTCATCCGCAAGCCGCCATGATTACCGGCATTACTCCTCAGCAATGTTTGCAAGATGGGCTGCCTGAAAATGAATTTATCGATCAAATTAATCAAATTTTCTCAGTGCCAGACACCTGCGCAGCGGGCTATAACAGCATTCGGTTTGATGATGAAGTAACGCGTTATACGCTTTATCGCAATTTTTATGATCCTTATGAACGTGAATATAAAAACGGCAATTCTCGTTGGGACATTCTCGATGTCATGCGTTGTGCGTATGCGTTGCGCCCCGAAGGCATTAACTGGCCCAAAAATGCGGAAGGCAAAGTCAGCTTTCGTTTAGAAGACTTAACCGCCGCCAATGGTATTGATCTGGGTAAAGCCCACGATGCTGTGGTTGATGTGCGCGCAACGATTGCTGTGGCAAGACTGTTATTAGAAAAGCAACCTAAGTTATACCGTTATCTTTTTGAACATCGCGCTAAGCACAAACTAGCCTCGTTGGTGGATGTTGATAATAATAAACCCTTGGTTCATGTCTCAGGAATGTACGGCGTTGACCGTGGCTGTATGGCTGTTGTCGTACCTTTGTGTTGGCATCCAACCAATAAAAACTCCTTTATCGCCTTTGACCTTTCTACAAGCCCGAATACCTTAGCGGGTTTAACGATTGAGCAAATGCAGCAGCGATTGTTTTCTAAGCAAGCCGATCTGCCCGAAGGTATAGAGCGTTTAGGCTTAAAAGAAGTGCATATTAACAAAAGCCCTGTGCTGGCACCGGCAGCAACATTAACCCCAGATCAAGCAGCGCGCTGGGAAATATCGGGTGATGTCTTGCGTGCCAATTTGGCCGCACTAAAAACACTTTTAGCGCAAGACAGCTCTGTGTTGCAAAACTTGCATGGGGTGTACACCCAGCGAGAATTTGCTGAAAAAACCGATGTCGATACCATGCTCTATAGTGGTGGTTTTTGGAGTGGCATGGATAAAAAAGCCATGGCGCAAATACATGCAACGTCTCCTAAAACGCTTGGCAGTCTTAAGGTCCAGTTTCAAGATCCGCGTGGAGAAGAAATGTTCTTCCGCTTTCGTGCTCGTAACTACCCAGAAAGCTTGCAAGAAGACGATCATGAACGTTGGGCAAAGCATTGCTCCGACAGCCTACTCGGCAATGGCCCAGGTTTGAACTTTGAACAGTTTGGTATTGCACTGCAGCAGGCGTTCCAAGACTATCAGCACGACCAAGATAAAATGTTCGTCTTGCAAGAGCTGCAACTTTACGCCGAATCGATTTATCCGGCCGATGGGTTTTAAGGGGTTAATCAGCCATAAACAAAAAAGCCTCGGTTAATGATAACCGAGGCTTTTTTTGTACTTACATTTGTATTTGTATTTTAGCCAGTAGGCACTGGCTAAAAACTTCAGACAAAGCCTAAGCTTTTACTTCAGCCCAAAGATCGTACTCATCGGAGTGCGTGATCTCAACTTCAACAAAGTCCCCAGGGGCGCAATCGAAGTATTCATTAAGATAAACCATGCCATCAATGTTTGGTGCATCTGCAACCGTACGGCCTACTGCACCTTCTTCGTCTACATCGTCAATCAATACCGTCATGGTCTGGCCAACGCGGCGCGCCAATTTACGAGTACTAATTTCTTGAGCTTTGGCCATGAAGCGTTCCCAGCGATCTTGCTGAATATCTTCAGGCACATGATCCGGCAGGGCGTTTGCGCGTGCGCCTTCAACTGGGCTGTATTTAAAGCAACCAACGCGATCCAATTCTGCTTCTTCTAACCAGTCTAAAAGAATCTGGAAGTCTTCTTCCGTTTCACCCGGGAAGCCAACTACGAAGGTTGAACGTAATACTATATTCGGTGCAATTTCACGCCATTTTTTAATGCGCGCTAACGTATTTTCAGCATGAGCAGGGCGCTTCATTAGCTTTAAAACCGCTGGGCTTGCATGTTGAAACGGAATGTCTAAATACGGCAGTATATGATTTTCAGCCATCATTGGAATGATGTCGTCAACGTGCGGGTAAGGGTAAACGTAATGCAAACGTACCCAAACCCCCATATTGCCTAGTTCTTTACAAAGAGAAAGCAGGTTGGTTTTAACCGGAGCACCATTCCAGAAACCGGTGCGGAATTTCATATCAACGCCATACGCGCTGGTATCTTGCGAAATAACCAACAGCTCTTTTGTACCGGCATCGACTAAGCGTTTTGCTTCTTCTAATACATCACCAATGGGGCGACTCACGTGCTTGCCGCGCATATCTGGGATGATGCAGAAAGTACACTTGTGATTACAGCCTTCAGAAATTTTCAAGTACGAATAGTGACGAGGAGTCAGTTTAACGCCCTGAGCCGGAATCAAATCGGTGAAGGGGTCGAAGTCTGGATTGGGTGGCACCCACTCGTGAACCGCTGTCATGACTTCTTCATAGGCGTGCGCGCCAGAGATAGACAGCACACCAGGATTTTCTTTCTTAATCAGCTCGGCGTCTGCGCCTTTGCCCATGCAACCTGTAACAATTACCTTACCGTTAGCCGTCATGGCTTCGCCGATCGCATCAAGGGATTCTTGTTTTGCCGCATCGATGAAACCACAGGTATTAACCACCACTACGTCAGCATCTTCGTAGGTATTGGTAATGTCGTAACCGTCCATTTTCAATTGCGTAAGGATACGTTCAGAATCGACGCTGTTTTTTGGGCAGCCTAGGCTTACGAAGCCAATTTTACCGCTACTATCATGCTTACTAGAAGCGATTAGTTCGCTAGGATTCTGTGTATCAGTCGAATGGGTGTTATCTGGCATTGTTGGCTCATCAAGGTAGATCTAATAATGCGCGGATTTTATCTTAAATAGACGAAATTGGCTATCAGACTCTCTTTGTAATGCTAAATGATTGAGGAGATTAAGGGTGGTCAAATACGCAGTAAGTCGGTAGATTGCACAGAACTCAATGCTCTAAATTGGAATGGCCCCCCTCATGGAATTAACTTCATCTTTAAAGCAGTACTTTGGCTTTGATCAATTTCGAGGCGGTCAAGAGCAAACGATTCGCCAGTTGATTGCTGGGCAGTCGTCGCTAGCGATTTTTCCTACGGGTTCGGGTAAGTCTTTGTGTTATCAGCTTACTGCGCTGCATTTACCCCATGTCACCTTAGTCGTATCGCCTTTATTAGCCTTAATGAAAGATCAACTTGAGTTTTTGGCGAGCAAAGGCATTCCTGCCGCGAGTATTGATTCGACATTGAGCGGAGATGAAAGTCAGCAGGTCATGGCGGATGTGCGCTCGGGTAAGATTAAAATTTTAATGGTATCTGTTGAGCGCTTTAAAAATGAACGTTTTCGCCAGTTCATTAATGCCGTGCCCATTTCAATGCTGGTGGTCGATGAAGCGCACTGTATATCAGAGTGGGGGCATAACTTTCGCCCAGACTATCTTAAGCTTCCGGTGTATTGCCAAGAGCTGAATATTCCCTTAGTGCTACTATTAACCGCCACGGCGACCCGAAAGGTTAAAAACGACATGGCGGCTAAGTTCGATATTCAGCCACAGCATGTCATCCAAACGGGCTTTTATCGCGCGAACCTCGATTTGGCCGTAGTCCCCGTTGCTGAAGATAAAAAATCGCAAGTATTGGTGCAAAGTATTCGCCAGCAACAACAGATATTTACCGCGTCAGGGCTACAATCTGCGGGCATTGTTTATGTCACATTGCAACACAGCGCCGAACGCGTAGCGGCCTATTTACAAGGCGCAGGGATTAACGCGGTGGCGTACCACGCGGGTTTTGATTCCGACAAACGACAACAGATTCAAAATGACTTCATGCAAGGGCGTACCGATGTCGTTGTGGCGACAATCGCGTTTGGAATGGGCATTGATAAGTCTGACATTCGATTTGTGATTCATTACGACTTACCCAAATCGATAGAAAACTACAGCCAAGAAATTGGTCGAGCGGGGCGCGATGGCCAGCCTTCCAATTGCCTAACCTTAGCCAACTTGGATGGTTTAAATACCGTCGAAAACTTTGTCTATGGTGATACCCCCGAGTTATCGGCCATTGAATACTTATTAGAAAATATTCGCCAAGAAAGTAAACCTTCAGCGAGAGAAAAAGACGTTTCAGAATGGGAACTTCAGGTGGTGGGATTATCGAATGCGAGTAATATTCGACAGCTGCCTTTAAAAACATTATTAGTGCAGTTAGAGATGATGAAAGTCATTAAACCTATGTATGCCTATTTTGCCGAATTCAAATATAAGTACCTGCGAGACAAAGAATCGATACTGGCCATGTTTGAAGGAGAACGTCGAGCTTTCTTAAGTGCCATATTCTCAACCAGTCAATTCAAAAAAGTATGGGGTGCGCCTGATTTTGACGCGCTATTTCGCAGCTATCAATCAGACAGAGCACGAGTAATTACTGCCCTCGATTACCTTGCTGAAAAACAACTCATTGAACTTGAAAGTAAAAAAATGACGGAAGTCTTTCAAGTGCATCAAGAAGCCTTGCATCAGCCACAACTGGCTGCAACCTTGCATCACTATTTTGTTGATAAAGAAGAAAAAGAGATAAAGCGTATCGCATCACTGGTACGTTTTTTTGAGCTGGATAAATGTTTAAGCTCTAACCTTGCTCGATACTTTGATGATCAACAAGCGCCAGAAACATGCGGCCACTGCTCGGTTTGTCGAGGGCAGGTGGCCAAATTGGAATACAGTCAGCAACCGAGCTGGCCAACGAATGAAGACATTCAACATAGCTTAACTGGGCTGGCCAAGACACTAGAAGGAAAGGTCGAGTTGACGTTAGATATTCAGTGTCGGTTTTTAGCGGGTATCAGCGTACCCGTTTTTGCACGTAATAAAGTAAGGCAGCTACCGGGCTTTGCAAGTTGTGAACAGCTGCGTTATGCCGATATACGACAGCGTATTAGCGAATAGATTGAGACAGTATTGATAGAGCAGTTTGATAGAACAGCTTAATAGAGCAGCTAGCGGTCAAAACGCTTAGCAATAGAGAGGCTAATCGCCTCTTTGTTTAGAATTAAATTCTCAAACGACATCGGTTTACAGATCCCAAATCCCTGAGCGTAATCGACGCCAATATCTTTTAGTGTGAAGACAATATTTTCATGCTCAACCCACTCAGCCACCGTTTGAATGTTCATAGCCGTTGCAATGTCGGTGATTGATTTTACGAACGCATGATCAACAATATCTTCTTCTATGTTTTTCACAAACGCGCCATCAATTTTTAAATAATCAACAGGCAAAGCTTTAAGGTAACTGTAGGACGACATGCCTGTGCCAAAATCATCTAATGATACTCGACTGCCAAGCTCTCTTATCTGACTAATGATTTTACTCGCAAGCTCTACATTAGCGATGGCATTCGTTTCGGTGATTTCAAAACAAAAGTTAGAACCATCAATATCATGTTTAGTGAGCGCGTTTTTAATGGTGCTCAAAAGTTGATCATGATTTAGCGCATCGGCGGTTAAATTAATAGAACAAAAACCGACATCAAAGTTATCTTTAATGGCTTTGAACTGAGCAATCGCACGATCAATAACGCGTTGATCAACGTCCCAAGTTGCATTGTATCGCTCAGCGGCGGGCATAAAACTGTTGGGGTAAATAGTTTTACCATCTTTGCCCTTCATTCTGACTAACGCTTCAAATCCACACGCAGAATCACCGGTGATATGTTTTATAAGCTGATACTCAAGGAATAGTCTTTTGTCATCGAGGGCTTTGCGTAACGTAACCAGACTTTCCATCTCGCCAAAGCGTTCAGATAGACCGCTGTCTTCAGGAAGATAAAGGTGATTCCTGTTTCTTCCGGCTTCTTTTGCAGCGTAACAGGCTGAATCGACACAGCTTAGAATTTTTTCTTTATCGCCTTCTAATGTGCTCAGATGCAAAATACCAATACTGCTACTGACGGTGAAAGTATTGTCATCCCAGTTAAAGCGGTAGCTGGAAATTGAATGCTTAATACGCTCAGCAATCGCCAACGACGATTCAATAGAAGGGGCTTGAATGATCATAGCAAACTCATCGCCACCAATACGTGCAAGAATATCACCTTCCCTTAATGTGGTAGCAATGCGTTTACTGATGGCAATAAGCAATTGGTCGCCAGCTAAGTGACCAGCAGTATCGTTCACAACTTTGAATTGGTCTAAATCCAAGTAAAAAATAGCGTGTTCATTACGACTGTCTTTACGCAATAATTCTTCAATAAAATTATCAAATGCTCGGCGGTTATAAGTACCCGTTAAATCATCGTAAGACGCATAGATTTGCAGTTGCGAATTAGATCGCGAAATTTCTAATAGATACTTTTTAACCAAAGCGGTTTTGATATTATAAAGCGTTGCAAGTCTGCCGAAGTCACCATTTTTAAACCCCTCAATCAGTGTTTCGCCTTCAGGATTATTAGCATACTTACGAATATGCCGACTAATTAAAATAAGCGGGCGAATAAAGTAATAGCGAATAAAGAAAAAGAATACCGACATAGTAATAATGATGGGAATAAATAGCTGCTTGGAGGTTTCTTTAATAATATTAGAAACAGCCGTAAAGTCAGTAGAGGTTGGCGTTACGACGACTAACTTCCAATAAGACTCCGGAATGTGGAATATTGAAGCATTCACTTTTTCTTGCAGCAAAAAATCATCATTTAATTGAAAGTATTCCAATAAGTAACTATTGTCCAAGGTCTCATCAATGTGACTGAGGATGGAAGAGGCCATGATTTCCGCTTGTTCTTGGGTGACTTGATAGCTGTTATCGTGAAAATACGCGGCCATCGTTTGGTGCTGCGATTCGAACTCGGGGTGAGTATGATAAATTCGGTCAGAAAGGTTCAAAAGGCGTTCCGCCAGTTGTTTGAACTTTGGTTGTGTCGCCGCTAACTCCGCAATATTTGAGATCTGGTGTAGGCGCTCAGCTTCTGGATTTTCATCGAGTTCTTTTTCAGATACGCGTACTTTAGACTGTGGAAAACTGATGAATTTATTGTTCTGGTCGACTAGGAAGACATAGCCGCCGAGTTTTTCTGACTGCTGCTTAAAAAAAGTATTTAAACCCTCAAGCTTCATATCAATGGTCGTTGCGCCGATATATTGCCCGTTTTTCCGAATAGGTAGGGTACAAGTTACCATCGGCTCTTTCGAAAACGGATCAACGTATGAGCGTGACCAATAACAGGTTTTATTCAAAAACTTAGCTGGGACATACCACTCCTCATTACGGTAGCCTTTGCCACCTTGGAGGTTGTAGTCGTTATAAAAGTCGAGTTGCCCCAGCTCATTCTTGCCCCAGAAATAGCTGTTCTTGTCTTTATTGGGATCTAAAGCATTAGGTTCTGGCCAAATACCACCCCCAGCAACAAGGTTACTGGAAATATCAATATTAATAAGATTAGGGAGAACTTGGCGGTAAGTAGCGTCAGAATAAGGGATCGAGATAACCGCAGCGGTTAAGCTTTCGGCTAGTGAATGAATCAGCGATGTTTGTCTTACCAATTCGGCCACAATAGCGTTGCCATTGGCTTCTACTTGTTTTGAGCTATCACGTTCCAGTTTTTGACGCAGTTCACCCTGTAAAACGTAGGCGAGCGTTAGCAGCAGAGTCATTGTTGCAACAATGAACCCTATCGATATCTTGAAGCTGGTATCGGACAAGTACTGTTTCATTTAAAAAATATCATCTAGAACTTAATTAAAAGCCTAGACAATATTTATTGAAATGACACTTAGAAGGGCAGAATTAGCCAGAGATAGTGAAGATTAAAGTTCTTCGTAGGTATAGTTGTCATCCGCATTGGCTTCACGCTCTTTACGTTTACGCTCTTCTGCTAGAACTTCTCTGATTTCGTGCATCACAGAATCAACGTCGGCGCTTTCGGTAGCCTCTTCAAACAGACCTGTCAGAATCGTATCGGCGGTTAAATCGCCATCTTCGTACAAGGCCCACATTTCTTTAGCATAATTCGTGCGTAATAGTTCAGGCGCATACTGACCGTAATACTCGGTCATGTTATTCACATCACGCTCAAGCATCGATTTAGCATGATTGTTTGCAGCGGCATCAACGGCTTGCGGTAAATCGATAATCACCGGGCCGTAATCATCAACCAATACGTTAAATTCAGATAAATCGCCGTGTACTAAACCAGCAACTAACATGCGCTTAACATCATTAATAACGGTTAAATGATCCTCGCGAGCTTGCTCAGCGGTCATGGAAACGTCATTAAGGCGCGGCGCAACATCCCCATCATCATAAGTCACCAACTCCATCAATAGCACACCATCGAAGCAACCATATGGCGTAGGAACGCGCACACCGGCTTCTGCTAAGCGATACAAAGCATCAACCTCGGCATTATGCCAAGATTCTTCTTGTTGCTTGCGACCGAACTTAGAGCCTTTTTCCATCGCGCGTTGGCGACGGCTATTTTTGCTCTTACGGCCTTCTTGATATTGCACAGCTTGCTTGAAGCTGCGCTTAGCCGCTTCTTTATAAACTTTCGCACAACGAATTTCATCGCCGCAGCGCACAACATAGACAGTAGCTTCTTTTCCACTCATTAGCTGGCTGAGGACTTCGTCCACAACACCATCATCAACTAAAGGCTGGATTCTTTTTGGAGTTTTCATAAGCGCTTTATACCCTAGACAGGTAGTACAGGCAAGTAGCTTGGCCAGTGTACTGGCTACTAACAGCCAGATAAGTATAATGCGCGCCTGTCTCATTAAATATAGACACAGTAAATACCGACACACTGAATACAGAACGCGTTCAAACCAACGCAGGAGAGCATCATGTTTATAGTTCGAGCGATATTAGGCGCCTTAATCTTGTTTTTTAACTGGGTATTCACGCCAAAAAGCATCAAACGTGAAGCCACAGAACAAGCAGAAGTTGATGCTCAGACTCAAAAACTCGCGTTATACCAATATGCAGCCTGCCCATTCTGCGTAAAAGTACGCCGCGCCATGAAACGCAACGGCTTAAATATTGAAACACGCGATGCGAAACGCAGCGAACAAGCGAAAGAAGAATTAGTAAACGGCGGCGGCCAGCTAAAAGTACCTTGCCTAAGAATTGAAGAAGACAATGGCGAAGTCCGTTGGATGTATGAATCTGGTGACATCATCAACTATCTAGAGCAGCGTTTTGGCGCAGCAGATGCTGAGACCAGCGCAGTATAAAAAATCGCAGTACAAGCACAAAGAAAACTTAAAAAAGGCCACTACTTCATGAGTATTGGCCTTTTTTTGTCTACGACCTTAAAGGTTCTCGTTCAAGCTTTAGGTACGAAGGAGGCGTTTCAAATTCGAGGCTGGTGGCGTCTAGTGCGTCTCGGTCGACAGTGATCTCTCCAAACTTAACTTCACCAAACGAAAGGGTGGGGGCTAGTGCGAAGGGCTGCCAGCGCGCGCTCAGTTCTGATGACGGCATGATGTATGAGAAACGTGGATCGTCTGGGTGTGGGTCTGCGATGGTTTTTTCGAGAACCATTGATATGTATTGGTCTAAACGTAATTCTGGTTGTGCGCCGTTGGGTATAACGGCCATGTCATGTTCTTTGGCAAAGTCTGCTAGACCATAAATTGTTGAGTATTCAGGGCTGTAGTTGTCTACCGATATTCCATTGTGGCTGCACACTAATAATCCATTTTCAGTATTGGCGACTAAAGACTGGCTGCCTTGTGTGTAGCCAGGGGTATGAATAAGCGCCAGGCTGTCACCCAATAATATGCTGCTATGGAGTGGGATTACTTTATTAGGGTCAATGCCTTCTACGCCAAATGGGCAGTGCCAGTTTCTTTGTATTGGTAGAAGGTCTTTTACGGTTTCCCATTCTTGGTGCATGACCAGTAGTTTTGCATTGGGGAAGTAGGCGGGCTTTTCGAAGCTGCCTAGCCATTTGCGTAAGTCTTGGGTATGAAGGTGGTCGTAACAAATAAAGTCGATGTCTTCAGGTTTTAAGCCAATGCGGCTGATAATCTCTTCGACGGTATTATGAACAGGGGCAATGATGGGCTGAAGTAGGTCTTTCAATCTACCAAATGGGCGTCTCATATTTTGAAAATGGGGCGTTTCTACATTGCCGGTAATATCACAGGGCGAAAATAACAGTGTTTTGGTGCCCGCATCGGTATTGAATTGAATGACCATAAGGCGGGTAGTTTGGTACAAGTATGGATTTAGCAGACTTGTTGCATTCCCAAATGCCGAGCGCACTAGGTAAGGAACCGAAATGAGATCGAAGGTTTCTAGATACTCAACCTGTTGGTTCACCATTTTAAAGTCTTCCACGAAGTGTTTTGCTTGAAACTGTACTTGTTTCAGGCGTTCTTGTGGCGAAAGGCTCTCGCGGCTGTGGCTGAAATGACTTATCGGTCGAATTCCTAGCCTTTCTAATACCATTTCATAGCTTAAATTCAAGGGACTGCTACTCATTTATTATTATTTTTTCTTGATAGACAAAAAGTACCGTAATTGTTTGAGGAGTTCAATGCTTAGAGTGAAAATTTTGTAGGACAAGGCTGGCATTTTTCTTAGAGATCAATCACTTGTTGGAGTACACTACGGGCTTCAGTGGGCATGTTTTAAAGGGGTTACGCAGTGACGACAGTACCGGTTTTAGTGGCTTATCAGGGCGTTGAGGGGGCTTATTCTCATTTGTCGTGTAATACGGTATTTCCTGAATATAAATCTGTGGCCTGCGAGGATTTTCGAACGGCGATCTTGATGGTCGAAGAGGATAAAGCCCAATTTGCGATGATTCCTTTAGAGAATTCAACAGCGGGGCGGGTCGAAGAGATCTATCGGTTATTGCCTAAGACCCATTTACAAATTGTGGGCGAGCATTTTGAACCGGTTAATCATTGTTTGTTAGCGCTGCCAGGTGTTGCGCTTGAAGATATAAAAACGGTTTCGTCTCATCCCCAGGCGTTGGCTCAGTGTTTTCATCGTTTAAATGACCATAATATTAAGGCCATTGCGGCGACCGATACGGCGCTTTCGGCGAAACAGCTAGCGACTCAGAAGCCTAATTTGCTTGAGGGTGAGGTGTCTTATCGCCAGCAGGGTGCGATTGCTTCAACGTTGGCGGCTGAGCTTTATGGCTTGAATGTCGTCGCTGAGAATTTTCAAGATGTGAGTGGTAATACCACGCGTTTTATTGTTTTGGCAAAAGAGGCTGGGCTAGAAGCTGGGATAGAAGAGTATGATGCTCAGAAAGACTATATTACCAGCGTACTCTTTACTGTTCGTCATATACCTGCGGCATTGTATAAAGCATTGGGTGGTTTTGCGACGAATGGCGTGAATATGATTAAGCTGGAAAGTTATATGGATGGCGGTACGATGGAGGCGAGTCATTTTCATATTGATCTGTCGGGACACCCAAATCAGCAGCGTATGAAGAATGCGTTATTAGAACTCGAGTTTTTTGCTAAGACTGTGCGTATATTGGGCAGTTACCCCGCGCATAAATATCGTCGTAAGTCGGATTTTGTTTAGCTGTAAGTCGGATTTTGTAGTGTTGTCGTTATAGGAGTTTAGCTTTGATAGAAGCAATGGATTGGACAAAGTTATTGCAGCCGTTACGCATTGGCGAGACGACTCGATATCATGAAGAAGGGCGTTCGCCTTTTCATAAAGATCAAGATCGTATTGTATTTTCCAGCGCCTTTCGTCGTTTGGATCGTAAAACTCAGGTTCATCCGTTATCGGAAAACGATCATGTACACAGTCGCTTAACGCACAGTTTGGAAGTGAGTTGTGTGGGTCGTAGTTTGGGCTATCGAGTGGCAGAAGGATTGAAAGCCAAAGGTAAGGTGCCTTTTCCTGACGAAATTACTGCGGCGGATGTTGGGGCCATTTTGCAAGCGGCGTGTTTGGCGCATGATATTGGTAATCCGCCTTATGGGCATACGGGTGAAGATGCGATTCGTCATTGGTTTCAAGATGATCAAAATGCTTATTTGCTAACTGGTTTGTCCGATTTAGAAAAGGCCGATTTGCAGACTTTTGAAGGTAATGCTCAGGGGTTTCGAATTGTTACTCAGGTTGAGTATCATCGTTTTAGTGGCGGTATGCGCTTAACTCAGGCAACGCTAGGAACGTTTGTTAAGTATCCTTGGTCAGTAGAGCATGCCGCAACGACGGGTAATAAGGCGCATAAATTTGGTTGTTTCCAAAGCGAGCTAGAAATTTTAAACAGTCTTGCGACGACGTTGGGCTTGATTCCACAGGCAAAGAATAAGTGGTGCCGTCACCCTTTGGTGTACTTAATGGAGATAGCCGATGATATTTGTTATGGCTTGATCGATTTAGAAGATGGCATCGAAATGGGAATCTTGAATTACTCTGAAGTCGAGAATATTCTAAAACCTTTGCTAGCGGATAAGTGGGAAAGCTATCAGGGTCGTTTAGCCAGTGCTGATAATCAGCGACGAAGACTGTCGATGTTACGGGGTAAGGCGATGGAGCGCTTAGTGGCGGCGGCGAGTCAGGCATTTTTAGATAACGAAGAGCAGATTATGACGGGCACGCTGGTGGGGGAGTTATCTGACCATTGTCCTGAGGTTGTGCGTGCGGCGATTAACGGCGCGAAGTCGTTGGCGCGAGAGCGTATTTTTAAAGACCCGCGTAAAACGGCGATTGAAGTAGGGGCTTATTCGACCTTGGCGAATTTGTTGACGGCGTTTTTAGAAGCAGCCAAAGAGTTGATTGAGACCGGGTGTTCTACGTTTAAAAATAGCCGTGTATTAGAAATGATGGGGGCAAGTGCTCCTAAGCCTGATTGGACATTGTATGAGGCCTATATGCGGGTACTTGATTATGTGGGGGGTATGACGGATAACTACGCGGCGGATATTGCGCAGCAGTTCTCGGGTTATAGTCCTGCTGGGCGCTAGCCTTGCTGCGTGGCTGTGGTTACAATGCCACGCAATGATAATGAATGAATAACAGATGTTATTCCCCTTTTCTTTAATGAAGTGATTTGAATAATAAATTATGGATATTGATTTTCCTTTGATCTTGATGGTACTTACGGTTGTAACGGGCTTGGTTGCTCTTGCGGATAAGTTTTATTTTTTACCAAGACGTTTAGCGCGTATTAATTTGTTGGATGGCCAAGGGGCGGATAAGCAATCTTTGCAGTCTGCTGCGAAAGAGCCTATGTGGATTGAGCAATCTAAGTCGTTTTTTCCGGTATTGGTTGTGGTATTTGTATTGCGTTCTTTTATCGCAGAGCCCTTTCAGATTCCATCGGGTTCTATGGAGTCGACTTTAGTGAAAGGCGATTTCATTTTGGTGAGTAAGTTTCATTACGGCTTGCGTATGCCTGTTTTCCGCAATTTATTGGTCGGCATTAATGAGCCTGAACGCGGGGATGTGATGGTTTTCTTTCCACCGCACGATAAGCGTTACTTTATTAAGCGTGTGATTGGTTTGCCAGGCGATCATGTTGTGTATAAAGGTGGGCAGCTGATTATTAATGGTGAAGAAAAGAGTATTGAGATTACCTCTGCTGAGCCAAAGCACCGCCCTGTGAAGTATTTGTTGGAAGAAACATTAGATACTGGCGCACATGAAGTGCAGTGGACGCCTGGGGCTAACTTTGGCCCTGAAGGTGAATGGACCGTGCCTGAAGGTCATTACTTTATGATGGGGGATAACCGCGGACGTAGTTCTGACAGTCGCTTGTGGCGCAATGCTGCAACGGGTGAGGTTATGCCTTTTGTACCTGCTGAAAATATTGTGGGTAAAGCCGAAGCGGTATGGATGCATTGGGATCAAGTGTCTAGTTTGCCTTCATTTTCGCGTAACAAGGCGATTCAATAATTATGGCTAAAAAACGGGCAAAGGACTGTCCTTTTTGTCGCCGCATGAGGGTATTGCTCATCTTTACTGCCCTTATGGCGGCGGGCTTGATTCTGTTAATTCAGCAGGCCCCTGCGGTATCTCAATAAAACTCACGAAAGAGCTAGATTTTAAATTTATTAGTCGTAGAATAGCGCGCCTGTTGTCTCGTTGTCCGCTGGGTTGTTGTTGATGTCTGTTAAAGTTCGTATGCAAGGCTTGTGTTTTATGGTTGCTGATACTTGGTTTAAAGTTAAACCGATTAAGCGATCATGCGAAGAGCAAAGCTCTTTAGACCGAGAATCTCGACGTATTCAATTGTACTTTTGTAAAACCTGTCCATCGTCTATTAAGATCAAGCGCCGCTGTCAGAAGTTGGGTTTGAAGGTTGTAGAAAAAGATGTGGGTCGTGTGAATGCTTACCGCAATGAGTTGATTCATGGTGGTGGTGAGGTGAGAGTTCCTTGTTTGCGCATTGAAGGCCGTAAAGATCAAGATACTCGTTGGCTGTATACCAGTACTAAAATTCTGCAATATCTCGAACGCCGCTTCGATAAATAATCTGTTTTTCCTCTAGTTATTCTTTTAGTTCTCTTTTAGTTCTCTTTTAGTTCTCTTTTAGTTCTCTTTTAGTTCTCTTTTAGATAGTCCTTTAAGTTGTTCTCTTATTACGCGCTCTGTTAATCTAGGTTTCTGTTTTTAAGCCTAAAGAGTGTGCTATGCCTGTCATTGATTGCCATTACCGCCCGCCGTTTTTATTAGCCAATGGTTATCTTCAAAGTATTCTTCCGACGTTAATTCGCCGTATTGATTGTGCGCACTTTCAGCGCGAACGCTTGTTTACTGATGATGGTGACTTTTTAGACTTAGATTGGAGTCGCGCATCGTCTTCTATTGCTGGTAAAACCTTACTGATTATTTCTCATGGCTTAGAAGGGCATTCACGTCGACCTTATGTTGCGGGGATTGCACGAGAAGCAAATGCTCAGGGCTGGGATGCATTAGCTTGGAACTTTCGTTCTTGCTCGGGTGAGATGAATAAGACTCTGCGTTTTTATCACAGTGGCGCAACTGACGACTTGCAACGGGTAATTGAGCATGCGCACGGATTGGGCTACCAGCAGATTCATTTGGTGGGGTTCAGTATGGGTGGAAATTTAAGCCTGTTACACGTTGGTCGCCAAGGGCGAGATTTACCCGAGTATGTTAAATCGGTGGTCGCCTTTTCTGTGCCGTGTGATTTGGCCGCCAGTGCGTATCGTTTGGCCGAGCGTAGAAACAAAATCTTCATGTGGCGTTTCTTAAAGGACTTACGAGAGAAGGTTGAGGCTAAGGCGCTGACCTTTCCTGAGGAGGTCAGTACTGAAGGTTATGAGCAGATTCGCACATTTCAGCATTTTGATGATCGCTATACCGCGCCGATCCATGGCTTTGATAATGCAGCGGACTATTGGCAGAAGAGCAGCTGTAAGCCGGTCTTAAAAAATATTCGTATACCTGCTTTATTGGTGAATGCGAAGAATGATCCTTTTTTACCCGAGGCGTGTTTTCCGTATGACGAAGCCCGTGAAAGTACTTGGTTATCACTCGAAGTTCCTTCGTCGGGTGGCCACGTTGGCTTTATAGAAGTCAATAATCGCCATGCTTATTGGATGGAAAGACGGGTGGTCGATTTTGTAAAACAGCATTCGTAACAATGAGTGCGACTGTGTAATTAATGTAATTTTTTCTGACACAAAGGAGTAACGTAAACTTGGCAGTCGGGTATTTTGACGGTTCTGTGAGTGTCGACTGTCATTATTTTGCTGTCTGGTTTTGAATTGTAATGTCGCGAGATTAATGAACAAGTGTTGCGCTAGATTGGATGTAAGAACTCTGATCCAGGTGCAATATGTTGTTTATTTCTCGCGTTATCATCGTTATGTTTTTTCTAGCCTCTGGCGCTAATGCAACCACTCTTGCAATTCCAATGGATGATTTTGAGGTTGACTCTTTTCAGACTCAGGGCTTTGAAACTAATAGCTTCCAGAATAAGAGCTTCCAAGTTAAGGGTATGTCTCGGGCCACGACGAATACGTCGACACTTTCAGCGTTATCAGCATCAACGACTAACAAAACGGTGCAGCCAGTATTGTTATTGCGCGTTTCTTTTACCGATCAAGATTTCTCTCATTCTCGCGCTGAGTTTGAACACCTAATGTTCTCTAAGTCTGCCGACGCTAGCAGTGTGGCTCGTTATTATTTAGAAAATTCTTACCAGCAATTCCATATTGAGCCTGCTCAAGAATCTCAGGGTGATGTTAATGACGGTATCATTGATGTTCGTCTTCCTTATGCTCACCCAAACTTTGGTAATGCTTATGGATCAAGAAGCCAAGCCTTGGTAAGTGATGCATTAGCGCAAGCAAAGGATTCTATCGATTTATCAGCTTTTGACCAAAACGGCGACAATACGTTGAGTTCAAGTGAGTTGGCGATTGTATTGATGGTTGCAGGTTTTGAAAATGCGTATGGTGGCAGTTCTGCACCTGAGCCAAGAGTTTGGGCGCATAAGTCTGACATGCAGGGTGTGGCATTTGATGGTGTGGCATTAACGAGTTTTGCGATGTTTGGTGAGCAGCATCAGAATCACTTGGCAACCATTGGTATTATTAGTCATGAAATGGGTCATTTGTTATTTGCGTTGCCTGACCTTTATGATCGTCAAGGTAAGTCAAATGGCATTGGTCGTTGGGGTTTGATGGGGTTAGGTACTTGGAATGCTAATGGCGGCCATTCAGGTAGTTCTCCTGCTCATATGATGGCTTGGTCAAAAGAGAAAGCTGGGTTTTTAAAGCCGCAGGATATTATTGGTAATGAAGTTAAGTTTGATCTAGGCAGTGCGACTCATGAGCCTGAAGCAATGCGTGTTTGGGTTGATCCATTCCGTCATGGTGAGCATTTTTTATTAGAGTATCGTCAGCAGTCTCAGCTTGATAGTGCTTTGCCTGGTGAGGGTTTGGTTATTACGCACATTGATGATCGTGTGGGTTATGGCGCTACCGGTTCTCAAAATGATGTGGCTGAACATAAGTTGGTTGATATTGAAGAGGCTGATGGTCGTAACGACTTGGATCAGCAAGAAAATCGTGGCGATAATCTAGATGTCTTCAATGATGCTTATGGTCAAGACTATTTTGGTGCTTCTTCGCTTCCTTCGAGTCTTGATTATCAGGGTAATGTGAGTGGTGTTGAGATTTCTAATATTCGCATTGGTGAGCGTGTTCAGGGTGATATCAGCCTTCCTTATGCGACGTTGGGTGATAACTTGGGACACGACAGTGTAGTAGCGGCTTCTTGGGGGGCTAAAGGCAAGCAGGTTAATAGCTTGGTGACTTTGCCGTTAAATAACGATTTACCTTGGGCTCATGGTATTGATATTTATAGCCCTGGTGCGGCTGAGTTGGAGGTTACCTTGTATTCTTCTCTATCAGCGGGTCAGCTGGATGATGAGATTTATTCGAGCCTAGGGCATTCGGTTGTTAAAGGTTGGAATCGTATTACTTTTGATCAGCGTATTGATCTGAGTGGCTTGAGCCAGGTTCATATGCAGGTTGCGGTAAAGTCTGATTCGGCTCGTCCTTTTGGTATCGATAATAAGAGTCAATCAAGCGGCTTTAGCTATGTTGAATCAAATGGCACTTACCAGAAGGCGGGTTTTGATTTTAACCAGCGTTTGTTGGTTGCTGGCCAAGAGCAGTCTTTTGATTATAAAGCGCCACAAGGTGTAACGGCGGCAACAGGCGCTCGTGGATTGGAGCGTAAGGTTCCTACGGGTGGTAATGCTTTGTCGATTTTTGCTTTGTTCTTCTTATTATTGAGTATTCGTGGTCGTCGTTAATGTTTAGCTAGAGGAATAAAGCTAGAAGCCAAGTCGAGCGTTGGCTTATAATGTTTTTATTTTAGGAGCGCAGGATGCGCGATTATGTGTTGTATCTTTTCTTATTGGTCACGATTGTTTTGCTTATGCTGGCCGAGCCTGTAAGTTCTCAATGGTTGATGTTTGATCGTAGCGCTATCGATGACGGTCAATTATGGCGTGTGTTGACCGCTCATTTTGTTCACCTTTCCCCTATGCACCTGCTTGGTAATGCCATGGGTGTCATCTTGTTAGGCTATATTGCTGGCCGAAGTTTAAGTAATGCTCTAGGCGTGACTCTGTTGGTCTGGTGTTTATCGGTTGTCGGTCTGGGTTTGTATGTCTTTGCGGATTATCTTGAGCGTTATGTTGGGCTGTCGGGTGTATTGCATGGCTTGATATTGGTCGCACCGTTTGTATCGCCTTTTTACAGTCGTCGTATTGCTGCGTGCTTTCTTGTTTTGATTGTTGCTAAGGTATTGTGGGAGCAATCATCCTTTTATGATGACATGGCCATGGTCGGAATGATTGGTGGTCGTGTGGAAGCTAATGCGCACTTGCTTGGAACCATTGCGGGTCTGTTATTTTTACTGGCTTATTACCTGGTGGGCTATGTAAAAGGTAATTTAGGTAATGGGCAAAAAATAACGAATAAATGAGTGAATAAATAAGCTGGAAAGGCTGCTTGAATAGGTGTCGATTTAAATAGGTGTCATTTGAATAGATGTCGATGTTTGAGAGCCTTTTTAAAGTTTATTTACGAATGTTAATAGGAAGAGACAGTGACAAACCCTTGGAAAACCCTGAGTCGTGAAGTGAAATATGATAACCCTTGGATTCGTGTAGAGGAGCATCAGGTCATCAATCCTGCAGGTGGAGAGGGTATTTACGGTACGGTTAGCTTTAAGAATCGCGCGGTCGCTATTGTCGCTTTGTTTGAGAATGGCGATACCTTGCTGGTGGGTCAGCACCGTTATCCTTTGCAGGAATACCACTGGGAACTGCCGATGGGTGGTGCCCCTGAAGGTGAGTCCATTTTGGCCTGTGCAGAAAGAGAGTTGCAGGAAGAGACGGGCTTTAGTGCCGAAAGGTGGCAGCAGATTTTGACGATGCATTTGAGTAATTCAATCACTCAAGAGCAAGGCTTTACGTTTATAGCTGAAGGTTTGAAAGCCGGCGAGATGGAATTAGAAGATACGGAAGATATTGTGTGTCAGCGTCTGCCATTTGAAGCAGTATTTGACCGTGTTATGTCGGGTGAAATAACCGATGCCATGACGGTGGCATCGGTTATGAAGGTGCGATTGCTGGGGTTGGCTTAATACTTTGTTGAGTAAGCCTAGGTTTATAAGGTTTAGTTTGTAAACTTAGCCTGCAACAATCGACAGCATAGTAGGGGCCTCGTGAGGCGAATGCTGTCTTTGGCGATTACGATATTGAGCTGGGCTATCTTTAGTCTGTTTGATGAAAATTCTATCAAGGGTTCTACGTCCTGATAAACCAAGCTGAAGTGCTATTTGCTCGATGCTTAAGTCACTTTCTAATAATAACTGCTTTGCCTTGTGAACGCGGCAATCGGTAACAACTTGCTTTAAAGAAGTATTCTCTTTTTGCAGGTGTCTATTCAGCGTGCGCGCACTGATGTGAAAATGTTCAGCCACGATTTGCTGATTGGCTTTAAGGCTTAACTTATCTTGTTCTAAGGCGCGTTTAATTCGATCGGCGAGAGAGCCAGAGCGCGTTAGCTTCTTATATTGTTCTTCAACATCACGCTTAATCATATTCAGGATATGAGGGTTGGTATTATGCAGCCCTTGATCTAAATAGCGCGCTTGAAACTGAATGGAGCATTCCATTGAATTGAAGGTGATGTTTGTTTTCCACAGATGCGAATAATCCGCAGAATAGCTTGGCTGTGGAAACGGTAGATCGATACCATTAATTTCCATATCTGCACCACATAGCTGCTTAATCCAACCCAGTATGATGCCAATTAATAATTCACTGCGATAACGTTCTTGTGACAAAAAGCTTTGTTCGCTAACCGGCAGCTTAATTTTAATGATGTTGTCGCGAGTACGGGTAACATTTACTTCAAGGTTATCGCTGAGTAAGGCTGAGTATTTTTCTAGGTAATAAAGCGCTTCGCGCAGGGTATTTGAGCATAAAAACAAATGCTGTAACTGGCAGCTGCTTTGAGTAACGGCTTTTTGAGCAGAGAAAACACATAGAGAATTAGAGCGACTGGTGCGCACTAAACTGTTTATTAGCTCATCGGCATCCTGCATGGAAATTCTTGCATCAGGATCTTTCAGTAACTTTACAAGGCGCACATCAATGGCCGACTCAGGCTCGGTTACCGGAGCTTTACTGCTAACGGCATCAATGAGTGGGCGAATAAGTGCTACTGAAATTGAACTTTGAATCATAGTGACTTACCGGTTCGCTGTTATTATTTTTATTTGTATGTTTTCTAAGCAATTAAAGTGCCAGATTTTTAATGTGACATTTTAACACTGGGATTTATCAAGACCATCGCTTAACCGTTGAAAAATTAGGATTATGCTGTGTTCTGGTTAATTTTAGGGTTAGCAGCTTTAAAATTTCTGTCATTTTATACCCTGCAGGTGTTACTGCGAGTAACAAAGATTGTTAAGGAGTAACACATTTGAGGCGTAAATCTGGATATTATTAGACAGAAATGGATATTTTACGACGAGTGGCTGATGTGGTGTACCAATGGTGCTGGTTAAAGGTTGATACGGCTATGGGCAGTGCGGTAGCGGTAATCAGCTCTTTGGTGATGAAACCTAAGAGCTGACATTTTGGGTGTTGCGTTGGAGTAAAATTAGAACTCCCAGTTTGCCCCAAAGGTAATGTTTTGAATACGAGTACGAGGCATGTCACCACTACTGATCGCGGTACTTTCTAATTCTGCACGCAAGGACAGCTGTGGAATTGGGGTGTATATAAAGCCACCGCCGGAAATGGCATTGACGGCTGATGCTTGGCCTTCATCTTCGTCAATTTTAGTAATACCACCGTCTTTGTCGGCGGTAATTTTCACTGTTTTATAATGTGCAGCCCAAGCGAAAAAGCCCGTTTTTACAAAGAAGTCGAAATTATCCATGATTGGAAAGCGGTAGCGTAAGTTGATCAAAGCGCCTTCAGGTGTGAATTCGCTAATGCCAGTGAAGTTGCTGGGGCTTTTATCTCTGTATTCGTTCTTGCCGTTAGCATCGGGCGTTGCGTCGCCTATTTGGCCAGGGCTAACAGTGCCATGATCTGCACCCCGAAACGAAATATTGCTTTTGTTGTAATCAACGTTGATGGCTTCAGGGTCGTTATAGCTGGTTGCGCCAAAGTTTACATAAGCAAACTCAAGCGTAATGCGTGAGGTAATGTGGGCGCCGGTTAGGATTTTAAAGCTAGAGCTTGTTTTGTCGGCATCTAAAGAACTGGATATGCCTGTGTGTAGCCCAATAAAGCCGCCTTCGCTTGCCAATGCATGGCTACTTAGTGTTAACGCAAATAAGGCCGCAGGTATGGATAGTAGGCGATGGCGAGTAATAGATTTTTGATCGCGTGCAAGCATGGGTGAGTCGTCCAGTCTTTTAGATTTATTTTTTTGTTTATTTAACCAGAAATGATGAGCTTGGCACAGCCCTAAAGTGATACATGAGGTAAATAGCGCTTTGCGCCTTGTTCTTTTACTTAATCTTTACTCATGAAAATCAAAGACACTGCCAACGAGCGTGGTTGGCAGTGTCTTCTATGAACGCGATTAAAGCGCTTTGATCGAACCTTTTAAGTGAGGTTTGATGCCTGCTTCATCACGTAAATCGAATTCAATTTCTTTATCTTTCATGTCGTAATTCAATTGCACGGTCGAAGGCAAGAAGACGGGCAATTTAAACTCAACGGTAACCGTGCACGCGTCACTTTCAATTTTGCTATGCAATGCTGCTGCAATGCGGGCCTTACTCCACATGCCATGAGCAATGTGCCCTTTAAAACCAAACAGCTTTGCACTTAACGAAAATAAATGAATCGGGTTGGAATCTCCTGATACTAGGGCATAGCGACGACCAAGGTCCGATGCTAGCTGCCAAAATTCTTTGTAAGGTTGCTCTGGCAGCGTCGAAGGTTCTTTGCTTTTTTCTGAGGGGGCTATATCTGTTTTTTGGCGAACGAGGTTTGTGCTAATGCTTTCCCAAACGACGGAGCCTGAAATGTGAATCTGAGTTTTAATGTCAATATCGAAGCCCTTATCTGTTTTTCTAATGTCAGAAAAGAAACAGGTCACATCCATTACTTCGTGAGATTTGATGGCGCGATATTGGGTGATTTCATTACGCACATGAACCATGCCCATGACGGCAAATGGAAAATCACGTTGCAGCATGAGTTCTAAATGCAGTGGAAATGCCAATAAGTGTGGAAGCGTGATAGGTAATGCATTTGAGTCTTTTTCAAAACCACATACGTCGGCATATTGCGCAATGCGTTTAGGGTCGACGTTCGTATCACGCAGCGTTATGCGTGTAGAGGGAAGTTTTGGAGTTTTGGTTTTGCTTCCTTTTGATAGCAGTGCGCGGCGGTATTGGTCGAGAGTGCCGGGGGATTTAGATATTAATACGCGTGAAGATTGGCTCATTGTCTATCCTGATCTATTAAAATTGATCTTGTAAATTTGATCAATGTTGTACGATGTGACTGTACGTGGTGAGTTTAAAATTATAATTAGCTGGCAGTCTAAACGGCTTGGGCTTTAGACCATTGGCTTGTATCCCCGGTGAATAACGTCAGTTTGGTCAATGAATGCTTGCAGTCCGTGTATGTTCTGGCAAAATCCATGACTTATCTCATAAAAAATTAGAGTTTATGTCAGGCGGAATAGCGGAACTTCGAGACTCAGGTATTCTCTTGCAATTGGCCTATCAGGCGATGCTAGAGTTGAAACTTGATATTCCATTAATTTTTGAACGGTGTGGTGTTAAAGCCGAGATATTACAAGATCGTAATGCTCGAACGCCTCATGACGCTCAAAATTTATTTTGGCAAGTATTAGAAGAAGTGAGTGGAGACCCGCACATAGGTTTGCACATTGCTGAAAAAATGCCCGTTTATAAGGGGCAGGTACTTCAGTATCTATTTTTAAGCAGCCCAACATTTGGTGATGGCTTAAACCGTGCCCTTAATTATCAGCGCTTATTAAGTGACGCAACTTTGGCGACCTTCGAAATGGTCGGCAATGAGGCATCTATCAGAGTTTCCTCTTCGAGTGAAAAAGTGATTGAGCTAAGGCACTTGTCAGAAGCGGTAGCCGTTGGCTTGCTGCGGTTCTTTAGTTACGTCACTGATGGTAAATTTGTTTTAAATCGTGTTCATTTTACTCATCAGCTTGAAGGGGATGATAGTGAGCATGTGCGTATATATGGCTGTGATGTCTCTTTTGGTGAAGATGAAAATCGTATTTTCTTTAACTCCGATATCTTAGATATTCCTTCGTTGCATGCAGAGCCTGAATTACTTCAGCTGCACGAAAAATTGGCCAGTGAACATGTCGCTAAATTAGAACGCCAAGATGTCGTAGTACGAGTAAATCGTGTTATTGGTGAGATCCTTGAGACGGGCCAAGTTAATTTAGAGCAAGTGGCCGCTAAGCTAGATATTAAGCCAAGAACCTTACGCACACGCTTGGCTGAGGCTAATACCAACTTTAATCAGTTGCTGGCTGATTATCGCTGTAATTTGGCTAAGAGATTATTGGCGAATACCGCCGAAAGTATTGATGAAATTGTCTACCTCACTGGGTTTTCTGAGCCGAGTACGTTTTACCGTGCTTTTAAGCGCTGGACTCAAGTAACCCCTATTGAATATCGCAATCAAAAGAAAAGAAGCTAGATTAATAGGTGCTCGTTCAACGCATTTGATTGAGTGTGTTTACTTTAAGGAAAGGGTGTTTTAACTCTCATTATATGACTCAGTACTAGTAATTTAACCGAATTGGGTTCAGTGTGGTTAATACTTGAACAGTTAAAGAGGGGCGAAACGATGAGTAAACTCGATAAAGCGAGCTTAATCCAACCTTTAGTTGAGCAGATGATTACTAACGAAAAAGACGTTCATGTCTGGCGTAAGGAATTGGTACAAAGTGGTGCCTTTTCGACAGAGCAGGTTATGGCTCTGGATGATGCGAGTCTCACTCTATCTTATCGCACGATGCTTGCGGTGCAATTTCAAGGGTTGCGTGTAGAGCGTTTATTGACTGAGATTGAAAAGCATCATGTTGCTTGGACGGTTGATCTCGACGCTGATTTTCAGCAGGGCGCTATTTGTTATTAATCTTTGCATCTTGTATTTAATAAGCAGCCTTTTGGCTGCTTTTTTTATGCCTGTGGTTTATATAATAGAATTTATTTCTGTGCTGATTAACGTTCGTGCGGTTAGGTAGCTGCAGTTGTTGATTATCCGTATAAAAACAGTCAATCTATAAGAAAAATAACAAGGTCAGAGTCGCTGAAACGTACTTGAAGTGTGCGGGCTCAAAATATCTGATGTTAGGAGTGAATGTGTCGCGAATCTTATTATGTTGGGAAATAGGTACTGATTATCAGCATTTATTATCGTTGCAATCCGTCGCTCGTTTTTATCAAGGCAAAGGCCATGAGGTTTGGGTCGCGGGTAGAGATGTTACTAAATTAAGACGTCTTTTTTCTGATGTTAAAATTCATGTTATTCAAGCTCCGCATTCAGATTCTGCGGCTGAGTTGGGTGTCGAGAAACAAGCGCCAAGAAGTTATGCGGATTTTTTACGCCGCTGTGGTTTTCATCATTCAGATGCGCTTTCTGGCTTGATCAGTGCGTGGCGTAGTGTGTTTTCTTTTATTAAGCCTGATTTGTTATTGTGTGATCACGCCCCCGTTGCATTATTGGCTGCACGAGGGTTAATGCGCGGCGGTCAGCATGGGCAAGATCATAATAAGGCCGTGGCAAAAATAGCCGTGGGTATGCCTTTTTCTGTGCCTGATGATAATCGACCTGCGGGGGTTTTCTTTGCAGGTGATTTGGCTAAAAGTGATATTGTGCGATACGAAGATGATATCGTTAAGGTCATTAATAAAGTCTGTATCGAATTCTCTGTTCCTTGTATTAATAATCTAGCTGATCTGTTATCTGATTTTGATCAGTGCATTTTTCAAACGTATTCTGAGTTGGATCACTATGGCTATCGAAGCCATGTGCAGCGTGATAAAACAACGTATGTCGGCACAGTCGTTCCTGATTTTACTGAGCCCGCACTTTTTCCTCATTTTCGTGGGCCTAAAATATATTGTCATGTGAAAGGCACCGTTGAAACTCCGGTCTTATTAAAAACATTACAAGCGATTGAGTGCAGTGCCATTGTTTTAGCCGATGGTATTCCAAGTGCAATTATTAACGCGCATCAATCTCGGCATATTTTATATGTCGATAAACCAGTAAATATGCAAGACGTATTATCGCAATCGACGTTTGCTATTTTAAATGGCGGTATTAATTCGGTATCGTTGTTTATGAAAGCGGGAATCCCTGTGGCGCTTTTTCCTTTGCATATCGAACAGTTTTTGATGGCGAAGCGGGTTGAGGCGTTGAATGCGGGGTTGCAATTAAATTTAACGGATGTTGATTCTGCCTTGCAGGGCTTACAGAGAGTGAACAGCCGACAGAAAAAAATAGCCGCGGGTTTGTTTGAAGAAAAGTATCAAGCCGCCAGTGCGCATAACGAGCTGTTATTACAGCTTGCTTTAATAGAGCAGAGCTATTTAGTAGAAAAAGTTAAAAGTTAAAAGTTAAAAGTTAAGCACTTAGTATTGTTGGTTTTTAAATATCGTCTGCTTATTGCATTAATGTAAGTGACAGACAAAAAAATAGCGCAGACTCAGTTAAACTCAGTCGCGCTATTTTTTATACTTCGATCCATGCTGGCGAGTGCTTCAAGAGCACTTCCCGTTAAGGCAGATTAAATGCCTTGTGAACGAAGGTATTCGTCATACGTACCGTGGAAATCAACGATCTCGTGATCTTTAATTTCGATGATGCGTGTTGCCAAAGAACTTACGAACTCACGGTCGTGAGATACAAAGATTAAAGTCCCTTCGAACATCTCAAGTGCCATGTTGATCGATTCAATCGATTCCATGTCCATGTGGTTGGTTGGTTCATCTAATAATAGTACGTTGTGATTTTGCATCATCAACTTACCAAATAATAAACGACCTTTTTCACCACCCGAACATACCTTAACGTTTTTCTTAATATCGTCTTGGTTGAATAGTAAACGTCCTAATGTGCCGCGAACTTCCTGATCGTCATGTTCAGGAGTGCGGAACTGAGACATCCAATCAAACATTGGCATATCAGCAGGGAACTCGTATTCGTGATCCTGTGCGTAATACCCTAAAGAAGCGTTTTCAGACCATTTGATCATGCCTTCTTTTGGATCTATTTCACCCACTAAACATTTCATGAGTGTGGTTTTACCCGCGCCGTTAGAACCAATGATGGCAACTTTTTCGCCAGCAGGAATCATTAAGCTGGAGTTTTTGAACAGCATGTTGTCATCTTCGTACGCGTGGCCCAAGTTTTCAATTTCAAGGGCGGTACGGTGAAGTTTTTTCTCAAACTCAAAACGCATGAATGGGTTTTGACGGCTCGAAGGCTGGATTTTATCTAATTGGATTTTATCCAGTTGTTTCTGACGAGACGTTGCTTGTTTTGCTTTGGATGCGTTAGCAGAGAAGCGGCTAACGAATTGCTGCAATTCAGCAATCTGAGTTTTCTTCTTGGCATTGTCTGCTTGCTGACGCTCGCGCGCTTGCGTCGAAGCAATCATGTAGTCATCGTAGTTGCCTGGGAAGATCTTGATATCACCGTAATCGATATCGGCCATGTGCGTACACACAGAATTCAAAAAGTGGCGATCGTGCGAGATGATGACCATGGTGCACTTCATGTCGTCTAATAAGCTTTCTAACCAGCGAATGGTATTGATGTCCAAGTTGTTCGTTGGCTCATCTAATAGCAAAATATCTGGGTTAGAGAAAAGTGCTTGGGCTAAAAGTACACGTACTTTTAAGCCAGGAGCAACACCTGACATTAAACCAGTATGCAATTCTGAGTCGATGCCTGCACCCAGTAATAATTCGCCTGCGCGAGATTCAGCTGTATAGCCATCCATGTCGGCAAATTCGCTTTCTAGCTCAGCTGCGCGCATGTATTCATCTTCAGTTGCTTCAAGGTTTGCGTAAATTGCATCACGCTCTTCTTTGATTGCCCAAAGTTCTTTGTTGCCCATCATGACCGTATCGATAACGATCTGCTCTTCAAAAGCGAACTGATCTTGGTGCAGTTTGCCCAAGCGCTCGTTTGGAGAAATAGAAACGTTACCGGCAGAAGGCTCAAGACTACCGTCAAGAATTTTCATGAACGTAGATTTACCACAACCGTTGGCTCCGATTAGGCCATAGCGGTTGCCATCGCCGAATTTTACGGAGATGTTTTCAAACAATGGCTTAGCGCCAAATTGCATGGTGATATTAGCGGTTGAAATCAATTGATGACCCTTGAACAAAAACTTACGTGGCTTAAGCGCTGGCTCTGAAAGCCTGCGACCTATAAAATTGAGGCCAAATTATACAGCCTTTGAACGAGTACTTAAATGGTCGACTCCCAAAAAGACTTAGAGAAACGTAAGGAAAGTGACTTGAAAGTCGCTGTAACGACGTGCCCACGCTGCTTTGCTGATTTTCTATGTAATGCCGCTAATATTCAGCAATGTCAGTGTTGGGGGGTAGGACTTGGAGAAAAAGAGTTTTCTTATTTAAAATCCCAAGGTTTTAGCGCCACGCAGACGGGTTGCTTATGTCGTGATTGTCTAGAAAGCATTAAAAAGCGGGTTCAAGAACTCGAAGAATAAGCGCGTATTTGCTCACTTTATGTAATGACATGTAAATTATTCATCATCAATATGAATAAAGTGAAAGTAATTTTGATCATTGGGGCTAATTTTGCGAAAATGCAGCAATAGATAATACCCGATCAGAATACTCAGATTTACCCCGCTTAGATTCATCGAATTTAAGCCTGCCTTTTTAGTGAGCTCCCAATGTTAACTGTTACTCAAGCCCCTGAACTTTTCTCGTACCCAAGATATTGGGCGGAATGCTATGGCACGGCGCCATTTTTGCCTATGTCGCGCGCTGAAATGGATGAGCTTGGCTGGGATTCTTGCGACATTATTATCGTTTGTGGTGATGCGTACGTCGATCATCCAAGCTTCGGTATGGCGATCATGGGGCGTCTATTGGAGTCGCAAGGATTTCGAGTAGGGCTTATTTGTCAGCCTGATTGGAATGATTTAGACGCGTTTAAGGCATTGGGTAAGCCGAATTTGTATTTTGCTGTCAGCGCGGGGAACATGGATTCCCTGATTAACAAATACACCGCCGACCTTAAAGTTCGAAATGATGATGCCTATACGCCTCATGGTGTGTCTGGTGGGCGTCCTGATCGTGCGGTGATTGTTTACAGTCAAAAATGTAAGCAAGCGTATAAAGACGTTCCTCTAATGATTGGCGGTATTGAGGCTAGCTTACGTCGTATTGCGCAGTACGATTATTGGAGTGATGAGATTCGTCGCTCGGTATTAATCGACTCAGGCGCCGATATTCTATTATACGGTAACGCTGAACGCGCCATTGTTGAAGTGAGCCATGAACTTGCTTCTGGTAAAACGATGAAGGAGCTTCAATATATACGAGGCACCGCAGTTATTCGTAACGCAACGCCTGCGGGCTGGACAGAAATTGACTCAACGCGTATCGATTGGCCTGGGCGTTTAGACGAAATTCCGAATCCTTATGAAATGAAGGATACCAAGAACCAGACGTGTTCGACCAATAAAGATGGCTCTGATGAGGGTATGGAAGAGCACGAAAGCGTGGTCAAAATCGTACCTATGCCGCTGCACCGAAAGCTGAATATTGATCATGCGACCGCTGTGATTCGTTTGCCTTCGTTCGAAAAAGTACGTGCTGACGCGGCGTTATACGCCCATGCTTCGCGTATTTTACACCTAGAAAGTAATCCACAAAACGCCCATGCCTTGATTCAACGCCATGGCGATAAAGAAATTTGGGTTAACGCACCACCGATTCCACTAGAAACAGAAGAAATGGATGCGGTCTTTGCATTGCCGTATCAGCGTGTCGCGCATCCTTCTTATGGCGATGCCAAAATTCCAGCGTACGATATGATCCGTTTTTCGGTCAATATCATGCGCGGTTGCTTTGGTGGCTGTAGCTTCTGTTCGATTACCGAGCACGAAGGCCGCGTGATTCAAAGCCGTAGCCAAGAATCGGTTCTTAAAGAAATTGAAGATATTCGAGATCATGCTCCAGGTTTTACTGGCGCGATTTCAGATTTAGGTGGGCCAACGGCCAATATGTATCACCTAAACTGTAAGGACCCGAAGATCCACGCCAGCTGCCGTCGTCTATCGTGTGTATTCCCGAGCATTTGTACGAACTTAGTGACAGATCACTCGCAGACAACCTCTCTATACCGCCGTGCGCGCGCCTTACCGGGTATTAAACGTATCGCCATTGCTTCTGGTTTACGTTATGACCTTGCGGTAGAAGATCCAGAATACGTTCGTGAGTTAGTAACGCATCACGTAGGCGGCTATTTGAAAATTGCCCCTGAGCATACCGAAAAGAATACCTTGGATATGATGATGAAGCCGGGTATGGGGACGTACGATAAATTCAAGCATATGTTTGAAAAGTACTCGAAAGAAGCGGGCAAAAAACAGTATCTAATTCCGTACTTCATCGCCGCTCACCCTGGGTGTGAAGATGAAGACATGCTGGGCTTGGCGGTATGGCTTAAGCGTAATAAATACCGGGTTGATCAGGTCCAGACCTTTTATCCATCGCCAATGTCGTTAGCGACGGCGATGTATCATTCGGGTCATAACCCGTTGCAGCGCATCAGTTACAAATCGAAGAAGATGAAGGTGCATACCGAGTTGAAATCTCGTCGTGTGCAGAAAGCCTTCTTGCGTTATCACGATCCAAAGAGCTGGCCAATGCTACGTGAAGCCCTAAAAGACATGGGTCGCGAAGACATGATTGGCGCAGGTAAGAATGCCTTGATTCCACATCCGGAGCCGGAAGATCACAGGCAGGCGCGTCTGCAGAATAAGCTAGGGCAAAGTGTTCGTGGCCGTCCAGGTGGTAAAGGCGGTAACGGTGCGATCAATCGTACGACGACTAAGCCGGGTGCTAAGTCAGCCGGAGCAGGCGCGAAAACTGGCGCGAAGCCAACCAGACCGGCCGGTAAAGCTTTTGGAAAGCCAGGTGCAAAACCTGCAGGTAAATTAGGGGGTAAAAAACCCATTAAGAAGCAAATGTCGATTGCTGAAAAAGCCGGCGTGAAGCAAGAAGGTGCTAAAAAATCAGGTAAACCAGCGTTTAAGAAGCGCAAATAATCTGAGCTGGCATAAAAAAAGCCCGTACTGAAATTAATCACTACGGGCTTTTTAATGTCTGTTATTTACAAAAATACGATAAAATTAGTACTTCTTAGACGAAGGTGGGATATCACTCATTTGACGTAAAAAATCTAAATCGCGCTTTAATTGCTCGCGACGCTCACGGGGTGAAAGATCTTCTGGCCATTCATCGAAGCCTTCTTTTGAGGGCTTAACGACGTGATCAATCAACTGCGAAAATGTCTGGGTTCCTTTCCTTTTTCTAAGCGCTTTTCTATCCTGAAAATCAATGTGAACAACGTTTGAGTCCTGCAAGTTACTCATTGTTTTACCCTTTAATTCTAATATGTCATCTGAACGCTAACTATTATTAGATGTCGATTTTTATAGTTATCAGTTTGTCTAACTCTTTACATATCAAGAACCGTACCAAGGTCTAAAATACTTTAGAAATCGTTATGAATAGGGGGTTAGGAGCTGATGTTAAGCATAATAAAAATAGAAGAAAGGCGTGTAAGACAATGATTGTTAAGGGGTTTGGGCATCTTGTGACACAATTTGTCAGTTTGAAATATTGTGCAAGTGTTTGTATCAGATTATGCCTGCGTCAAGGCTAGCCGCCATGGCTAAGCCCAGTTCTTCGCATTGAGAAATGAAGCGCTCATCAAAATCACCGCGACAAATTAATGGTTCTTGAACGAGTTTCCAGCGTAAGCCTGTGGTTATTGTATCGAGAGCTCTTTGTGTTCCTGTGCCATCGTGCCCGGCTCTTATATAATAGCTAAAGGGGAGGCCTTGAGTTTGTTCTAAACAGCCGTAATAACAGCGGTCAAAGACGTCCTTTATCAAACCGGCCATATAACCCAGATTTTCTGTTGTACCAATGATGATCGCTTGCGCAGAGATAATGTCTTCGACTTGAGTTTCTAGTGGGGCAAGGCACTGAACGACTACATCAGTGAGCTCTGGATGCATAGCCCCCTTGATAACCGCTTGTCGCATGCGGTCTGTATTAGTGGAGGGTGCATGAGCAATGATGAGGAGTTTTTTCTTTTGAATGGCCATAATTAACGAACTCCGAATGACTAATAGTTATGACTGATTAGCCATTAAAGCATATTAAGCACGCCTATTTCTTGGACTCTTGGTTTTTCATTAAAAGAGCCATAATGGCGCGATTGGTATAAAAAATTATTACATTATAAAAAGAACATCCGTTCCTTAATTTAAACTTTTGTCAAATTAAGTCAGGTAGGCTACATTACTGTTGGTAAGAGTTGTATTACTACATTCATTCAAATAACGAGTAGGGCACAGATGAACATGGAGATTCAGGCCGCTTTAGAAGTTGCCGATGAGACCGACGCATTTTTACAAATTACAGATGTAATTTTTGATAAAGAAGCTGATTTAGGATATTCCAATTTAAGTGACGCGGAGAAGTCTGTTTATTGCATAGATAGCCTCTCACGAGAGATGGAAAATGGCGGCTTTGGCCAGCTGTTTCATCATGATAGCGGCGCGTTAATTCACGACATGCTTGAAGCACTTGAAAAGATCCGGGCTAAGAATACTCATGCCGTTGTGCAGCAAATCGTTGATTATTTCCCTAATAGTATTGTTCCTGCCGACGAAGATGAGCGCATTGAGGCTTTTGATCTGTTTGCTTTGGATTTAGTCGATGAAATCGCAGAGTGCGATGATCGCTTCCATGACGCCGGTGAAAATCTTGTTGAATTGACTCTTAAGTTTGTTGCAAAGAACGTTCGTCAATTTAAATAATCGTCTTGTACGATATTTATACGATAAAGTGTGTGGTACATAGTTAAGCATTTTTAGGCCGAATAAATTATTAAATTTGGCCTGAAATAGCCTAAAGTACTTGCTTTTACATCACTAGATCAATATAAAAGATCATTCATTCTGATCGACCTAATAAAAATTAATAAAGGGTAAGTACATGTTACGCATTCTAGCAAGTTTCATAATTGGCTTGGCGCTTATGCCAGCCGTTCAAGCGAAAGAAGTTAACGATATTGAAGTAGCCGATAGCATTCAAGTTGCTGCAAAAACACTGACGTTAAATGGTGCTGGTGTTCGCTCTAAGTTTTTCATAGATTTGTACGTGGGTGCATTATACCTAAATGCAAAAAGCAGCGATTCTGCGAGTGTGATCGCCGCTGATGAAGCCATGACGATTCGTTTATACATTACGTCTTCTCTAATTGATGGCGAAAAGATGAGCGCCGCGACTCTTGACGGTTTTGTTAAATCAACGGGCGGTAATCTAGCACCGATCCAAAAAGAAGTTGATTCATTGATCAGTGCTTTCCGTGATGCTGTTGAAGACAAAGATGTGTTCGATCTTCAATATGTACCGGGTCAAGGTGTGAGCGTTATTCGTAACGGTGAAGTAAAGGTTGTTGTACCAGGTCTTGCGTTTAAGCAAGCATTGTTTGGTATTTGGTTGTCTGAAGATCCAGTTCAAGACGATCTAAAAGAAGATATGCTAGACGAAGATTAATCGTTTAGAACTGTAAACTAGTACTGTTAAATCAGTACTGTTAAAAAAGCCGCTTTGCGGCTTTTTTTTGGTTTAAAAACGAAAGCCCAGCATTAAAAACCAGTAATAAAAAAGTAATAAAAATAATAATAAAGGTCACCCAATGCGATTTTATCTAAAGAAAATGTTTATCTGCGGCGTATTTGTTTTTTCAATTATGCCATTGCAAGCATCCGTAGCGACTGAGCCCCAATTAGCGTCATCCGATAGTGATAAAAATAGTGATAAAAAATCACTGCAGCAGCGTGCAATGAATCAAAAGCTATCGTTCGAGCAGCGTATTGTGGCCATCAAGCAGCTGTACCCTGAGCAATGGGGGGATTCAACTCAGGTTAAGCGTCGCATCTGTATTTGGGATATTGCTGGGCGTTCTGGGCCTATTTTTTCTTTGGCTCAAGATCAAAAGGCTGAGCTCTCGCAAATGGGTGTTCAGGTAGAGATGGAAGCGTATACCAGTGAATCTATCTTAACCGAAGATTTAAAGGCCGGTCGTTGTGACGCTGCGTTGATGACGGGGCTAAAAGCGAGAACGTTTAACAAATTCAGTGGCACTATAGATTCTGTTGGCGCTCTGCCTTCAACCAAACATTTTAAAGTTTTATTAAAGGCGCTAATGGATTCTAGGTTGGCCCCAAAGTTTGAGAACGATCATTATATTGTATTAGGTGTTGCCCCAGCGGGGGCTGCTTACATTTTTGTTAACGACCGAAAAATCAACTCGTTAACTAAGGCGGCAGGTAAGCGCATTGCGGTCTTAGACTATGATCAAACCCAAGCAAAGATGGTATTGAAGCTAGGGGCTACACCTATTCCTTCTAGTTTAGTTGGCGCACCTAATAAATTTAACAATGGCGCGGTTGATGTGCTGCCTGCGCCGCTAGTGGCTTATGGATTTATGGAGTTGTATCGAGGGATGGAGCCAGATGGTGGGATTATTGATTACCCATTTTCGCAAGCTAGCATGCAGATGATAGGCTTAAAAGATAAATTTCCTAGAGAAGTTGCACAGATAATACGAGAGAGTTTTTTCAAAGGGTTTGATCATGTGATTAAACAGTTAAAAGTTCAAACCGGTGATATTCCGTCTCGCTGGTGGATCCCGATTCCGGATCAAGAAAAGCAAGATTATGAAGTATTAATGCAACAAGCGAGAATTGAGCTTAGAGAAGCTGACTATTATGACGGAGTAATGTTGAGAATACAGCGTAAAGTTCGCTGTAAGCTTGATGCCACAAGGTTTGAATGCCCAAATCCTGTTGAGTAGTGTTATCGTAAATAATAGAATAAAAAATTAAAGCACTGGATGAATTGGCCGCTATAACCTATAGCGCAAATTAATCCGGTGACTGCTATGAACTTCAATCCCAATCTTATCAATGTTCAATCTAATTCCTATCAGAGTAGCTCTCAGTCAACTCATGAGCACCAAGGTGGGCGCCATGAGGCTAAAGCGGCTGATGTTCTAAATGAGAATGTGAAGAGGGGTGTGGGTCAAGCCACCGGAACATCGTCATCTGGTTTGCAGCTGAGTGATAAAAAAGGCGCAGACGAAGTCGCAGCAACCATGCTTGATCATGTGCAGCGGGGCTTGGATCAATTACGTGCGCGAGGTGCTGATGATGGTCGTATTCAACAGCGTTTAGAGGCCGCTAAAGAAGGCATCGCCAAAGGTTATGATCAAGCTGAGCAGCAATTAAAAGATATGGGCTTGATGAGTGATGACTTGCAAGCCGAAATTGATCAAGGCCGAGACTTGATCAATGCGGGTTTGAAAGATATTGAAAGTGGTGACTATAGTAAAAAGTCTAACAATAGCAGTAACGATGTCGCACTCAATACTAAAATGCCCGCCTTTGAAGCCAATCGTTATAGCAGCCAAGTGAGTCAAAAGAATTCAATGTCATTAGAATTAATGACGAAAGATGGTGATAAAATTTCACTGAGTTTTATGCAGTCTGCAGAATCGTTTTCGTATGCCGAGAAGCAAGGGCATCAATACATCGCCGCGGCGGGTTTTGAGCAGGGATTGGAGTGGCAGATGGATGTCATGGGCAGTCTCGATGAAGGTGAGCAAGAAGCCCTCACCAATCTGCTGCGTGATGTTGAGAAGCTCAGCGGTACGTTTTTCTCAGGGGATCTTGGTGGCGCTTTGGAAGAAGCGATGCAGCTAGGCTTTGATGGTGATGAGCTGGCATCAATGAGTTTGAATTTGCGTCAAGAATCTTTCAGTTCGGTTAGTCGTGCATATAACTCTGTGCAGCCTAAATTACCAACGCCAGGATTAGAAAACCTATCTTCGTCTTTATTGGGCTATAACGATGATTATTTATCGGCATTGGATCAGGCAAAATCCTTTGCTGATCCTCAGCAGCTATTGAATGATTTGGTTGATCAGATGTTTCCTGATGATCACTTAAAGGATATTTTTCAAGCGTATAATCAAGGTTTAAATAACGTGATGGAAAATAGGGCAGAGATGATGTCCAACGTATTGGAATAATTGCTTTATACTAGCGCTTTATTATTAATAAGCGCTAAGAGTAATTGTTTTGGCTATTTTATTATTGTCTACCGAAGCTTGCCATTTGTGCGAGCTTGCCCAAATTGAGTTGCAGCAGGCTTTTAGTCAGCCAAGTGTGATGCTGTTGGCTCAGCAGAACGACCTTCAAATTTACCTGCAAGATATTATAGATCAACCGCTTTGGCTTGATCTATATGGTGAAAAAATCCCTGTGCTATTGGATGAATCTTCAAACCTAACTTTGGAGTGGCCATTTAATGCGACTGAAGTCGTCATCTGGTTAGAAAAAATCATCTCAAATACTGGCCTCAATCCCGCATAAGCTCTACTATTACTATTAACAGCTATGCAATTAATCCCAATACGATCGTGTGTTAAAAGGAATATCTATGTCCTCCGTGTTTAAAACTCATTCTCTAAATATTAAAGCTCAGTTTCGAGTTTTAATATCTGCGCTTTTATTATCTCTTTTAGTGGGTTGTTCATCAGCGCCACAATCATCAACTGGGCAAGCCGTTTATTATGCTCTACAAACCGATGTGCAATTACGCTTGTGGGTTGATCATTGCCAGAATATGAGTGGTAAATTAAAGCAGGTTGCTTGGCAAGCTAAAAGCAACTGGTGGCGTCGTAATGGTGCGTTTGTAGAAGGTGCTGATTATGGCCTAACCCGTGAGATTATGCTGGTTTCAGGTGATCGTGATGTGACCGGTGCAAATATTGCTTTGGGCATTACGGCTCAGGCCGTTCAAGATGCAGAAGCTGAAATGAAGCTGATTCTTGACGAAAGCGGTAATCAGGAAAAATTGTGTTTAAACATGCTTTCTAAGTTTAACGATGGAGATTACGACTTACGTGATAATAATCAATTCTATCCAACCTTGGTCGATCTGCAGCGTCGTGCGCAGCAAAATGGTCAAGAGTTACAAGAAAAGTCAGCGACCTTGGCTATCAATAAACAGCGTAAATTTGGCCGTTCACTCTATGTTGTAGAAAAATTAGCCAAGCGCTCAGGTTGCCCTGGTGCCAATGTGAAAGTGATTAAGAGTGACTGGCCTCACGAGGTTTATGATGTGCAATGCCCAGATAACAGCTATATTTTGGTTCGCTGTGAATGGGGCAACTGTTTATTAAACGAATAATGTTCAATTCTGTTCGTCTGGTGTGTTTGTTAGCAGTGGCGTCATTAGCTGCTGCACCGCTTTCTTCGGCTTTGGCCGGCGAAAGCGACAGCCATGAGGAACATGTAGGGCATAGTGATTACCTGTTGATTTTGATGCATCACAAAATTGCGTTACAAAAGCTTCAAGATCAAGATTCGGAGCAGACAAAAGCCGATACCCTAGTAAAGCAAGGGCAGCATTTGCGTAAAGTTATGCCGGTGCTGAAACGCTATATGGCGACGCCAAAGTCCTATTATCTGAACACTGAAATGTATCACGACAGTTTAGACAATCGTGCCGCGATGTTAGCGGATTTCAGTGCTATATTGATCGAATATCAAAAGCAGCTTGTTTCACTGCCTTAAATCGTCGAAAATCCCCTTATACTTCACATTCTCTTGTAAAAGATCGAGTTTAATTTTGCTTAGCTATCGTCACTCTTATCATGCGGGTAATTTCGCAGATGTGTTAAAGCACATTGTATTGGTTGAATGTTTAGAGCATTTCAATAAGAAAGATGCACCGTTTGATTATATTGATACTCATTCTGGAGCCGGCTTATATGACCTGCGCTCTGTCAATGCGAATAAAACGGCTGAATACAAAGAAGGGATCGCCAAGCTTAAGCGTATTGATTTTGTTGAATTGGAAACGTACTTCAATGTGATTGATACCTTAAATGCCGAGCAGGGCATTGATCTTAAAAAGAAGAGCTTAACGTTTTACCCAGGTTCACCAGCGATTGCGCATCATTATGTAACGCGCCCTGAACGTGAAAAAGATAAAGCCTGGTTGTTCGAGCTGCACTCAAGCGACTTCCGTATTTTGTCAGAATCCATGGCGACGGATTCTAAAGCGATGGCACGCAAGATTCGTATTAAGCAAGATGATGGTCTGAAAGGGTTGTTGAGTTTAGTCCCGCCAGTTAGCCGTCGTGCGCTGGTATTGGTTGATCCTTCTTATGAAATGAAAGCGGATTATGGCGATGTTATCGAAGCCGTCATTAAAGCCCATAAGAAATTTAATACAGGCACCTATGCGATTTGGTATCCGGTGGTTGATCGTAAGCGTATCGACTTTATGCTGCGTAAGCTGAAACAATCTGGGATTAAAAATATTCATCAATATGAGTTGGGGCTAGCGCCAGACTCTTTAGAATCGGGCATGACGTCGGCGGGAATGATGGTTATCAATCCGCCTTGGACGCTAAAAGCTAAGCTTGATAAGGTATTACCAAAACTGGTTAAAGAACTTGACCGCGGTGATGGTAAAGCGTTCAGCGTCAGTAAAGTGCTCGTTGAAGAATAAGTTCAAGAATAAGTTCAAGAATAAATGAATACATCAGGCTTATGGATTGAGGTTAAAATAAACCGAAACGCAAAAGCCAATAAACAAAACCCCCGATAATACTTGCCAAGGAAGGCTCGGGTTTTCATCTAATAAACTCGTACTGTATGTTTTTTTGTATTTAGGGTTGGGATGTTCAATCTCATACAGAAGCTCTGATACGTCACCATGGCGCTGATTGTGTTCGAATCTGAGCGCTTTTTTTATCGCACCATCTAGCCATACCGGTACCAGCGGGTTCAATTCGTAACTTGGGGTATAGCGCGTTTTTAAGTAGGCACTCTTGCTACGACATTCTTCTAACTTGCCTGAAAAGGGCAATTTGTTGGTGAGCATTTCAAACAGAATCACCGCCACAGAAAAAATATCACTTTGCTGCAAACTTTGACCTTCTAAAACCGCTTCGGGGGCTGCATAGGTCGCTGTGCCTAAAATACCATCGCGCTCCAATGGTGTGGCGATTTCGGCGATGGCCTTCACATGACAAGAACCAAAGTCGATGATCTTAGCTTCGCCGTATCTGTCTAGCATGATATTGCCAGGCTTTAGGTCTTGATGGATCGTTTCGCGGCGATGAAAGGCGCGTAATCCTTTCAGAACCTGCTGAATAATCACAATGACGTCTTGGACTGGCGGCTTTGGGTTTTCTTTAATCCATTGTTCTAGAGTAATGCCATCAATGTATTCGGTTAAATAATACAGGTACTTTTTAGGGCGGTTAAAGCCTGCAATTTTAAGCACGTGGGGGTTGTTTATGCGATGACCAATCCAGCCCTCAAGAATAAAGCGTTCAATATAGGCCGCGTCGTCGTTGTAATTCACCGAGGGAGTTTTCATGCAAAACGCTTCCCCAGATTCAATATCGACAACCTTATAAAGCTGACTGCGGTTGCTGCTATGCAGTACCTTTTCAATGCGCAGCCCATCAATCGACATGCTGATATCGAGGTCGGGTGGAAAAGGCAGGTCGGTGAGTTTTTGATGCACGTCGTTCAAGCTTTGACACGGCAGTTGATCAATACGAATGATCTGGCAACTTACGTTATCGTTACTTTTTTGCTGCAGTGCGAGTTCGACCAGTTGTTGGCAGTTTTCTTCAAAGTTATCGGTTTTTAGAGATTTAAGTGGTTTGAGATGAGCGCGTAATTGCTGATCGCTGATGAAATCATGAATGCCATCGGTTGATAGAAAGTAGAGGTCGCCTTGCTCAAGGTCGGTGCTGCGGTAATCGACGTCGAGTTTAACGTCTAGCCCCATTGCCCGTGATAGGTAGCTCTGGGTGGCGCTGACCGCAGTTGTATGGTCTCGGGTGAGTTGTTCTAAGTCGCCATCGCGTAGGCGATAGATGCGGCTATCTCCTACATGGAAGATGTGAGCAGTATTGGACTTGAAGATAATGCAGCTTAGTGTGCTGATATATCCTTTTTGTGCGTCACTAAAGCGCTGGCCTTGGCTGTATAACCATCGATTGAGGGCAGTGAGTACTTTTGTTGTACTTTGTTTTACGCTCCAGGTATCGGGGGTGGAATAATAATCGCTAAGAAAATTTCGGACACAGGTTTCGCTGGCTTCTTTGCCCGCTTCGGCGGCGCTGACGCCGTCTGCAATTATCGCTACAGAACCTTTATGGCTTTGAATAATACCGGTGGGAATACGGATACCGATGGCATCTTCGTTTTGCGCTTTAAGTCCTTTGAAAGAGGTTTGGCCCAGTGTTAACTGTTGTTCAGATTGAAGGTGCCATTGCTCTTGTTCTTGTTGCTCTAGATCTATCCGTTCTTTTTCAACAGTGTCTGAATTATTATTTTCTGGCTCGCGTTTATCTGAGTCATTGTCAAAAGATGTCGTCATTAGGATACCGTGCACGTGCTCCTTTATGGGGGCACGTGGATACAAGTGAATGCATTAATAAGCTTAGTGTGCCACAAAATACGGTGGCACTTTAGTCAGCGGATTAACTTGTTACACAATGGTCGACAATGACGACTTTGTCAGCCAGCTTATTTAAAGCTAGATTACTTAAAACTAGATTACTTAAAAGAAGTACGATCTTGGAAAGGTTTTACCTTGCCATCTTTCGCTAATCCATTGGCCATCGCAATGCGCTGGTTTTTACGGCCCAATAAACGTGCTTGAACCCAACGTTCCCAAAGCAGTGCGCCCCAAGTGTCTTTTTTCCACGTCTTTTTAAACAAGTATTTAGTCGCGGCAATGGCATCGGGTGATTTACTGGCGATCTCATTAGCTAAGGCTTCTGCGGCCGCTAATGGATCTTCGCTAACCTTGCTGATTAAACCGTATTCCGCCCCTTCGAGACCCGAGAAGAAACGACCTGTCATGGTCAGCTCTTGGGCGATATCGATACGGGTTAAGCGTGACAGTGTCACCATGCCACTCATGTCGGGGATCAAACCCCATTTCATTTCTAAAATAGACATCTTGCTATCAGGGGTCGCGATGCGGTAATCCGTCGCCAAAATAATCTGCATGCCGCCGCCAAAGCAGTTGCCATGAATTGCAGAAATTACTGGGATGGGAAGATCACGCCAGATGTGAGCAATTTCTTGTGCGACGTTTAATTTTGACCAAGGCATTTTTAGAAAAACCTTAGGAATCATCATTGGGTCTTTGCTTAGCGCGCCAAAATCTAGGCCAGCACAAAAAGAAGGACCGTTGCCGTGCATGATCACTGCGCGAACGGTGCGGTCTTTGCGGATTTTCTTGGCCATTGCGATCATTTCTTTGAACATCGCCATGTCTAAACCGTTGTGTTTTTCAGGGCGATTTAGGCTGACATAGGCAATTTTGTTTTTGATTTCGAGCAGTACGCGAGCTTCTGACATGAGGATGCTTCTATCTAGGAATGAGGTATTAAATTAGGCGGACATACTTCCATAAGCAGGCAGTCCTTGCCAGACTAAATCTTTGTTTTTAGTAAATAAGTGATAAAAAAGTAAGATTGGGTTATGTCATCGTCAGTTAGGGTGTCTTTATTGCTCATTCACGCGGTATCGATTTAGCAAAAGTATTTATGAATAGGGTACTTTTCTGCGGGCCGCCGAGTGCTGAAATGACAGCAATAGACTTAATGCCGGTGGCTAAAACCGCTTGCATGTTCTCAAGCTCAATACCGCCAATACAGGTGGTCGGGTAAATTTGGCCATAACTGTTTTGCCACTCTTGTAAGGTCTTTAGCCCTAATGGCGGATGGTCGACTACTTTTGATTTTGGGGTGAAGACTGGGCCAAACGCGAGGTAGCTGGGTTTTAGGCTATGGGCAAACGCCAGCTCAGCTTCGTTATGGCAGCTGATGCCCAAACGTAAGCCTTGTTCCTTTATCTGCATTAGTTGTGTATGGCTAATGGTTGCCAAGTCTTCTTGGCCAAGATGAATACCGTAGGCGTTGCTCTCTAGGGCTAATTGCCAATCGTCATTGATGTAAAGTGGGGTTTTGTACTGAGCACAAAGCCGAATAGCGTGTTGTAAATCTTCTTTGTGTTTTGTCTTGGCTGCTTGGTTTAGCGATTGGTCTAGCGCTTGATTTAGCGTTGAATCGGAGTCATTGGTTTTGACTCGCCATTGTAAAGTATCAACCCCCTGTTCGAGTAAGCGTTGTAAGTCGTTTAAGTTATTAACGATGGCATACAACCCTAGGCTTTTTCGGTCGCTAGTGTGTGGCTTTTGATCTAATGAAAGCGCACTTGGGAATTGAGAGCTTGGGGTCTTACGAGTAGCTTCACTGTGAAAGTGCTGTGCAGAAGTCGTTAATTCTGAAAAGTCGATCGGGTTGTTTTCTAAGGGGGCTTGCCAAACAGGCCCAGCTCCTTGGCCTTGGGGGGCCGCGAGTCTGAGGCTTTGTTGAATAAAACGATTGGCCAGTACAATGCTATCGCAGAGGGAGTGACCCTGAGCGACGAAGCTGGCAATGGCCGAAGCCAGCGTGCAGCCCGTACCATGATTATTGGGTTGATGTTGTTTTTTATGCGATAACCAAAAAGAACGCTCTTGGCTGGCAAAGTAGTCGCGGCAATACTTAGACTTGGCTTCAGTATCAAAAGAATGTCCGCCTTTGATTAAGACGCTGCCAACCCCACGATCAAGTAATTGATGTGCGGCCTGTTCTATGTCGCGGTAGCTGTTGATGGCCATGCCTGTAAGAATGCGTGCTTCTGATAAGTTGGGGGTGATTAAATCAAGTTGGCGAAGCAGGGGATTGATGAGTTCGGCGCTTATTTCCTCATTAGCCTGTCCCAGTAACGTAGCCCCTGTACTGGCTTTCAAAACAGGGTCCCATACGCAAAAAACAGGTCTTATGTCTTTTAATCGATTGCTCAACCATTGTAATGCGCTAGGTTGCGCTAATAAGCCAATTTTAATCGCGGCGGGCGGCATGTCGTTTGCCAGTGCTTGCCACTGCGCTTCAAGGTCTGCTTCATCGATGGGAATGATTTTATCGACGGATAAGCTGTTTTGCGCCGTAATGGCGGTGATGAGGGTGCAGCCGTGGTTGTTCAGGCTATGAAAGGTATTGAGGTCGGCTTGTATGCCAGCGCCACCGCCTGAATCTGACGCGGCGATGCTCCATAGAATAGGTCTTGAGGGATGAGAGATTGAATCGGTTGCTTTCATTACTTATGCTGCCAAAAAGGCGTTCCTAGTACGGGGGTCGATGGGCTAGCGGTTTGGCGAGTTTGCATCAGACCCGCAAGATACGCTTGGCGACCACCGGTAACGGCGTGTGCAAAAGCTTGGGCCATGTTGATAGGGTCGTGTGCTTTGGCGATGGCGGTATTAAGCAGTATTCCATCGAACCCCATTTCCATTGCCGTCATGGCTTGTGAGGGTTTCCCAATGCCTGCGTCAATGATTAAGCGAGTAGACGAAAAGCGATCTCTAATGGCCTGCAAATTATAAGGGTTCATTAAGCCTTTACCGGTTCCTATGGGTGAGCCCCAAGGCATGAGTACTTGGCAACCTGCTTCTAATAAACGTTGGCAAAAAACAAGATCATCAGTGCAATATGGCAATACCTTAAATCCACTTTTAATTAATATCTCAGCGGCTTTTACGGTTTCAAAGGGGTCGGGTTGAAGATTGTAATCGTCGCCTATAACTTCGAGTTTAATGAAGTCAGTTTCGAATATTTCTCGGCTCATTTGGGCCAGTGTGATGGCTTCTTGGGCGCTATGGCAGCCTGCTGTATTGGGGAGTAAGGCACACTGGCTTTGTTGAATGTGCTGCCAAATCGCTTGCCCTTGTTTATTTGTTGGATCTTGGCGGCGCAATGACAGGGTGACCATTTCGCTGCCTGATGCATCAATGGCGTGTGCCATGACCTCGGGAGAAGAATAAAGAGCGGTTCCTACTAATAAACGCGATTGAAAGGGTTGATCGTAAAGTAATAGGTCATCACTGTTGTGAGGCGCATTCATTGATAAGTTGCTTGATGAATTGCTTAATAAAGTGCTTGGTACATCTAAATTGGCCACGGTTAGCCTCCCGACATAGGAACAAGTAGTTCAATTTCATCACCGGCTTTCAGGGTGGTGGCTTCATATTGAGTACGGGGTACAAACTGATGATTAAGCGCTACGGTAAAGTTAGAATGCGCAGGCAATTGTGCAGGTGCATTACTGATCCATGAATCGAGTGCCTCTTTCAGAGTTCCTCGCGGGCCAATATTGATCTGTTTGCCGTTAATTTGGATATTAATAGGTTTCATAATGCGGCCTTTTTAAGGGCTTGTTCAATAATCGCAGGGCCAATGAGGTAGCCATGGCGGTAGAGGCCATTGATGCGAATGATTGGGGTGTTGTATTTGGACTGCAGCGATTCGATACGCGGTAAATTGTTCATGAAAGCAGGGCGAAGGTTAGCCTCTTGGCTGATGATTCTGGCTTCTGCAAAGGCTGGGTTGACCGCATACAAGGCCGATAGCAGTTCCATAGAAGAGCGTAAGCTAATAGTCGATCGGTCTTCACTTTCAATTTCTGTTGCCCCGATGGTGAACTGGTTATTCGGCTTAGGAACAATATAAAGTTTATAGCGTGGGTGCATGATGCGAATGGGGCGCTTTAGATTCACCTCTTTGCATTCAATGCGTATCACTTCGCCACGAACACCTCGAAATCCGTCTTCTAATCGGGCCGATTCTTTAAACCCCATACCGCGACAATCAAAAATAAGATCAAAACCTTTTAAGGCTTCATCACCGGGCTGAGAGGGGCTATTTTCTTTGAAATCGACCCCGAGCTTGCGGGCTTGGGTTGCTAGTTGAAAAAGCACTTCGTTATGATCGATATGCGCTTCATTAGGCAAAAATAGACCGCTTTGAAAGTGTTGGCTAATCGCGGGCTCTAAAGCGCTCAGTGCAGCCCTGTCGGTTAGCCACTCTAGAGTCTGTTGTTTGTCGTTGTTTGATTCGCGCTGGTCGAGTTTGAAGCACAGTTCCTGCTTGAATTGTTCAAGCTCTGAAGTGTCATTTGCATGGGCTATTACCAAGCTGCCGTGCTGGTGGAGGTGTTGGGGGCAGCCTAACTGTTGTAACCATTGAGGCCAAAGTGTAAGAGATCTTTGGCCCAATTGATAAATATCGAGCTCGCTTGCAACCAGTTCGCTTAACGGCGAGATCATGGCCGCGGCGGTAAAAGCGGCGGCTCTTTCGTCTTTTGGGTTATTTGAAGGAGTAATTGTTCCTTTCTCAAACACGGTTATCTGATGACGAATATGGGTTATAGTCTTAGTTATACCGTTATCAGTCTCGGTGTCGTCTTTGATAGTGCTTTTAATAGTACTTCCAATAGTACTTTCGATAGCACTAGCGACAATGCCTCCATCAGTATGAGTGCCTGTGTTGCTCGCGTCTGTTGCAAGCCGCCAAGCGAGAAGACGGCCAACCAGGCCGCCTCCTAGGATGGCTATTTTGGCAGGTTTATCCAAGTTAGACTTCACTGTAAAGTTCACTCCCTTGCTGTTTAAACTGCTCTGACATTTCCTCCATGCCTTGCTGGGCTAATGCTTCTGCCTTTACTAACTCATCATCCGCGGCATGAATGGCTGCTACTTGTGCAGCGTCTAAATCACGCACTTCTTGGCTAATTTTCATTGAGCAGAATTTAGGCCCACACATGGAGCAAAAATGAGCCACTTTATGACCTTCTTTGGGTAGGGTCTCATCGTGATAAGCGCGAGCGGTATCGGGGTCGATTGCGAGATTAAACTGATCTTGCCAGCGGAATTCAAAGCGTGCCTTCGACATGGCGTTATCACGAATTTGAGCCCCCGGATGCCCTTTGGCTAAATCAGCGGCGTGTGCGGCGATTTTATACGTCACCATGCCTTGCTTTACATCGTCTTTATTGGGCAGGCCAAGGTGTTCTTTTGGGGTGACGTAGCACAGCATTGCACAGCCATACCAGCCGATCATGGCTGCGCCAATGCCCGAGCTAAAGTGGTCGTACCCCGGAGAAATATCGGTGACGAGCGGCCCTAAGGTATAAAACGGCGCTTCGTCGCAATGCTTAATCTGTTCGTCCATGTTCTCTTTGATCATGTGCATAGGCACGTGACCAGGACCTTCGATAAAGACTTGTACGTCGTGTGCCCATGCTTTTTTGGCCAGCTCGCCTAATGTGCGTAATTCACTGAACTGAGCTTCGTCATTGGCGTCGGCCACCGAACCTGGGCGCAGGCCATCACCTAATGAGAACGTAACATCATAGGCTTTCATGATTTCGCAAATGTCATCAAAGTGGGTATAGAGGAAATTCTCTTTATGGTGATACAGGCACCATTTTGCCATGATGGAACCACCGCGGGAGACGATGCCGGTTACGCGTTCGGCGGTCATCGGCACATAGCGCAGTAATACACCGGCGTGGATGGTGAAATAATCGATGCCTTGCTCAGCTTGCTCAATTAAGGTATCGCGGAAAACTTCCCAGGTAAGATCTTCAGCAACGCCGTTTACTTTTTCTAATGCCTGATAAATCGGAACGGTACCAATCGGTACTGGGCTATTGCGGACAATCCATTCGCGGGTTTCATGAATGTTTTTACCCGTAGACAAATCCATCACGGTATCGGCGCCCCAACGGGTAGACCACACCAGTTTTTCTACTTCTTCTTCAATGGAAGAGGTCAATGCTGAGTTACCAATATTGGCGTTCACTTTCGTCAAAAAGTTACGCCCAATAATCATCGGTTCGCTTTCTGGATGGTTGATGTTGGCCGGAATAACGGCGCGGCCACGAGCGACTTCGCTGCGCACAAATTCAGGTGTGATGTAACTTGGAGTGGCAGCGCCAAAGTTTTCACCAGGATGCTGCTTTTTATTGTGCATTGCCATTTCGTCTTCGGCGATGGCAAGGTTTTCACGAATGGCGATGTACTGCATTTCTGGGGTGATGATGCCTTGGCGAGCGTAATGCAGTTGGGTGACGTTTTTACCGGCCTTGGCCTTAATAGGTTTGCGCTTGAGATCAAAGCGCAGGGATTCTAAAGCAATGTTCATTTCACGAATTTTTGCGTATTCAGAACTATTGCCACTGAGTACTTCGGTATCGCTACGGCATTCAATCCATGATTTACGCAATGGTGTTAGACCTTTTCGCACGTCGATGGTTTTATCAGGGTCACTATAAGGCCCAGAGGTATCGTAAATACGCACAGGGGCATTGTATTCGGTTTTATCGTTGGCTAGCTGAGTGGGAGTAAGATGCACTTCGCGTAAGGAGACATGAATGTCTTCTTGCAGGCTGTCATTAAACGCTTCGACATACCGTTTTTTGGAACCGGGAAACGGTTGGATAGAAAGCTCATCAACTTTGGCGGTTTCACTCAGGTTTTTCTGAATGGTATAAGTTTGTTCAGACACAATTGTTCCTATCTCTAATGAGAGAGTAATTAAAAATTAATTGATCTGTCTAACGTGAATTCTGAAAAGGAAGGGCGCATCATCTCTAGCTCGTGCCATGTACTTAAATAAAGTACTGTTCGAGTTGTCAGTAATGGCTATGAAAGGTGTGGCTGAGTCTTTTGTTAATAAAAAACAGTTTATTAAACTGCTTAGTTTTGGACTCTATCTCGTATTGTGACTAGACTTAATTATTGGCGGTCACATACAAGTCATGCAGCTATGCAGCTCACATTCTTTCATCTTGTTTCCTACGCTGGTATTAACCAGATCAGGTTCAACGGGATCCACTTTTGTGATCTCAGCCTCTAAAATGAGGCACCCCGACAAGACATTCTTACTTAGCACAGCAAAATTTTGCTTTTGAGCGAGTAAGTACGCATAGTGTATGTTGAAGTGATTAAATCAACAATAGTTATATTGAATTCGTATGTTTTAACGTGCTATTGGAATGGGACTAAAATGGTTATTGCAATAATGGAGTTTCTACATGGATGAAGTCATCAATCTTTTACCGGACCGTATTCCGGTATTGATAGTAGATGATGATGAGACCGTTATTCAGGTAACGCGTTTGGTACTCTCTCGTTTTCGATTCGACAATCACGCTTTAGAGCTGATTTGTGCGTATTCTGGTGCCGAGGCCATAGAAATATTATCTCAGCGTGATGACATTGCAATTGTCTTACTTGACGTTGTTATGGAATCTGATGATAGCGGATTTAAAGTTGTCAGCTTTATTCGTGACCAGTTGAATAATCACAGTACTCGTATTTTATTACGCACTGGGCAGCCTGGATTAGCCCCAGAGCGTCAAGTTATTCAAGACTACGACATTAATGATTACATCGCTAAAACAGAAGCGACGACCGATCGTTTGAATCTCTCGCTGATCAATGCACTAAGGTCTTACCGCGATATTTTGCGTGCTGAGTATTTTGCTCAACGTGTCAGTCAGGCTGAATTACAGCAGCAGCAAGCTTTTAATGCCTCTCAAGCTAAATCTGCATTTCTGGCGCACATGAGTCATGAAATTAGAACGCCTTTAAATGGAATTATTGGTATGACTGATATCTTGGCCGATACCGAGCTCAGTGAAGAGCAGCAAGAGTATCTTGTAGATATCCATAATTCTGGTCGAGCGTTATTAAGTATCGTGAATGACGTTTTGGACATTTCTAAGATCGAAGCAGGTAAGTTAGAGCTTGATCCACGCTTGTTTAAATTAGACGATTTTCTCGCTGAAGTGATCTCTATGTTTCACGCACCGATGAAAAATAAGTGCATTAATTTTCAACAATTTATTGATGAATCTGTGCCGGACTATCTGATTGCTGATAGTACGCGACTGCAGCAGTTGATGATGAATTTATTGGGTAATGCGCTTAAGTTTACTGCTGATGGTGGTGACATCACGCTTACTATGACGGTCTCTGATAAAACAGATGATGGCTTGCAGCTTGTGCTTGCGGTCTCTGATTCTGGTATTGGAATTAATGAAAAGCGCCTAGGCCAAATATTCGATCCTTACCAGCAGGCGGAAATTAGTACTTCTAGAATTTATGGCGGGACGGGCTTGGGTTTATCTCTATGTCGTCAAATAGTCGAACTGATGTCGGGGGATATTGTCGTTTCGAGTGTATTGGAGGAAGGGTCAACCTTTACTGCTACCGTAATGGTTCAGCAGGGTGAAAGGGTTGAAACTACGACGCTAGATAATGATTCTTCTTTGTTATTTGAAGGGATGAATGTATTGGTGGCTGAGGATAATGTAACTAATCGCAAAGTCATTGAAAAATTGCTTAAAAAGCTATTAGCCAACTCGGTTATGGTGAACGATGGCCAACAATTATTGGATTGTGTTGATGATGTTAATCCTGATCTGATCTTGATGGATTGCCATATGCCCGTTTTGGACGGATTTGATGCAACGCGTCAATTACGAGCGAGGGGCGTGCAGACCCCTATCTTTGCTTTGACTGCGGGAGTTACTGATGACGAGCGCAAGGAGTGCTTCGAAATTGGCATGGGCCACATTTTAACCAAACCCGTGACCTTGCAGTCACTGAGAATGGCTTTAAGTAAACTTGCTTAATTAACTGTCTGTTTATAATCGTCTGTTTTTAATCATCTATTTTTTTGTTTGCCATGTCGGCAATTTGTTTTAAGCGGTTGATGACTTCAAAGTTAATGCTGCCTTTGCTGAAGTAATGATCTTCACAGGCTTCACCTACTTCTCGGCCCATTAATAAAACTAAGGCTTCATCGACCTTGTTTATGCCGTAAATATAGAAATGACCTGCTTCTACCGCATCGACCACTTCTTGTTTAAGCGCTAAGTTACGTATGTTGGCAAAAGGAATAATAACTCCATGCTCACCATTTAAACCGCGTTCTTTGCATAAGCGGAAGAAACCTTCGATTTTTTCATTTACCCCACCAATAGCTTGAACTTCACCGTATTGGTTAATTGAGCCTGTAATCGCAAATGTTTGTTTTAAGGGCTGATGAATTAAGGCCGATACCAAACAGCACAACTCACCCAGTGAGGCACTATCGCCATCGATGTAGCCGTAGGATTGCTCCATGGCCAAATTGGCCGATATGGCGAGAGGGAAGTCTTGTGCGTACTTGTGCCCCAGATACCCTGATAGGATCATCACACCTTTTGAGTGGATTGCTTGTCCTAGGTTGGCTTCGCGCTCGATATCAACGATGCCGCGTGAACCAGGATATACCGTTGCACTGATTCGGGCAGGGGTGCCAAAACGCGTATCACCAACAGTCATAACGGTTAAACCGTTGACCTTGCCGATGGCTTCGCCTTCTGTTTCGATCAAAATAACGTTATCCAGCATTTGCTGGTGGATGCGATCATAAATCCGACCTGTACGTTCTTCTTTGGCGCGTAATGCTTGATCAATATGCTCTTGTTCGATGAGTTCGGCATTTTGAGCTGCGCGTAAAAATTCAGCTTCTGCTAATAATTCAAATAAATCACCAATGCGTGCGGTGAGGTATTGCTGGTCATCGGCTAAGCGAGAGCTGTGTTCAACTAAGCGAGCTATGCCAGAAGCGCTGATGTCGGCATAGTTTTGCTCGTCTATTCGACTTTTTAATAACCGTGAGAAAGCCTGTATGTGTTCAGGCGTTCTAGGAATCTCGCTGTCAAAATCAACGAGGGTGCGGAAGAGCTCGTTAAAGTCTTTATCGTATTCCTGCAATAAGTAATACACATTGCGCGAGCCAATCAAGACCAGTTTGACATTTAGAGGGATGACCGCCGGTAAGAGTGTCGTCGTAGAAACCAAGCCAAGCTCAGAATAGGGAGATTCCATTTTAAGCTGTTGTGATTTGATCGAGCGTTTAAGTGCTTCCCAAACCATGGGTTCTTCAAGCAGCTTTTCGGCATCTAATATCAAATAGCCGCCATTCGCTTTATGCAGCGCGCCTGGGCTGATTTTTCGGTAGTTGGTGGTCAGTGCACCTTGGTCGCTAGAGAATTCAATACGACCAAAAAGGTTGCCATAGCTGGGGTGTGGTTCATAAATTACCGGTACACCTTCGCTATGGTCGTGGCAAACCGCAATGTTGGGCTGAAGTGTTTCTTCTAAAATATTGCGTTTAACGTATTCATCTCGAGTTTCCATGATGCGTTCATCAATCAGCTCGGCCAGAATAATCTTTGGTAGGTGCTCGCGTACCGTTGCTAAAAACTCTAACACGGTTGAAAAATCTTTATAGCTTGCTTCAATCGGCTCTAATAACGGGGTTAATGCTTCATTAATGGTATTTTGATTGAGCGCACGCAGTTGGTTATTCGATTCGCGCTTCCATTGCGGCAGTTCAGAAAGGGATTCGTTTAAATACTGCTCAAGCATGGCTATGTTTTGATGAAAGGCTTCGCGCTCGGGCTCTGCTAACTGGGCGAATTCAGTTTCATCCAGCGCTTTACCTTCTTTGATTGGGGTAAAGCTGATGGCGTTTGAGTCACGAAAAACCGCGGTATTCGCCTTAAGAGCTTCTTTCTCGACCAATTCGAGTGCTTTATCGTATTTACGATTGAAGGTGTGGTCGATGGTTGATTTTTGTTGCTGATAACTGGGATGTTCAAATACGGCAGGAAAAGTAGCGAGCAAATTGTTGATGAGCTCATCGAGTGTACTTTTAAAAGTGAGGGCTTGTGTCGGTGGCAGTTCTAGAACCTTAGGCTCTCTTGGATTGGCGAAGTGGTTGACGTAACACCAATCACTAGGTGCTGGCTGCTGAGCGGCTTGTTCTTTAAGGTATTCACGAATGTAAGATGAGCGGCCTGTGCCATTATCACCCATGGCGTAAATGTTATATCCAGGGCGGTTCATGCCGACGCCAAAGCGAATGGCATTTTCAGCGCGCTGCTGGCCTAATACACCCGTGAATGGCTCTAGCTCACTAGAACTATTAAAGAGGAGTTGCTTGGGGTCTAGTCGAGTTGAAACATGTTCGGCTAAGAGTGGGCTTGGTGTTTTGCCAGCGTTGGGCATGAAGAATCCCTTATCTTTCAAATATATATGCGATTTTTAACCTACGTTATGGCTAACTCGCGCTTTTGGCAAGGAAGAATGTCTTTAGTGTATTGCTTTTTCTCCTTTGATTCGGATAATAGCCGGCTCTCCAATATTTATTGCAATTATGTCTATTCAGCCAGAAGATCGCACTACGATCGATATGTTTACACGCCCTGAGCGTGGACGCCCAAAAACCAGTCCATACGATCGAAGTACCCAGCTAAAGTTGAGTAAGCGTTTGCAGCGCAATCGTGACAAGCATAAAGGTATGCGACGCATTGAGGTGAAGTTGAATCTTGAGGTGGTTGACGTGCTGGATGCCTTAGTTGCGGAGTTAGGTATGTCACGGGCGGAAGTGATTGAAAACAGTCTGTTAGCTTTGTTAAGGCAAGGTCCTGATGCATTGCAAGACTTAGGGGCATTGCAGGACTCAGAGGATTCGTCTGATGATTAAGCCGTTATCGTTCTTTTAATGGGTTGATTTATTGTTCTATTGTGGTTGGTATCAGCGTTATTGGCTGTTATTAAAATCACAAAAATCTTCTAAGTTGTTAATTTGACTTGCTTTTATTCTTTTGATCAGCATAATGTCCATCAGCATTTAAGCACAGCTTAAACTGCAGCGTGTTATGGTGGCCCTTATCGGTCCCTTCGCAACAAGAAACTACGAACTCCGCCAGGCCTGGAAGGGAGCAACGGTAGTAGTGGATTTGTGTGCCGAGGTGTGGCTGGTAGGGGTCATCTCCAATTTCTTGGATACTCTCAAACCTTTTCTGGTTTTACTTTCTCTCCTTTTGCTTTTCCCCTTTTAATTGTTTCTGACTTTCGCTTCATTTACCGCTATTATAACTGCCTAAGATCATCTAATTGACGGATTTTCCATGAGTTATCAGGTACTTGCACGTAAATGGCGTCCGCGTTTCTTTGCTGAAATGGTGGGTCAAGAGCATGTGTTACGCGCCCTTATTAATGCCTTAAACGATCAGCGTTTACACCACGCCTATTTATTTACAGGTACTCGGGGTGTGGGTAAAACGACGATTGCCCGAATTTTGGCTAAGTGTTTAAACTGCGAGCAGGGTGTTAGCGCAACGCCTTGTGGTGAGTGCTCTTCGTGTCGAGAGATTGCTGAGGGACGCTTTGTCGATTTGATTGAAGTGGATGCTGCATCGCGTACGAAAGTGGAAGATACTCGAGAATTACTCGATAACGTTCAATATGCACCTACTCGCGGCCGTTATAAGGTTTATTTGATCGATGAAGTGCATATGCTGTCGACGCACAGTTTTAATGCCTTATTGAAAACCCTTGAAGAACCTCCTGAGCATGTAAAATTCTTATTAGCGACAACCGATCCACAGAAACTGCCGATTACTGTTCTTTCTCGCTGTCTTCAATTTAGCCTTAAAAATATGACACCGGATAAAATCGTGTCGTATTTAGAAACCGTGCTGAAGTCTGAAAATGTTTCTTATGAAGAAACGGCGCTTTGGCAGTTAGGGCGTGCTGCTCAAGGCAGTATGCGTGATGCGCTGAGTTTGACTGATCAGGCAATTGCTTATGGCCAAGGCGAAGTCTTTGAACATCAAGTCAATGCGATGCTGGGTACGATTGATCGTGGCCGTGTTTTCAAATTAGCTGAAATTTTAGCCACGGGGCACGTTGCCGAGTTATTAAGTTTGGTAGCTGCAATGGCCGAACACGGGCCTGATTATGACGAAGTTGTACAGGCGTTAATGCAGCTATGGCATAAAGTGGCTGTGGCTCAGGTTGCGCCAAGCTCGGTTGATAATACCGAGGGTGATAAGGCGGCGATTATGCAGCTGGCTGCGGCGATGCGTGCTGAAGACATTCAATTGTTTTATCAAACCGCTTTGGTGGGGCGTAAAGATCTGCCATTAGCGGCTGATCCGCGCCAAGGCTTTGAAATGATTCTATTGCGCATGTTGGCCTTTAAGCCGGTTAACGCCGCACCGTTGAATCTCGATTTGGTGGGATCTTTACAGGCTCCCGGATCTGTTGAAGCATTACCTGAGGCATTATCTGCCCCTCAGCCTGAAGCTGTGACGGATGCAGGATATGAAACTTTAGCGAACGCGGACAATTCTGCAGAAAAAAAGCCATTAACTGACTCAGAATTAGCGCCTGAGCCAGTGGTTGAAAAAATTGAAGCGCCTATTTATGAGCATGTTGAACATTCTACTGTTGAGCATTCTACTGCTGAGACGGCTTTTGTTGAAATCACCGTCGAGCCAAATGTTCAAAAGCCCGCTTTTGAAATGCCCTCAACGGTCGCGTTAGACGCGACCGTTGAATCGTACTCACAGCCCAGTTTTCAAGCGCCTGCTGATCCCGTCGCTACAGGATTTGCTGAACAAGCAGAGATTCCCCCTAATCTAGACCCGCATGTTGAAAGTGAGAAAAAAGAACCCATTAAAGGGGGAGCGGCTGATCTATTAAACAATCCGCTGCCGATGGTGGCGAGCGAAGACGCTCGGGATCAATTGCCTACACAGGTAGAAAAAGATATTTTGCCGGCTGAATCATTCGATTTTGATTGGCAGCAATTATCAAATCTCAATTGGTGGCAGTGGGTTAGGCATTTGCCACTCGCGGGTATGCCGATGGCAATTGCATCAAATAGTGCATTGATTAGTCGGCATGAAAACCAGTTAGTGATGGATGTTGATCCAGATCAAGGGGCTTTGTTTAATGATGCTCAGCGCCAAAGAATCGAACAAGTATTGTGTGAAATTACAGGCTTATCCGTTCAGCTTGTTATGCATGTGCAGTTGCCTCGTGGAGAGACCCCGCACCAGCGACGCACTCGATTAATGGCAGAGCGTTATGCGCAAGCAGGTCATGCCATTATGGAAGATGAGGTAGTACAAGCTTTGGTATCAGAGTTCGAAGCGCATATTATTGAAGGCTCTATACGGCCGCTGGTCTCTTCGCAATAGTTAGTCTCTTCGCAATAGTTAGTCTCTTCGCAATAGCGAGGTGGGTGGCTAAATGTTCTTAGGTGCTGGGCATTAGGCATTAGCAGCTAAGAATTAGACGCTGTGTTATTAAGAAAACGTCAACAACGAAAAATATTATTTAAAGGAAAATATTATGATTAAAGGTGGAATGGGCAACTTAATGAAGCAAGCCCAGCAAATGCAAGAGAAGATGCAAAAAGCTCAAGAAGAGCTAGCAAACTCTGAAGTAATGGGCGAGTCAGGTGCAGGCCTTGTGAAAATTACTATGACAGGCCGTCATGATGTTAAGCGTGTTGAGCTTGATGACAGCATAATGAGTGAAGATAAAGAACTGCTAGAAGATTTGTTAGCCGCCGCCGTTAATGATGCTGTTCGTAAAATCGAAGAAAAAAACCAAAGCCAGATGTCTTCAATGACTGCTGGAATGGGTTTGCCACCGGGCATGAAACTACCTTTCTAAGTTTTTAAAAACTTGGGCACATTAATTTAGAATTGTTTAATTTTAGATTTTTTTAATTTTAGAGTTGTTTAATTATGGCAATGAAGCTGCCAGCTGCTTTACAGCAGTTGATTGATTCTTTTCAGATTTTACCTGGGGTTGGGCCTAAATCTGCTCAGCGCATGGCGTTGTATTTGTTAGAAAAAGACAGGCTAGGCGCAGAGCGTTTAAGTCATAGTCTGCAGCAGGCAATGAATAAGTTAGATCATTGCCAGTCTTGTCGTAATTATGCAGAAGCTGAACTGTGCCCAATTTGTAGTGATACGCAGCGTTCAACCGATTCATTATGTGTGGTTGAGTCTCCTTCCGATGTATTGGCGTTGGAGCAGGGTGTTGATTTTAACGGTCAGTATTTTGTGTTGTATGGGCATTTATCTCCTATTGATGGCATTGGTCCAGGAGAGCTTGGCTTAGCTGCATTAAAGCAAAAGGTTGAATCATTATCGATTCGAGAGGTAATTGTTGCTACAAACCCTACGGTAGAAGGCGAGGCAACAGCTCAATTTATAATGGATATGTTGCCCGAAAGCGTCGTAGTCAGTCGCATCGCTCATGGTATTCCAATGGGGGGAGAGCTTGATCTGGTCGATGGTGGTACTTTAAATCATGCTTTGTCGGGCCGCCGAGTGATGAGTTAGTCCGTTGGTAATGAGTGAGTTAGTGGTGAGTCAGTTTTAGTCGCATTAAAAGCAAAAGTGAGCGTTCTTATTTTACATTCTATTCCTAAGCCAATTTGGATTACTACTGATAGTGATTTGGTAAAGTATTGCCAGCTATGGCAAACACAAGATTTCATTGCATTAGATACTGAGTTTATGCGCACCTCGACCTTCTTTCCAAAGGCTGGATTAGTACAGGTCGCAGATAATAAAGATTGTTATTTGGTCGATCCGTTAACGATTACAGACTGGACGGCTTTTGCCGAGCTATTGGATAATCCAAAGCTAGTGAAGGTTTTTCATGCGTGCTCGGAAGATATGGAAGTCTGTCACCGCCTAACAGGGACTACCCCGTCGCCGGTAGCGGATACACAAATTGGTGCTGCTTTAGGAAGCTTGGGTGGCATCATGGGATTTCAGCGCTTAGTGAAAGCGGTATTGGGCCTTGATATTGATAAAGGGGAAACTCGATCTGATTGGTTGCATCGACCTTTGCGCGCTAAGCAGGTTGAATATGCGGTTGCCGACGTATTTTATTTATATCAATGCTACGAACGCTTAATGGTCTTGCTGGCCGATATGGGGCGATTAACGTGGTGGCAAGAAGACTGCGCACGTATCCTGTCGCTCGGTCAAATTACTGAAGACTATAGTCAGCAGTATCGTAAAATAAAATTGGCCTGGAAATTACGCCCGCAAGAGCAATACGTATTGCAGCAACTGGCGGTATGGCGAGAGCAGACGGCGCGTATTTGGAATGTGCCACGCTCACAGGTAGTGGAAGATAATGTTCTATGGAATATGGCGCGTTATCAGCCTGCTCATCAAGGTGATTTAGCGCGAGCAGGAATGAAGGCTCATGTTCGTAATCGAATCGGTGATCAGGTTCTGGCATTAATTGCAGAGGCGATGGCGATTGAAGAGGGGATTTGGCCTGAGGCCTTGCAAAAACCTTTAACCCCGCAGGCCAGTGAACAGTTAAAAATGATGAAGAAAGTCGTAACTGTCTGTGCTGAACGTCTTGATATACCTGCAGACATGCTGGTAAAGAAGAAAACACTGGAAGCCTTATTGCGATCTGGGTATCCTCGCGGCCCTTATTGTTTACCAGAGCCTTTATTGGGTTGGCGCAAAAGTGAAATTGGTGATGATTTGCTGCTCAATTTAGAGCACGCTGATGTCGGCGTTGAATAGAGTGTAAGTGACTGTTATGACTAAAGTATTGTGTAATATTTATAAAAGTCGTCGAAAGGAAGAAACCTACCTGTTTGTTTCTTTAAAAGATGATTTATCGCGAGTGCCCGACGTTTTATTAGAAACCTTTGGTCGTCCTGAGCTAGTAACCAAAATGTTAATCACTCCTGAGCGTAAATTTGCGATTGCAGACGCCACTAAGGTTTTGGATTCGATTGAACAAAAAGGCTTTTATTTGCAATTACCACCACCCAAAGAAGAAATGGGGTCGGGATTGGATCTGTTCTGTAAGCGAGATAAAGACGAGTGAGTGCTGCTAAACCATTTTGGGAATCTAAAACTCTAAAGCAAATGTCTAAGCAAGAGTGGGAGTCATTATGTGATGGCTGCGCTCGATGCTGCTTGCATAAGCTAGAAGATGAAGATACTGACGAGGTCTATTATACCGACGTTCATTGTCGTTACCTCGATAAAAATGATTGTTCTTGTACCGTCTATAAAACGCGTAATGAAAAGGTGCCTGAGTGTATTTGGTTGACGCCAGAACAGGCTCATAGTTTTCATTGGCTTCCTGATACCTGTGCTTATCGTTTGGTTGCAGAAGGTAAGCCTTTGTATGACTGGCATCCTTTAATTAGTGGTGACCCTAACTCCGTTCATGCGGCTGAAATATCGCTAAAAGGTAAGGGTATACCCGACGATAAAATTCCTGAGGAGGAGTGGCAGAGCCGCATTATATGGAAAGCTTAATGTTTAATGAGTGGGCTCAGTGGTTGGTCTATGGCATTTCTGCGTTGATCTGTTTTTGGGCCTGGGAGAAAATGTTTTTTTGGATTAAGCAAAAAGACCTTAAAGCCATTGTTAGGATATTAGGGGCGGTACTGTTATTTACCCCTGCACCTATTGCGGTCGACTCTACTCACTACGCGCCAGCGTTCATTGTCATGATTTTTAGAAAATTTTTAGAAAATAACGCACCGGTTTTGGATGCGGTTATGTATATGTTGGTCGGCTTGCTTGCTGGTCTAGTATTAATGTCCCTTTTGTCATTATTTAACTTCTTACGGGCTAAATTCTCTCCGCAGAATTAACGCTTTGTTAGCGTTATCGTCTAAAAGATAGCGCTAACTCATTCAAATTTTTGGTTTTTTTAACCTCCGCGTGTGGCGAACTTGAGATTCTTTGCTAGTTTTAAAGCAGGAGTACTCTATGTTGTCGTGCTTAAAATATACCTAGAGCTCTATTTTCAGGGAGAAATGACGTCGTGCTCAAATGAGGGAAAAGGGCGTTATTAATGACGGATAATTTGTCATTAAATTCTCTCTTTTAAAATCATAGTGGTTGAGGCGTTTCGTATTGTTAAAAGTAGACGTTTTGTTAAGAATCAGTGCTATAAGTTTTCCTACGTGGAGTTCTGAAATGTTCAGAGACCTTATGCTTACCGGAAGAAGGGCATCGTCCTTCTTATTCCTCGTTTGTCTACTGTCGTTTGGTATGGCAACTCCTACAATGGCAATTGATGATAAGCAGGGAAAAACTCAGCCCTATGATGTGCGCATTATTGTCGATATATCGGGCAGCATGAAAGAAACTGACCCCAACAATCTACGCATCCCCGCGGTGAATTTATTATTAGAATTAATGCCAGAAAATGCGCAAGCAGGTATCTGGACCTTTGGCCGTTATGTTAATAATTTAGTGCCTGTTGCTACGGTAGATGATGCTTGGCGTAAAGAAGCTAAAAAGTCGGCAATTAATATTTCATCGGTAGGCCTGCAGTCTAATCTCTCAGGGGCGTTAAATGACGCAGCTTGGGGGCTTGGAAGTGATACGGGTTATCAGCAAAGTGTTATTTTGTTAACCGATGGCAAACTGGATATGGCTAAATCTGGCTCTCCCGAAGCCGATCAAATTAATAGTACAGAACGTAAAAAATTGATGACGACAGTATTGGATAAATATCGCGCGGCTGGCGCTAATATTCATACCTTGGCGCTATCAGATCTGGCCGATAAAAATTTATTACAAGAAATTGCTCTTGAAACGGGTGGACTTTATTCTGAAGCGGAAAATGCAGATGAATTAATGAAGGCATTTTTACGCGCATTTGATCAGGCTGTTCCTTCTGAGCAAGTACCGATGGAGGATAATACCTTCGTCATTGATAGCAGTGTGAAAGAATTTACAGCGCTTATTTTTAAACCGAAGCGTGGCGCGCAAGATACGGCGCTCTTGACTCCCTCTGGTGATCGCTGGACCGAAAAAGAGCACCCTAGTTCAGTTAGGTGGCATAAATCCGTGAGCTTCGATTTGATCACTATTAAAGCCCCAGAAGCGGGAACTTGGGTTGCAGAGGCTGATTTAGATCCTTCTAATAGAGTGACCATCTTATCTGACCTTGCTCTAAACGTCACAGGTATACCGGCGACTATTTTCTCAGGAGATAAACTTGATCTTAAAATTAGCCTGATTAATGAGGGGGATGTTGTTGATAACGCCGACATTCTTCGGCTAACCGATGTGACAATGAAGGTGGTTACATCCAGTGGAAGAGAAGGCAGTAAAATTCTTTCAAACCCAGAAAGTCCTCCTGCTGATGGTATTTATCGAGAAGGCTTATATCGATTAAAAGAAATGGGTCAGTATCAGGTTGAATTTATTGCCGAAGGTAAAACCTTTCAACGCAAACGCAGTTTTTCGATGACCATGATTCAGCCAGTCGAAATAACCCATCAAGCTGATGAGGTGAAGGGGGTTTATCGGATTAAAGTGAAAGGATTGTCGGATAATCTTGATGTAGATAAATCACGGGTCATTGCAAAAATTAAGAGTCCTGATGAAAACTCGATTATTCAATCTGTGCCTTATGATAAGACAGCTCAAGCTTGGATTATTGAAGTTGAAGAAACTAAGGGGCCAGGGGAGTATCAGGTTGATCTCAATGTCCGTGGTGTGACTCAAAGTGGTAAGAAATTCAAAGTTAAGCCTGAGGGAATTGTTTTTAACCTTCCTATTCCAAAGCTAAGCCCAGCAGAGTTGACAAGTGAGTCCGATTTAGCCGGTGGAAAGGATGCCGCTAATGACGAATCTTCCAATGACGAGGCTGATGATGCTGAAGGTAGTGCAAGTGCAGAGATATCGACAGAAGGTACTGAAGGCACGAAAGAACCAGGTATGGCTACCGATGCCACTGAGGACAGTGCGGAAGAGAGTGCTGAAGATAGTGCTAAAGAAAAGACTGAGCCAGAAACCGAAAAACCGGCTGAAGTTGATGGTATTGCCCCCAAAATTGAAGAAAATCCTGTAACCGAGGTTGTGCCTGTTGAAGAAGTCGTGGAGGGCGATGAGGGCTTGGCCTGGTGGGTTTATCTATTAATCGCCTTGCTTAACTTGGGAATTATTGGGGCGGGTGTTTGGTGGTTCTTCCTTCGTAAGCCTAAAGACGCTGTTGATGCCGAAACAAATCTGGATGCTAAGGGGACTATTACCGATCTTGAAGATTTGGAAGATGATTTTGCTGGAGATTTTGATTCCTTGGATGAAGTTGACGAAGAAGAAATCTCTTTCCCTGACGAGCCTGCTTCTACGACTGCGGCGGGAGGAACTGAGAAAAAAGATCCTGAAAGTTTTGATGAAGACTTCTCGATAGATCCCGATGATGTTGATACCGACGATGATTCATGGGGTGAATTTGATAGTGATAATGAGGCTGAAAATACTACAGGCGTTGCGGATGATAGCTCTGGAGATAGTGCTAAAGACTTAAATGGAGAGGATAATAAGCCGAAGCAGGACTAGTAATTGCCTTTCCTGTCTTGAATGACATAGAATTGAGTGAATTGGTTTTGGTCTATTTTCTCAATGTTAAATGTATCACCCTTATTAGAAATAAAGACAGTGAAGGTGCTGGTTGTAGATGGACAGGATGCTAACGGAATTCAGTTATCTGACATCTTGAGTTCGTTGACCATCGAGCATGTTCGCTGCTTATCTGACTATAGCCAGTTCAAATCACAGTTTAATGATTTTCTTCCTGATATTCTTATTTTAAATATAGATGCGGCGAGCGGTGATGCTGAATCTATTATTGAATGGTTGCGGCAACATCCTAATGGCAGCGCTATTCCTGTTATTGTTTGTGCAAACTCTCTAGAAGATGCGATAGATCTTGCGCTTCATAAGGGAGCCAATGATTATATCCAAGCCCCTTTTATACCTTCGCAAGTTGCGGTTAGCATTAATAACTTAGTACAGCTATCCAATTCGACCGCCAATGCCGCCAATCAAGAAATTGTATTCGATCACCGGTTGCAGTTAGGTGTTAAGGCATTGCAGGACGAGATTATGCATCGTAGTGAGGTGGAGCAGGAGTTGCACTTTCAGGCGCATCATGAATACCACTCACGCTTACCCAATCGAATTTTCTTGCAACACGTATTAAAAGATTTATTGTCGTCAGGCCAAACTGTTGATCAACATGCGGGGCAGCATGTGGGGCAGCATGTGAGACAGGCGATCAGTCAAGAAAGTCGCTGTGGAAACAAAACCTTAGCAATTTTCCACCTACATCATTTTAATGAAATAAATAATACTCTTGGTCACTCAAGAGCGGATGAAATACTGGTAGAAATGGCGTTACGTTTTGCCTCTTTATGCGAGCAATACTCTGAAATCATTCCGCTACAGTATGGGTTGTATGATCAGGCTGGGCCGGTGGCCTTATTGGATCGAACGCATTTTACTATCGTATTAAGTGATACGACCCAGTATCGTTTAGAAGAAATCATTGAACAGCTGCTTACGGATTCAAGCCAACCTCTGAGTTATCAGGGAATGAAGATAGAAACCCCGATTTCGGTTGGTTTTGCTGCTTGCCTGTCGGGTGATGACGTAATATCTTGGATGCGTAGAGCGCATGTTGCTTTAGAATTTGCTGAGCAAGAAAAGCAAGCTTGGGCAGCTTATAGTGAAAGGGCGGACCGCTACAGTAATAAAAAACTAACCTTGGTTGCCGACCTGAGAAATGCGATTGCTTGTGATGAAGGGCTGTTTTTGCAGTATCAGCCTCAGTTTAACTGTCAAGATGGCGAAATTGCAGGGGCTGAGGTTCTATTGCGCTGGCATCATCCGGTATATGGCCCTTTGCCGGCTGATCAGATTGTTGAGGTCGCTGAGCAAACAGGGCTAATCAAGCCTTTAACTCACTGGGTTATTAGTAAGGCATTTTCACAGTACCGTGAGGTGCATGCTGCGGGTTATCCGATAACGATATCGATTAATTTATCGACTCTGAATCTTTGGCAGGACAGTTTGCTGCAAGATATCGCCCAGCAAATGGAGATTTTTCAAATTCCCCCTGGACAGGTCATCCTTGAAGTAACCGAGACAGTACTTTTAAAGAAGCCAAGACGCTCATTGGATTTTTTACGATGTTTAACAGCGTTAGGTGTGAGAATCGCTTTAGATGATTTTGGCACGGGTTTTTCTTCGCTAGCCTATTTAACCAAAATGCCTGTTTCAGAGCTAAAAATAGACCGATCTTTTATTCAAGAACTTTGTTATAACCATAAAAATCATGTCATTGTTGAGACTATATTGTCGATGTGCAAAGGCCTTGGGGTCGAAGTGGTCGCCGAAGGGGTGGAAGATGAAGCCACCCTGCTTAAGCTAAAGGCGATGGGGTGTGATCGGCTTCAGGGGTATTACTTAGCCAAGCCGTTAATGGGTGTCGATTTGTTAGAATGCCTTGATGAACAGATGGCTATCAGAACTTAGAGTCTTGCCGCAAGGGCTATCGTCACTATATACTGCGGCAAATTTTATGTATTCGATCTTTTCGGTTTGAGGCTATTATGAAGTTCCAAGGTACTAATGAATATGTTGCAACGCCAGAGTTGCAAATGGCAGTTAATGCCTCCATCACTCTGCAGCGTCCATTATTGTTAAAAGGCGAGCCTGGTACTGGTAAAACGATGTTAGCCGAACAGCTAGCAGAGTCTTTAGGCACTGAACTGATTCAATGGCACATTAAAAGTACGACTAAAGCCCACCAGGGTTTATATGAATACGATGCCGTTTCGCGTTTACGCGACTCTCAGCTTGGTAATGACAAAGTTCATGATATTAAGAACTACATTGTTAAGGGTAAGCTTTGGGAAGCGTTTGATGCTGATAAGCCTGTTGTTCTATTGATTGATGAAATAGACAAAGCGGATATCGAATTTCCAAATGATTTATTATTAGAACTCGATAAAATGGAGTTCTATTGCTATGAAACTCAGCAGCGTGTCGTTGCTAAACACCGTCCAATCATCTTAATTACCAGCAACAACGAAAAAGAGTTGCCAGATGCATTCTTGCGTCGTTGTTTCTTCCATTACATCGACTTCCCATCAAAAGAAACGATGATGAAAATTGTTGATGTTCACTATCCTAATATTCAGTCTTCGCTAGTAAAAGAAGCGATGGAAGTCTTCTTTGATGTACGTAAAGTGCCTGGATTGAAGAAAAAACCGTCTACTTCTGAATTGATTGATTGGTTAAAGCTATTAATGGCGGATGAAATTGGCGTTGATCTGCTTCGTGATAACGATCGAACCAAAGCGATTCCACCAATGGCGGGTGCTTTAGTTAAGAATGAGCAAGACGTACAGCTATTAGAAAAATTGGCTTTCATGAGTCGCCGTCGCGGTTAAGCGCTAAGGCTTAGGAAGTAATTATGCTTATTGATTTTTTTATGACGGTGCGTAAGGCGAAAGTGCCTTGCTCCGTAGGTGAATACCTAGATTTAGTGGCCGCACTCGAGGGCCATTTGACCTTCGCAAATCTAGACGACTTCTACGCCCTGGCTAAGTTGTGCTTGGTTAAGGACGAGCGTCATTACGATAAGTTTGATAAGGCATTTGCCCATTACTTTGAAGGCATTGATAACTTAGATTTAGCGATGGATGATCCTAATATTCCCGATGATTGGATGCGTAAAGAGATGGAACGCATCATGACTCAAGAAGAAATGGACAAAATTAAAGACTTGGGGGGCTTAGATGAAATTATTAAGGCCTTTAAAGAACGCTTAGAAAATCAAAAGAAGCGTCACCAAGGGGGTAATAAAAACATTGGTACGGGTGGGACGTCACCTTTTGGTGCTAATGGTTTTAACCCTGAAGGCTTCCGAATTGAGCAAGGGCAGTCGCGTCATAAAAAGGCAGTTAAGGTTTGGGAAAAACGCAACTACAAAGATCTTGATGATTCGATTCAATTAGGTATTCGTAATATTAAAGTAGCTTTACGTCGCCTGCGTAAATTTGCCCGTACGGGGTCAGCCGATATGCTTGACCTTGATGATACGATTGCGAGTACCGCGCGTAATGCCGGTTTTTTAGATTTAAAGCTGGTGCCTGAGCGCCATAATGCAGTGAAAGTGCTTTTATTCTTCGACATCGGCGGCTCTATGGATCCGCACGTCAAAGTATGTGAAGAGTTATTTTCTGCGGCGAGAACTGAATTTAAACATATGGAAACCTTCTATTTCCATAACTGCCTTTATGAGTCCGTCTGGAAAAACAATATTCGCCGTACCAATGAACAAACCATGACGTGGGATCTGCTGAATAAGTATGGTCGTGACTATAAGGTTATCTTTATTGGTGATGCCATGATGGCACCTTATGAGGTGACTCATGCCGGTGGCAGTGTTGAACACTGGAATGATGAAGCGGGCGCCGTCTGGATGCAGCGAATTAAAGATAAATTCGATAAAGTTGTCTGGATCAATCCTGCACCCGAAAGTCATTGGGGTCATGGCGGCTCATTGGGTATTATCAAGCAAATTGTTGAGGATGAGATGTATCCTTTAACGTTAGAAGGCCTTGAAAAAGCCATGAAGAAGATGAGTCAGTAGATAAGACAAAATGTCCGCGATGATCAGGTTTAGTTGAATCATTATGCGGACTCAGGAGAAAGAACTGGAATTCTTAATCCTAACAAGTACACTTGTACTACATTCAGGGATGATATAACGAACAATTATAATTAATAGGCTACCGCACATGCGAAGCTTGATATCCCAACCTGAATTTTATACAACATTCTGGTTATTACTGCTTAAACTTACGCCCCTTCAGCAAGTGAATGTGCGCTCTCTATTCGCTAAATATGTCCTGAATGAATGGCAAATAACGCCAAAAGCGACCGATTCAGCCATAGCTTGCACATTCATAGCGGGTTATAGTGTTGTTCCTAGCCTGCAGTTATCTAATCATAATAATAATACTGCGAGCCCATGGTAGATAAACAAATCAATTTAATGCTGATTCTGCAGCCGATAAAGTTCGGTCAGGGATATTAATGCTTAATCATATTTATAAAATCTTACTCCTGTGTATTTGTGCTTTACCCATTGCACAAGCATTAGACATTGGCGATGCAGTGCCGGACTTTGTAATGCCTAGTAGTAATGGCGCGCCACAGCGTTTGTCTGAACAAGTCGGAAATCCTGTCATGTTAGTATGGCTAGGGGAGTGTGATGGCTGTGAAGAAACCCTAATTGAGTTGCAATATCTAGCCGAAAGTTTTGCCGTTGAAGGCCTCCAAACTTGGTTTTTATGGCGTAAGAATTCAGAAGATAAGGCTCCTTGGTCGCGTCTCCCTGTTTTGGAATACCAAGCATCTAATAAAGAGGCTTGGTGGTTTGAATCAGCCCCTGCGGTCATGTTTATTAACCCCGATGGGATATTAGATTATTTAGCGACCGAAGATGTATACGAACGAAAGCTCGAAGTAACAAATGATTTAAAACTTTGGCTAGAAAATAAAAAATGGTTTCAGTGAGAAGGTTACATATCATGCGTGCAACATATTTAATATTGCTATCCCTAATTTCAGCAATCAGTTTCGCACAGCCGGTACAAGATACAGGCAGTGAACAGAAAGCAGCGGTTCAGGCAAGTCAGCTCAGCACTAAAGCAGCTTCTATAAAGCAATCCGTTTTAGATTTAAACAGAGATTTATATCAGCTAGAAGAAGAGCTTTTGAGCCCGGCAACGACCCGTGCAGCGGTGTATTTTTCATTGGCGTATGGCCAATATTTTGAACCTTATTCAATTAATATCACCGTTGATGATAAACAGCCTATTCAGTACCTCTATACCGAAAGACAAATCAGTGCATTACGTGACGGAGCAGTTCAGCCGTTAAGTAATCTAAATTTGGGGCCAGGCCTTCATACAATAAAAGCGATTGCTAAAGGTGTTGATGGTAATGGCATCAAGCGCGAGCTTATTTTAGAAGAGCGCTTAGAGAAATTGGATCAGCCTTTATATATCGAACTGAAAATCCAAGATAATAAAAAATTAAAGACAGCAGAGCTACTGATTAGTCAGTGGTAATTATATGAAATTATTCTTTATTGGTATCTTACTTTTAACGGCTGGTTTTTCTTCGGTTCATGCGAATGAGCAGGAAATTCTACGCCTGCAAAAAGGTGAGTACTATTATCATTATCTGACGGGTGACTTTCCAAGTGCCATGAATCAGTTAAAGCTTTGGCGTGCGACTGACGAGGCCGTAGCTGATGAAGCTGATGTCATGGAAGCAACCATGCTTCTCTCGCTAGGATTACAAGACCAAGCACAATTGATCTTTGCTGAAATACAGCAGAAAGGGCAGAAGGTTTCTGCTTTATCTTGGTTTTTCTTAACAAGACGTTTGTTTGAACTAGAGCAATACGAACCTGCGTTATCAAGCCTTCAAAATATTGAATCTTCAAAGTTAACACCTGAATTATTATTAGAAGCTCAATTCATGAAAGCCGCTTCTCTTATTGAACTAGGAGAGCTTAAAAAAGCACTGACAACATTGAGTACAATGCCTCGTGACAGTATCTGGACTGGGCTGGTTAGGCACAACCTTATTTTGGCGATGTTCAATAGTAATAGTAGTGGTCATAGTTTGACCGTACTGATTGAAGACGCAACGTACTATTTGCCAGATACAGAAGAAGGCCGCGATTTAGGTGATCGTATTCACCTAGTAGCAGCGATTAACTATCTCATTATGGGGAAGCATCGTTCTGCTGAAAAACACCTGAAGCGTATTCGCCTGAATGGACCTTATACCCCAATAGCCTTATTGCAATACGGTTGGACAAAGGTTGAGCAAGGTCAGTATGAAGAAGCCTTGCAGCCTTGGCGCGAACTTCAAACTGAATATAATCATTTCAATCCAGAAGTTATGGAATCTATGCTCGGTGTTCCTCATGTTTTGGAGCTTATGTATGCCAGCACCCAAGCATTAAATGTTTATGAAACTACCGAAACCCGATTGGGGGTAATGAAAGAACAGTTGATGGCTATGAATAATGGCCTTGCCGATAACCCATGGCTTGAAGACTGGATATACAATCAAGAAGATCAAGGTTGGGGCTGGCAAGCTAATATCGAAACGACCTTGCCACTCAATGAGACTACCGAGGTTTTGCAGCACTTGGTTTCAAATAAGACGATCGTTAATCAAATGACGGATTACCGTGATTTATTGCTGCTATCGAATTATTTAGATGAAAAAGAAAATAGCCTAAAGCTTTGGTTAACCTTGGTAGATAAAAGAGAGCTTGCAGATAAATCTAGAAATACGTTGCCTGTATTGGAAAAAGCCGGTTTGAAATTACGCAAGGTGAAAGACGAACTGATACAGATGCAGGCAACACTAGATAGCTCTGAAAAAGATTTTTTTGCCCTTCCTAATGATGAACAAGCCGCCAGCGTCGATGTATTACGACGCTCGGTAAAAATCATTGAAGACCTCGCGTTGGTTAATAAGGCGAGTCGTGACGTCAAAATGTATCAGCATCGCTGGGAAAGAGTAAAAGGTGTTTTACTGTGGCAGATGAATGAAGAAAAACCGAGCAAGCAATGGGGACTTAAACAACAATTGGTTGGCATGGATAAACATTTAAAAATTGCCGATCGACAATTGCTCGAAACACAGCTTGCTAATCAATGGTCGCCATCATCTTGGGTCGGCATGAAAGATAAAATATTAGCGGTATTATCGAAGGTGAAGCGCTTGAAGGCATCTACCGAGCAAGCAAAACTCGAAACTAAAACGGTATTGTTGGCTGAGTCAAAACAATACCTTACAGATCAGGTTGCTAGAATAAACGACTATCTTGCTCAGTCTCGCTTGTCGATTGCAAGATTATACGATGAAGCCCTCCAGCGCCAAGTGGCGTTTAGTGAATTAAATGATGAGGAGCAGAAATAATGAAAAAATTATTATTGTCTGCTTTTTTACTTTTTATATTGTCTGGCTGTAGTGTTTTAGAAACTCTAGTAGAAAGCGAAAGTATTCAAGATAAAACTCTGCAGAATTTAGCCCCTGTTAATTTACGGTTAATGGAAAACGAAAATATTGATATTGACCATGATCGAGTTATGGGGAAATATCGCGCCTATTTAGACGTATCGACTGATGATGAATTAAGAATTAGAGCCTATCATCGGATTGCCAACCTTCGCTTACAGAAAGATGAGTACATCCTATTAAACGGTGGTGAGATAATCGGTGATGAAAATCAAGCGCAAGATATCGACTTTGGTCGAGACTCAATTGCGGATTATGAAAGATTATTGGCTAAGTACCCCGATCGTAACGACAATGATTTAGCTTTATATCAACTTGCTAAAGCCTACTCTTTGGCAGGAGAACCTTTTGAAACCATTCGTGTTTTAGAGCAGTTAACGGAATATTACCCTCGATCAGATCATTATCTTGAATCGTTATTTCGCCTTGGTGAAGTCTATTACGCGAATGGTGTTTATGATTTAGCAGAAAATGCTTATCAGCGTTTGATCGAACGAGGTGCAGAAGAAAACAAATATTATTTAAGCGCAATGTACCTTATTGGTTGGTCGCAGTTTAAACAAAATAATTATGAAGGTTCATTATTATCCTTTACCTCTATTTTGGATTTTGAATATCCAGACAGTGACTCGCTTAATAATGCTTCTATCGGCCAAAAAGATATGCTGAATGATATCTTACGGATTATGGCGATTACTTTTGATTACCTAGGTGATTGGAAAAATGTTGATCAGTTCTATGCGAAAATTGGTCAGCGGCATTATGAGTATCGAGTCTATGAGACTTTGGCTGAGCAGTATTATGATAAGCAGTATTACAAAAGTGGTGCCTCGACGCTGCGTGCCTTTATTAATCGCTATCCGCAAGATGTCCTAGCCCCCGTTTTTTATCAAAGATTGGTCGATGGCTACGCGAAGGCGCGTTATTCCACTTTATTGCGTAAACATAAAAAAATATTCGTAAAAACGTTTGGTATTGGCGGAGAGTATTGGGAAACTCATGACGCGGTTATTCAAGAAAGTATTAAGCCTGCATTGGGTACGTATATTTGGGATCTTGCACGTTTTAATCATGCTTGGGGCCAGCGTATAAAAAATAGAAAAGAAAAACGTGAACGCTTACAAGAAGCCATTGATTGGTATAGTGAATATATCCGTAGTTTCCCAGAAGCAAAAGATACGGCAAAAGCGCACTTCTTACTTGCAGAAGTTGCTTACCAGACAAAGCAGTACCCACTGGCTAAAGATCATTATGAAATCGTGGCGTATCAGTACCCTAAATATGAAAAAGCGTCTGAATCAGGTTATGCCGCGATTTTAACTTACAGTAAGCACAAGCCTAAAAAATCTGAACAGCTTGTTTGGCGTCAGCTAACTGTTGCTAGTGCTATGCGCTTTGTTCAAGAGTTTCCAGAAGATGAACGCCGTGGCCAAGTACTGGTGAATACCTCTGAGATGCTATTAACCGGTAAGTATTATGAACAAGCGTTAGCCACCGCAAATCTTGCATGGCAGTCGGAAGGCAATTTGTCAGCTCGCCATCGCTATGGCGCATCATTGGTAAGAAGCCACTCCAGCTTTCATTTAGAGCAGTATGTCGAAGCTGAGCAAGCGATTACCGAAGCATTAGGTTATGACAAAATTAAAGCGAGAGCGCGTAAAGATTTACGCGAGAAACTTGCGGCCTCTGTTTATAAGCAGGGCGAGTTAGCCAAAGCGGCTGGTGATAATGATTTAGCGGTTAAGAACTGGCTTCGTATTGCTGCATTAGTACCTGAAAGTGATATCAAGGTTAGTGCAGAATTTGATGCTGCAACACTATTAATGGCCGCTGAAAAGTATGATCAAGCTGTGCCGGTATTACTCGACTTTAGAAAAACCTATCCTAAGCACCGCTTGGTAAAAGACATTCCGTCTAAATTGATTGTCGCTTACGAAAGCCAAGAAAATTGGCGTGGTGCGGCCTTTGAACTTAAAAAAATATGGCAGCAAGGTGGCAATAAAGACCAACAGCGCATTGCTTTATTTCAGTCTGCAGAGTATTTCGAAAAAGCGGACGACTTAGACAATGCTCTCGCCATGTACAAGCGTTATGCTCATGATTACAAAAGACCTTTCAATCCGGCCGTTGAAGCGCATCATAAGCTCGATCAAATTTATTTAGCACAAGGTGATGATACTAAACGCCTGTTCTGGATGAATAAAATTGTTTGGCTTCACCTAGGTGCGAAAAATGATAAAACCGATCGCTCTAAATACTTAGCAGCAAAAGCGGCTTATGAGCTTGGTGAGAATGAACGTATTAAATTTGATCGAGTAAAGATTACATTGCCATTGGATAAATCGATTAATAGAAAGAATAAACTCATGAAGGCAGCTCTTGATCGATATACTCAGGCCGTGCAAATAGGGGTGTTAGAATTTACAACATCTGCGACGTATAGAATTGCAGAGCTTTATTCTCAGTTTGGTAAGGGCTTGCTGGCATCTGAGCGCCCAGAGGGCTTAGATGAGTTGGAGCTAGAAGAATATGGATATTTACTTGAAGACCAAGCGTTCCCATTAGAAGAAGCAGCCATTGAGGTTCACCAAACTAATGCTGGACGCACGTTTGATGGCTTATATGATCAATGGGTAAAAAAGAGCTATGGTTCTTTGGCTGACTTGATGCCAGCTCAGTATGCTAAATATGAAAAACAGGTGAGTTATGTCGACGCTATTCGTTAAGTGTATGCGACTGAGTTTGTTGCTCGCTGCGGTATTGTTAAGTGGTTGCAGCATGTTTACACCTAAGCCTGTTGTGGTTGATACGCAAGCAGATGTGTTAGGGGCCATACCCGCAGAGTTACAGCAGTCATTTGGTGATGCATTAGAACTTCTGCAAGATGAAGAATATGAAGACGCGGAAACACTACTCTTAGAGGTGACGCAAAAATACCCTAATTTTGCCGGACCATGGTCGAATTTAGCAATTGCGCAAAGTAAGCAAGAAAAGTATGACGAGGCACTGGTCAGTATTGATAATGCGTTGCAGCAGGATGAAAAGTTTTGCCAAGCGGTTTCTTTAAAAGGCGTTGTATTACGAGAGTTAGGCCAGTTCAAAGAGGCTAAAGATCAGTATTTAGCGGCTTTAGTATGCAATCCAAATGACATTATGACGCTCTACAATATTGGGGTATTATCCGATTTATACTTACATGATAACGTTACTGCATTGTCTTATTATCAAAAATACCTAGCGGCTTTAGGTTCGCAGCAAGACGAAACTGTGCAGTCTTGGGTTGTTGATCTTAAGCGCAGAGTGCCTGCTGAATCTCAACAAGAGCCCGTGCAGAATATCGAAACGGCTGTTGAGGCGAATTCTTCAGCGCCACAGCTAGCAGGAGAAGAGTAATGAAAGCACGATTGCTGCTGTTATTATTTGCTGCATCGAATGTCTTCGCAGGTGAAGTGATACGTTTGGATGGAATATCAATCCAAGGAAATAGCGAAGAGCCGAATGTTTTGTATATTACACCTTGGCAGCCAGCACCCGGTGCTGGTCGTTTGTATGCACCGGTTAATAGTTATCGCGAGCAATGGCTAAAGCCAATCAGTCGCCAAACAATGAAAAGAGAAGTAAAGTATTTGGATTATTATCAGAATCTAAATACAGCATCTGACGATGCCGATGGAAGTAAAAACAAATAATAATAAAAATAACGAAAAAAAATCATTATAAATCAGCACTAATGCATTAGTATTACGGCTGATTAAAACAACCAAATTTCCAGTGTTTTGGCTTATGGCCATTATATTTAAGAAATACGATAATATATAAAATTAAAACTAAAGCTAAAACTATAAAAAAATCAGGGGATTACATATGGATACTATTATTCGATTCTTTCAAGAGGGCGGTACGTTTATGTACCCCATCGCTATTATTCTAGCGATTGGCCTTGCGGTAACACTTGAGCGCTTTATTTTCTTATCCCGTGAGAAATCTTCTAATCGCCGATCATTTGAAGAAGTTTTACCTATGTTGCAAAAGCGCGACTTTCGCGCAGCATTGAATTATACCAACGCTTCAGACGCTAAAATTTCTACTATCTTCGCGGCAGGTATTAGCCGTATTCCAACGGGTCGTCGTGAAGATATTGAATTAGCGATGGAAGAAGGCGTTATGGAAGCGATTCCACAGCTAGAAAAGCGTACTCAGTATGTTGCTACATTGGCCAATATCGCAACGCTAATGGGGCTACTAGGTACTATTATGGGTCTGATTGCTGCGTTTACCGCGGTAGCCAACGCGGCACCTGCCGACAAAGCAACTTTGCTTTCTCAGTCTATCTCTGTGGCCATGAATACCACCGCTTTTGGTCTAATGGCCGCTATACCATTACTGCTTAGTCATACCTTCTTGCAAGCTAAAACGAATGAAATCGTTGATAGCATTGAGATGGCAGGCGTTAAGTTCTTAAATATCGTCACTGAGCGTAAGCCAAGCCCTACTAAAGAAGGCTAATGGAGAAGTTGTAATGAGACGCCATAAGAGAATGAAATCAGAGGCGGATCTCGATATTACTTCCTTCATGAATTTAATGATCATTCTGGTTCCTGTGCTGCTATTAAACATGGTGTTTGCACAGACGGCCGTACTCGATCTTAAGTTGCCATTAGGGGATTCTGTCGGGAACGTTAATCCTGAAGATGTATCAGTTGAAGTTACCGTTCGTAAAACAGGTTTGCAAATCATAGTCGCAGCAGGTGGAGCCTCCCGTGTCATTGGAGATATTCCCGTTGTTGAAGGGCAGCAAAACCATAAGAAGTTATCGGAAGTACTTCAGCAAGTAAAAAAAGGCTTTCCTGATAAGAAAGATTTGGTTTTATTACCAACACCAGAAATTGATTATCAGACCCTCGTTGCCATTATGGATACTGCGCGCACGTATGAAACGGTGGTGGCAGCATCATTAGTGGATGCTGTGCTTTTTCCTGAGGTTTCTTTGGGTGACGCACCTGTGCTTAATACCCCTTCTAATACAGAAGAGGTGCAGCCATGAAAATGTCTAGACGCGCCAAGCGCATGCAGCGAAACCATAAGCGAAATGCCAATAAGTCTGTTTTGAACTTAACCGCCTTGATGGATATTTTTACTATCTTGGTTTTCTTTTTGATGATGAATCAAAACGATGTTGAGGTGCAAAGTAACGACGCTATTCAGTTGCCAAAATCAATTGCGGCAAATGAATTGAAAGATACGGTTCGCATAATCGTGACAAAAGGCGATTTGTTGGTTCAAGGTCGTTCTGTCGCTAAAATTAGTGAAATTGCTAAGCTTGAAGGCGAAATTATTCCAGCGCTAAAGAAAGAACTGGATTATCTCGCGACACGTTCACCATTACCGCTTGAGTTAAAAGATCAAGGGCGCCCTATTACCATTATGGGTGATAAGGATACTCCTTACTCTGTACTTAAGCGCATTATGGATACGTGTGCTAAAGCCGAATTTAATAATATTTCCCTTGCGGTTAATCAGAAAGGGGAGGCGAGCTAATTATGGCGACATCAATAATTCGTCCTCCTGAGTTACCTTGGAATGATGCAGATCAGAAAGGTTTCCGTATTATTCTGGTTATCTTTTTGAGCATTGTTTTAGTGGTTGGTTTTATCGTACCTAAAATTTCTTTACCAGAAATCGAACGTACAGAATTAGAGAAGGTTCCGCCTGCACTGGCAAAAGTTATTAAGCGTAAAAAACTTGAAAAACCCAAGCCAAAGCCGAAACCTAAACCAAAACCGATTGAAAAAAAGGAAGAGAAAAAGCCTGAGCCGAAACCTAAAAAGGTAGAGGAAAAGCCGAAGCCTAAACCCAAGCCGAAGCCTAAACCCAAGCCAAAACCAAAGCCTAAAAAGGAAGTGCCAAAAGAAAAGAGAGTGCAGGCTAAAGAAAAAGCCAAAGCCGCTTTTGGTAATGACGCGTTGAAAGCGTTAAGCAGTATTGCTGGATCTGTACCGATTACTGCACTGAATACTTCTAGCAAGGGTTTGTCTAATAAAGGGAATCAGGCAACGCAAGTTGGTTCTGTTATTGATCGTAATGCCGCTGGGCGTGGTTCTGGTGGTGTGAGCGTTGCAGCCTTAACAACGGCGACAGTAGGAGAAGATCTTTCTGCTCGTGATGTTACTTCTGTTGAGCTAAGCAGCGAAGAGATACAGGTTGAGGAAACGGGTTCTGGACGTAGCCAAGAATCGCTGCGCTTAGTGTTCGAGCAGCACAAGTCAGCCTTCGACCGGTTATATCGTGCAGCGCTTCGTAAGAATGCAGCCTTGGAAGGTAGCGTGACCTTGAAGCTTAAAATTGAGCCTGATGGTAAAGTATCAAGCTGTACTGTTAAAGACAGTGAGCTGAAGGATGCGAAGTTGCAAAGACGCTTAGCTTCACGTTGTCGTTTGATTTCATTCGATGCGAAGCCAGGAGTTGATGTGACAGAGGTAGAATTTCCAATCCGCTTTATTCCTTAAGTGTGTTGGCAGCTTAAAAACCACCCACGGGTGGTTTTTTTATGTCTAAAATTCTTATTCAACGCTAGAGTGATTTACTTATACCGTTATCTTAAAAGTTTCAAATATCACATAGGTGATATTTATTTAAGTGAACTTCAAAATTAACGAAACTCTCAGATTACGCACTGATCTGTAAATTAACCCAATTAAGGATGTCTTGGTAAACATCATACTTACATGTTTCATTTAGCATTTCATGACGTCCATCTTTATAAAGCTTATACGAAACCTTGTCATGACCGGTTTTGAGTAGTTTTTCATTTAATGCGGGAATTCCTTTACCCATTCGTCCGACGGGATCTTTATCGCCACCCAATAAATGGATCGGTAGAGTCGGTGGGATTTTAATAAGTTCATTTTCTTGGCTAATTTCTATTAACCCCGTTAATAATTGAACCCAGGTTTCAGCGCTGCATGGGAAACCGCATAATGGATCATTAATGTACTTAAGGACTTCATTTTGATCTCTGCTAAGCCAATCAAAATCTGTTTGAGTAGGTTTAAAGTAATTATTGAATGATGCGAAAGAGAGTGTATCCATGACAATGGAAGGGACACCTTTTTTCAAACGAAGTCTTTCTGCCTTAGCAACTATTCGACCGGCATAGTACATAAAGGGATGCTGATAATTGGTCCCTGATAATATTAAACCCGCTAATCGCTTGCCATGACGAATTGCAAAACCTTGAGCAATAAAAGATCCCATACTATGTGCGAATAAAAAAATAGGCAGAGATTTATCCTCAATAACCTGATCTTGAACATCGGCGATATCTTGAATGGTTTTAGCCCAGCCATCCTTATCACTGTAGTGGCCTAAAATCTCTCCTTTACCGTGGCCCCTATGGTTGTGGCTAATAACATTTAAACCTTGTTGATTTAAAAAATTAGCCAATTCGTCATAGCGATTAATGTGCTCAGCCATACCGTGACAAATGTGAATGTTGGCTTTTGCCGCAGGAGATGTCCAGCAGTGGGCTTCGATGTTGCGGCCATCTTTCGCGGTTACTGGTGTTATTTTACTGGTCATGTTTTAACCTGTTGTTCGAGGTGAGCTCGTTATCGTTATAAGTTTGTGTGCTAAGTCATTAGATTACTGTGATTTTGGCCTTTTTTGTATGCTTTTAGTTAAGGTTTTTTGCCCGCAATAGTAAAAAATGGTAATCTTTGCTCCCATAAATTGATCAAAATGCGCCAAACAAAGACTCATTTAAAGATGATCCAGTTTAGGCATATTAACTTTAGTACAGTATTCGTACGATTCTAATTGGGAACTGAGCATGAACGAAACATTTTTTCAGGATAAATATCCAGCAGACCTTGCTAAAACAATTGATATCAACCAATACCAGTCAGTTGTAGAAGTATTTAATGGGTTTGTTGTTAAATATGCTGATAAGCCAGCCTTTTCGTGCCTTGGTCAAACGTTGACATATGCAGAGCTTGAATCTCAAAGTGCTGCATTCGCTGCGTATCTACAAAACGAAACAACGCTTGTAGCTGGCGATCGCATCGCTGTTCAACTTCCTAACGTACTTCAATATCCAATTGTTGTTTTTGGTGCAATGCGTGCAGGTATGACCGTGGTAAACACCAATCCACTTTATACTGAACGTGAGATGGAGCATCAGTTTAACGATTCAGGTGCAAAAGCCTTAGTTGTCTTAGCAAACATGGCTGCAAAAGCTGAGCGTGTTTTGGCCAACACATCAATCGAAACTGTGATTGTCACCGAAGTAGGCGACATGCACAAAACGGTGAAGCGTGTTTTGATAAACAGCGTTTTAAAATATGTTAAAAAAGAAGTTGAATCGTACAATATTCCAAAAGCCGTTACATTACGCAAAGCACTTAGTTTAGGGCAAGGTAAGTCATTTACGACCCCTGCTCTAAAGCAAGATGATATTGCTGTATTGCAATACACGGGTGGTACAACAGGCGTAGCAAAAGGCGCAATGTTGACCCACGGAAACCTGATCGCCAATATGCTTCAGTGCAGTGGCCTGTTCAGCATGGCATTGGATAAGGGTAAAGAAACGGCTATTGCGCCACTTCCTCTTTATCATATTTATGCTTTTACGGTTCATTGCATGGTATTACTTGAAACAGGTAATCACAGTGTATTAATTCCTAATCCTCGCGATATTCCAGGTTTCATTAAAGTATTACAAAATACCAAGTTTTCTTGCTTTGTTGGTTTGAATACATTGTTTGTTGCACTGTGCAGTCAGCCGGTTTTCAAGGCATTAAACTTTAGTGGTTTAAAATTAACTATTTCTGGTGGTATGGCATTAACTAAAGATGCCGCCGATCAGTGGAAGCAGGTTACAAACTGCGATATCGCTGAAGGTTTTGGTATGACTGAAACGTCTCCTGTTGTTTCTTTCAATCCTCCAGGTCATATCAAGTTGGGTACCATTGGTCTTCCAGTGGCGAGTACGAACTGTAAAGTTATCGATGATAACGGCAATGAACTTCCTGTTGGTGAAGCAGGGGAACTTTGTGTTAAAGGCCCTCAAGTAATGAAGGGTTATTGGCAGCGCCCAGAAGCCACGGCTGAAACTATCTCGAGTGATGGTTGGTTAAAAACAGGCGATGTGGCGGTGATCAGTGAAGATGGCTATATGAAGATTGTTGATCGTAAGAAAGATATGATCATCGTATCGGGCTTCAATGTTTATCCAAATGAAGTTGAAGACGAAATTGTAACGCACCCTGATATTGTAGAAGCGGCTGCGATTGGTATCCCAGATCCTAAGACTTCAGAGTCGGTTAAAATTTTTGTGGTATCCAGTAATGAAAACTTAACGGCTGCGGATGTTAAAGCTTGGGCTCGTGAGCGATTGACCGCTTATAAAATACCTAAGCATGTTGAGTTTCGTGATGAATTGCCAAAAACAAACGTTGGTAAAATTTTACGTCGTGAACTTCGAGATGAAGAAATGGCTAAAATGGAAAATAAAGCATAAGCCTATCTTGGCAGATGTTTGATTGATAGTTTGTTAGAATAACGCCCTGCTAATGCAGGGCGTTTTCGTTTTAACGCGATAAGCAATTACATTAATGCTATTAAACAATATCAACAGAATAGATCACTGGGTGAGATGTGAGTCAGAATAACAAGCTTGATAGAAATGCGCTTAAACAAGCAGTCAATAATTGTCTAGCCAAAGATAAATTTCGCTTAAATCGAGACTTACAGGCAATATTCCGCTTAATACAGCAGGAAAAGCCCATTGATAAAAAACTGGCTAAGTTACTTCAAACGATCGAACGCAGTCAGCAAATATTGGCACAGCGTAAGACCGAACTGAAGCTTCAATATCCAGAAACTTTACCGGTCAGTCAAAAGCGAGAACAAATACTCGAAGCGCTATCTAAGAATCAAGTTGTGATTATTGCGGGCGAAACGGGCTCAGGTAAAACAACTCAGTTGCCTAAGCTATGTCTCGAACTAGGGCTTGGGCAGGCTGGCACGATTGCCCATACACAACCAAGACGATTAGCCGCTCGCTCAGTTGCTAGCCGGATTGCGCAAGAACTTGAAGTCGAGATGGGCCAAGAAGTTGGTTGTCAGGTTCGATTCAGCGATCAGACGACAGAGCGCACTCGCGTTAAGTTAATGACCGATGGTATTTTGTTGGCGCAAACTCAGCATGATAAATTTTTATCAGAATATGATTGCATTATTATCGATGAAGCTCATGAACGCAGTCTGAATATTGATTTTTTACTCGGCTTCTTAAAACAATTATTGCCTAAACGGCCCGATCTTAAAGTTGTCATTACATCAGCAACGATTGATTTAACCAGATTCAGTGAGCATTTCTCTAATGCCCCTGTCATCGAAGTTTCTGGCCGCACCTTTCCTGTAGAGGATCGCTTTAGACCGCTTGTTCGTGAGAGTGAAGATGATACTGACTTAACAATCCAAGAAGGTATTTTACACGGGCTTCAAGAACTCGCACAGCAAGATAGAATTAAGCAACAGGCGGGCGACGTGCTCGTATTCTTACCTGGTGAGCGTGAAATTAGAGAGTGCGCTGAATTTCTTCGTAAAATGATGGCCCATGATAAAGACCTGCGTAATAGCCAAATATTGCCGTTGTATGCGCGTTTAGGTGTCAGTGATCAGGGAAAAATATTCTCAGAGTCCGTCGGGCGCAGAATAATTTTGGCAACGAACGTTGCTGAAACCTCGTTGACCGTTCCAGGTATTCGCTATGTGATTGATTCGGGTGTTGCTCGAATCAGTCGTTACAGTTATCGCTCTAAAGTTCAGCGATTACCTGTTGAGGCTATTTCTCAAGCCAGCGCAAATCAACGTCGTGGCCGATGTGGACGTGTGGCGGATGGTATCTGTATTCGCCTTTATTCTGAAGAGGACTTTTTGTCTCGTCCTGAATTTACTGAACCAGAAATACAACGAACAAACCTAGCGGCTGTTATCTTGCAAATGATATCGCTTAAGCTCGGTAATATCAGTGAATTTCCTTTTGTTGATGCCCCTGATCCTCGATTTATCAAAGATGGGTTTAACTTATTACAAGAGCTTGAAGCGGTCTCTTCGAGCAATAAAGAAGGGCAGTTTGAGTTAACTCAGCTTGGCCGTCAAATGTCCCGTTTGCCGGTTGAACCTCGAATATCTCGTATGCTTTTACAAGCAAAAAAACAGAATGCTTTACGTGAAGTATTAATTATTGCATCGGCTTTAAGTATACAAGATCCACGAGAAAGGCCTGCTGATAAGAAGCAAGCGGCTGATCAAAAACATAAAGAACTGGCTCATGAAGAATCCGATTTTTTATCCTACGTAAATCTATGGGATGCGTTTGAAGAGCAAAGGCAAGAACTTACTAATTCGCAATTACGTAAATGGTGCCAAAAACATTTTGTAAATTACATGCGTATGCGTGAGTGGCGAGATGTTCATAAGCAACTGCATATTTTATGCAGAGAAATGGATTTTATTTTAAATAATGAACCCGCAAGTTATGAGAATGTTCATAAATCTTTATTGGCTGGATTATTAAGTCACATTGCGCAAAAAGAAGAGGGCGCAGAGTATTTAGGCGCTCGTCAGCGTAAGTTACAAATTTTCCCTGCATCAGGTTTATACAAGAAACGCCCTAAATGGATTGTGGCTGCCGAGTTAATGGAAACGTCGCGTTTGTATGGCCGTACGGTCGCCAAAATTGATCCGCAGTGGCTTGAACAACTTGCGCAGCCGTTGTTGCGTAAAAGTTATTTTGAGCCTCACTGGAGTAAAAAACGTGGGCAAGTAATTGCGTTTGAACAGACCAGCTTGTATGGGTTAATTATTAATCCTAAGCGCGCAATTGATTTTAGTCGTATTAATATGCCCGAGGCGAGAAATTTATTTATTCAGCAAGGCCTTGTTGAAAATAACATCGAATTAAAATCAAAATTTTATAAGCATAATGTTAATTTGATTGCTGAATTAGCTGAGTTAGAAGAGAAAACAAGAACACGTAGTTATGTCGTTGAAGATGCAGTAGTTGCTCATTTTTATGATGAGCATATCCCTACCGATGTCGCTTCGGTTATTAGCTTGTATGCTTGGATAAAGAAACCAGAGACGGATGAAAAACTTCTTTATTTAACCAAAGAATATTTATTAAAGCAAAGTGAAGATAGCGTTACTGATGCGTTGTATCCGAGTTATTTTAACTATCAAGGCATTAGTTTTCCACTGGCGTATGCATTTTCTCCGGGTGCTAAAGATGATGGGGTATCGATGACTGTGCCGGCATCAGTACTCGGACAAATTTCTATTGATCAGGCTGATTGGTTAGTGCCTGGTTTTATAAAAGAAAAATGCATCGCTATATTAAAAGGATTACCTAAGCCGCTGCGTAAGCAGCTGGTTCCGGTCCCTAATACGGCTGACCAATTTTTACAGCTTGCCAACGTCGGTGAGGGTGGTCTGTTTCCTCAACTGGTAAATTTTTTATACAGTCAATATCGCATAAAAGTTGAGCTCGAGGATCTACGTTCGATACCCTTAGATGATCATTTTAAAATGAATTATCAGGTCGTTGATAACGAAAAGGTTGTTGGTCAGGGTCGTGATTTGACGACACTTCGAGAAGAATTCGAAGGCATAGGTCAGGCGCAAGCAACGGTACTGACCGATAAAGAATTTGATCGATCGAATATTACACAATGGGATTTTTCTAAGCTGCCTAAAGTAACTGAAAGAGACCTTCAAGGCCTTAAGGTTCGTATGTTTCCCATGTTAATCGATCAAGGTGGCCATGTTGATATGACATTGCATGCCGATGAGGATTTTGCGGAGTTATCCAGTCGACAAGGTATAATTCGTTTACTGCGGTTGTCTTTGGCCATACAAGACAAAGAATTACGAAAAGAGCTTAGGCTGTTAGATCCTGTGATGCCTTATGCCCAAGGCTTGGCGCCTAAGCAAGAGTTTTATAACGACATACTAGACGCGTGTTATAACTTATGTATGTTGTCTGAGGATGAATTGCCAAGAACTGAGCAGGCATTTAAACAGTGTCTGGATAATCGCTCAGAACTCTACCCTACGTTAGTTAAGATTATTGATTGGCTTAAACGAGTACTTCCGCTAAGGCATAAAGTATTGAAGCAGATGAAAGGAAATACGACGATTGATCGTGCGTATGCGTATAGTGATATCAAGTCTCAACTGAATGAATTATTTCAGCCCAATTTTATTATTCAGACGCCTTGGTTGTATCTGAAATCATACCCTAGATATATAGAGGGTATCCTTTATCGGTTAGATAAATTACAAGGCCAGCTGCAGCGTGATCGTTTGCGGATCGCAGAAGTCGACGAAATGCGACAATTGCATCAGGCAGGGATAAAACAGCTAGCGATACCTTATTATGCCAATGCTGAGCTACTGGGCTTTTATTGGCTGATTCAAGAGTTAAGAATGTCTTTATTTGCCCAGCCATTAGGGACCAGTGAGCCGGTTTCGAGTAAGCGATTACGTCAGCGCTGGAATGATATTAAGATGGAATTGTCACTGTAACTGAGCTTTAGCCATTGGGATAAGTCAGATATTTGAACTATTCTTGAACTATTCTTTGTAGTGACGTACTAATGAAGAATGAGAGCTGACTTGATAACAAGCTCCTGTCGTAAGATAGAATACATAATAGAAAATAACTCATAGAAATAACGTACAAACAAAAATTAAAGGAACTCATCATGACGAAATCTACAGCAAAACCTTTAGCTGCAGTACTTGGTACAGCATTTGTAACAGCGATGACTCAAATGCCAGCAACACAAGCTGCTGAAAACCCATTTGCAACTGCAGAGTTAAAAACGGGTTATAAAGTTGCCGCTCATCACGAAGGCAAGTGTGGCGAAGGCAAGTGCGGTGGCGAGAAAAAATCTGCTGAAGAAGGTAAATGCGGCGAAGGTAAGTGTGGTGGTGAGAAAAAAGCCGCTAAAGAAGGCAAGTGCGGCGAAGGTAAGTGCGGTGGTGAGAAAAAATCTGCTAAAGAAGGCAAGTGTGGCGAAGGTAAGTGCGGTGGTGAGAAAAAAGCCGCTAAAGAAGGTAAATGTGGTGAAGGTAAGTGCGGCGGTTAGTCGTGAATTACTTAATCATTAAGTTAGGGGATCTAAATGCCAAGCTATCCAATTAGCGGCGCGGGTCTCGGATTACGACGGACCCTTTTGGGTCCGTTATCGTCTGTGACGGCTGATGATATTAATTTTATGGAGGTTGCTCCAGAAAACTGGATGAACGTCGGTGGGCGTCTGGGTAAGCACTTTCGTAGCTTTACTGAACGATTCGATTTTCTGTGCCATGGGCTTTCGCTATCCATTGGTAGTCCAGATCCGCTTGATATCGATTTTGTTAAGCAAGTCGCCGAGTTCATGAAATTGCATGATATTAAGGCGTACAGCGAGCACCTAAGTTATTGCAGTAATGACGGTCATATGTACGATCTCATGCCGATTCCTTTCACTGAAGAGGCTGTGCACTACGTTGCTGATCGCATTCGTACGGTGCAAGATATTATCGAACAGCCCTTAATTATTGAAAATGTCTCGGCCTATGCTCAACCCGGTAAGGAAATGGAAGAGATTGATTTTCTTAAGGCGGTCGTAAAAGAGGCAGACTGTCGCATATTGCTAGACGTCAATAATGTCTTTGTTAATAGCACAAATCATGGTTTTGATGCGAAAGACTACTTGAAAAAAATTCCTACAGAGCGCATTTCTTACCTCCATATCGCTGGCCACTATGAAGAAGCGGAAGATTTATTGGTGGATACTCACGGTGCTGCCATAAAACAAAGTGTGTGGGACTTGTTAGATTTTACTTATCAGCAGCATGGAGTTATTCCTACGCTTCTTGAGCGAGACTTTAATATTCCTGATGTTGATGAGCTGATGGTTGAGGTTAACCTTATTAAGAAGGCTCAGCTAAAGGCAGGAGGTTTTGATGACTGCTGAAATTCCAAAATTTAAACAGCTTCAGCAGCAATTTTCTGGTCATATTAAGTCTCCTTTGTGTATTGATCGCCCAAGTGATGTGGATGAACGACACATGTCGATTTATCGTGACTTGTTTTTCAAGAATATCATGGGCTTTTTATCGGGTGGTTTTCCGGTACTTGCCGAAATTATGGGTGAAAAACGCTGGTTAGAAGTGGGGCGTGATTTTTTTATTCGCCATCATAATAAAACGCCTTACTTTTTAGAAATATCCAGAGAGTTTTTGTTGTTCTTGGAAAACGAATTTACTCCCAGTGAGAAAGACCCCGTCTATTTCTACGAGCTTGCGCATTATGAATGGTTAGAGCTGTTTGTTGATGTTGAGCCCGAGCCGGAACAAATTACTTTTCAAACTGTTGCTGAAAAAGGTGATGTGCTAACTAAGGTGCCAGTTTTATCAGCTGTTATTGAAGGCTTTTTATATCAATATCCTGTGCATCAGATATCAAGTGATAATCGGCATCCGGCTCCTCAGCAAAGCGCATTGATTGTTTTTCGAAAGCAGGATGATGAAGTAGGTTTTACCGAAACTAATTCTTTTACTTTGCAGTTATTGGCACTGTTAAAAGAAGGAGGGCGAACAGGTGATGAAGCACTTAATTTACTCTTGCATAAAAATAATCTTGACGGTCAACAGGCAGCATACCAGGGCGGGGTCGAGATATTAGAGCAATGGTTGCAGCAAGGTATTATTTGGGGAGTTATTTAGCTAGGGCTTTAGATAAGACTTGGTTGGATATTATTAATTAAATAAAAACAAAGAATTACTCAAGGAATATTATGGGAATCGTTAAGGTCACGCAGTGGGCGCATGAACAATTCAATAAAACCCGTTGTTTGGATGCATTGGCACCACTTGCTTTAAGGTTGTATCTATTCATTCCATTCTGGATGGCAGGTACTAATAAATGGGTAGGTTTTGAAAATACGGTTGCTTGGTTTGGTAACACTGATTGGGGTTTAGGCTTGCCCGCGCCAATGTTATTAGCTTTTTTAGCAACTTGGACTGAAATATTGGGGGCAATTTTTCTCTTGATTGGTTTTGCCACACGATACATTACAATTCCTTTAATGGTCACCATGCTTGTGGCAATTTTTACCGTGCATTGGGGGAATGGATGGTCGGCTATTGCAGATAGTGCAGCAGATACTGGGGTGGCCGAAAGAACGGCTGCAGCACGATCTATACTGCAAGAGCATGGAAACTATGAGTGGCTAACTGCAAAAGGTAATTTTGTTATATTGAATAACGGTATTGAATTTGGTGTGACGTATTTCATTATGCTGCTATCCCTGTTCTTTACCGGAGCAGGTAAGGTGGTTAGTGCAGATTATTGGATCGATAAATATTTTTCGGGTAAGAAAAACGCTTAATACACTCGTCAATAAAAAGGCCACGATGAATGAACTTCAACGCGGCCTTTTTTGCTATTTACTATCGGGGAACCATTCGGGGGGAACTAACCTAAGAAGGTTACCAGCCTTGTGTGTGTTGTTGAACTAGCTTACTTAGCATCTCAATATGATCAGGATTGTCATTGAGGGCGGGCACGTAGTTATAGATCTCACCACCAGCCTCAATAAAGTATTCTTTATTCTCCACCTGAATCTCTTCTAGGGTTTCTAAGCAATCGGCTGAGAATGCCGGACAAATAATATCAACGCTTTTAATACCGTCTGCACCCCATTGCTTCAGGGTATCATCTGTATAAGGTTTGACCCACTCTTCACGGCCAAAGCGGGATTGAAAGCAACACTGCCATTGTTCTGGCTTAAGCGCGAGTTTCTCAGCTAGCAATACCGCTGTTTTACGGCAATGATGCTCATAAGGGTCCCCTTTAGCGGTGTAGCGTTCTGGTACACCATGAAACGACATTAATAGCTTTTCACTTTGCCCAGTTTTTTCCCATTGTTGTTTAACAGAATGAGCTAATGCTTCGATATAATCTGGGTAATCATGAAAATCACGAATCCAGCGCATTTCGGGTAGGTGTGGGCATTGTTTTAATAAGTCAGATAACTTGTCGTAGATAGCCGCGGTTGTTGATGATGAGAATTGCGGGTACATAGGAAGTATCAATATGCGTTCTACACCTTGGCTGCGAAGTGCATTAGAGGCACTTAAAATACTCGGGTTGCCATAGGTCATCGCCAACTCTACAGGGATGTCTTTACCCATATCTTGTTTCAGTTGCAGCTTGAGAGCAGCGGCCTGTTTTTTAGAGATGGCCAGTAGCGGCGAACCTTCATCTGTCCAGATACTTTGATAGGCTTTGGCAACGGGTTTTGGACGAATTAATAGAATAACACGTAATACAAACCACCATATAAGACGCGGAGCATCGACAACGCGCACATCAGACAGGAATTCTTTTAGGTATGCCTTGACCGCTTTCGGAGTAGGAGCTTCTGGCGTCCCTAGGTTAACCATGAGTATGCCGAACTTCTTAGCTTGAACGGTAGCACTATCTTGCTTAGTCACAGAAATTGCCTTAATGAATAATAAAAACGCTATTGTAGTAGCAAACGTGAGAAAAGAAAAAGGCGATGCTAATTATTTAGTCATCGCCTATGAGTTGGTCTTAAGTACTCAGGCTTTGCGTGAGCTGCATGAGCATTTTTTTGTTAAAGTAACTTATTGAAAGAGGCTAAAATTTTGCAACAACTTTCACCGTCCCATCAACTGCAGATGCATCAATATAGCCAATCATAGCGGGGTTGCCTGCAACAGCGGCCTTGATGGCGGCATCGTTAGCAACTTGTTTTGGCGGTGTTCCTTTACCTGTAAAAATCAGACGAGACCAATATGATTTTAACTGGCTGGATGACTTTCCTAATACCTTGTCATTGAATTCATCACGAGCAGCACTGTTGTCATTTTGATCGATAGCGATCGCTTGAGTGCCGTCTGGGAAGCTTTTAGACTTCCCTAAGAAAACCTTACTGATATCGGCTGCACTGATATTGGAATTGCTATTATTACTACTGACAATGACAGCAACCTCTGCACTGCAAAGTATGCTTGAGCTGCTAAGTAATAGAAAAAATAGGCTTTTCTTCATTAATTTCATTCTTATTTCTCCTAAAAAACTAAGCGGACTGCAGCTCAGTAGACTGAACTAATTTTAGGGTATTCAGATGCTTATTCAATTTTACGGGGTTAAGCGTGAAAAGAGAGTTGATTAAGCACAATACTGAGTTTTTTTTCATGTGTGTCCTTATGGTTTTGATGCTACTTGAGAATAAGTAGCATCAAAAAGGGCCAGTTAAAACTTATGTACAACTTTAACACTGCTATCTACTGTTGCTGAGTCGATATAACCAATCAGATTTGGGTTGTTCGCAATGAGACTTTTAACGGTTGCGTCATTACCAGACTGTGTTGGTGGTGTACCTTTGCCAGTAAAAATTAATCGAGACCAGTAAGACTTTAACTGACTGTCTGATTTCCCTAGAATCTTAGAGTTAAAGTCCTGACGAACGTCTGACCCCTCATCTTGATCTATCGGTAGCGCTTGAGATCCATCAGGAAAACTTTTCGTTTTTCCTAGAAAAATTTTACTGACTAAGTTTTTATCAATTGATGCGTTTGGATTATCTGCACTTACAATGACGGCAGTCTCGGCAAAAGCTGAACTAGCGGCAATACTTATAAGAAGTGCTGAGTATGAACATTTCAATAATTTCATAGTTATTACTCCTTAAAAAACCAAGTCAACAGCAACGCTGTATAGGATTGCTGAATCGCCATCAGCGCCTTCTATTGTTTTTTCATCATTGTTTTGAATTTCAAACTTTAATGCTGTTGAGCTGTCGTAGTCATAGCGCAGACCTAAAGTGATGCTAGATTCATCTGCTTCTAAGCGAAGTTGTTTTTGAATGTCACCTTCAACGCCTGAATCAAATTCATCTTTCTGTGTAGAATATCTTACGTGTGGAGTAAATTCCCCCATGCGCATAGCTGCACTCACCATCCATGCTTGATCATCAAGTAATACAGATGTTTCGTGATCAAATGCAGTCCATTCAGCTAACACACTGTAGGTACCATCGTCATAAGTTAAGGCAGCCTCTATAAAACTTGAGGTTTGTCCACTTATGTTGAAATCTTTTGCTGCATTTAAGTCACCAGAAGCAAGAAAATTTGCTGTTCCTTGAACTACAGCAAGATCTGTGCCTGCAGGGGCGGGGCTGCCAAGATTGAGTTCACCTTGGTTGTAGCTCAGTCTTGAACCAAAATTACCCATGTTCGCTGATACTGAAATACCAGTAACATTTCTGAAATCAGCGTCATAAACAGTACCGTTTGATTCAAAATCGCCTTGATAACGGCCGTAGTATATCTGTACTGTGCCATCGATATCCCCAGAGCTGAAGCGTTGAGCTAAATCAACACCGTCAATAGACGAGAATGGTATGCGATATACTTCTTCTGCTGGTCGAATGGAATTGTAGGTATATCCTACTTCTAAGAAATCTGAATAATAGAATGCAGGGACGCGTAAACGACCCATACGTAAGTCTAGGTCATCATTTGCAGCATAAGTAACAAAAGCCCAGGCAGCTTCGGTCGAATAGTCGTCACTGCCGCGAGAGACTAGTTGGCCTGTTACTGTTGTTTTATCATTTACTTGCTTGCTTATTTGTAGGCCCAAAATTGTATCGTTTTTAAAGCCGCCCTGGTTATCTGCTCCTGCTATAGAGGCATCGTCTTTGTCGAGCATGCTTGCGCCGACACTGAGGAAACCGTTTATGTTTAAATCACTTGCCATTGCGGGTGAGGCAATAGCAAGTGCTAATAATGATGGTGCCCAGATTTTTTTTGTTTGCATATTCATTACTCTTCAGTTCACTCTTTGGGTTGTTATAACTGAACCATAGTCAAGCTTTTTGAATAATCAAATTTATGCAATATTATTGTGCGTTAACGAATGCTATGTTGAAACAAAAGGCTTGGCGTGGATGCATAGGATATTTTGCTGTATAATTTGCGCCACAATTTTCAAGTGTTTCTTTCTGGAATTACATATAGATAGAAGGCGCTGTTTTATCCTTGTTTCCTGAGTTTTAAGTGGAAGCTGACTTACATTGAGTTTTGAGGCTATAAAATGACTGAGTACGTTCAAAGTGGTGGCATTCAAGTTGCCAAAGAGCTATACAATTTTATTAACGATCAAGCGATTCCTGGTACAGGCATCGAAGCACAAGATTTTTGGGCTAAGTTCGATAAAATTGCTAATGAATTAGCACCTAAAAACCGTGCACTTTTAGCAAAGCGTGACGATTTACAAGCTAAAATCGATGCGTATCACACCGAGCGCGCTGGTCAGCCTCATAACGCTGTTGAATATAAAGCGTTTTTACAAGAAATCGGCTACCTAGTACCTGAAGGCGAAGCTTTCGCAGCAACGACGGTTAATGTTGAACCTGAAATTGCTCAAATGGCGGGTCCGCAGCTCGTTGTACCGATCATGAATGCCCGTTTTGCATTGAACGCTTCTAATGCACGTTGGGGTTCTTTGTACGATGCTCTTTACGGCACCAAAGCTATTTCTGAAGAAGATGGCGCGACTAAAGGTCCTGGTTATAATCAGGTTCGTGGCGACAAAGTTATCGCTTATGCTCGTGGCTTTTTAAACGAATCTGCACCTTTAGCAACTGGCGATCACGCTGATAGCACTAACTATGCAATCGTTGATGGCGCTTTGCAGGTTACTTTAAAAGACGGTTCAAAGACTGGCCTTAAAGATGCTGACAAACTGCAAGGTTTTGTAGGCGATGCAGCCGCTCCAACAGGTATTCTGTTGCAGAATAACGGTCTTCGTTTCGAGCTTCAATTTGATGCAACTAGTCCAATCGGTTCGTCTGATGCGTCTGGCATGAAAGACATTGCTATGGAGTCTGCATTAACAACCATTATGGATTGTGAAGATTCTGTTGCCTGTGTTGATGGCGAAGACAAAGTGGTTGCTTATGGCAACTGGTTGGGTCTTATGAAAGGTGATCTCGCGGTTGAAGTGAAAAAAGGCGCAAGCTCTTTCACTCGTAAGATGAACCCAGATCGTGAATATACCGGTCTAGACGGCGAAACTTTCTCTGTGAAAGGCCGCTCTATGTTATTCGTTCGTAACGTTGGTCACTTGATGACTAACCCTGCAATCCTATTGGCTGACGGCGCTGAAGTGCCTGAAGGTATTATGGATGCAATGATGACTGTTATGATCGCAATGCACGACCTTAAGGGTAATGCTCCGTTCCAGAACTCTACTACGGGTTCTGTAAACATCGTTAAACCTAAGATGCACGGCCCAGAAGAAGTTGCGTTTGCTAACGATATCTTCGCTGCTGTTGAAGATGCATTAGGTCTTCCTCGTTTTACCGTTAAAATGGGTATTATGGATGAAGAACGCCGCACGACTGTTAACTTGAAAGAGTGTATTCGTGCTGCTAAAGAGCGTGTTGTGTTCATTAACACCGGCTTCTTAGACCGTACTGGTGATGAGCTTCATACTTCTATGCTAGCGGGTCCTTTTGTACCTAAATCTGTAATGAAGCAGCAAACTTGGATTGGTGCTTACGAAGATTGGAACGTTGATACAGGTCTTGAAACAGATCTATCTGGTCGCGCTCAAATTGGTAAAGGCATGTGGCCTATCCCTGATGAAATGGGTCAGATGATGGAGCAAAAAATTGCTCATCCTAAGTCTGGTGCTAACACTGCATGGGTTCCATCACCAACAGCCGCTACTTTGCACGCTATTCACTATCATCAAGTAGATGTGTTTGCTGTTCAGGAAGGTCTAAAAACTCGTAAGCATGCTTCTGTAGATGATATCTTAACGATTCCTCTAATGGACGATGCCGCGAAAGCAGCACTAACGGCTGAACAAATCCAAACTGAAGTTGATAACAACTGTCAGGGTCTATTGGGTTATGTTGTTCGTTGGGTTGATGCTGGTATTGGTTGTTCTAAAGTTCCAGATATCAATAATGTTGGTTTGATGGAAGATCGCGCGACATTGCGTATTTCTTCTCAGCACCTAACTAACTGGTTAGAGCACGGTGTGTGTTCTGAAGAGCAAGTTAAAGAGTCGTTGAAGCGTATGGCGGCGATTGTTGATGGTCAAAATGCTAATGACCCAACGTACATTGCTATGGCGCCTGGTTTTGACGGTATTGCTTTCCAAGCGGCATCGGATCTTATCTTCAAAGGTAAGACTCAGCCAAGCGGTTATACTGAGCCACTACTTCACGCTTACCGTTTGAAGTACAAAGCACAGTAATAGCGTGCTCATAACTCGTTCGCATAAATAATGTTTAATGAGTTATAAAAAAAGCCCAGCTCTGCTGGGCTTTTTTTTGTTTATAAATTGATGAGATAGTCGATGAGAGAGTTGATAAATTAACTAGTCGAAAGATTTAAGTGGTCATGGCCTTCAATCACGTAAGACTTACGTAAAACATTGAACGAAGAATGTCTTAAGGCGTCTACTACAGGTAAACTGACAGAAAATTAAAACCTCCTCTTTACATGCGAATTCTATGCGAATTATTAGTGGCATTTTTTTATTGTTTTTGCTCATGGCTACTGCCCATTCACAGAATGAGATAGATGCGAGCATTTCGATCTTGGCGAGTTCAGAGCCTGTTCCTTTAAATGATATGGTTAATGGCTGGGATGGCGATTATAAAAAGGGCGAATTGGCTTTTACAGATGCGACCTGGCAGATGGGTTTTACAACATCTATTGATTATAAAGAAAACAGCCTTGGTAAGGTTCGGGTCGCTCGGGGTTATCGGATTTATTACTATTTAAAATTTCATGAAGATACCGCGGATTATTATCGAGCGCAGGAACAGAAAACAGAATTGAATGGAAATAAAATTCTAGACCTCGAAGTGAAACATTTTGAAGCTCCTAGTATTTCTTTCTCGTATACCAGTCCAACTCTTGATTTACCCTTGTATAAAGTTAAGTCAGGGTTTAATGTCGCGACCAATCTATATCGACCTGGGCATATGCAGTTTGCAAAGGTGAAAGGCGTGGCATTTGGACCCGGTACGAGTGCTTTTTCAGCTGATATCGATTATCGCTATGATCAATTTAAACTGCCATGGTTGGAAGATGAAAAAGGCTATGAGACAACCAAGGGGGAGGGTTACTCCTTTGATTTGGGCATCTTTATTTATCAGGAAGACTGGTACTTTGGCTTTGATGCAAAAGACGTATTAACCCAGTTATATTGGGAATCGGCTGGAGTAACCGTTGCGTGTTTGCAGACGGAGTCTGGAGAAGGGGCTGTCTGCGAAGATAATGGAGGGAATGGTCGTTCAGACCTGAAATCAGTAGTTGAAACAATACCCGTGAGTTTTTCTGGGGTGTTGAAGCATAAAGGTTATGATTTATCATTACATGCGTTCCAGCATGATACGTTTAAAAGACTGGGCATCGAAAAAGGCTTCAAGACAGAGCTAGGGCGATTCGCACTTTTCTTGTATCATCCTCGTTTACTTGGGGCTTCTTGGCAGACCGATTATTTTAATGTTCAGATCGGTGCCGATACTCTAGAATTTTCAACTGCGCGTAATATTCAGCTAAATATGGGCGTTAATTGGCATTGGTAGCATTCGTTTGCTAGTTTATTAAATCGGAAACACATGTATTTAGATTATTTTAACTTAAGCCGTTTGCCTTTTTCCATCGCTCCTGACCCTGAACTCTTGTACCTAAGCCCGTCTCATCACGAAGCGTTAGCGCATTTGAATTATGCGTTAACCGCCCATGGTGGGTTGATCTGTTTAACCGGTGAAGTGGGGATGGGTAAAACCACGTTGTGCCGCGCTTTTATCGATCAAGTTCCTGCTCATATTGATATCGCTTACATATTCAATCCCATGTTATCAGCACCAGAGCTTTTACAGGCGATATGCAGTGAGCTAGAAATACCGTGCGAAGCCGATTCTGGCGAAAGACCATTAACCAACAAGCAGCTTATTGATCGTTTATATCAATCGTTAATAGAGCGATATGCTAATGGTCGTAAAGTGATCTGTATTATCGATGAAGCGCAAAGCATGCCTGCGCCGTTGCTGGAACAAATTCGATTATTAACGAACCTAGAGACTAATCGCGATAAATTATTAACGCTTATCTTGGTTGGTCAGCCAGAGCTACAAGATATTCTCGCGCAGCATTCTAATCGCCAGCTTGATCAACGAATAACGGCACGATTCCATTTGCCAGCCATGAATAAAAAACAGCTTAAACCTTATTTACAACACCGCTTAAAGCAAGCAGGCAATGAAAATGAGTTGTTTAGCCGTGGGGCAATTTCTGCCATTTGGTCGGGTTCTAATGGTATTCCTCGCTTAATCAATAGTATTGCCGATAGAGCCTTATTGGGCACCTACGCAACGAATCAGTCTAAAACTACTAAGGCCATTGCGCAGCAAGCGATTAAAGAAGTCATTGGTCAACCTAGAAAGACGGTGGCAAGACCATCAACTTATAAAGGGTTAGTGGGTTCTGTCTTGGCGGGAATATTAATACTGATGACTGCTTTTTTATTGATGTCGTCTAATCCTCAGCGCATTCCATTTATCAATGATTACTTCGGTTTTAATCCGTATACCGCTTTAGCGATTGAAAAAGGCCTGGATGTCGATAGATCGGATTTAACGAGCTGTGACAGCATTGATAAAAATAGCCCGTATTCCTGTCTCATGCTGGATTGGACTGTATCCGATTTGAAAACTCTAAATCAGCCTTTAGCCATCTATAGCGGTGAAAGTTGGAGGGTCGTTCATTCAAATCAAGTAAAGACAAAACCTGAGCAAAGTTTCATTCTTTGGCAGCCTATCGAAGGTTATACGTCAGCCGTGAAGCCGGGTGAGTCACACGCTTTAATTGCTTGGGTCAGAGATGTTTTGGCCGATGATGCTGCAATGAGTGATTGGCAAATTATCTCTCCCGATGGCGCCGGCCAGCATGACTTTCTAACCTATTATGATCCCATTTTAGCTCAAAAAGTGGCTACTTTTCAGCAGGATTCGGGTTTGAAATCAGATCGTATTATTGGATTAAAAACTCTACTTGCCTTACAAGCTAAAAGTCAAAAAGTACTTGTTTTAGGTGAGGAAGAATAGATGTCTTATATTTTACAGGCACTGAAAAAATCTGAACAAGAGCGTGAACTTGCAGCGCAGCATGTCTTGGTTTCAGAATTCAGCAATACACAGAATCAGCTTAATAAAACGGGATTTGCAGCGGGTGATGCTTTAGCGTCTTCATCTGACGATCCTAAGCGTGAGCGGATGATTCCTTTGTCAGTCTATGTGTGGCTTGGGGGCTTTGTGATTACCTTGCTGGCTATCTCGGGATATGTGCAGATGCAGCTAGGAGCATCAAGCAATAGTGAGCCTGCTGCGATTAATAACGTCGAAGTCACTCAGGCGATGAAAGCAGATTTGCCAATAAAAGAGGCTCTCGTATTAAAAGAGGCTCCGTCAGTGTCAGATATTCGGGTTCAAGAGGTTCAGGTTCAAGAGATGCAAGTGCAAGAGCAAGAGCCTCTAGAGCAAGAGGCTCAGCAGAAGCCTCAAATCATAAGACCAACAATTTCAGCAGAACAAGCTTCTGATAAGCTTCAATCGATGATTCCTAACATCGAGGTTAGTAGCCACATATACAGTTCGCTGCCTGAGCGAAGAAGTATTGTCGTAAATGGTCAGCGATTAGTTGAAACAGACTTTATAAATCCCCAGGTCCAGATTAAAGAAATAACCCATCAAGGTATGGTAATTGACGTAGATGGCTCGCCATTAAAAATCGATCGTAGTCGAGGTTGGAGTCGCTAAAATCATGCTATCACAGAAATCTAAAGACGAAATTCAAGCACTCTATCGGAAGCTGATTGAGAAAATGAAACTCACTCCGCGTATGGGGCAACGAGTGATGATTGCTGAGATTGCAAAGTCACTGGGTGCGATTCAAGAAGACGATAACGAAGAGCGTTGCAATGATGCCGGTATTGCCGTTATCGAAGCAGGAACGGGCACGGGTAAAACACTTGCGTATTTAACCGCAACGTTGCCCATGGCGATGGCCGCAGAAAAGAAGCTGCTCATCTCTACTGCGACGATTGCGCTACAAGAACAGATTCTTGATAAAGATATTCCTGCATTTCGAAAGAATTCGGGTATACCTTTTAAATTTGCGCTGGCAAAAGGGCGTGGTCGTTATTTATGCTTGGTGAAGCTGGATAAGGCGTTGCAGCAAATGTCGGGGTTATTATCGACGGTTGATTTGTTTGATCAAGCCCCGGAGGCAGCCGACCAAGCATTGTACGAAGACTTATTATCGTCTTATGGTCGTGGAGACTGGAATGGTGACAAAGACCGCTTAGGTTATGAAATAGAGCCTAGCCAGTGGCGGCACTTAACCGCGACGCACCGAGAATGCTCTAATCGTCGTTGCGAGCAGTTTCAAAATTGTGCTTTTTATAAGGCGCGTGGTGAGCTGGATACGGCGGATATTATTATTGCCAACCACGACTTGGTTTTATCCGATTTAGTATTGGGTGGCGGTGCGGTCTTACCAGCACCTGAAAAGCTGATTTATGTGTTTGATGAAGGTCATCACCTCGCAGATAAAGCGCTGAATCATTTTAAGGTTGAGATTGGCATACGCGCTCAGCGTCAATGGTTAAAGCAGCTCGAAAAAGCACTCGAACAATTGATTACCCAAGGCGGTATTCCTAGCTCAATGCTGCACAGCATTCGAACAGCGCCAGAGCAAATAGCTGAGTGCCAACAAGCTTTGACATTTTTATGGCCGATGGTACAAGAAATGTTAGGGGAGGCAGAGCGCCTACGTTTCGAATTTGGCCGAGTTCCTGAAGAACTTAAAGGGTTACTGCAAAATCTTAAGACACCCTTGCAGCCATTATTACAGTGTTTGGATAAGCTTAATGAAGCACTGCAGAAATCGTTAGATCCAAAAGAAGAAGGTGAATTTGAACGTGCCGTAGCTGAAAGTTTTCAAGCGCCAGTTGGTATTTTATTCTCACGCTCAGAAATTCTTTGGGATGGATTAATTTGGTTGCTGGCCGAAGAAGCTGAAGATGCAACACCTTACGCGCGTTGGATGTCGAAAACGGCCTACGGTGATGATTGGGATATCCAATTGTGTGTTTCTCCCATTCGAGTGGCAGAACAATTGCGTAAAAACTTATGGTGGCGTTGTTATGGTGCAGTCGTGACCTCGGCAACACTCACGTCACTGAATACGTTTAATCAAATAGCCATTGAAACGGGTATTCCTCAGTGGGCAAATTACCAAAAAGTAGTCTCGCCGTTTGACTACCCGAACATCGGTACAATTAGAGTCCCGCAGCTTAAGCACGACCCAAAAGCAGAGGGTTATCAAGAAGAAATTAATGGCTGGTTGCGCGATAATATTAATCTTAAAGAAGGCAGCTTAGTGCTGTTTAGCTCTCGGGCACAGATGAAGGCGTGTAATGATGTTTTATACCCAGAGTGGCAAGATGAATTATTAGTGCAAGGTTTTTTGCCTAAATCTGAAATTGTAAAGCGTCATCAAGAACGAATTGACGCAGGTAAGGGTGGCGTCATCTTTGGCCTTGCTAGTTTTGCTGAAGGGATTGATTTACCGGGTGCCTATTTAACGCATGTCGTTATTGTGAAGATTCCCTTCGCCGTACCTGACGATCCGCTCCAAGCGGCGACGAGTGAGTGGATGGAGAGCCAAGGACGAAATCCTTTCATGGAACTCACCTTGCCAGCGGCTTCGGTGCGTTTGGTGCAGGCTGCAGGGCGTTTGATTCGTAAAGAAGATGATGTAGGTGTGATTAGTATTTTGGATAAGCGTATTGTTTCTAGTCGCTATGGACGTCTATTATTAGATGCATTACCGCCTTTTAAGCGACAGCTGAATTAATATCTAGAGCTTTCCGATTAGAATATAACATAGGGATTTAATGTATTAGATTCCAATAAACTAGATTCAAATATATTTGCCCCAGGCATAAAAAAAGACTCAAGTGAGTCTTTTTTTATGCCTGGCTTTATGTCCAGAGCCAGTGAATTACCCTAAGCGTAAATTCTCAGTCATCATAGGTAAACTATGAGGGTTAAATTCACTAATACCTTCTAATAATTCAATTAACTCATCGGCCGCTTTCACATCGCGCTGAATTAAAATACAACGTAAGTTCTTCTGGTGGCGCTCCATAATACGAACATGAAAGTGGTGTACCATGCCATCAATATAAAGCTGAAGACCTTTTGAATTTTCACTCAGCGTGAGATCGCAATGGTCTAAATTGATTTGGCAGCCAGAAAAATTGATATCCGCAATGCGAACGTCGTGCTTAATGCCTGTTACTTCATCAATTAGCAATGCTTTATCGTTATTCAATGTTAAGCGTGGCTGTAAGCGACGCTCTTGAGAGGTGTATCCATCTGAATATAAACGAGTTCCGGCAATGCCTTTGATGCAGTGATTTTGAATGAATCGATAGAAGAGTTCAGAAGTCACATCTCTACGTTCAAACTGGGATAAGTGATCAGCATCTTCGATTACGGCGAACTGTGCGTCAGCACAAGAGGCAGCAAAAGCCGCGTTCTCAGCCGGCAGGGTGAAGTTATCATATTCACCGGTTGCTACTAATGTTGGGCAAGCAGGGAACTTATCAAAACCTTCAAAACGCAGTAAGCGTTGAGTATTTTGAGCGTAACGCAATTGCTCGTTATCATTTAAACGCGCCACTTGACGATACAGTAGGCGACGATAGGTCTTTCCTACTTCAGTTTCTTGCATGCGGTTGTGGTTAACCAAATTAGAAACGGCTGTTGCTGCAAAGGATTTTAATTCTCCTTGCGCCAATAAATTCAGCGAGTCTTCTAATAGAAGAACCAGAGTATCACGACGAAAGCAGGTAATTCCTGAAACCAGTAGTCGCTCTACGAAATTTGGGTATTCTGCGGCAAATAATGTCGCCATAGCGGAACCATAACTAATCCCCACCATCATAACCTGATCAATTCCTTGAGCTTCAAAGAAGCCTTTAAGAAGAGATGAGAAATCCGCTAGATCTAGTTCAGGCGCTAATTGATCATTGCTGCCCTGAGACGGAAGATCCAATAAGATTACAGGATGTGTCTGGTAGACCAACTCTACTTCTGTTTTAAAGGAAGTAAAACTTTGGAATGCGCCACCTAAAAATACAACAGGAGTTTTATCTAGATTCTCAGGTTGAGAAAATAAATGGAACTCTAATTTGTAGCGTCCAACCATCTGTACGCTAGGGGCTTGTTTTAGACTGTTTGGTTCGAATGTTGAAAACTGCATGGGCAATCTCGACTTCTTTTATTCTTATAGTCTCAAGATTATGCTGCATTTATAGACATATATCTATAGATGTAGCATATCTTTACGAAAAGAACAGATAACGGGAGATTTAGTCTAAGTTATTGAAAAATAGATAGTTTTTTACCCATATAGAGCAAAGGTGCAGTTTAGGCCAGTGATTTGGCCTAAATTGAGGTCATTTATTATAAAAAATTATCGAGGAATGTTGATTGTATACTCAATATTGGAAGGCGTTACATTGACACCGATCTCGCCATTAGGGGAGGCGATCTGTTGAGACTTAAAATTCCCTAAGTTGGGAATATTAATGGTGAAAGAGCTTTCCGTCGTTTGGTAGCTTGTGCCGGCTGGGATATCTCCGGGGTTAGCAGGCTGTAGGTTAGTTAAGAAAGGAAGGGTTGTAAGATCGATAGGCTGTCCATCGATAACGCCTTGCTGACTGCCGTAATTGGAGCGAATGAGCTCAAGCGCGGCTTCTGACGGTGGTGAGGTGATAAATTCAGTCGTTGGAAAAGGTAGCTGAGGACTTAAATTATTTTCAAGAGCGCGCTGATTATTTAGATCATCGTAGGTTGAAAGCTCATGACTTATAGAGGTCAAGGAACCAGTTTGATCTTCAGGTAGAGTCTGCGCTGTTTTCTCAAGAGGTGTCACCTTTAGTGTCACAGGAATAGACGTTTTGGGCTCTTGAGCTTTTTGAGGACGAACGATAACCGTTGTATCTTGTATATAAGTATCGGTTAATTCTTCTGATGTCAGAGTGCTGATCTCAGCGAATGCGGCTTCATTGATTAATACTGAAAACGGCAGTAATAAGAATTTAGCGAATTTGATTGGTTTAATGTTCATCTTAGTTTTCATAATAAGTCCATGCGCACAAAGCATTGCTATCCCACTATCTTAGCTCAGGCTCTATTAGAAGCAAGCTGGTTTACGCCAAGTTGACATCTATATTTAACAGGGCTTGCAGTAATAACGAACACGACCCTTCTTGACAAAAAATCAAGGAAATCCGTTGCTTACGGCGATAGCGCTTCTATAAAAGCTGTGCTTTAATCCGCACATGAAAAAATCACTACCTCTATTAATCGGCTTTCGCTATTTAGCAGCAAAGCGCCGTAATCATTTTATCTCCTTTATCTCTGCATCTTCTATGGTGGGTATGACCTTAGGCGTTGCTGTACTGATACTCGTTTTATCGGTAATGAATGGATTTGACCGAGAGTTGCGCGAACGCATTCTGGGTATGATCCCTCATGGCATTATCTATGAGCGGGGTGGTGTTCAGAATTGGCAAGAACTTGCTGAAGAAGTTGAAAAGTACCCCGGTGTTGTCGCGGCAGCACCACTAACACGACTTCAAGGCATGATGGCTTACCAAGGTCGAGTACAAGGCGCGATGGTAACGGGTATCGACCCAGAAGCCGAACGCCGTGTTTCTATTTTGCCAGATCATATGATTGAAGGGGAGTTAGCGTCTCTCACTGCCTCCGGTTTCAATGTAGTGATGGGTGAGATATTAGCTCGTCGTTTAAACCTAGTTATTGGCGACAAAGTAACACTGATGTTGCCTGAAGCGACATTGTCTCCAGCGGGTATTTTACCTCGAATTAAGCGATTAACCGTCTCGGGTATCTTTTCGGTTGGCGCAGAATTAGATGCGAACTTGGCGGTTATTCATTTAGCGGATGCGCGTAAGTTAGCGCGTTTGTCCGGAGAAGCTCAAGCCCTAAGAATTAAAACAGAAGATTTATTTACCGCACCCAAGTTGGTTTGGCAGCTTGTAAGTGAGGTTGGAGGGATTTATTCTGGAAGCGATTGGACACGTACCCACGGTAACTTGTTCCAAGCAATTAAAATGGAAAAGACTATGATCGGCTTACTGTTATTGATCATTGTCGCTGTTGCCGCTTTTAATATTATCGCGACCCTGGTGATGGTTGTTACCGACAAGCAGGCAGATATTGCAATTTTACGTACCATGGGCGCAACACCAAACACTATTTTACGAATATTTATGGTGCAAGGTTTAGCCATTGGTGTGGTCGGCGTTGCACTGGGTACGGTACTGGGCATTATTGGTGCATTAACTGTTTCCGATATCATTGCTTGGATAGAAACCATATCGGGTGTGCAGTTTTTGAATAGCGATGTGTATTTTATTAGTTACCTACCGTCTCAGCTTTTATGGTCAGATGTTGCGATGATTACTTCTAGTGCAATCGTGCTGAGCTTTCTTGCCACTATTTATCCAGCGGTGAGAGCGTCTAAAATCCAGCCAGCGGAGGCATTGCGCTATGAGTAATGCAAACTTACATACTGTTGTTCTGGATGCTAAGAACATAAGTAAAACTTATCGCACCGGCCCTGATGATATCGTGGTCTGGGAAAATGTTGATCTGCAAGTCTATGTGGGTGAAACAATATCAATTATCGGTGCGTCGGGTTCTGGTAAAAGTACACTCTTGAATGCTTTAGGCGGTTTGGATTCTATCGATGGTGGCGAAGTAACGTTAGCCGGGCATAAAATACATTCTCTAGCAGAAATCGCTCGAACTCAGTTGCGTAATCGTGATTTGGGTTTTGTGTATCAATTTCATCACTTGCTGCCTGAATTCAGCGCACTCGAAAATGTGATGATGCCATTATTAATTCGTGGTGAGAAAACAAAAGTCGCAAAAGCAAGAGCTTTGAAATGCTTAGATCAAGTAGGGCTTTCAGCGCGCGCTGAGCATAAACCTGCCGAGCTTTCAGGTGGCGAAAGACAACGGGTTGCCATAGCTCGAGCCTTAGTGGGTGAGCCTAAAGTTGTTCTTCTAGACGAACCTACCGGTAACCTAGATCAGCAAACTGCGCAACAAGTTGAAGATGTATTATTGTCGCTCTCTCAGACAATAGGTATGGCTTTTGTTATTGTGACTCATGACGAGGCTTTAGCTGGCCGTGCTAATCGTCGTTATAAACTGTCTGATCGCACGTTGATAGAAATGGATAAAGAGCTAGCAGAATAAGTTCATTTCAGAATCTGTTGTTTAGCGCATGCTAGACATAAAAAAGACATAAAAAAAGAGAGCTTAGGCTCTCTTTTTTTATGTCTATTTAAACATCACCCGATTCACTATTGATGGATGAAACTTCTCTCGCCAGACGCTCAGCTTTACGCTTATTCCAATGAGATATGATGTGCATACGCCACAAAACTCGCATTGTAATATAAGCAATACTCGCAAAGACTAGCCCCGACAATAATGAGCCTAAATACAAAGGCAGCCAAATCTCGCTCAATTGAGACAAGAGGGCGTCTAGCGTCATATCGCTATTAAACTCTCGAGCAGGAATATCAAGTAAATAAGCCCCTAAGCTATAGGTCGCATAGAACAGCGGCGGCATTGTGATTGGGTTACTTAACCATACAAGGCCAACAGAGATTGGTAAGTTTGAGTTGAAATAGAATGCGAGGATAGCAGCCAATGCCATTTGAAATGGCATAGGAATAAAAGCACAAAAAATGCCGATAAAGAATGCCTGTGCAACTGAGCGCCTATTTAAGTACCACATTTTGGGCTTACTCATAAGCGGCCCTAAAAAGGCAAGTGACTTGTTATTTTTCACTTGTTCGGGCGTCGGGAAGAGCTTTTGTAACTTTTTCTTTGGCATTTGCTCGGTTCTTTTGTGGTTTCAGCGATATCTGCCATGCTGATTATAGGGCTGGATTATGCCCATAATCTTTAGGGGTGGCAATGAGACTCTGTTTGGTTGGTGCTATTTTAGCGCTATTTATATCTATTCAATTCCAATCTGATCAATTTGGATTGCTCATTTTATTGAACTTGGGAGTGTTGATATGCGCTAAAAGCAGCCCCGTTTTTATTCGGCTAATCGCTATTACAGGTATTTTTGCTTCCGCGTATTATAGCCATTATTGGTTAGAAGATCGTTTGAGCAGCCGTTTAAGTACGGATTTGTCGGGTATGGTAGTGGAAGGGATTGGCGAAGTTTCAGGTTGTAGGGATGTTAATGGCGGCGGGGCTGTTAACAAGAGGAGGGAAAATAACGCTGTTGAAAAATTAGTGATTCGTATTGTCTCGATGACAGCTGGTGAATTAAGCGCGCCGCCGATGAAGCGCTTGGCGTTAAACTACTACCGTACTGCCAATAAAGAAACAGGGCTGATTCCCTCGAAGATAGCCTGTGGCTCGATTATTCAATTTACCGCTAAATTAAGAGCACCTTATAGTTTTATTAACCCTTTGGGGTTTGACTATGAAGCTTGGCAGCTCAGTCGTGGTATCGATGCGTCAGGATACCTACTCACACATAAAGTAACGGGCATTGCGACTGACTGGCGGAGCCAGTTACGCAGTCTGCGTGAACAATGGATACAGCGCGCAGCTTCAATTGAAGGCGTATCGGGGCAATTGATTCCAGCGCTATTGTTTGGAGAGGCAGGCTACTTACCCAAAGAGCAATGGCTGGATTTTCAATTAACGGGCACTATTCATTTGTTGATTGTGAGTGGTCTGCATGTCGGCTTTCTTGTCTTTATTGTTACCGCGCTCTGGTTCTTATTAATTCGTTTAGAAGTGATGCTGTTTTTCCCGCGTGCTTCTGTGCTCTTCAAGTTAACGCCTTTTATATTATTATTGGCCTGTGCTTTGTACGCCTATATGGCTGGCATGGGACTGGCAATACAGCGTGCAGGCTTGATGCTGGCTCTGGGGGTCTGCGTAGTATATATTCGCCATCATTGGTCTTTATTCGATACCTGGCTATGGGTTATGTTGCTGGTACTACTGGTGAATCCACTGAGTATTTTATTTATTGGCTTTTGGTTCTCATTCGCAGCAGTAGGAGCATTGTTGATGAGTTATGACGGACAGATTGGGCATAGGCAGAAATCAGAACGTACTAAGCTAAGACTCAGTAAAATTACAGAACGAGTTAAGTTACTCTATCAACCCCAGTGGATTGTATTTATTGCACTGATGCCACTGTTGTGGTTTTTTCAACAACCTCAATCAGCACTTTCATTTTTTACTAATATAATCGCGATCCCTTTATTAGGGTTTGTTGTTATGCCGCTGTCCTTAATTGCGTTTATATGGCCAGAAAGTATAGCCGTAGACATGCTAAATACTGTATTAACCCATACGATGAGCTTGTTGCATCAGCTGTCGCTTTATCCTAGTTGGTTGGTCTACAAGCCCTCGGGTATCTGGTTAATTCTACTATTCCCTCTGGTTATATCGGCCCTCTGGTTTGCTGGCGCACCTTTTAAACGATTAAGCTTGGTGCTATTGGTTTGCGTCTTTTTGATGCCAGTCACCGTTAAGGATCAGAAGTTAATTGTTTTCGATGTCGGTCAGGGGTTGGCGGTGTACGGTTCTGACCCTTCATCTAATAGTGATTCATCACAAAAATCATGGCTTTACGATACCGGTGCAAAATTCCGCTCTGGCTTCAGCCTAGGGGATGCTGTTGTGGCAAAAAATATCTTAGGTTTCAATGGCCAGGCCTTGGATCTTCTTTTTGTTAGCCACTCTGATAATGATCATGCCGGTGGCGAAGCGGGGCTGCGGCGAAAAATTACGCCGGCTTTTACCTATGCGGGCCAGCCGAATAAACCTCATCATACTCTCTGCCATGGCATAGAAGGCTGGACGTTAATGTCTGCAGAAGGCCACAGCAGTCGTTGGCGAGTATTTAATTATGAGCTGCCCAATGCCAGTGATAATAATCAATCCTGTGTTGTTCAAATGGAAATGTCGGGTAAGCGGATCTTGTTGTCTGGAGATATTGATAAAAGAGCCGAAAGGCAATTGGTTGCAAATTATGGCGAAGCATTGAAATCAGATGTTCTGATTGTCGGCCATCATGGCAGTAAAAGCAGTTCGAGCGAAGAATGGATTTTGCAGGTCGATCCTAAAATTGCCGTCGTTTCTAGCGGTTTTAAAAACCGATTCCATCATCCTCACTCCAGCGTTTTATCCCGATTTAGCCAGCACTCTATCCCTCTCTATAATACCGCCGAGTCAGGTGCTATCGAAATTAACCTAGGTGAAAGTATGTCTGTCACTCAATGGCGTATGAAAAATGCACCAAACTGGCGACAAATGTGATTTGAACCACGTATTCATTGCATCTGAGTATAGAGCTGTTGATCAAGCTTGTGCTAAAGTAGCGCCCATAAATCATAATAAGTTCATGTTGTTAGGAGATTTACCTGTGTTTGAGATCATCCAGAGTGGCGGTTGGATGATGATTCCGATCATCATTTGTTCAGTATTAGCGGCGGCTATTAGCGGCGAGCGTTTTTGGACGCTTCGTACCAGTCAAATTGCACCAGTCAATCTGTTGGGGCAAGTTTGGGGCTGGATGAAGAATAATCAGCTTGATGGTAAGCGTATTAAAGAATTACGCGACAACTCACCGCTGGGGCGCGTATTGGCTGCGGGCTTAGTGAATTCTAAGCATGGTCGCGATATTATGAAAGAAAGCATTCAAGAAGTTGCCAGCCATGAAATTCATGAGATGGAACGCTACTTAAATGCATTGGGAACGATTGCCGCAGTAGCGCCTTTAATGGGTCTATTAGGAACGGTTATTGGTATGATCAAGGTATTCTCTGAAATTATGCTTGCAGGAACCGGGCAGGCTGGCATGTTAGCTGGGGGGATTTCTGAAGCATTGGTAACGACAGCTGCGGGTCTATCCATTGCGATTCCAGCCCTTATTTGCCATCGCATGCTTCAGCGCCGAGTTGACGAAGTGGTTGTCTTTATGGAGCAAGAATCTTTAAAACTGGTCGATGTGCTTCATGGCGAACGTGAAGTTGCTGATAGCCCCATTAAAAAATCAGAGAGCAATCAAGCGGTCGGAGTTTAATTGTGAATTTCAAACGTCAAAATAAAGAGATGGTGGAAGTTAACCTTACACCCTTGATTGACGTCGTGTTCTTACTGCTGATTTTCTTTATGGTCTCAACGACGTTTACTAAGGAAAATCATTTAAGTATAGATTTACCAGAAGCAAGCGCAGAGCAGCAACCGGTAGCGACCAATCGACTAGAAATTATTATTACCGCCTCAGGCAGTTATTCGATTAACGATAAAAGCTTAATCAATAACCAGCTGGATACGTTAAAGCGCGGAATAATGAAAGCCGCCAATGGCGAAACAGGCTTGCCGATTACCATTACTGCCGATGCAAACACACCACACCAAGCGGTTGTGCGAGCAATGGATGCCGCTGGGCAAACAGGTTTTGTAAATCTTAGTATCACAACTCGTCAAGCTAGCGCGGAATAATTCATGTCTGAGAAAGTATCGGTAAGACGCCTTTATGGGCGTCTGCTGACCTATGTTAAGCCTTTTATAGGCTCATTTCTGATAGCCATTCTTGGCTTTATCCTTTTTGCATCCGCAGCACCTGCACTTTCTTGGATGATGGGGCAGATAACAGAAGTATTGGCTAACCCAAAACCAGAAGATGCACGCTTTGTGATTATTACCTTAATCGTGATTTTTGCTTATCGTGGCTTAGGTACTTTTTTAGGAAAGTACTTTATTGCACGCGTAGGGCGCGGCGTTGTTCATAGCCTTCGCACGGTTTTGTTTAATCACATGTTGACGCTGCCTAGTAACTATTATGATGGTGAATCAACAGGGCGATTAATTTCACGAGTTATCTTTGATGTAGACCAAGTAACGGGTGCTGCAACCAAAGCATTAACGACGTTAGTGCAAGATGGCTTAACCGTGATCTTCTTAATGGGCTATTTAATCTATCTAGACTGGACACTCACGTTAATCTTTTTAGCACTCGCACCGATTATTGGTGCCTTGGTTTCTTTTGCCAGTAAATTCTTTCGTAAATACAGTAAACGTATTCAAAAGTCGGTGGGCAATGTTACCCAGGTAACGAATGAATCGATTACTGCGTATCGTGAAGTGCGTACCTTTGGTGGCCAAGATTTTGAAAGCGCACGCTTCCATAAAGCCAGTGAAGATAACCGCAAACAAGCACTGAAATTTGCATTAACTAATGCGATCAACGTGCCACTTAATCAGCAGATTATTGCATTAGGATTAGGTGTAATGGTTTATATGATGTTTGAGCGAGTCTTAAATCAAACCATGAGTGCGGGTGAATTTATGACCTTCATTACTGCGGCCTCTTTAATTGCAAAACCATTGCGTTCATTAACAGACATTAACTCGATTATTCAAAAAGGCTTGGTCGGCGCAGAATCAATCTTCTCGGTACTGGATACCGATACTGAAAAAGATGACGGCCAGATTAAACTGGATCGCGTTCGTGGTGATGTTGAAATTAAAGATTTAAGTTTTAAATACCCAAGCTCTGATGATTGGGTTCTGAAATCACTAAACGCCAAAGCAGAATCAGGAAAATCTTACGCTCTGGTCGGGCGCTCAGGCAGTGGCAAAACAACACTAATGACACTCTTACCACGCTTTTATCAAGCCCAGCAAGGCAGCATATTATTAGATGGTCATAAAATTGAAGACCTGACTCTTGCCAGCTTACGCAAAAATGTTTCTATCGTGAGTCAGCAAGTGATGCTATTCAATAGTACCGTATTGGATAATATTGCCTATGGTGAGCTGCAAGATAAAACTCGCGAAGAAGTAATCGCTGCGGCAAAGGCTGCTCATGCCGATGAGTTTATCGTTCAGATGACAGATGGCTACGATACCATGATTGGCGATAATGGCGTTTTGTTATCAGGTGGTCAAAGACAGCGCATTGCCATTGCTCGAGCTATTCTTAAAAATTCTCCTGTACTAATTCTAGATGAAGCGACTTCGGCTTTGGATACTGAATCAGAAAGGCATATTCAAAGTGCGATGGAAGAAGTGGTTAAAGGTCGCACAACATTTGTCATCGCGCATCGCTTAAGCACGATCGAAAATGCAGACCAAATTTGGGTGATGGAACAAGGCGAAATAATAGAGCGTGGAAGTCATAGTGAACTGTTAGAAGCCAAAGGCGCGTACGCGAACTTGCATGATCTTCAGTTCCAAGAAGGTTAAGGCTGACAACCATGCTAGAGCGCTTAACTTCACGCATAGAAAAAAGCTGGTATGACGCCAAATGGTGGAATATTTGGCTATTGCCGTTCAGTGCCCTGTTTTATGTATTAAGCCATAGTCGTCGCCTATGGCTGACTCGTTTTGCAACGGCTACAAAAAATAATCACATTCCGGTTGTTGTTATTGGCAATATCAATGTTGGAGGCACTGGCAAAACACCGCTAACCTGTCAGCTAGTAAAACGTTTAAATGAAACCGGAATAAATGTTGGTATTATTAGCCGTGGTTATGGCAGCAAAGCACCGCATTATCCGTATCTTTTGGCTAACAACGAACCGGCTAGTATCGTTGGAGATGAGCCTAAGTTACTGCGTGATCGCTTAGGTTGCCCCGTTGTTATTGGTCCAGACCGTAATGCTGCGATTGAATTGTTATCGCAGCAAGGTATTGACTTGATTCTATCGGATGATGGTTTACAACATTATAAAATGGCGCGAGATTACGAAATTGTCGTTTTAGATGCAAAGCGTCAACTGGGTAATAACTGGTTATTGCCCGCAGGGCCATTACGTGAAGGTGCTTGGCGTTTAGACACCGTTGATGCGGTTATCTTGAATGGTGTAACTAAAATTGCGAGCGCCAAAGAAAATGAAGAGCAGGGAATGGCGATTGTGCCATCGGCCTGGGTAAATGCAAAAACGGGTGAGCGAAAGTTATTGGATTTTTTTGCTGGCAAAGAGCTGCATGCGGTTGTTGGCATTGGAAATCCTCAGCGTTTTTTTGCCACACTAGATTCGCTATCGGTTAAATACAGAGAGCATATTTTTGCCGACCATCATGCCTTCACTCAAACAGATTTAGACATCGCGAATGAGTATTCGCAATGCATTGTTATGACAGAAAAAGACTGGGTTAAATGCGCTGCATTTGCCAATGAGAATATGTGGTATCTAGAAGTTGATGCTCAGTTGAGTGCAACACTAGAAAATAAATTAATGAACGATCTAACCGCACTGGTTCGTAGCTCAAAGACTGAGCATTAATCGAATACCTTTGCGACGTAAATAATAACGAGGATGTACACATGGATAAGCAATTAGCCGCAATGTTGGTTTGCCCAAACTGTAAAGGTCAGTTAAAACTGGATAACGAAGCGCAAGAATTATTATGCACCTTTGATGGCTTGGCATTCCCTGTACGTGACGGCGTTCCTGTCATGTTAGAACAAGAAGCGCGTCAAATGGGTGAAGAAGAAAAGCTAGAAAAAGCTAAGCGCTAATGATCAAGGTTTTGTTTGTTTGCTTAGGCAACATCTGTCGTTCACCAACCGCCCATGGAGTGCTTGAGCGCAAGTTGGCGATGGCGGGGCTGTCGGACGTTGTTGAGGTTGATAGTGCCGGAACGGCTGCGTGGCATGTTGGAAAAGAACCTGATTTACGTTCGCAGCAAGCGGCACGAAAGCGTGATTATGATCTTTCTCATTTTCGGGCACGGCAAGCGATTGCTGACGATTTTTCAGAATTTGATTATGTTTTAGCGATGGATGATTCAAACTTAGAAAATTTAAAAGCGATTGTTCCATCGGGTGCGATAAAAACAGAGCCACAATTATTTTTGCAAACTTTCTCTACGCCCAATTTAAAAGCAAAGGGACTAACCGAAGTACCTGATCCGTATTACGGAGAAAAGGATGGTTTCGAAGAAGTGTTGGATATGGTTGAAGAAGCCTGCGATCAATTAATTTTAGATATTCGGTCGAAGCTCTGATGTCAGATTTTCTAAATCAAGCTCCACTCAAGCAAGATCGACTCAAACAAGCACCCAACAAACAAGTACCTCTTTTGAATATAAAAGCGCAATACGATTTATCTTCGCTAAATACATTATCTCTTGCGGGAGTTGCTGATTATTTTTCACGTTTTAATTCAGTGCCTGAATTGTTGGCACTATTAGAACATGCCAAAACCCGTCAGCTTAAGGTAAAAGTACTAGGCGGTGGCAGCAATATGATTGTGCAGCCGCAAGTGACAGGCCTAGTTGTGCAAAGCGCCATGCAGGGTGTTGAACGGTTATCGGAAGATGACACAACAATAACCTATGCCGTTGATGCCGGTTTGAACTGGCATCAATGGGTTTTAAAATCCATAGAGCTAGGCGCGTATGGTTTAGAGAACTTAGCACTCATTCCCGGTACCGTTGGCGCATCACCCATTCAGAATATCGGTGCTTATGGTGTCGAAGTTGGACAATGTATTGAAGAAGTACGTGGTATGCAGCTATCGACTGGCCAGTGGATGACGTTTTCAGCTGATCAATGTGATTTTTCTTATCGCGATTCGATTTTCAAAAGACAATTCAAGAATGATTTTATAATTACTCAAGTTGTTTTTAAATTATCAAAAGTATTCAAGCCGCAGACGTCTTATGCACCATTACAACAAATGGCCGAGCAGTTTTATGAACGCTTAAACGTAGATGTGAGTGTAGATGTAAGCGTTGATACCCCATCACTGACTGCGCAGAAAGTTGCAGGCTGGGTCATCGAAGTGCGTAATAGCAAATTACCTGACCCTAAAATCATTCCAAATGCAGGTTCATTTTTTACCAACCCCATCATTCCAAAATCTCAAGCAGATGAATTATCAACCGAATTCCCTAATATGCCAGTGTATCCTGTTCAGTGTGAAATTGAAGGTGCAGAAAAGCAGGTTAAAGTTGCTGCGGGCTGGTTGATTGATCAATGTGGCTGGAAAGGTAAATCGTTAGGCTTGGCCAAAATGCATGATCAGCAAGCCCTAGTTTTAACCTTAAAGCCTAACGCGAGTCAGCAAGATTTAATCAATATTCAGCAAGCCGTTCAGGCGGATGTAAATACTAAATTTGGTATTCAATTACACCCAGAGCCACAACCTTTTTATTAGATTACTAATTAACACCACTATTCCCTTACTAGCGCTAATACTAAGCTATCAAAGTGAATATAAGTGTTTGTTAAGTGCTAACCTAAACATGATTATAAATTTCAGTTGAGCAGCATAGTAGGCCCAGGACTCTGTATATTTATGCGTATATTACGACCCATGCGTAATAATTCATGACGTAGAATATGGTTATCGATCTATAGTATTCGTAATTAATTCAGTTGCTGTAACGCTTTCTTTAGTGCTTTTCTAGTGAGATTGAAAATGATCTGCAACTGCATTTCCAAAGACTGTATATGCATACAGTTGATATTCTTAAAGTAGGACAATTCATGCGCGTTTGCACGGAAGGAATCCTAATTATGCGCGTTTGCACTGGCACTGATAATAAAAGTGGTGCAAAATCAATGTATTATCTAAATGGACGCTGACATAACGAGACCCTCGTTATTTAGGTAAACGCGCATGCGCGTATTTCTGGAGCTTGGAAATGGATGTCGAAAATTACCGAGTTAAATCAAATACTTGTACCGGAGTTGTGAAATGTCACTTCCGTGCAAACGCGCATGCGCATGATTAAAATGTTAACTGCCCAAGGAAGATATGAGCATCGAATACAAGATCAATGAGCTAATAACTACAGATCAGTTTGTGGCACTGCTGAAAGCATCGACTCTGGGGGAGCGCCGTCCGATTGACGATTGGGAATGCATGGAAGGTATGATTTCAAACAGTAATCTCGTCGTGAGTGCTTGGCACAATGACCAGCTTGTCGGCATCGCTCGAAGCGTTACTGATTTTCACTATGCCTGTTATCTATCTGATTTAGCTGTAAGTTTAAAACATCAAAAATCTGGAATTGGTAAACGGCTACAAGTCCTGACTCAAGAGCAGCTTGGCCCCAAATGTAAACTTATACTTATTGCCGCTCCAGCGGCCAATCAGTATTACGAGCATATTGGCTTTAACCACAATCCACGCTGTTGGGTTCTTGAACGTGATTCAAGCATCCGCAGTTAACAAACAAAGGCAGCGGACGCCAAAAAGCGGCGCTCGCTGCTTTGGGCGTTATGCACACAAGGAAATGAGAACAATGATGAAGCGATTTTCTTTCATACTATTAATGCTGATTTTTTCACAGTCAGCTTTATCTGGAGTAACTTATTGGGGGATGAAAGCTGATCTGTGGCAAAAGAACGGAGATTTTGAAAACTTTGTGTATGTCCAGGGTGTTTTCGATGGTTTGATTTTTGCTGATACTACGGTTCATGGAACAAAGCTCACAACAGATATTAATGTCGATCAATACAGAAAGGCTATAGACGCCCTTTATTCTGATTATAGAAACGCACTTATACCGGTCCCTTTTTTGATGAGGGTAATCACACTGGAGCTTCAGGGTTCTAACAAAGAAACTATTGAGAAAGAGCTGGAAAAATACCGTAAGCAGTTTTCAAAGTAATAATGCATAATCGGGTAGCCGGAGGTATCTAGCCTCCAGCCCCCACAACACCCTGCATGCGGATCCGCACAGGGCGTTTCACTTAGAATGGTGAAGCTTAATCCATCCATCGCGCAACGAATATAATCCCTCAGTTTTTAAATATGCATTTGATAATGCCTGATTAATCCCCGGGGTTTTAGAGCTACGCCATGGGCCTTTACTCGTAATGCCACAGCCAACCGCAACTTGAACACGAACGCCTAACCTCATTAAATTTCTTACTTTAGTGCGCGGCTTTCGCCACTGACGCCAATAAGCCATTCTAACTCTGCGTCGAATCCAATGATCTAGATCCATGCAGAGTTGATAGCAATTAGCGATACCAAAATAATTAATCCAGCCGCGTAAATACTGACTGGTTTTAAAGAGTTGATAACGCATCGACACGCCCCAGTTACGGTTGGTTAATCGACGTACTTGCTCCTTAAATCGGTGCAGTGTTTTAGGATGAATTTGAATTCGTCCTGATCGGAAAGTGAAACCAAGAAATTTACTTTCTGAGGTTTTCACAACTCGACTTTTGTCACTGTTAACGATTAATTTTAGTCGACGTTCTAAGTAATTCGAAATGCTGTTGAGGATGCGTTCACCTGCACGCTTACTTTTCACCAGAATGGTAAAGTCGTCAGCGTAGCGAGCAAACTTATGACCTCGCGTCTCTAATTCTTTGTCGAGTGGGTCTAACATAATATTCGCGAGCAGAGGAGAAAGTGGGCCACCTTGTGGAACGCCTTCGCGACTTTCCATAAAATGATTCTTATTCCCCTCTCTTTTTAAAAGAACTCCTGCGCGCAAATATTTAGCGAT
>CAJXUD010000008.1 GCA_913061415.1 uncultured Oleispira sp. | reverse complement strand
CAAGCGAAATCGTTGCTGTTGGCGATGAAATCGACGTTAAAGTATTGAAATTCGATCGCGAGCGTAACCGTGTATCTCTAGGTCTTAAGCAATTGGGTGAAGATCCATGGGTTGAGATCAAAGCACGTTACCCAGAAAACGCAATCGTTACGGCTAAAGTAACGAACTTGACTGACTACGGTTGTTTCGCTGAGTTAGAAGAAGGCGTTGAAGGTCTAGTACACGTTTCTGAAATGGATTGGACTAACAAGAACGTACACCCATCTAAAGTTGTTCAGGTTGGTGATGATGTTCAAGTTATGGTTCTTGACATTGACGAAGAACGTCGTCGTATCTCTCTAGGTATCAAGCAGTGCACCATGAACCCATGGGAAGAGTTTGGAACTAAGTTCGAGAAAGGCGCTAAGATCTCTGGCAAAATCAAGTCAATCACTGACTTCGGTATCTTCATCGGTCTAGATGGCGGCATCGACGGTTTGGTTCACTTGTCTGATATTTCTTGGAACGATACTGGCGAAGAAGCCGTTCGTGCATACAAGAAAGGCGATGAGCTAGAAACAGTTATCTTGTCTATCGACCCTGAGCGCGAGCGCATCTCTTTGGGCGTTAAGCAGCTAGACAGCGATCCTTTCGCTGAATACGCTTCTGAAAACGACAAAGGCACTTTGGTTACTGGTAAAGTAATCTCTGTAGACGCTAAAGCAGCCATCGTAGAGATCGCTGAAGGTGTTGAGGCAACTTTGAAGGCTTCTGAAATTAGCCGTGAAAAAGTTGAAGATGCTCGCAACGTATTGAAAGAAGGTGACTCTGTAGACGCCGTTATTTCTAACGTTGATCGCAAGAACCGCGTAATCAACTTGTCTATCAAGGCAAAAGACGCAGTAGCTGACAAGCAAGCAATTGCTGACCAGCGCGCTAAGTCTGAAGCTGATGTTAAGGGACCAACTACCATTGGCGACCTTATCAAAGAACAGTTGAGCCAAAAAGGCGAGTAAGTTTTAAACTTATAGCCTAAACCCCTGTTAGCAATAACAGCGGGTAAAGAAAACCCCATCTCCGTAAGGAGGTGGGGTTTTTTTATGCTTGCAAATAACCCTTGCAGGTTGTAAGTTATTGATCTAAAGACCTTTATCTGTTTCCTCCAAGGATGTCGTAATGACAAAATCAGAACTGATTGAGCGTATGTTAACAAAGCAACCCCAGCTATCGGCAAAAGACGTTGAGCTGGCGGTTAAAACAATTTTAGATCACATGTCGCAATCCCTATCGACGGGCGAGCGTATCGAAATTCGTGGGTTTGGTAGCTTCTCGCTACACTACCGCTCACCGCGTATGGGTCGTAACCCAAAAACGGGTGACTCCGTCGAATTATCAGGTAAATTTGTACCACACTTCAAGCCTGGTAAAGAACTGCGTGACCAAGTAAATGAAAGCCTAGGCGCCTAATGAAACTACTTAAAAACCTTCTAGTTCTGTTGATACTGATCGCTGTATTTATCTATGGCATTTTGTTCGCAATCTACAATGAACAGCACGTTGCATTAGACTTCTTGTTCTTAGACTCACTCGCCGTACCATTATCATTATGGTCAGGTGGGCTCGTAGGCCTTGGTATTATAATCGGACTGCTAGTCGCAGTAATGTCAAAAATGACCCAAAGCTTAGAAAACAAACGTCTGAAAAAAGAAATCAAACAGATCAAAGCAAAGTTTGAAAAGCTTAATCACTAATGACAATGCCCATCAGTACAGACCTAGTAATGTTCTTATTGCTAGTAATTGCCATTGCTTGCGGATGGCTGCTAGGCCGCTTTCAAGGTAAGCGCTCCGCAACACTCCGCATGGGGCGCGACGTCCTACCCAGTATCGACTTCCTATTAGCAGAAAATAACGACGGTGCACTCGACCGACTGCTCGATGTAGCGGAAATCAGTGACGAAGCCGTTGACCTCTACTTAAACCTAGGCCGCATCTTTCGTGATAAGGGCCAGACCGAAAAAGCCATTCAACTTCACCAAAACCTCTTCGCACGAACCGACCTTTCAGAAGCAGCACAGCTCGATGTCGAATTAGAACTAGCAACCGACTTTCTAAAAGCCGGGTTGCTTGATAGGGCAGAGCGTCTATTACACGACCTTATTCAAGAAGAAGGTCACACCCAAGACCAAGCCACAAGATTATTGGTTCAGCTGTACGAAGAAGAGCAAGAATGGCTATCAATTCTAGAATTACACAAAAACTCAAAACTCCAAGACCTACCCGATATTACCAGTCGTATCTCCCAGGCTGCATGTGAATACGCCTTTGAACTTTTCTCCAAAGGCAGCTTCCTAGAAAGCCACAAATACTTAAAATTAGCGCTAAAAGTAAATCCGCTCTGCGCGCGCGCGAATATCATCTTTGCACAAATAGCCGCCAGTCAAAACGAACCAGCCGAAGCCATTCGCTGCTACTTAAAAGCACTTAAACAAGATAATAACGCCATGCTGGCAGTCTTACCTGACATGGTGAAATGCTTTACCCAGCTAGAAGACTTTAAAGGGCTCGATAAACAACTCGAAACCCACTGGGAAAACAATCATGCCATTGAAGTACTGGTTACCCGCGTAAAATTACTCGCCAAGCAAGGCAAGCAACAGCGCGGTATTGAGATATTATTAACCGAGCTGTTTCAACACCCATCTAATCAGGGTTTTTTCGCCCTTGTTGAGATGGTTGTTAATGAAAAGGCGGTACTAAACTCTTCGCAGCTTATGTCGGTTTATGATATTCTTCGCCGTATAGTTGAAACAGAATATAAGTACGTTTGTCGCAGCTGTGGCTTTAAAGCTATAGAGCACCATTGGCGATGTCCATCCTGTAAAGATTGGGCCAATCTCACTGCGACAATTTAACAGGCTAAATACAAGGAAGTTAGCTGCCTGAAAGACAAAAACAAGCATGATTAAACGACAAAAGTAATGATGACAACCAGCGCTGATCAAAACATAATGCCACATGATATTTCCCCCATCGTTGTCGCGCTGGATTACCCAACACCAAAGCAAGCAATTGAAATGGCTCAGCAACTAGACCCGACCAAATGTCGCGTTAAGGTTGGCAAAGAACTATTTACCGCCTCAGGTCCTGCTATTCTAGAGCAACTGCACAAGCTTAACTTTGATGTTTTCCTAGATTTAAAATTCCACGATATTCCAAATACCTGTGCAGGCGCAGTTGCGGCCGCCGCAGAACTCGGCGTTTGGATGGTAAATGTACACGCTTCAGGTGGAGAGCGCATGATGAATGCAGCTGCTGAAGCAATCGCTAATAAAAATAATAAACCTCTGCTAATAGCAGTAACCGTATTAACGTCGATGGAGCAGTCTGACCTTGCCGGAATCGGTTTAGATATCAGCCCTCAACAGCAAGTAGAGCGTTTAGCTAAACTCTCTAAGCAGTCTGGCATGGATGGGGTAGTCAGTTCAGCACAAGAAATTGAGCTGATCAAAGATATCTGCGGAAAAGACTTCTTAACCATAACACCTGGCATACGCCCAGCGGGCAGTGCTTCAGGTGATCAGCGCCGTATAATGACTCCAGAAGAAGCAGTCAATGTAGGTGGTGATTATCTGGTTATCGGTAGACCGATCACTCAATCAAGTAATCCAAAGAATACGTGCCTAGATATTATCAATAGTTTACAACCTTAATTTGTAGGCTCGATATAATGTCTAAGTGGTATGTCGTACTCACTAAGCCTAAGCAAGAAGACAGAGCTGAGGAGCATTTGCGTGCACAGGGCGGAGAAGTTTTTCTTCCCTGTATAGCGCTTGAAAAAATGCGTAAAGGTAAGCTAGTCAATGTGATTGAATCGCTATTCCCTGGCTACCTATTTGTTAATGTAGAAGGCTGTGAGCACCTAGTTGGAAGTATTAGATCAACACGCGGCGTTAGACAATTATTACGCTTTGGCATTGAGCCCATAGAAATAAGACAAGATTTAATTGATGACTTACGTCATCGATGCGGCGATGTAAACGCCAATGGTGAAAGCCTAAGTCGTAATAGCCTTAGTGATAATAGCCAAGCGATATTCAAAGAAGGGCAGATTGTAGAAATTACCTCTGGCCCATTTAAAGATTACCAAGCCATATTTAAACAATTTGATGGTGAGCAAAGAGCCATCATCTTATTGAATTTGTTAAGCCAGCAACAAGAATTGCTGTTTGAATTAGAACAGTTGCACTCTGCTTAAAGTATTAAAGAAAGTGCGAAGAGTATTGAAAAGATGCGACAACGGGGAAAGTTCGCGAGAACCCTTGGGCGGTAGCGTGTCTAATGCATATATACGGAGATTATACTTGGGCTCAAATTCATTTACGAATATATCTATTTTATGATGATCAAACTATGAAAATTGCTATTGCAGGAACAGGATACGTAGGCCTTTCTAATGCCATGTTACTAGCACAACACAATGAAGTTGTTGCTGTGGATATCGTGCCAGAAAAAATTGAGATGCTGAATAATATGCAATCTCCTATAGCAGATGTCGAAATTGAACGTTATTTGACTAACGAAGATCTCAATTTTACAGCAACATTAGATAAGAGTGTTGCCTATAAGGATGCCGATTATGTCATTATTGCTACACCAACCGATTACGATACCGTAAATAACTACTTTAATACTTCTACCGTCGAAGCTGTCATAAAAGATGTAGTGGCTATTAATCCTGATGCAGTGATGGTTATTAAGTCAACAGTGCCAGTAGGCTACACAGCACGTATTAAAAGAGAATTGGCATGTGAAAATATAATGTTTTCACCAGAGTTTTTACGAGAAGGGAAGGCGCTATATGACAATTTATATCCTTCTAGAATAATTGTGGGTGAACGCTCTAGAAGAGCCGAAATTTTCGCAGGTTTACTAGAGCAAGGTGCTATTAAAGAGAATATAGAGATATTGTTTACAGACAGCACTGAAGCTGAAGCGGTTAAATTATTTTCAAATACATATTTAGCTATGCGCGTTGCTTATTTCAATGAATTAGACAGCTATGCAGAAACTCATGGTTTAGATACAAAGCAAATAATAGAAGGTGTTGGTTTGGACCCTCGTATTGGTAATCATTACAATAACCCCAGTTTTGGTTACGGTGGTTATTGCTTACCAAAAGATACCAAGCAGTTGTTAGCTAATTTTAAAGATGTGCCAAATAATATGGTGCGTGCGATAGTTGATGCAAATACTACCCGTAAGGATTTCATTGCTGACGCTATAATTAAAAAAAATCCAAAAATAGTGGGTATTTACCGGTTAGTCATGAAAAGTGGATCTGATAACTTCAGGGCTTCGGCAATACAAGGTATTATGAAGCGCATAAAAGCTAAAGGCATTGAGGTTGTTATTTTTGAGCCAACTTTTGATGGCGATGAGTTTTATAATTCAAAGGTAGTTAAAAATTTAAAAGAATTTAAAAAAAAATCAGATGTTATCGTTGCCAATAGACTGGCTGATGAGATTAAAGATGTCGAGGGAAAGGTATATACTCGTGACTTATTTGGAAGTGATTAATATTGATTTCACTTGTGTGCAATGATTACGGGTGATTTAGTTTACAGTACTATTATTTAATAAGCGGTTTTATATTAAGTAATATTGCTTTAAGTATTAATTTTAAACAAATATTAGATGGATAGTATAAATGAAGAGGTTGATTGTTGATTTAGATGGGACATTAACGCAAGCTGATACTGATGATTATGAAAAAGTTAAGCCTCGATTAGAGTTAATTGAGCAGTTATTAGAATATAAAAAATTAGGGTTTGAGATTGTAATTTCTACGGCAAGAAATATGAGAACTCATAGTGGTAACGTGGGTCTTATAAATGTACATACATTACCAATAATAATTAATTGGTTGGACGAACATGATGTTCCATATGATGAAATAATAGTGGGTAAACCCTGGTGTGGTCACGATGGATTTTATATTGATGATAGAGCTATAAGGCCAGCAGAGTTTACCAAGCTATCAATCTCGGAAATTTATGAGTTGATAGAAAGGGATAAAATATGTTCTTAATTATGTCTGCAGCATATGTTGGGCAAGAACTAGAATCCGAATTTGGGAAAATTCCACCTAGCTTTTTACCACTAGGGAATAAAAGACTTTTTCAGTATCAAGTGAAAAGTGCACCAGTGGGTGCAAAAATATATCTGTCCATTCCAAGTACATTTGTTGTTACTAATAATGATATGCAATGGTTAAAAAATAATAACGTGGGTGTGATATATAATCCTGAAAATTTGAGTTTAGGTGCTTCATTAGTAGCTGCATTGAATTTAGCTGAATATGATTTAGATAATGGATTGGAGGTATTATTCGGTGATACATTAATTCAATCTATACCTTCAGGTGATAATATAGTTGGTATCTCAGAAGTAAAGGATAGTTATCGTTGGGCATTCTGTAATAATAGTAAAAGTGAATGGTTAGAGCAAAATAATGGAGGTGATATTCACGATACTAACTATGTAGTTAATGGTTACTTTAAATTTAACCAACCTAGACAACTTGTTAAATCAATTACGTCTTGCAAGTGGTCTTTTCTAGATGGCTTAAATCATTACCACGACGAAATTGGTCTAAAATCAGTTAAAATTGATGGCTGGCTCGATTTTGGACATGTTAATACTTATTATAAATCTAAAGCTGAGTTTACTACTCAGCGAGCTTTTAATGAACTAACTATAACAACAAAATGGATAGAAAAATCTAGCATAAACCAGGGAAAAATAGAAGCTGAGTCACACTGGTTCAAATCAATTCCTTCATCACTAAGAGTATATACACCACAATACTTAGGTGAACTGATATCTACTGATAAATATTCGTATAAACTAGAATATTTATATCATACGGCACTGAATGAATTATTTGTATTTGGTGAGTTACCTTCGATTATTTGGAAACAAATATTTGCAAGTTGCTTTGATTTTATTGATGATTGTCGTGATTATAAATCTGCGATTGTTAATACGAAAAGTACATTTAATAGTTTATTTTTAGATAAAACTAAGGATAGAGTTGATGAATACTGTAAAGTTAATGATCTATCCTTAGAAAGAGAATGGGATTTCAATGGTGATTTTTCAGCATCAATAAACGAAGTTTTGAAAATTAGTCAAAGCTATTTACCTAAAGAAGAAATATGTAACAGCGTAATGCATGGTGACTTTTGTTTTAGTAATATTTTATATGATTTTAGGGCATGTAAAATAAAAACGATAGATCCACGAGGTATTACGAATGAAGGTGAATGCACAATATATGGTGATTATCGTTACGATATTGCGAAATTAAGTCACTCTATCTTAGGATTGTATGATTGGATAATTGCAGGCTACTATCAAGTAGATATTTCCGATTATATAATTCGTTTTCATATTGAAGAGCCCAAAGGCTATGAACGTACAAGTGAAATTTTTATTGCTGAAATTGCTAAAAGATTCGATTTGAATAAAGAGAATTTATATGCAATGCAAATTCAATTATTTATTTCTATGTTGCCGTTGCATGCTGATGATGTATTACGTCAAAAAGCATTGTTTAGTAACGCCTTTAGGTTGTATGAAAAGTTATTAAGGATAAAAGTATGATAGTTATTCCGATGGCGGGAAAAAGTTCAAGATTTTTTAAAGCCGGGTACCATAAGCCAAAGTATATGCTAGAGGCGCATGGAAAAACACTTTTTGAACATTCTGTATGTAGTTTTAAACAGTATTTTGATACAGAGAAATTTTTGTTCATCATCCAGAATTCAGTAGACGTTAAACTTTTTGTTGAACTTTATGCTAATAAACTAGGAATCAAGGATTACAAAGTTATAAGCCTACAAGGCGATACTAGGGGCCAAGCAGAGAGTGTCTATCTTGGTACTAAAGGGTGGGTAAAAAGTGAGGAAGGACTAACTATATTTAATATTGATACTTTTAGGCCAGGCTTTACATATCCCAAAATAATCGAGACTTGTTCTGGATATCTTGAAGTCTTTAGGGGGCAAGGAAGTAATTGGTCTTATGCTAAGCCTGAAAGTATAAATTCAACAAGGGTTATAAAGACTGCTGAAAAAAAGAGAATATCTGATTTTTGTTGTACGGGATTATATTTCTTTAAAACTTTTAAGTTATATGAAAAAGCATATTTGAACTATTTGAATATTCCACCTTCAGAGTGGGAGAAGGGTGAGTTGTACATAGCTCCGTTATATAATTACATTATTAATGAGGGTTACAATATTCACTACAATGAAATCAAAGAAGAAGATGTGATATTTTGTGGAACTCCTGATGAATATGTCGAATTCAAAAAAAAATAAAAAATTAGCGTTATTTGGCGGAAGTAACTCTGTAAAAAAAATGGGCCTGAAGAGAGGGCTAGACGTTAATTATGATGTGTATAATTACTCCCTTGGCGCATCGTCTTCATTACAAAATTTATATGAATTAATTAGAAATTTTGAAATCATTAATACATTGGATTTCGTTGTGACTGAATCTAACGTTAATGATTTCCATAGTGTGAATATCCTAGGATGTAAATTAAAGTTAATTGAAAATAATGTGGCTATGTATTATGAGAAACTAAGTACTCTTAAAATACCTGTGTTAGTTATATTGTTACCCTTACAAACTGCGAGCTATAGTTACTCTAGTGAAGTAAATGCAATCCATTATAAATATATAAAAAAATATGGATTTAATGTTATGGATTTACATAAATACTACCTTAAAGAAAAACTTAATGAAAAACTGTATTTTAATAATCTAGATCATCCACCTTCACTAATTATGTATAACATAGGTAAGTATATAGACTACGATGTTTTAGAAATGCATGAAGTCTTAGAGCTAACGTTGAACAATTACTTAATTTTTCATGATTTAAAAGGATTCAAATCAAAGGTAAAGAAAAATACAGCCTTTTGTGAAAATATTTTCACTCTAAGTGGACTATATGATTTCCCTCCAGAAACTTATGGCTACAAAATCTTAGGTGTTCATACTTGGTCTAATAAAGACTCAATAATTTCAGTCCAGGGTAATGGTATAAAAATATCAAAAAAGATTAATAATGAATGTCAATTTCATGACTACTTTAATGAATTTTATATTTCTGATGGTGCTGCTTTTCTTGCAGATACTAGTTTTAAAGAAGGTATCTTAGAAAAAACATTTAGAACAGAGAGTTCGAAGGACTTTAAAGAAGAGCTAGGCTTGATAGCTTTTTTTCTAGTGAAGAGTGAGCATGTTAGGCAAGGTAGTAAAACTCAGAAATATAACGATCTAACAACTAATTTTACTCATATTAACGATGCTTTATTTTTTATGGAGGAGTATTATACGTGGAATTTAAATAAGCAGATAAGCGACTCTTTATTAAAAAAAATTACTTGGAAGATTTCAAATTATATAGGACAAATTGCTAAATGAAATTAGCTGTTTTTATAACTGGCCCGATTAGGTATTGTAATTATGTGATCCAACAGATGGATGATCTACTTTCGAGTAATGAAATAGAATATGATTTTTTTTTACATTTATGGATTGAAGATAATTCGAATACTGAAAGGGATTCACAATCATCACTTTATGATGTGCTAAAAAAATTAGAGTGCATTAAGAGTTTAACAATCGAACAGCCATTGGATTCTGGTAGGATAGAAAAAAAATATGGCACTTGGACAGATACTCATTCTAACGTGACTTCCATGTTTGGTATGTTTATAGCAATTAATAAATTAATATCCATATTGAAGGTACAGCCAGACTATAAGGAATATACTCATATTCTGAGGCTTAGAACGGATAATGTTATACTAGACCCATCAAATTTTCTTAAGTGTGTCGATTTTAATACCGATAGTGTAAACATCTCTTTTAATCCAAATATTAGTAAGGAATGGGTCTCTGACCATATAATGTTAGCAAGAAAAGAGATTTTTATTAAGATCTGGGGATATACTAAATTCGCAAATTTTGTAAAAATTTTCAACAAATATGCAAGGAATCCTGAGTATTTTTTAATGTCAAAAATATCAAAGTGCGATCGCAGATATGCTTGGACTAGATATGTTGACTATCATATAATTTACAACCCTGTTAAAGACTATGAACCTCAAATTTTAAACAATATAATTGAAAATATTGGTGTGGAAGGGCTCTTTAAAGCGCCAGTAAATAATTTAGATAATAAGAGGGAATTAATCGCATACGCTGAAAATATTGAGAGTAAGTATCATGGTCATTATTCATATATCAATAAGTTTAAGCGGGTGTTAAAAAGAATCATCAATAAGAAAAAAGCATACTGATGTCATTTAAAGTGTTAAATAAGGCTATAATTGATAATATTATAGGCAAGCTTGCCATTTATCTAGTTCATATTATTTCTCTTGTGATATTTTCGAGAATATTTACACCCTATGAATTTGGCATTGTTGCGACAATACAAGTTTTTTTACTTTTCTTTCAGTTGTTCTCAGACTTCGGCCTAGGGCCAGCACTTATTAATGAAAAAAAAATAACAAACTTACAAAGGGATGGTATTTTTACTTTCACCTTATACTTAGGTTTATGCATAGGTGTGCTATTTTTCTTATTTTCTTATTTCCTTAACTATTATTATAGTGGCTATTCTTATCATGTTATCGCCTTAATATCAGGTGTATCAATTTTTTTCACATGTTTATCCATAGTTCCAAGTACAGGTATAGCTAAAGATCTATTTTTTATGAAGTTGGCAAAGATTGAGTTGGTAGCTCATTTAGCATCACTTTTGTGCACAGTATATTTTCAAACAATAATCGATCCTATTTTGGCTTTAGCTTCAAAACCTGCTACATATGCCTTCAGTCGCTTTATTTTTTTGTGGTGGTTTAGTAATACAACAACTCTAGGGAGGTCATATTTAGGTGGCGATATAACATATATTAAAAAAATTATCGGATTCTCAGCTTATCAGTTTGGCTTTAACTTTATTAATTATTTCTCTAGAAACCTAGACGGTATATTAATAGCTAAATATTTAGGCAGTGTGACGTTAGGTATCTATGATAGGTCTTATCAAATAATGCGTTATCCTGTAATGATGACAACTGGTATTTTTAATTCTGCATTACAGCCTGTTTTATCAAAAGGAGTAGCCCTAAATATAATAATTGATGTACACAATAATCTTTCAGCTAAATTATTTTGTATCTCATTGCCAGTTTCAGTGTTTATATTTACTAGCGCTGATCAGATTACTGATTTCGTGCTTGGTGATGGTTGGTCTGGAGTTGTACCATTGATTATTGCTTTTTCTATTTCTTTACCCGTTCAAATAATTATATCGACATCCGGTGCTTTTTATCAGTCAGTTAATAAGCCCAAGTTATTATTTGTGACAGGGTGTATTGGAGCTATGATTTTCATATGTTGTATAATCATTTCAATATTTTATTTAGATGTTGAGGTGACGGCTTATGCTATAACGATTAGCTTCATTTTAAACAGTTTTTCGATTTATTATATTCTGTTTAAATATGCTTTTGAGCATAGTATTTATGATTTTCTACGTAATTTATTCTCTGTTTTTATAAACTTATTTCCATCACTGCTTTTATATATATTAGTGAATTTCTATATTCAAGATTTTGGTTTTAGTAGCTTTAACTATTTAATACTAAATAGCGTGTCTTTATTCTTATGCCTAGGGCTCAGGTATAGGTTTATATTGAATTGCATTAGATCTTAAAGCTTAAAACATATTCGATTGTTGGTGCTATGATAAAAAGTAATATTCTTCTGAAAATATCTTTAATCTTATTTACACTTTGGGATATATATAGCATACATCTTGGAAAAGTATTTGATGTTGTTGGTATTTTTTTTGTACTTCTATATATACTATTGAAAAAGAAGGTATATATAGAAACCAATCTCAATGTGAAAATATTATTATTTATGTATTCAATGATAATGATGTTGACTATTTTTAATGGTTATCTACAAGAGTTTTTTGTTGTTAATCTAGGTTTGATCGTTTTCCTCTGTTTCAATAATTTGCCAAGGAAGAACGATTTTTCTGCTGTTGTCGAAGCTATATTCTATTTGATAATTTTTTTTCAAGTACTTCAATTTTCTTACTACTTGCTTTATGGCGAAAACTTGATTTTCTATCCTATATCATTTTTCAATGCACCAAGAAATTACTCAGCCAGTCTAGATTTCTTTCGTGCGACAGGTTTTTTTGCGGAAGCTAATGCAATCGTTACCACGACTCTTTTATTAAATATGTATGCCCAGGCTGTGAATTATAAAAGAAAAAATGTGATTTTAATCTTTACTATTTTTTCTAATGTTATTGCAAAGTCAATATTTGGGTTTATTCTAATTCCATTTTATATCATGATGGTTAGTAGCTTGAGTTTTAAGGTGAAAATATCTTCATTCTTACTTCTTATTTTTGTTGTTATCTACAATGCTGATCTTTCGATTTATATGTATAGATTTGATAATTTTACGGATGATCAATCTTTTAGTGTTAGGTTAGGTCTTAATTCCTTAAGTGAAAATCTCCACAAATTATTTATTCCCTCTGGTTTTGACGTAATTGGCTCAAGTAAAATAGGGATTAACGGCTTTTATTTTATGCTTAATGCTTTTGGCGTATTCAGTTTGTATCTTCTTATAATCAAATATAAATTACTAGGTAAAAATGCTTTTATATTATTTATTTTATCACTCGCAACATACCAAATGTTCACTACTCAGTTGTTTTGGGCAATACTTGGTTTGTCAATCAACAGGAAAAAATAAATTATGAATAATATGATTATCCATAACCCACATTCTTTTGATATGTTATTTACTCCAGTATCATATAGGCTCGCGAAAAAGAAACCGCATCTTAAATATCAACATATCCCTAAAATTATAAGTAGGCCTAATGGAGTTATTTATTGCGTTGTGGATTACTCTGAGTCTTCATTGATTACATCTTCAATTTTAATAAAGCTCCCTTTATTAATAAGGATATTGTTAATAAAGTTCGAGTTGTTTATTTGGAAGTATATAAACCATGAATATGTTTTTAAATTTTATGATCATAGGAATGTCCCACTAGATTCGGTCCTATTATCCTTTTCTTATAAAGCATACAATTTCGTAACTAATGAAAAAAAGCATGTGTTTACTAAGTGTGGTAAATTGCTATCACATTTATCTCACTATATGATTAATACATCTGTTAAATCTACAAACATGTCAATGTACAAAGAAAAAATCTTACTTTTGGCTGATAATGATTTCTCCGATAATGAATATTTTTCTAAATTCTTCTCTTGGTATAATAATAAAATTGTTGTTATACCATTTATTGTCCAGGAGCGTTTTAAAACTTTAAATAAGAAGCGAAAAAATAAAATATTACTCTCTGGTACCGTTCATGATTTATCAATAGAGAAGCCGGTATCTTTTTACTCTGACTTTATCAAACATTTTAATTCATTCTCATACCATAAGCTTCGTTCGTCTTTGAAAGTTCAAAACCTAGACTTAATTGATAATAAAGTAAGTGACTTTAGGGAGAAAAATGGAAATACCCTACAGAAAGAGTATTTTAAGATTGATCTAGTTGATCAACTTAATAGTTATAAATATGTTTGCTATGATTCAGAGTTATCTGGCGCATTAGCATTAAGCAGTCTCGAAGCAATTGCTTGTGGATGTATACCTTTTATGTCTAAAGATTCAATTCAGGGGCTTAATTTGGTAGGTAAGTTTAACTTAATAGAATTTGATGGTTCGGTAGATGGTTTTATTGAAGAGGTATCTATATTACCAAACAATATCATTTATTCAGAATCTACTTGTAATGATGTGTACGAACATTTATTTAACCTAACAAGTACTAACTTAAAAATTGCATATGAATACAAATTCTAAATTGACGATACTTACAGCCACTTATAATAGGGCGGCTGAATTAAATAAGCTTTATGATTCACTTGTTTGCCAAACGAATAATGACTTTACTTGGTTGATTGTAGATGATGGATCAACGGATGATACAGAAACAACTGTTAATAAGTTCATGCGGGGTAATAAAATTGAAATTAATTACATAAAAAAAAATAATGAGGGTAAACACTCTGCTCTAAATGTCGGTTTTAATCACATAAGTGCAGATTGGTCTTTTGTTGTCGATAGTGATGACTGGCTTGATATGGATTGTGTTGATACGATTAACTCTATAATTAAAGGAATAGATGATGAAGATATTGCATCAATCACAATGCTACAGAAGAACTCAAAAGGCTTATTGGTAGGAAGTAGTTTATTCACTCATCATAGTAATTTTTTGCACATGATCAATGGTGGTGTTACAGGCGATAAGTGCGATGTTTTTCGTACATCTATTGTAAAGCGTTTTGTGTTTCCTGTTTTCAATAATGAGCGTTTTATGTCTGAGCTACCTTTATATCTATGGCTTGGAATCAACTATAAATCATTATTTGTAAACTATTGTGGTTACAATTGTGAATATTTACCTGGGGGCTTGAGTGATGAAACTGTAAGACTCAGGTACAAAAATTCAAAATCTACCCTGTTTGTGTATGAGAGTTTGTTTAAATCACCTGTTAAATTAACTCTAAAGTTTCGAGCTGCAATAAATTGGTGGCGCTTTTATTTTGGTCGTAGGCATGATACTAGTGCATCTTGGAAGCCTCCTTTCTATCTCTCTCCTCTCGGTTTTCTATTTTTTTTACATGATAGGTTAAAATATGAGTAAGCCTTTATTTTCAATTATCATTCCTCATTATAATGATAATGTAAGATTAATTAGATTGCTTGATTCAATACCTGACAAATCAGAATTACAAGTAATCGTTGTCGATGACAATAGTTTGTGTGATATATCTGATTTACTTCAATATGTCTCTAAAAGAAGTAACGTTTTGTTTATTCAGAACCATACTAATGTAGGTGCTGGCTGTTGTCGTAATATTGCTATCGACCTATCCCATGGTAGTTGGCTTTTATTTTCTGATTCCGATGACTATTTCACAGAGGATGCTTTCAATTTCTTACTTAAACAGCAAGCCGCTTATATTAATTATAAAATAGTTTATTTCAACCCAAAAAGTGTGATTGAAATAGATTCTGATCATATGCCTAGGGACAAATATTACTCTGAATTAATAACTGCACATCTAGAAAGACCTAGTTATGATATTTTATTTAATTTTGATGTTCCTTGGAGTAAAATAATTTGTGCTGAGTTTGTCAAGCTTAATAAATTTAAGTTTTCGGAAACCACAGTGGCTAATGATATATTGTTTGCAACTCGGCTCGCAATTAATTTGAATATAGATGATGTCAAGGTCGTTTTAGACTCTATTTATTATGTTACTGAACGTATCGGAAGTTTAACATCTACACTAACAGCAAAAAAAGCTGAAATACGAGTTGCTGTTATTAATGAAAGAAATACCTTGCTAAAATCTCAAGAGAATGCGGTGATTAGTGCTTATATGATGGATTTCGTTACAATTACTTATTATTACTCTAGGTATTTAGGTATAGTCAAAGTAATAGATCAATTAATATTTATGATAAAAAGAAAACATCCTCTGCTTCCCAAAAATATTACCAAAAAAATTATTTCTAAAATATTACGTGAGATTCAATGATGGCTATGCGAGAAAGAAAAATCATTGTTTTTACCATCAGTAAGCCAATTATCGGAGGTGCGCAGTTGTGGGTATCGAACCTGATAAGGTTGCTTGGGTCTGATTATGAATTACATATAATTACTAGTCGACGTGGTTGGCTATCTGATAATTGTTACGGTGCGACAGTTCACTATGTTTCTAATCTTGATGGATTGGGCTTAACTACTTTTTTCCGTTTAAATAGTTGTTTAAAATCTATATCTCCTGACGTTGTAGTTTCTAATTCGGCTTTTGCAGGTGTTTATACAAGATGTAGTTCTATTTTTAATAACTTTAGAAATATTTATGTTTCTCACGGTTGGTCATCTTTATATAAAAAAGGATTGGGTTCTATATTTTTTCTGCATATTGAACGCTTTTTATCACACTTTACGGATTATATATTATGCGTTTCAAAAAGTGATGTCGAAAAAGCATGTAATGTTATTGGAATAAAGAAAAATAAAATAAAATTAATTTCAAACTCTGTTTTCATTAATAGTTTAGATGAAAAAAAAGACGCTCTAAAACTTCCTGTGGGATTTAATGTTGTTTTTGTAGGTCGCATGGAGCCTCCTAAGCGACCCGATATTTTTGTTAGTTTATTGGCCAGACTTCCTGATGTTAACGGTTATATTGTTGGTGAGGGCACTTTACGAAAAGACTTAGCATTAAATAAAACAGATAATATAACTTTTTTAGGGGAGGTTAGCGGTTTTAATAATTTCAACATGTTCGATTTGTTTGTTTTATCATCTGATAGTGAAGGGTTGCCCATGTCGGCTATACAAGCTTTATCTCAAGGTGTACCTATATTAATAAGTGATGTAGGGGGGTGTTCTGAAGTACTCTCGGTGGCACACCCAAATGGCATGCTTTGTGAAAATAGCTTGGAGAGTTTTTATTCTAATTTTATGGAAATATATAATAATTATGATTTCTATAAAAAAAACTCAGAACTAGCCAGGTCAGAATATGATATTTTGAATGATCGTGATAAGTTTGACCAGCTATTTAACTGATAAGATAGGAATTTATGGCAATATTATTAACTGGCGCTTCTGGGTTTTTAGGTAGTTACCTATTTAAGAAATTGCAGGCTAAATACGATGTTATTGGGACCTATAGGAGTCGATTGTCAGATGTTGGTTACAGGGGGGTTAAAATAGATGTGAAACCAACAACTGATTGGAGCTCGCATTTAGATAATATTAATTGCGTTGTATATTGTCTCGGTTTAGCTCATGTAACAAATGAGGGAGTGGACATGTTGGAGCAGTTTCGTAATGTAAACTGCTTAAGCGCGCTTAACCTTGCGAAGCAGGCAGCGTCGCAAGGTGTTGATAGATTTGTGTATATAAGCTCGATTGGTGTTAATGGATTAAGTACAGAACGGCCATTTAAAAATAATGATGAATGTAATCCTAGTGAGTCCTATGCAATATCTAAATATGAAGCAGAGCTTGGATTAAAACAGATTTCAAAAGAAACTGGAATGGAAATTGTTATTATTAGACCTCCACTAATCTATGGTAAAGGAGCCCCTGGTAATTTTGGTAAGTTTATTAAATTGGTAAAATTAGGTTTACCTTTACCTTTAGGTTCGCTGAATAATAAACGAAGTTTAGTTGGTTTAGATAATCTTGTTGACCTGATATCTATCTGTATAGTTCACCCTAAAGCAGCAAATCAGGTTTTCTTAGTCAGTGACGATTATGATATTTCAACAACAGAGCTTTTAGAGTTGATGATTTTCTCTTGTGGGGGAAGGGCAAGCTTGTTGTCTGTACATGTCAATATTCTTAAAGCTTGTGCATACATCGTCGGAAAAAAAAATATTATTGATCGAATGAATAGTAATTTACAGATTGATATTTCTCATACTAAGAATACTCTATCTTGGGAGCCAAGTGTTTCCGTAGAGGAAGGTATTGATCGTTGCTTTAAATAGGAGGAATACATGATACGTTTACTTGATATAATGCTATCTTTTATTGGTTTACTTTTTGGTATGCCTGTGCTTTCACTAATATTTATATTAGGATACTTCGATACTGGCTCGCCAATCTTCAAACAAGAGCGTGTGGGGCGTAACAAAAAGCCTTTTATCCTTGTTAAGTTTAGAACCATGTCAGTTGATACTGAATCGGTGGCTAGTCATTTAGCAAGCACTGCTTCTATTACTAAATTTGGTGGTTTTTTACGTAAAACGAAGTTGGATGAGCTACCCCAGCTTTGGAATGTGCTGAAAGGTGAAATGAGCTTAGTTGGTCCACGCCCAGGATTATTTAATCAGGTAGAATTAACCTTTGCACGTGAAAGTGAAGGTGTTTTCGATGTTCGCCCAGGCATTACGGGATTAGCACAGGTAAATGATATCGATATGTCTATGCCAGAGCTACTTGCTAAAACTGATGCTGAAATGATCAAAAATATGAAATTAAAAAATTATTTTAAATACATATTTCAAACTGTTTTGGGTGCTGGTGCTGGTGATAGGGTTAGCTAACTTAGAGCTTTAGATTGTATAAAAAAGGTTAAATGAAAATGGCGCTATTAAGCGCCATTTTTTTGTGTCTGATTTAGAACCCAGTCGGGTATGTCGCCTTGTTTGTTGAATGCTGCCGGTGCTTCTAATAGCAGGTCGATAACATCTTCAACTTTAAACTCATGGCATGCTTGATCTAAGCGGTTGAGCAGGTTATGGGTTTCTGGCCAGCTTAAATGTACTTCGTTTGCTGTCATGATTCTTGGGTGCTCAGTACCTTCAACGTCATCGCCCACTAGCAGCTCTTCATAAAGTTTTTCACCAGGGCGAAGTCCTGAATATTCAATTTCAATATCACCACCTGGATTTTGGCTGTGCTTTTCACTTAGGCCTGATAAGTGAATCATTTTACGAGCAAGATCCGTGATCTTCACTGGTTCGCCCATGTCTAAAACGAAGACATCGCCACCTTTCCCCATTGATCCAGCCTGAATAACAAGCAGAGCGGCTTCTGGAATGGTCATAAAGTAGCGAATGATATCTGGGTGCGTTACGGTGATTGGGCCGCTATTTTGGATTTGTTTATGAAATAGCGGAACAACAGAACCAGAGCTACCCAATACATTGCCAAAGCGAACCATAGTAAAGCGAGTATCTTGTTGGCGCTTTGCAAGTGCTTGAAGTACTAGCTCGGCTACCCGTTTGGAAGTCCCCATAACGTTAGTGGGTCGAACAGCTTTATCGGTGCTGATTAGTACAAAGTTTTTAACATTCGCTTTTATTGCAGCTTCTGCGCAGTACCAAGTGCCAAACACATTATTGCGTACGCCTTCAACTACGTTATGTTCCACCATGGGCACGTGCTTGTAGGCAGCAGCGTGATAGACGGTATCGACCTTGAACGTTTCAAAAACAGTTTTTAGGCGGTTTTCTTTTTGTACTGAGCCTAGGATAGATATGATTTCTAATGTTAAGCCTTGCTCACTTTTTAAGGTGTTTAGCTCTTGTTCAATCGAATAAAGGCTAAATTCATTAAGTTCGATTAAAATTACTTTAGTCGGCTTTTGCAACGCAACCTGACGGCAAATTTCTGATCCTATTGAGCCTCCTGCGCCGGTTACAGCGACAACTTTATCGGTAATGCACTGTTGAATAAGGTCGCCTTGAGGTGGCACGGGGTCTCGGCCTAATAAGTCTTCAATATCGACTCTTTTAACTTCTTCTATTTTAGCTTTACCGCTGACTATGTCATTGACAGAAGGGGTGGTCAGTACTTCAATTTTTTTGCTTGCTAGCTGTTCTAATAAACGCTTTCTGGCAGAGTTTGAGGCACTGCCTAGTGCTAGTAGTACTTTTGTTCGGTTGCTGTTCTCAAGCAGTTCATCGAGCTTATAGCTAGGGTGAACTTTTAAGCCGTGAATCACGGTATTTTGTTTTTTAGTATTGTCGTCAATAAATGCGAAAGGGCGATAGGTATCGCTATTCATTAATGAGCTTGCTAGAGCAATACCTTGATTGCCTGCGCCGTAAATTAATACGGGCTCTGTTCCTGTTTTGCCTAACTGGCTAACGATGGCGCGAATGAATAAGCGAGGAGCACCGATAAGAATTAATACACTGAATAGATAAATAATTACCGCAGATCTTGGTAGTGGGGCCTGTAATAAAAACGAGCTGGTTGCCAAGATAATTGCTGATAAGCCACTGCCAACCATAAGTACACCAAAGGCTTTTTCGGCCATAAAGCGGACTACTGCTCGGTATAAGCCAAGTCTTATGAATATAAGAATGGAGGCGATGGTGGTAATTAAGATTGAGCTAATAATTGAGCTGGGTATTTCTGGTAGAAGTGTTCCGTGTCGCAGTGCAAGTGCCATATAGATTGAAAGTGGGATGGCAAGGAGGTCGTAACCTACGGAAATTAGTCTTTTATTTTTTCTTGAGGCATTTAAAATATAGGGAATCATTGTCTGCCCTTTGGCTTACTGCTATGACGATTGATTTAGAAAATGAACGTTTTATTTTACTATTTTAGAAGGGAATCAACGAAAAAGGAAGGATAAAAATGGCTCCCTGAGCTGGACTTGAACCAGCGACCAATAGATTAACAGTCTACTGCTCTACCAACTGAGCTATCAGGGAACTTCGTTGAGTGCGTGCATTATGCTGATGTGTTGGGTGGGTGTCAAGGGTATTTGCGAGAAATATTAAGAAATGTTGTTGATTTATATGGTTTTTTTAAAAGATATTTTCAGGGCGGGTGTTAGCCTAAAGGCCAACCTACAGTTCATCGCGATACGATTCAAGGTGGGTCGCCCTTTAGGGTGACAATTTGTCGGGCTGAACCCCGACCTACATTTACGCCAATGCTTTTGCTAAACGTGCAATCGCCGTTTCTAGATTCTGCATGCTAGTCGCATAAGAAAGACGCATGTGGCCAGGTGTGCCAAAGGCAGATCCTGGTACCAAGGCTACTTCCGCTTCGATCAGCATCTTTTCTGCAAATTCAACGTCGGTAGTACAGCCTGTTGCTTCCATTGCGCCTTTAAAACTTGGGAAAGCATAAAAGGTGCCGTCACTTTCTATGCATTCAACACCTGGAAGTTCGTTTAGTGCTTTCACTACGTAGTCGTGGCGTACCTTGAACGCACTTAGCATTTCTTGTACGCAATCTTGGCTGCCATTAAGCGCGGCTTCGGCTGCGTATTGTGAAATAGACGTTGGGTTAGACGTACTTTGCGATTGAATTTTCTTCATCGCTTTCACTAAGGCTTCTGGGCCAGCAATGTAACCAATGCGCCAGCCTGTCATGCTATAAGCTTTCGACACACCGTTCATTACGATGGTGCGGTCATACAGTTCTGGGCATACCGTTAGAATATTGTGGAATCCGCCTTCGGCCCAAAGTATGTGTTCGTACATATCGTCTGTTGCGACTAATACGTTCGGGAACTTAAGAAGAACGATTGCTAGTGCTTTTAATTCGGCTTCGGTATAAGCAACGCCTGAAGGGTTGCTTGGGCTGTTTAATACGACCAGTTTGGTTTTTGGCGTGATAGCGGCTTCTAATTGCTCTGCCGTTATTTTAAAACGATTAGCTTGTTCGGTTTCTACAATGACCGGCGTGCCTTCGGCAATACGCACCATGTCTGGATACGAAACCCAATAAGGTGCAGGAATCACTACTTCATCACCGGCATTTAATAACGCTAATGCCATATTAAAGAAGCTTTGCTTACCACCACAGGATACCAAAATTTGATTAGGTTCGTAGCTAAGGCCGTTATCGCGTTGGAACTTGTCGATAATGGCTTTCTTTAAAGAAGGTGTGCCATCAACGGCAGTGTATTTGGTAAAGCCATTTTCGAGTGCCTTAATAGCAGCATCTTTAATGTGTTTAGGTGTGTCAAAATCAGGCTCGCCGGCGCCTAAGCCAATAATATCTTTACCGGCAGCACGCAACTCGGCAGCACGGTTAGTGACTGCTAGCGTTGGAGATGGTTTAATATTTTGTACGCGATCAGACAATTGAAGATCCAAGATCTTTTCCTCTAAAAACAGCTATAAAAGTAGTTACCCTAAGCACAATACCGCCTTATTTGGCTAAATATCAAACGATTAAGGTGGTTTTAGATGTTAACTGCGGCATTATACGCAAAAAAAATGTAATTTTAAGTCTTTCGATCAAATCATCTCTACAAACATTAAAAATTCGATTTTTTTGGTCTTTATATGAAAGGTAGTCTTTAAGTCTGCAGGATATAGGTTAGAATGCTGATGTTAAAAATAGCTAATCGGTTGATATCTTTGGTGATTTGGTGTCCCAGATTTCAGTTATTTCATCACCCAGAATTACGGTACTAGTACAGCACTAGTGCAACACTATTTCAGCACTATTTCAGCACTATTTCAGCACAGAGTCAGGATAATAAAATGAGTGAAAAAAATTTGGCTACTACCCATGATCATGACCATGACCATGACCATGACCATGACCATGACCATGAAAGAGATGAAATAGATCTCTTGGATCTGATTAAAAATATTTGGTCTCAGCGAGGTCTAATTATTGGCACTATGTTGATTTCAGTACTTGGTGTGCTTTCTTTTCATTTTGCCAAAGCTTCTTTTTCAACCGCACAAAGTATTGATTATCCTATCTCTATCTCATTTATTAAAGAAAATAGTTATAGCTACCCTAGTGGTGTTGCTTTTTCACCTCGTGATTTAATTACCAATGATGTTTTACAAAATACTCTTGTTGAATTGGGACTAGAGTTAGGTGTTGATAAACTAGGAAAAGCAATTGATGTTAAGTCTTCTAATAGCATCTTAAAACAAGCTGAACTTAAATTGTCGGCTTTATTAGAAAATGCTAAAACTCCTGATGATATTCGGTTGCAGGCTGAAGAAAATTTACATGATCTTCGTGAGCTCGGGCGCGGTTATGTTACGTTAACTTTAGATTTGTCTAATTTAAGTATAACTGCTCAGCAAGGTGTACTATTGCTTGAGACTGCGGTTAATGAATGGGCGAGTTTGTCTATCGATCGAGGTTTGATGAATACTGACATTTCTCGCCCGCTAATCCCATTTGCAATTAAAGATGGCAGTAACTTAATTGATAATTATGATCAGGCGGCTAGTTATTTACGTTCGTTAAACGCGGCGGTAGATCAATTAGCGGGATTAAGTGGCTCGGGCAGCTTGGTTGTTAATAATATGAGTGTTGAAGATTTGCGCCGCCGCTTGAATGCACTAGGTGATCGTGATATTGGCCCGCTGCGTGGCTTTGCTTATTCTAATTCTGATACCCTATCCAATTCAGATTTGGCAATTCAAGTGCGCTTGTTTGCACGCCAGCGATTATTAGATTTAGAACATATTCGATTAATAAAACTTATCGGTTCTTATGATTTGGCGGTGGAGCAGCTTGGATCTAATATCAAACAGCAGCAATATCCTGGTGCTTCTGAAGGCAGTAGTCAAGGTAGCTCAGCCCAGTTCGATAAGTCTTTTTTAGATTCTTTAATCCAGTTAGGAACAAAATTAAGCGCAGTAGATACACGAAAGCTATTGTTTGATCGTAGAATGGAAGCGGTTGATCAATTATTAAACTTAGAAAAAGAAATTTCTATTCTTAAAGGTGCTTCTGAAGATAAAGTAATTAGTATTAATCCTGTCGATATTTTACAAGGGGCATTGGTCAAAATTAAAGATGACCTTAATGAGGTGCAGGTAAATATTGGTCAATTTGTTGATGCTATTCGAGAAATTACTTTGAATAGCAACTCACAGGTCTATATTGCAAACTCTGCCCCTCAAGTCCGTGGTGGTTTGATGCAGATGGCCCCTAACTTTGTTAAGTTCATAGTACTAAGCGCAATTCTAGGCTTGTTCTTAGGCGTATTTGTTGCGCTAATCCGTTCGGCACTGCTTAAAAGTAAATAAAAAAACACAAACTAGATTGAGCACAAATAGCGCTTTATGAAAGATAAAAAATTTGAGCTTAAATCAAAATATCAGCCTGCGGGTGATCAGCCTAGTGCGATCAAGGGGCTGATTGACGGTTTGGAAGACGGGTTGTTGCGTCAAACATTGTTAGGCGTAACGGGCTCGGGTAAAACTTTTACCATGGCGAATATCATTGCAGAGCAGCAACGCCCTGCATTGATTATGGCCCATAACAAAACACTGGCGGCGCAGTTATACGGGGAGTTTAAAGAGTTCTTTCCAAATAATGCCGTCGGTTATTTTGTGTCTTACTACGATTATTACCAGCCTGAAGCGTATGTTGCGGCATCCGATACCTTTATTGATAAGGATGCGTCGGTTAACGAACACATCGAGCAAATGCGTCTTTCGGCGACCAAGTCTTTATTAGAGCGCCGTGACGTTGTAATCATCGCCAGTGTGTCTTCTATTTATGGTTTGGGTGATCCTGAATCGTATTTAAAGATGATGCTGCATCTTGAGGTGGGTGATCAGATTGATCAGCGGACTGTGTTGAAGCGCCTTGCTGAATTGCAGTATGTTCGCAACGATATGGATTTTCATCGGGGTAATTACCGTGTCCGTGGTGATGTGATTGATATCTTTCCTGCGGAATCCGATGATGAAGGCATTCGAATTGAGTTGTTTGATGATGAAGTCGAGCAGATCAGTCAGTTTGACCCATTAACAGGGCATATTGTTCAGCGCTTAGCGCGTGCCACGATTTATCCTAAAACTCACTATGTGACGCCGCGCCAGACCATTCTAGATGCGATAGATCATATTGAAATCGAGCTAGAAGACCGAATTAAGCAGTTTAAAGATAATAACTTGTTGGTTGAAGCGCAGCGTATTGAGCAGCGCACTCGTTATGATCTTGAGATGATGCGCGAGCTTGGGTACTGCTCGGGTATTGAAAACTATTCACGTTATCTTTCGGGTCGTGATTCGGGAAATGCACCGCCTACCTTGTTTGATTATTTACCTGATGATGCCTTGGTGTTTGTGGATGAGTCGCACGTTTCAATTCCGCAAATTGGTGCCATGTATCGAGGTGACCGCTCTCGCAAAGAGAATTTAGTGCAGTTTGGTTTTCGTTTACCGTCTGCGCTTGATAATCGTCCAATGAAGTTTGAAGAGTGGGAATCGATTGTTCCGCAGACGATTTTTGTCTCTGCAACCCCCGGTCCTTACGAAAACGAGCATGCGGATAAAGTGGTCGAGCAGGTAGTACGACCTACAGGTCTGCTAGATCCTATTATTGAAGTGAGGCCTGCCGCAGGTGATCCTACTAAGGGAACTGTGAGTCAGGTTGATGATGTATTAGGGGAAATTAATATTCGTGCTCCTAAGGGGGAGCGCGTATTAATTACCGTGCTGACTAAGCGCATGGCAGAAGATCTGACGGATTATTTGTTAGAGCATGATGTGCGTGTGCGTTATTTGCACTCTGATATTGATACCGTAGAGCGTGTCGAGATTATTCGAGATTTACGCTTGGGCGAGTTCGATGTTTTGGTCGGTATTAACTTACTGCGTGAAGGCTTGGATATTCCTGAAGTCTCTTTGGTGGCGATTTTTGATGCCGATAAAGAAGGCTTTTTACGCAGTGAGCGTTCACTGATTCAGACGATTGGCCGTGCGGCGCGTAACTTGAATGGTATTGCGATTCTTTATGCTGATAAAGAAACGGATTCGATGAAGAAAGCGATGGGTGAAACCAAGCGCCGTCGCATTAAGCAGCAAGCTCATAACGAAGCTCAGGGTATTGTACCGTTTGGTGTGACCAAGTCGGTTGAAGATATTCTTCAAGCGGCAGTAGCTCCGGGTGGCCGAGCTAATCGAGATAAAAAAGGACGTAATGATAAGCGTTCGTTGCAGCAGCAAGTTGCAGAGGGTAGTGCTACTTATCTAGCAGAAGCTGCGCGTTTAACCCCGCCTCAAATTGCCAAGCGCATGTCTGAAATTGAAGATGAGATGTATATGGCAGCTAAAGAGTTGAAATTTGAGCATGCGGCGCAATTGCGTGATGAGTTGCATGAATTGAAAGCGTTAATGATTAAAAATAGTTAATTATTGACGTATTTAGTACGGGGGCTACTTGACCGTTCTGGTCCTTCTATCTTAACCCCTTCGCTTTCTAGTCATGCTATTGTCGTATTTTACCTAGTTGGCTTTTTTTGTCCTGACGATTGGAGTGAATAGCTTAAAAGCACAACTAGGTGGTTGTCAGTGAGTATTCATTCACTCTATAGTAGTGCCCTATAAAAAATAATAACAATATCATCAAGGTGTAAACATGAAGCGAACTCTTGCCAGTCGGTGCTTTTTCTCGATACTGCTATTTTTAACTCTGCCTATTTCTGCATCAGCGTTGACGATTGGTGGCTATGAAATTCCTCAAATTATTCCTGCTACCAGTCAGCATGCTGAGTTAAAACTAAATGGCGCATCGATGAGAATTCTATACGGTGTTGTCGATACTTATATCGGTAAGCTTTATCTTGAAAATCCTGCCACCGATCCTGACGAAATTATTGAAGCTGATGAATTCAAACGAATGGTTTTTAAAATTGTTATGAAGCGTGTAAGTGGACGACGTATTGCTAAGGCGATGTATGAAGCCTTGCAGTTGAATGTTTCTGCTGAACAGGCTCTTAAGCTTGAAGATCGATTGCAGTCTCTGGTTGAAATGTTTGATCGCAGTTTGAAAAAAGGCCAAGAGAGCTATGTCGAATGGGCTCCTGGGGAAGGTACTCGTGTTGTGATAAACGATGAGCTTAAAGGCGTTATTCCTGGCAAAGACTTGTATGATTCGCTGTTAAAAATATGGATTGGCGAGAATCCCGTGGGTAGTACTTTTAAACTCCAGGTTTTAGGGGTAGAGGAGTATCAGGCGCCTAGATCTATGCGTAGAAGAGGGCGTCGTTAATTTTTATTCGCTAATGGTAAGGCGACACGGTAAAATTTCATCTTTGTAATTCTGGAGTGCAAGCATGAAGCTGGGCGATATTTCAGTATCCTACGTCGAAATTTTACGTAAGGCCATGCTTGCATTTGATAGTAATCCGCAATTAATCTTGCAGCAGTTTGGGTTAACCGAAGTCACGATGGCTTCGCCAGACGCTCGTATCAGTATTCCGCGCTTTATGCGTTTGGGCTTCGCCAGTATTCAGTATTCGCAAAAACCCTGGCTTGGCTTAGAAATGGGTGTTCAAACCAGTGCGACTAATCTTGGTATTGCAGGTTTAATGGCGCTATCGGCGTCAGATCTGAAAGCCGCTTGTAAAAGCATTTGTCACTATGAATTATTGAGTAGTTACAATACCCGTGGCCAATCAGCATTTTATGTGTCTGAAGGCTTTGGTATTGCTCAGTTTTATTCGATTAGCCCATACAATAATTTTAATTTATTTGTCGTTGATTCGGTATTGTCCGGCTGGTATCGCTTAATTAAGTGGCTAACGGGGCAAGACGATTGTATTGAGGCAATGTGTTTTGAGTTCGATGAGCCAGAATACAGTCAGGCTTATAGCGAGTACTTTGCTTGTGAGGTGCGTTTTTCTCAGCCTTATAATGGCGTTATTATTAAACCTCATGCGTTAGATTATAAAATCTTGCACGGTTGTGCTTCGACTTATGAGTTATTAAAGCGACAAGCGGACTCAGATCTCGAAAAGGCTCGTATGGGTTTAAATTTTAGCGAGAAAGTGGCTAGAGTCATTACGCCGTTATTGAGTGGTTCTACCCCTACGCTTGATCAAGTCGCTGAGCAATTGAATATGGCGCCTTGGACTGTGCGTCGTAAGTTGGTCGCTGAGGGGGTAACGTTTCAGGAAGTCTTGAACGATACTCGCCGAGATCTAGCGGTGAGTTACGTAAAGGATACTGCGTTTACTTTGGGGGAGATTGCCTACCTGTTGGGCTTTGGCTCTCCAACCGCTTTTCAGCGTGCTTTTAAGCGTTGGACGAGAGTTGCCCCAGGTAGTTACCGACATGATGCTAGTGATCAATAGGTTAAACTCGCGATCATTTTTTCTAGCCTTATTACATTTCCGTTGCGTCATCCGCATCGTCTTCATAATCGTCTAGGTGTGTTGTCATTAAATCTTCTTCGTATTCCATCATAATTGATGTCCTCTTTTTTTCTTATTAAGTGTTTTTAATACCCGCCTTTATATTTTCAGATTAATTTCTGCTTATAAATATTGGGTAGGGCTGTAGATTAATCTACGAATGTGACAGTTTTGTGAAAAATTCTGCAATGAAAAGCAAAGCAGTAATATTCTATGCAATACAGTTCAGTACAAGCAGTTCGCTACAAAAGTGCGCTGTCTTTTTCAGGGTAGTTTTAAAATTGATTTGAACGATGATTTAAATAACAGCAGGCTTGAGGCAGAGTCATTAAATATTTAACTAAAAAATCAACATAGGTATTTAATGAGATTTAAAGCTATTGCTTCAAATTGTCTGTCAAGATTGAGATTATTTACTTCAGGTTTAATAATTAAGAGTTGTAGCTAAAGAGGGGGTACTTAAATTACGTATTAAATGCAAATTGTGTATTAAATGGCGGACTGGACGAGACTCGAACTCGCGACCCCTGGCGTGACAGGCCAGTATTCTAACCAACTGAACTACCAGTCCGCATAATACAACTTTCTAACGTTTTTCTACCGCTTTCTTTCTACCAAATATAACATGTTGTTATAATTGGTGGGTGATGACGGGATCGAACCGCCGACATCCACCTTGTAAGGGTGGCGCTCTCCCAGCTGAGCTAATCACCCAGTCTTGTTTCAGCGAGGTGCATTCTACATTTATCTCAGGATGTGTCAAACGTTTATTTTAAAAAAGTTTAACTTTTTCAGTAGCTTGCGTGAAAAGCAGGGTTTAACCCGCTGCTTTTTCTGCAATTGCTCGTTGTTTAGCCAACTTCTTTTCTTTCTTCTGTTCACCAATCACTAATAAGCACGGAGTAAGTACTAGGGTGAGGATGGTCGCGAAGGTTAATCCACCCGCAATCGCTGTTGAAAGTTGTGTCCACCATTGAGATGACGGTGCACCCGCCGTCACGTGATTATGAATTAAATCGATGTTCCACTGAAAGACCATAGGGATCAAACCTAATACCGTTGTCACGGCGGTTAATAAAACAGGGCGTAAACGCTGTGCACCTGTTCTAAGCGCTGCATCAATAGCGGGTACACCTTCTTTAATCAGTTGGTTGAAGGTATCAATGAGTACAATGTTATTGTTCACCACAATCCCTGCTAAAGCGATGACGCCCATTCCGCTCATTACGACACCAAAGGGTTCACCTAATAAGAGTAAACCGATTAATACGCCGACAATCGATAATACGATGGCGCTTAGAATTAATCCTGCGTGGTAGAAGCTATTAAATTGCGTCACTAATATGGTTAGCATTAAGAAAATGGCGATAAAAAAGGCTTTTACTAAGAAACCGCCCGTTTCTCCCATTTGCTCGAAGTCTCCCCTGAATTTCATATCGATGCCATCGGCCCAGGTTTCTTCTTTTAAAAGGTTACCTAGCTCTTCGATTTTTGCGGCGCTATTTATACCTTCTTTCACATTGGCTAATAAACGATAACGACGTTTACCATCAATACGAATCAAGTTGCTGACTTGTTGTACAGCATTACGCTGCATAAAGTTTGAGATAGGGGTCAAACCGGATGCTGTACTGATGTTGATGCTATTAAACTGATCAATGGTGCGGTTTTCTGATGGGTAACGTAGGCTAATTTCGACTTCGTCATCAGTATAGTCTGGGCGAAAACTTCCAACTTTTAAACCACCTGTGATCATTCTAATCATAGACCCAGCGGTGGCAATGTCAGCGCCATAGCGACTAGCACTTTCACGATCAATATCCAGTTCCCATGAAATACCATCTAAAGGAAGATCGTCACGAATATCTTTTAGACCTGGGTCTTTTTGGAATATTTCATTGGCCTTGTGAATTGCTTTAATCAAGTCTTCTGCGCTATCAGATGTTACCTGTAGCTGTATGTCAGCACCTGCAGCAGGGCCTCCGGCTTTCTTTTGGGTTTCAACAATAATGCCAGCCAAGTCGCGAGTACGGTATTCGATGTCTGCTAATATTTCATCGGCCGAACGGCGGTGTTCCCAGTTGGACAGTTCTACTTGGATTCGACCAATGAGATCGGGTGCCGAATCGTTAGGCGCTTTAATGAAGGTAGAGGTATAAATGGATTCTACTTCGGCCATATCAAATATTTTACGCTCAACCTGGGCCACTAGGTCATCACGCTCGGCCAGTGAGAGATTCCCCCTTGCTCGGATGTCGACTAGACCAATATCGGAATCGACGTCAGGAAAGAACTCAACGCCATGCCCCATTTCTCCATAAACAAAAACGGTCACAAATAAAGCGGCCACTGCCCCCATAAATATCTGGCGTGGGCGCATTAGTGCGAGTTTTAAAAAGTGGATATAGCGGCCCGTAAATCCGGGAACTTCATCAAAATGACCGGCTTCGGCCGCCTTCATTGTGGCGAGGCTCGCTTCATTATGGTCACCACTTTTACCGATAACGGTGCCCAGCGTTGGCACGACAATTAATGCCATGATTAAAGACGCGGAGAGTGTGAATAGCAGTGTGAGCGGCAGAAACATCATAAAGTCGCCGGTTGTGCCTGGCCAAAATAACAAAGGAAAGAATACGGCAAGAGTCGTTGCTGTCGATGCAATAATGGGCCAAGCCATGCGTTTAGCGGCTTCGCTATAGGCATAAAATTTATGAGCACCTTCGGCCATGCGTCGATCGGCGTATTCGGTAACCACAATTGCGCCATCCACCAGCATCCCAACACTCAGGATAAGCGAGAATAATACGACCATATTGAGGGTGTAACCCATTGCATCAAGCAATAAAATGCCGATTAAGAACGAGCCAGGAATCGCTAGGCCTACCATAGTCGCTGAACGTAAGCCTAGGCTGCCTAGTACAATGATCATTACTAAGATAGTCGCGACTAAAACGTTATTGAAAAGATCATTGAGCATGTCTCTGATGTTTTTCGATTCGTCTTGGCTGTAACTAACTTCGATGCCAGTAGGTAATTGGTCTTTCGCTTGATCTAGAATGTACTTTACCTGATCAAGGGTTTCGATAATGTTTGAACCAATGCGCTTTTTGACTTCAAGTACCACCGCGCTTTTGCCATTGATTCGAGCAATATCTTTGCGGTCTTTATAGGCAAGGCGACCAACAGCAATATCACGAAATTTAACAACGTCGTCTCCCACGGCTTTGACAGGCATATTGAGAATGTCATTCACATCTTCAATTAACCCCGGCACTTTTACCGAGAAACGGCCTGCGCCGGTATCTAAATCACCTGCTGCGACCAGTTGGTTGTTATTGCCTACTAGAGTCGCGAGTTGTGCAAAAGAAAGGTTGTAGTTGTCCATTCGGGCAGGGTCTACAATAATTTCTGCCAGCTCTTCACGCTTGCCGACAATTTCAGCCCCGAGTACACCGGGGAGGGTTTCAATCGCTTCTTGCAGCTTGTTGGCGCTGGCGTAGAGAACACTTTCGTCAACATCACCCGAAAGGGTCACGATCATTACCGGAAACAAGGCAACGTTGACTTCTTTTACTAAGGGTTCGTCGCTATCTTTGGGGAGTTCTTTTTTGGCGGTATCAACGCGCTCGCGCACGTCAATTAAGGCTTGATCAATATCCATGTCGCCATAGAACTCAAGCATCACGGATAGGTGGCCTTGGGAGGCGGTGCTGATCATCTCTTTTAAACCGTCTAAAGACTTTAATTCTGTTTCTAGTGGTTTGTAGATAAGGCGGTCGGCATCTTCTGGAGAAATACCTTCGTGACCCACGGATACATAAACAATGGGAACCTGAATGTCGGGATTACTTTCTTTCGGAATCGTGATTGTGGTGATGATTCCGACGATCATAATTAATGTAAATAACATCAAGATCGTTCGGGAGCGATGAAGTGCCGCGTCGATAAGGTTATTCATTGACGGTACCCGAATTATTTATCAAGGCAGGGTCATTAATCAAAGAAGGCTCATTGCTTCCTGTCGTACTGTCTTGCTTGTTTTCTTCGGCTTTTTTATAGACAGGGTTCACTTCTTCGCCGTATTCAACATAGCCTTGGCCCACAGTGATCACTTGAGTTTCTTCTTCTAAGCCGGTGATCCAAATACCGGTATTTTCAGCTTTCAGTATGTTGATACTATGGAATACCACCTTGTTATCGGGAGTAATGCCTTTTATGCCTAAGTGTCCTTGATCATTAAGAATCAATAGAGAAGGGGAAATGTTGTGTGCAAACTGCTTAGGCTGAGGAATTAATAATTTTGCCGTTAAACCGCTGGTCATTGCGCCAGAAGGATTAACTACTTCCACTTCGATGGGGAAGGTGCGGGTTTGGCTATCGGCTTCGGCTGCTATAAAACGAATGCGTCCCTGTATAATATCGCCTGTTACTAATACGGCTTCTGCACGATCGCCAATGTTAATAAACGACGCGTCTTTTTCGGCAGCATTACCTATGACCAGGTAGGGAGAAAAGTCTAAGATTTTTAGAATATCGACATTCTCTTTAACATAATCACCACGCTCAACGTAACGCTGGTCGACAATACCATCAAAGGGGGCGGTTATACGGCTGGCCTGTAGATTAATTTTTGCGTTGGTTAAATCGGCTTTGGCATTGGCGAGTGCGGTTTCTGCTTGAGCGAGCTGAGACTCATTGTATAAGCCTTTTTTGACCAATTTTTTGGCACTATCAAACTCTAATTGATATTGACGCAAGCTGGCTTGTGTTTGCTCTACACGGGCAGGCCAGTCACGAGCATCCAGTTCAACAATTAAGTCACCTTGTTTAACGCGTTCGCCTTTTTGCTTGTGAATGGCTTTTACAGTGCTGCGAATTTCAGATTTTAAAACGACGCTGCGATTGGCGGCGGTTTTGCCTGATACTGTAATCGAACGTTCGACCAGGGTGCCTTGCATGCGTTCTACCTGAACTTTTCGTAAACCTTCATCCATTACCAGAGGGCGAGGATTGTTGTACTCTTCCGCTTCACTGCTTAGACCGATGATGATCCAGCCGGTAAGTATAAAAATTAGAACAAGGGCTAATATATGCCCTCGATTTAAGTGGATAGTCATTATATTTATGTCCGCTTTGTATCAGAGTCAGTGCTCTAGCTTTTACTGAGCGCAGCAATAATTACAGCTATTGACCATAGCCACAAGAATTTTTAACAGATTTAGGTCAAACGGACTGTTATCAAAAATAGAACAAATAAAGGTTTTAGAGGGCTTAGCTTCGGATTGCACGTCAATGTGCGTATACTGGCGCCAGTTTAAACCTCTCTATTGATGTGAGCAGAAAAAATTATGGTTTTGGTACGTTTAAAAGGTGCTTGTTTAGCATTTGGTAATCAAGTTTTATTAAATAAAGTTGATCTCGACATTAATGCTGGCGAGCGCGTTTGTGTTCTTGGCCGCAATGGCGAAGGCAAATCCACTTTATTGAAGATATTAGACAAGCAAATTAAGCCGGATGAAGGCTTGGTTCAGCATAGCGATACAGTCAAAATTGCCGCTTTACAGCAAGAACTGCCCGTTACTGATCCTCAAACTGTATATGAGGTCGTAGCTTCGGGGTTGGGAGAGTTGGGTAATACAATTTCTGAATATCATGATGAAGTGCTTAAAGGCGAGCATGTTGATCTCGTAAAACTTGAACGACTGCAGCATGTGATTGAAGCGAACGATGGCTGGTTATGGCAGCAAAAGGTTGATTCAATTCTAGATCGTTTGGATTTACCGGGCGATGCAGCGTTTGATTCTATGTCGGGGGGGTGGCAGCGTCGTGTGATGTTGGCACAAGCGTTGGTATCAGAACCGGATCTGTTGATTCTGGATGAGCCAACCAACCACATGGATATAGCAACCATCCGTTGGTTAGAAGAACAACTGGTGCAATTTAAAGGCACGTTATTGTTTATCAGTCACGACCGTGCATTCGTACAAGCCTTATCAACGCGTATTATCGAGTTGGATCGCGGCAGTATTTATTCTTGGAAGGGCACTTATCAGGGCTTTATTGAGCATCAAGAGCAGCGCCTTGCTGCAGAAGAAGTGCAAAACGCCTTATTTGATAAGCGGTTAGCGGAAGAGGAAGTCTGGATTCGCCAGGGGGTTAAAGCCCGTCGTACGCGTAACGAAGGCCGCGTTGAACGCTTAAAAGAGATGCGTAATCAGCGCAGCGCTCGTCGCGAACGCCAAGGTAACGTATCGCTGTCGATGAATTCTGCAGAGAGCTCTGGCAAGAATGTATTTGAGCTTGAGAATGTTTCGTTTGGTTTTGACTTGCCCTTTGAAAAGAGTACCGGCAATCAGCGTAAAGAAATCGTTCGTAACTTTACCAGTGTGGTGATGCGTGGTGATCGTATTGGTCTTGTTGGCCCGAATGGCGCTGGCAAAAGTACCGTGATGAAACTGTTATTGGAACAGATCAAACCAGAGGCCGGTACGATTAAAGTCGGCACTAAGTTAGATGTTGCCTATTTTGATCAGTCTCGTAGTTTGCTGGATCTGGAAAAATCCGTTGCTGAGAACGTTGGTGATGGCAAAGACGAAGTCGAGGTCGATGGTCGCTCGCGCCACATTCTAGGTTACTTACAAGACTTCTTATTTGAACCTGCACGTGCCCGTACTCCGGTAAAATCACTGTCTGGTGGTGAACGTAACCGCGTACTGTTGGCAAAGTTGTTCTTGAAACCGTGTAATTTATTGATTATGGATGAGCCGACCAACGATTTGGACGTAGAAACGTTGGAGTTATTGGAAGAAAAGCTGGTGGAATATGATGCGACTTTATTATTGGTCAGCCACGATCGAGCTTTCTTAGATAACGTTGTGACTCAGCTTTGGGTATTTGATGGTCAAGGCAATATTGATGAGCAAGTGGGTGGTTATTCTGAATGGGAAATTCGTAATAAAGAAACGAAAGCGAAATTAGATGCTTCGGTTAAGTCGGGTGCGAAGAAAGCAAAAGCGCCTTCACAAGCCAAAAGCCAAAAAGCGGCCACTGTTGTAGTGGAGCCTAAAGCCCCAGCAAAAAAACTCAGCTATAAACTTCAGCGCGAGCTGGATGAGCTGCCAAAACAGATTGAAACCCTAGAAGCGAAGCAAGCAGAGCTAGGTATTGAAACGGGCAGTGCGGACTTTTATCAGAAAGATAATGATTATGTTTCGTCTAAGCTAGATGAACTGCAGGCTATTGAGCAGCAATTAGAAGCTTTAGAAGAGCGCTGGTTAGAGCTAGAGGAAATGGCAGGATGAGCCCAATAGTCATTGTTGTTCTTATTATTCTAGCGGTATTTGGTTCAGTCGCAATGCTGAAGCCCAGTCCACGTCAGCAGCGATTAGCTAAATTGCGTATGGATGCAATCAAGCTAGGACTGCACGTTAAGCTTGAAACGTTCAAAACGGATAGTAAGAAGATGGGAGTGCGCGACGATATCGTCGCCACTCGCTATGAACGTTTTGTGCCAGAAATTAAGAGTCATGCGCTGCGTTGGAGTGTTGTACGACAGGCTGGCTGGGAGCAAGAAGGCTTACCAGAAGGGTGGAGCTGGAATAATAACAATCAACGCCCTGATTTAAAGAAGCTGTGTGAGTTGCTAGCGAAGGTCGGAGATGATGTTCGTGTGGTTGAAGTTTATGACAATCGTGCCAGCATTTTAACGATTGAAAGTAAAACCAGTGTGGCAGAACAGATAAATCAGTGGGTTGCACAAGCGCAACCACTGTAAAACGCTAGTATAGGTAAAACTCTAATGTGGGTCGTCCTTCAGGGCGACAGAGAGTTAAAAGACACTTGCACTGCGGTTGTTAGCCTAAAGGCTAACCTACTTTGTATGTGTGTTTGTCTAATCCACGTCTGCTTAACTACACGATTAAAAATCGTGTAGTGCAACAATTTCTTCTAAATGATCAACAATACGTTCGCTATAGCTTGTGACTAAAAACGGCACGGTATTCTCGTTGTAGTTTTTAATCGAACGTTCTATGAAATTCCACTTGCTATCAATTGAGCGCAAGATGCCACGACTATCAGTGGTATCAATTTGAGCTTGTAAACTTGTGAAATCTTGTCCAAACGCAGTAGCCATTTGATCGAGTGTTCTTTCGTAAGAGCCCATGAAAACCTGACCTAGGTTGGATGTGCCTCTGGCTGAATACTGAGATGTTATTTCAGAAATAGTAACTGATAGGGTACGCGCTACTTCAACGGCTTTAACAGGCTTGGTTCCCGTGCTGATCTCTGTATCGATATACGCTTTCGATAATGATTTAAGCAATACGGTATGGGATTTCCCCATTTCATCGACTAAACGGACATTGGGAAAGCCTTTTTTCTCCATGTCACCATAGTTAATGTTAATTAATTTATTAAACTCATTCCAATTAGTATCGACTTCGCTTAATGAATCGCTGATACCTTCAGCGGCGGGTAGAGCCTTGGCTTCTGCTAGGGTCGTTTCAAACTCTGCTAGGTTCTCGAGAACTTTTTTTCCGTACTTCGTGTCAGCATCTAGCCCTGAGTACATATAAAAGTTAGTCATAAGTCCCGTCGACAGTAATCGTAATTTATGAACATTACTTAATAATTCTTGAGGTGTCGCTGAGGCTTGGAATGTAAGCACAGACAGTACGATAAGAAGTAAACTTCTAATTTTTTGTAAAGTTATCATGGCATCCACATTAATTATTTATATTTATTTGTGTACTACTAACGCTTTCATACTAAGGAAAATAAGGTGTATTCCATAGGGGTAGTTACAAAAGGTAACAAAAAACTTGAAAACCCAGCTGATTGTACTAGAAGGGCGTTTTTAAAGGTTGTGATTGTTAATATTGTGATTGTTAATATAAAGGCAAATATAAAGGCAAATATAAAGGCAAATAGGCTATTGAAACTGCAGTTGTATCAGAATTTCTTCGATTATTACCTCTGGTCGTCACTATTTTGCTACAAAGTTGTTCCAAGTTTAGAAAAAGAGCTATTCTTCTGCGAGCAATAGCGACATCCTCTTGACTTTTTCAAGGCTTTCGCGGATTGTGTTCGACTAGATTCAAACGGTCGTATGAATTGTCTGTTTTTTAGACGATTAGCCGTTATCTCAGTGCAAGAAGCTGCTTTAGTATTTCGCTTCTGCAGTTATTTAGCTAACCCTACGTGGAGATCATTTGATGATTTACGACGGTACAGCCATCACGGTGAAGATGATTGAAGACGGCATTGCCGAACTAAACTTCAATCTTGATGGAGAGTCTGTTAACAAGTTTAACCGTGTGACTCTTGAAGATTTAAAAGCGGCAACTGCTGCCATTAAAGGCAACAGCGACGTTAAAGGTGTTTTAGTAACCTCTGGTAAAGATTGCTTTATCGTAGGTGCTGATATCACTGAATTCGGCGATGCATTCAAGCTTCCTGAAGAAGAAATTGTTGAGTGGATTCTATCTGGCAACGAAATTTTCAATGCGATTGAAGATTTGCCAGTGCCTACTCTTACGGCTATCAACGGTATTGCGTTGGGTGGCGGTTTCGAAATGTGCTTATCGACTGACTTCCGAGTTATGTCTGAGAAAGCTAAAGTAGGTTTGCCAGAAGTTAAGCTAGGCCTTATGCCTGGTTTCGGCGGTACAGTTCGTCTGTCTCGTGTAATTGGTGCCGATAATGCGATCGAATGGATCTGCATGGGCGCTGAGAACCGTGCGGATAAAGCTCTGAAAATGGGCGCTGTTGACGCTGTAGTAGCTCCTGAAGCTCTACGTGAACAGTCTATCGCTATGCTTAAGTCTGCCATTGCTGGTGAACTTAACTATGAAGCACGTCGCGCTGTTAAGACTGGTAAAGGTCTTTTGAACTCGATGGAAAGTATGATGGTTTTCGAAACTGCTAAAGGTTTCGTTAAAGGTCAGACTAAGGGTCATTACCCTGCACCAATCGAAGCGATCAAGGTTATGCAAAAGCATCACAACCTTACTCGTGATAAAGCACTTGCTGTTGAAGCAAAAGGTTTCGCTAAGCTAGCTAAGACGACTGAGTCTCAAGCACTTATCGGTTTGTTCAATAACGATCAGTTGTTGAAGAAAAAAGCCAAAGAATACGATGCCATTGCTAAGCCTACAAACAAGGCTGCAGTATTGGGTGCGGGTATTATGGGTGGTGGTATCGCTTATATTTCTGCACTTAAAGGCACGCCAATCCTAATGAAAGATATCGCAGAAGCGGGTATCGAGTTAGGTTTGACTGAAGCAAACAAGCTTCTTTCTAAGCGCGTTGAGCGTAAGAAAATGAAGCCTCTTCAAATGGGTGAAGCGCTTAACCGCATCCGTCCTACTTTGTCTTATGCAGAGTTTGGTGACGTTGATGTTGTTGTTGAAGCGGTTGTTGAAAACCCTAAAGTTAAGGGCATCGTTTTAGCAGAAGTTGAACAGCATGTTGGCGAAAACGCTATCATCGCTTCTAACACTTCTACTATCTCTATCGATTTCCTAGCGAAGAGCGTTAAGCGTCCTGAAAACTTCTTGGGTATGCACTTCTTTAACCCAGTACACATGATGCCTCTTGTAGAAATCATCCGTGGTGAGAAGACGTCTGACGAAGCCGTAGCAACGACTGTAGCTTATGCTAAGAAAATGGGTAAAACCCCAGTAGTTGTTAACGATTGCCCAGGTTTCTTGGTTAACCGTGTATTGTTCCCTTACTTCGGCGGTTTCGCTGGTTTATTGAAAGACGGTGCTGATTTCCGTCAAGTCGATAAAGTAATGGAGAAGTTCGGTTTCCCAATGGGTCCAGCATATTTAATGGATGTTGTGGGTATCGATACTGGTAAGCACGCTAACGACGTTATGGCTGAAGGCTTCCCAGAGCGTATGAAAGCTGACTTTACATCTGCTATGGATGTATTGTACGAAAATGGCTTCTACGGTCAGAAAAACAACAAGGGTTTCTACACCTATGTTGAAGATAAGAAAGGCAAGCCGAAGAAAGTTTTCGATGAGTCTATTCTTGAGTTGCTTGCACCTGTATTGGGCGAAGCACGTGAATTCGACGCTGAAGAAATCATTGCTCGCTGCATGATCCCAATGTGTAACGAAGTTGTTCGTTGTCTTGAAGAAGGCATCGTAGATACAGCTGCTGAAGCGGATATGGCTTTGGTATTTGGCGTTGGCTTCCCTCCATTCCGTGGTGGTGCTCTACGTTACATCGATACAGTTGGTCTTGCTAACTTCGTTGAACTTGCTGATAAGTACAAAGACATTAGCCCTCTATACCACGTGACTGACAAGATGCGTGAAATGGCTGCTAATGGCGAAAGCTACTTCGGTTAATTGACGAACGAGACTAGGAGAATACAAATGAGCTACGAAGATAATGATGTAGTTGTAATTGACGCTGTACGTTCACCGATGGGCCGTTCTCGTAACGGTTGTTTTCGCAACGTACGTGCTGAAGACATTTCTGCAAACCTAATTAACGCTCTTTTTGAGCGTAACCCTGGCGCGAAAGCATCTGAAGTTGAAGATGTGATCTGGGGTTGTGTAAACCAAACTTTGGAACAAGGTTTTAACGTTGCCCGTCAAATTTCTTTGATGACAGCGATTCCAAAAGAAGCGGCTGCACAAACTGTTAACCGTCTATGTGGTTCAGCTATGTCTGCAATCCACACTGCGGCACAAGCAATTCAGACTGGTAACGGCGATGTATTCGTTGTTGGTGGTGTTGAGCACATGGGTCACGTGAATATGCAGCATGGTTTCGACCATAACCCTGCATCTTCTAAGTACTCTGCTAAAGCATCTAACATGATGGGTCTTACGGCTGAAATGTTAGGTAAGATGCACGGTATTTCTCGTGCACAACAAGATGCTTTTGCTGAACGCTCTCACCGTCTTGCTCAAAAAGCGACTGACGAAGGCGATTTCAAAAATGAAATCGTTCCTATGTTTGGTCACGATGCAGATGGCAAGCAAGTTCTAGTTACTCAAGACGAAACTATTCGCCCTGAAACGACTTTAGAAACTTTGTCTAAGCTACGTCCAGCTTTCGATCCTGCGGGCGGTACTGTTACGGCAGCTACTTCTTCTCAGATCACTGATGGCGCAGCGGCTATGTTGCTTATGAGCGGCAAGAAAGCGAAAGAACTAGGTCTTAAGCCTCGTGCACGTATCAAAGCAATGGCTGTTGCCGGTTGTGATGCTGCGATCATGGGTTACGGTCCAGTACCTGCTACTAAAAAGGCACTTAAGCGTGCTGGCTTGACGGCAGCCGATATCGATTTCTGGGAATTGAACGAAGCATTCGCTGCTCAGTCTCTTCCTTGTGTTAAAGACCTTGGTCTTAAAGACAAAGCTGACGAAATCGTTAACATCCACGGTGGTGCGATCGCTCTTGGTCACCCACTAGGTTGTTCTGGTGCTCGTATCTCTACTACTTTGATCAACGTTCTTGAGCAGAAAGACGCTCAGTTCGGTGTTTCTACTATGTGTATCGGCATGGGTCAGGGTATTGCAACAGTTTGGGAGCGTTTGAAGTAATTTCTAATTTGAAATTATTCAAAGCTTTTGAATAAGTTGTAACAAAAAGCCGCTGTTCTCTTTAAGCAATTAAAGGGAGTAGCGGCTTTTTTGTGTATAGCAGAAAGTAGTTTTTCTGTTTGCATTAACTGTCTTTCCATATTAGATAAGGAGTTGTATATGGAATGGTCACAGTAAATTACGTTTGTTGGGATGCAATGTATCGTGTGGCAGGCTTTAATTGGTATTTTCTGACTTCTCCCAAGTGCAGTATTTAAAATTATTTTGGCAACAATCTTCGCCACAAGCCATTATCTCTCCATGGTCTAAATAGAGGATTCCACCATAATCAAATTTAAATCCTATGCTTTTATTCTTAATCGTAACCCATCCTTTTATTGAACAGCCTACAGTAGAGAATTCGTCATGTAGCTCTATTTGAGATATGGGCTTAGAAGTTGTCAATATATACTTTAGAGTGGAAACATCTATATCGTCACAATCATAATTGTTAACGTCTTTAAGTATGAAATCTGACTTTATATTGGTGAATTCCAGTTCAGGTTCATGGATATTTATTACTTTGCTTGAAGAGCATGCTAAAAGAAAGCATGTACTTAAAAGAGTTACGATAAATTTTCTCATATTATTTTTCCCTATGAATAGCATATGCTTTTAAAGCAGATGTGCCCTCTGATTTTTTCTCATCTTTATGTGCTACTTGCCCATGAGCATAAAGATCTTTGATGCTTAGTCCGTATAATGAAACAAGTTCATCGACTAACCAAAATAATGAGTTTAGTTGTAGTTTGTTTGGCGTTTCGTAAGTCTCGCTCTTTTGAGATATTACGCCGACAACTTCAATGCCTAAGGAGTCTAAGTTGTGGGGGAAGCGAGCTGGATAATCTTTTTTTAATTCATGTCTAGTAACTAGTTTAAACTTCTTCCCCCATCGAGTGTTTTTCATATGAAGAATGTTTTCTATTGCTTCAGCATCTGCCTTTTCGCATGATGAGTTAATTCTGCATTTGGAGTAAAGCTTGCCTACATGCCAGCATTGTTTATTTAAGCTAGCAGTTTGAAAAATTTTACCTGTCTCTGAAATAAGAAAATGAGTTCCTTCGGGTTTATTCTTCCAAGCATTTAATACTGATTGAGCATTATTTGAGCCAGTCCTATGTAGCACAATAGCGGTAATCGTACCTATAGGGGATTTTTCTATAGTAGGTCTGTGCTCTTTATGCACTTTTAAGTTGGTAATCCAACCGTCTTTATCTTTATTTAGCATTCATCTTTCCTTTGAGTAGAACATCCATTACTAAGCTCGAAAGCTAGTTTCAGAAGGCATAATATGCGTAGAGAGCTCAATTAGCAATTCGCCCGAGAGCCTCAGTTAAGCAGTTGTAGCCACTAAAAACTAAACTAAAGAACTGCTCACTTTACACTCTATCGTCAATTTATTGATTTCTAATTACACTTTTCTCTTGAGGTATTTTCTATAGAGTATTGGGTGAGGGGTTGCTGATGTTTGTATTATAATTTCTCAAGTTACAATAGAGTAGCTAAGGGATGTCTTGGAATAGAGAGCTACTGTCAGGTATAGTAATGCGATCAAGTAGGTGATCTGTTAGAATGTCCTGATAATCCAAACAATGTAAAAGTGAATAAATCATGACTGATGTAATTAACGAAGAAACGAATGATGAGATTGTCGAACGCAACTTTGACGATCGCACTGACGAAGACAAAGAAGCCTTTCTAACTCAAACTTGGTGTAATGCCTGTCAGGCAGTTGACTTGGGTATGATTGAGCCAAAAGAGTATGAATTAAACGGTGTGATTATCGTTGAAGGCAAGTGTGCTAAATGCGGTGAAGTTAGCTTGACTGAAGTGGCTGATGAGAGCACTGACGGTGAGTGGGAAGACGAGCGTTAATACGCTTTAATTTTTCAAGGCTTTAGATATTGAAAAGCGCATAGACTGTTAAGGTCGATGCGCTTTTTTTATGCATTTTATAAACGGCTTACTGATCGCGAACGATGTATTTGAAAATCTCAACCACTTGCTCTGGCGTTTCACAGACTGCCTGAGCAGCTGCATCAACTTCCTTAAGCGGGTGAGTAATCTTTGGGTCGTGCATAACAATTAAAGATTTATTCAAAGCTGCGGCATAGCCTGCATCAAACGCTGCGTTCCATTGCTTATACTTATCACCAAATCGAACGACAACGATGTCGGCATCGTTGATTAGTTTACGAGTGCGTAGGGCGTTGATTTTAGACGCTTTGTGATCTTTCCAAAAAGGATTCTCTTCAGCGCCTAGAATCATTTCGCCGCAATCATCACTGGCTTCGTGATTGGTATTTGGCCCAGATAACTCAATGCTTAATGCGGCTGCTTTAATACCTTCAGCAATGGTTTCACGCCAATCAGAATGAATCTCACCCGATAAATAAACTTTTAACTTCATCATGCTTTTTCTTCCTCTTTTTTCCAACGGGTATAGAGCATCGTTGCGGTAAATAATACTAAGGTGGATATTGGCATCAGCGTGCCCCAGATATTAGCGCCTGCTGTAAACATTAGCAAAATAGCCAATACAAAATAGATCATCGAAACATACGACAACCAAGAGGCTGTTTTATGACTGCCACTGATCAAACCAGGGATAAACATTAGCAAAGGTAGGCATTTAAATAACCATAAAACGATCGGCGCTGCGATGCTCGTACCTTCGGTATGTTCACCACCACTGGCGAAGGTGCTGACTAATAAAATGAGTATCAAGCTGATGTAGCTCGATAATAATACGATACGGCTTATTACAACTTTTTTCATGGGTTCATTCCTGTAAGCAAGGCTAAGCCCAATGTTGCGATGCGCTTGCCTTGGGCTTGGCATAGCTTTAATTCATGCTCAGACAGCGAACGCTCGCCTTCAGTGCCTGCCCAGTGAGAAGCACCATAAGGTGTTCCGCCTGTTTGAGTATGGATCAACGCTGATTCGGTATAGGGAATGCCACAAAAGACCATGCCATGATGAATGAGTGGTAATGCCATCGACATCAAGGTGGTTTCTTGGCCGCCATGCAAGCTTGACGTTGCGGTGAAGACGCCAGCCGGCTTATTCACCAACTTGCCCGTCATCCAAAGATTGCTTGTGCTATCAATGAAATATTTAAGCGGTGCAGCCATATTACCGAAACGCGTTGGGCTACCCATTACTAAGCCTGAACAATTCTTTAAGTCATCTTCTGAGCAATAAATCGCGCCAGAGCTGGGAATGCTATCTTCAGTTGCTTCGCAGTTGGCTGATACAGCCGGAACCGTACGCAGTCGTGCTTCAATGCCCGTGACAGTTTCGACACCTTGTGCAATCGCTTGAGCCATTTTTGCCGTTGTGCCACCACGGCTATAATAAAGCACTAAAATATAAGGATTGGCCGGCAGACTTGAATTGGCCATTATAAAATTTCCAATACTTGCTCAGGTGGGCGGCCTAGTTTAGCGTGATCACCATTGATAACGATTGGACGCTCAATGAGCTTAGGAAACTCAACCATGGCTTTGATTAAAGCCGCATCGGAGAGCTCTTTATTGCTTAGCTGGTTTTCTTTATACGCGTCTTCACCCTTACGTAATAGTTCACGCGGCGTGATGCCTAGTTTGGCGATCACTTCTTTCAGTTCTTTAGCGCTAGGAGTATCGTCAAGGTATAGACGAATTTCTGGCTCGATGCCTTGAGATTTAATCAGTTCTAATGTTTGACGAGATTTAGAACAACGGGGGTTGTGGTAGATAGTGACATCCATAATTAACTCGCTCATGTAATGTATAAAAGACTAATAGCAGTATTGTATAGCAGCATTGTAGCGAAAAGATCGTTATCATTCATCATTCATGGCAAACAGTTAGCTGATCAAGAATTTAATTAAAGGACACCTGTGTGAAGGTAAGAATTAAACACCTAGTGCAAGAAATACAACAGTGGCCAGTCGTTGCTTTATTAATGGCAGCGGTTAAGCGCTTCACCGCCTTGGAGCATAAAGCTCATGCCGCGGCGTTAACGTATACCACGCTATTTGCCCTTGTGCCTTTATTGACCGTAACCTATTCCGTTTTGTCGATGATTCCTTCATTGCAAGAAAATCGCAGTGAGATAGAGCAGCTTTTGATTGGCAACCTTGTGCCAGCGTCAGGGGATGTCATGATGAATTATTTACATCAATTCTCTCAGCAAGCGCAAAAGCTCACCGTAGTAGGCATCGCGTTATTAGCGGTGACTGCGATCATGATGTTGCGCAGTATTGAATATACTTTTAACCAAGTTTGGTTATTGAAACGAGGCCGTAAAGGGTTATCAAGCTTTTTACTTTATTGGGGGATTTTGAGCTTAGGGCCCTTGATGTTGAGTGGCGGGATTGCGGCGAGTTCTTATTTTGCCTCACTGAGTCTTTGGCAAGAGGATTGGGTGCCGACCTTTGGTACGATGGCGCTCGGGTTATTGATTCCTTTTACTACCAGTTTTCTAGCCTTTACGTTAATTTATTGGGCAGTGCCTAATTGTAATGTGCCGTTGAAACACGCGGCTATTGGTGGTGCTTCGGTCGCCTTATTCTTTGAGATAGGGCAAGAGATCTTTGCTGAAGTGACGACGCTATTCCCATCGTATCAGTTGATATACGGCGCCTTTGCGGCGGTGCCTTTATTTTTAATGTGGTTGTATCTTTCTTGGTTGTTGATTTTGTTTGGCGCAGAAATCGTCTACATGCTGGGTGCGGGGCGCTTGAATGAGCAAGACGAACTGGCGACGGTTGACCATACTTTGGGGCTTCACCTTTTATCGATGCTGCATGTTCAGCAAGTGAAAGGAGAGGGGCTTTCCATCGAAGATTTTAAGCAATCAATTACTCGTAATAAGCAGTCCAAGGCGGGGTATGGCAGTTTACGCAAAACGCTATTGTATTTAGAAAAGTTAAAATTAATTCTTAAGAAAGAAAACGAACATTACTTTTTAATACGCGACCTGAACCAATATTCTTTATATGACTATTTACAGCATATCGCGCCTAAGAAATGGTTCGAATTGATCGATTCTGATTTGACCTTTAAGGCAACACAGGGCGATCTTGGCGTTGTCGACTTAATCGAGCTAAAGCACCACATTGAGCAACAACAGAGTGCGCTTAAAGACAATCTTTCAGCAGGTTTACAAGGGTATTTACTGCCTAATAATGATGCTATTGATAACAAATCATTAAGCACCTTGGATAATGACGGAGAGGCAGGTAAGTGATTTTTTACGTTAAATATCTCTTATTAACCGCTACTTTAATGTCAACGGCATCATTATTAACGGCGTGTGATTCGGCGTCATCTGCGAGTTTAAAAAATGATGATCTGACTTCGAATGATGTGACTTCAAATAATTATTGGGCTGGGCAGTGGCGTCTGGTTAATATTTGGGCTGAATGGTGCAAACCGTGCTGGAAAGAAATTCCAGAATTAAACCAATTTTATGCCGCGCAAAAAGACAGCGATATTAAATTGTTGGGCTTTAACTTTGATGAGTTAGAGCATGAAGAGCTTGTTGTTTTAAAAGAGAAAATGTCGATCGATTTCCCCGTCCTATCCCAATGGCCAGCCGTTTGGACGAAGCCCGATGTTATGGGGTTACCTGCAACCGTGATTATCGCGCCTGACAATATAATCATTGATGTATTATGGGGAGAGCAGACGGTTGAGAGTTTGAATGTAGCGCTTGAAAAAGCTAAGCAAGTCGCTAAAGATAATCTTGAGCTATTAGCGAAATAGTTTTTTGGCGAGCGTATTTGGCTCTGTTAAATGAGGTGAGATCAATTGTAATGAATCAAATTACTGATGATCTACAAACCAGTATTTTTGCCAAAAATTCATGACTTTTTCGGGGTACTTGGTTCGACCTAGGCTACCGTTATAACGCGCAAGTGCACGAATCCAATCGCCTTTCTCACGCTTCAAATAGTGTTTTAAAATCGTGCAGCCATAGCGTAAGTTAACCGCCATATTGATCAAGTTGTCGTCGGTTCTTCCTAGCTCTTTTTTCCAGAAGGGCATCACCTGCATTAATCCTTGAGCGCCAACATAAGACACGGCGTAAGGGTTAAACGCACTTTCTACATGAATAACAGAGATAACCAATTCAGGGGATAAGTCAGCGCGTTTTGCTTCTTGATGAACCATGCGCAGCAGGGTTAACCGCTCTTTGGGATCTTTGATAAAGCGTTTTAGGCGAGCCGACATATCAACCAGCCAGACTTCAGCTTCAAATTGATCGTCAAAACTTTTAGCATCCGCGACCGCTTCTGCTAACGCTTTTTTTAACGCGGGGTCTACTCTTTTGATCGCAGGTTTAGCGGCCAAACTATTATGAGGGAAAAGAGCGACTGAAAAGAACGTCAGCACCAGTATTAGAAATAATGGATGAGTCGTTCTCAGTCGCTTTATCATGATTTAAGCTTGAATCGCATTCTTTAAGAAAGCAACAATGTCATCAACTGCAATCTCTTGCTTGTCGGCTTCACGGCGATTCTTATATTCAATAGTGCCTGCTTCTAAGCCGCGATCACTAATAACGATGCGATGAGGAAGACCCATCAACTCCATATCCGCAAACTTAACCCCTGGGCTTGTTTTCTTATCACGATCGTCAAAGAATACGTCAATGCCTAAGCCTTTAAGTTCGTTATAAAGCGCTTCTGATTTTTCGCGAACCGCTTCTGACTTGTGCGCGCCCATTGGCACGATGCCTAGGGTGAACGGAGCAATAGCATCTGGCCAGATAATGCCATTTTCATCGTTGTTCTGTTCGATAGCAGCAGCAACAACGCGGCTGATACCAATACCATAACAACCCATGGTCATGGTTCTATCTTTACCGTTCTGGTCAAGAACAGAGGCTTTTAGCGCTTCTGAGTACTTGGTGCCTAACTGGAAGATATGACCTACTTCGATGCCACGCTTAATTTCGATGTTACCTTGGCCACATGGGCTTGGGTCACCGGCAACTACGTTGCGTAGATCAGCAATTTCAGTAACCGCTGCATCACGTTCCCAGTTTGCACCGGTCATGTGCTTGTCATCTTCGTTAGCGCCACAGACGAAATCAGCACAATGGGCTGCTGCGCGATCAACGATCACGTTGATGCCTTTGTCGATTAAACCAATTGGGCCTAAAGAACCTGTGCCAGCGCCAATTACATCACGAATTTGAACATCGCTAGCGAATACTAATGGCTCAGCTACTTGCGCTAATTTTTCAGCTTTAATTTCGTTTAGCTCGTGATCACCACGAACTACTAAAGCAACAAGTGGGGCGGCTTCTTCGGCTTTGATTTGTGCGTCTGTTTGAGCGCCTAAAACGATTAATGTTTTAACAACGTTCGTTGCAGCAACACTTAATAGTTTACAGACCTCTTCGATGCTGTGCGTATCGGGGGTATCGATGCTGGTTAATTCTGCGCTTGGTGCTGGACGTTCGCCTGAAGGTGCTAAAGCTTCTGCCAGTTCTACGTTTGCGGCAAAGTCAGAGCTATCAGAGAATGCGATATCGTCTTCACCGGATTCCGCTAATACATGAAATTCGTGTGACTTAGCGCCACCGATAGAGCCGGTATCCGCATCAACAGGGCGGAAATCCAAACCGAAACGATTGAATATGTTGCTATAAGCATTGTGCATCTTATCGTAGGTTTCATCTAAGCTCGCTTGATCAGCATGGAAAGAATAAGCATCTTTCATGATGAATTCACGTGAGCGCATCACACCAAAGCGTGGACGGGTTTCGTCACGGAACTTGGTTTGAACTTGGTAGAAAGTAACGGGCAATTGCTTGTAGCTTGAAAGCTCGTTACGGGCTAAATCAGTGATTACTTCTTCGTGAGTTGGGCCAACGCAGAAATCACGACCGTGACGGTCTTTAACGCGTAATAACTCACCGCCATATTGGAACCAGCGACCTGTTTCTTGCCAAAGCTCCGCTGGCTGAACCGCCGGCATTAATACTTCAAGGCCATCGGCTTTATTCATTTCTTCGCGAACAATGCTTTCAACCTTGCGTAAGGTGCGTAAACCTAGGGGCAACCAAGTATATAAACCGGAGGCTAGTTTACGAATCATGCCTGCTCGAAGCATCAGCTGGTGGCTGATAACAACGGCATCCGTAGGGGTTTCTTTTACGGTGGCGATTAAGAATTGAGTTGCGCGCATAGTTGAGGCTCTTGATTCATCGAGAATTAGGGTAAATCTAATGGGCGAATTCTAATGCTTTTCGCGCGCTGCCGCAATGAGAGCAGGCTTTCATCGATACTTATAACGCTATGTCGATTACAATGCGGGCTAAAATTAGCACGAGCTGTAATTTGTATGAATAAAGCCCTGTATTTATCAATCTGGCGCTGGCACTTTTTTGCTGGCTTGTATGTTGTGCCGTTTATTTTGATGCTGTCGCTAACAGGGTTGGTGATGGTGGCTGGGCCTTGGACGGATGCGTATCAATATGGTGATGAGCTAACGCTTGTTGATGACTCTGCTTCGGCTCAGGCGCCAGGAAGCGAACGAATAAGCGCTGATGCTCAGTTAACAACGGTAAAAGCGGCGTATCCTCATTTAAAGGCAGCGCAATATGTTCCGCCGCTCAACCAAAATCACAGTAGTCTCGTTAAAATGCGTGGCGAGAACTTTGCTACGACGCTAGTATTTGTAAACCCTTATGACGGGGCTATTTTAGGTGACTTTGAGAGTGGCGATCGCTGGTACAGTATTGCGGATAACATTCATGGTTCGTTATTATTAGGGAAATTGGGTGATGCGTTGATTGAATTGTCGACAGGATTAACCTTTTTCCTCATTCTTACTGGGCTGTATTTACACTGGCCTAGAAAAACAGCAGTTCCTTTTAAAAAACTATTTAAACCATCGTTTACCGCACGACCAAAAACGGAATCTCGTGCTTATTGGAAAGCCTTACATGGGTCTTTAGGTGTGTATTCTTTACTGTTTCTACTTTTTTTTTCGTTAAGCGGGATGACGTGGACTGGGATTTGGGGACAAAAACTGGTTCAGCCCTACAGCGGTTTTCCGGTTGAAAAGCGTGCGTCGTCTTGGCAATCGGATACTACCATGACCCATGGTGACCTAAATGATGGCGATTTAAACGAAATACCTTGGGGCTTAGAGCAGGTGCCTTTGCCTAAGTCGAATGTTGCTGCGGTTAATGCTGTAGATAGTAATAATGCAGCAGCACCAAAATCTTTGGGTGCCATTGTTCAACAAGGCTTACAGCTGGGTTTTAAATTGGATGAAGACGCACGTTTTCGTATTGCTTTGCCATTAAAACCCGAGGGCGTTTATACCTTGCTATCGATTGCCAGCAGTCGAGATGTGATTGATCCTAGGGAAGACCGCACTGTGCACATTGACCAGTATTCGGGCCAAGTCTTGGCGGATATTGGTTGGAATGATTACAACTTAAGCGCAAAGACCATGGCGCTGAGTATTCCTTTACATCAGGCAACGCTGGGACCTTGGAGTATTGTATTAGCGGTGGTGGCTTGTATTACTCTCATATTACTATCGGTATCTGGGGTGATTATGTGGTGGCAACGCAAACCTTCTGCTCCCATTCAGTCATCCATCCCAGCAGCGAGAGCTGCGGTGACACTTGGTGAAAAATGCTTGTTGGCAGGTTGTGTTGTTATCGCAATTCTATTCCCTGTGTCAGGGGCGGCAATGGTTGTGTTTTCTTTGTTTGAATTATATCGTCGTTATTCAACTGCGGAATAATAAAGCCAGGAAATAAGGGCGCCAGTTGAGTTTGCCCTAGCATAAACACGGCAAAGCTATAAAATGATGACCCTATTTATTATTGTGGTCATCATTGTGTCGCTTACCCATTTACAACAGTTGAACGCTGGGGAATTTACCGCAGCTTATCGCGCCTCTCAACAGCAAGCGCCTATTACCCGTTTACAGATCTCTGCGCAGTTAACAGAATTCCCAGCAAAAATTTTTGAGTTAGCCGATAGCTTGGAAGTATTGGATCTTTCTAATAATCAACTTAGTGAATTGCCCGACGGTTTTGAGTGTTTGGTGAATCTGCGCATTTTATTTTTAACCAATAATGATTTCGAAAAAATTCCGGCGGTGATTGCTCGCTGTCCAAAACTGGAGATGATCAGTTTTAAATCCAATCGCTTAACTCAGGTAGATGAAAACGTGCTGCCTGTCGATACGCGCTGGTTGATCTTGACCGAGAATATTATTGAATCGTTACCCGATTCGATGGGGCAGTTACACCGCTTGCAAAAGTTAGCGCTAGCAGGGAATCAATTAACCCACTTACCAGAAAGCATGGCCAACTGTAAAAATCTGGAGCTGGCTCGACTATCCGCGAATCGTTTAACTGCGATGCCAGACTGGCTGTTTCAGCTGCCTAAATTGGCGTGGTTGGCATTCTCGGGGAATGACTTTAATCGAGCGAATAAAACCCCTGATAACTCTTATTCCACGCAGCCTTCTCTTTCCTTGCCGCCTTCGGTGATAGGCGTGGCGCTGGAAGATATTCAGTTAGGTGAGTTAATCGGGGAAGGGGCTTCTGGTTTAATTTATCAAGCACACTGGCGCATCCAACCGCAGAGTTTAAGTGGCACAGATAATCATATTGCAGTGAAAGTTTTTAAAGGCGATGTGACCAGCGATGGTTATCCGCAAGATGAATTGGACTGCTGTCTTAAGGCGGGAGAGCATGACAATCTTATTAAAGTTGTTGCGCAATTAGACCGTAGCGATGTTAAGAGTACATTAGGTTTAGTGATGGCGTTAATTCCTAAATCTTTTTATAACTTAGGTTTGCCTCCCTCATTACAAACCTGTACTCGAGATACTTTTGAAGCAAATACCGTTTTCGATCTTAAAACCATCGCTAAAATTATTCATCAAATGGCGAAAACCTTGGCGCATTTACATGATAAAGGCGTTAGCCATGGTGATGTCTATGCCCACAATACAATGATTAACGACCAAGCCGATATGTTGTTTGGTGATTTTGGAGCGGCGACTAATTTGATGTCGCTACCAGAATCACAGCGATCCGCTATGGAGCGTATTGAAGTGCGCGCCTTTGGTAACTTATTGGAAGATTTATTGCAGCTCAATGAACCGAATACAAGCGAAGAGCAAGTCTTGTATGCAAGCCTTAACCCATTAAAAAATCAATGTATTGATGAGGATGTTGATCAACGCCCAAGTTTTTCAAGTGTTCAAATAAAAAGTGAGGAGATTTTTTCACTATTGGCAACGATAAATAAAGACTGATTATTATGATCGCTATTTTCTTCTTATTAATTCTTTTTGCTTTTACTGCATTAACTTGGCTGCCGGAAGCGCTAGTATGGATTTATAGCGCTATGAGTATTTTTCTATTGTTATTGTATGGGTTAGATAAAGTACTCGCGTTAAAAAATAAGCGCAGAATCAGTGAACATACATTACAAATGTTGGCGTTGTTGGGTGGCTGGCCTGGGGCGTATCTGGGTCAGCAGGCCTTTAAACATAAAGTATCAAAAGTCATATTTATGCGAAAATATTGGTTATATGTTGGTATAAATACAGCGGCCTTGTTTGGCTATCTGGTATGGCAATATCAGCAGGGAAGTATTAGATTCTAATATCGATCAATTTTAATAGCGATCAAGTTTAATAACGAAAAAAATTAATAACATGAAGGTATGCAATAAAACGTATGAATTCAGGATTAAGTCAGTCACTTAAAGATAAGATAATCGCTGTGTGTGATAAAAAGATAGCGCAAAAGGGTGATAACGTCGGTTTATCTTTTTATGCATTCTTTGCCAATAAAAACGATGACCCTAAGTTATTAATGTCCGCTGCTACTTGGTGGATTGAAACTCATAAGCTGGATCATTTTGAGAAAGCGGTGAAGATAAAAAAGATGATCTTGGTTGAGTGATAGTCGTAATGTTTATACAGATTACAAAAACACGGTTTTAACGATAAAGGTCACTTATGAAACAGAAAATCAGCGGTTATCATAAAGATGAAGAAGATCACTGGGTTGCGCAGCTTCAGTGTGGCCATTTTCAGCATGTGAGGCATGACCCGCCTTGGACGAATCGTCTTTGGGTAATAACTCCAGAAGGGCGAGACTCTATGTTGGGCTTTGAATTAACTTGTAAGAAGTGCGATCTAGGGCTTGGCCCAGATAGTAGGCCAGCCCTTTAACGTTAATAATAAACTAACGCTTTATGACCGCCATGGTTAAACGTGAAATACAGGTTAATTTACCTTCGTCATTAACAATACGAATTTCCCATACTTGAGACGTTCGGCCTTTATGAATTATTTTAGCGGTGCCAGTCACTTCGCCCGTTCTTACACCCCGCAAATGGTTGGCGTTAATTTCTTGGCCAACACAGTATTCCTGCGATAAATCGACGCAGCAGTTAGCCGCCATACTACCAAGTGTTTCGGCTAAAAGTACGTTAGAGCCACCGTGAATCAAACCAATGGGTTGAAAGGTGCGAGAATCTGCAGGCATGGTACCTGTCATGTAATCATCACCGACTTCGGTGATTTTAATACCAAGATTACTGCAAGCAGTATTTTCCATCTGCTGGTTTAGTACATCAATTTTGGGGTCGATAGACCAAATACTGCTCATAGACATGCTCACTGACAAGTATAAAAAACCATATTATCATTAACTATGACTATTGCTACAAGTTTATCAATCGAAAGAGGGTTGTTTTCATCGTTAGCATTTCCTTTATATCGATAAGCTGCCGAGATAAGGGAGGATATAATTAATCCAATATTGTTCATGTTTAGGTGAAATTATTTCACTGGTGCTTTGTGTATTTTCCCTGCACATTACTTTGAATATTACTGTGAATATTACCGTGAATGGTTCAAAAGGCGCTACTATAGCATTGTGATAAAGCAGTATTCATTGACAAACTATTTTTATACCGGGGATCTACATGACCAAAGAAGAAATTATTGAACAACGTAAGCGCGTTTCAAGAACAACGATATCGAAAGCGGTATTTCCACAAACAACAAATCATCACGATACGCTTTTTGGTGGCACGGCATTACAGTGGATGGATGAGGTTTCTTTTATTGCTGCGACTCGTTTTTCTCGACAGAAAATTGTTACTGTGAGCAGTGATAAAATTGATTTCAAGCATTCCGTTCCTGCAGGAACCTTGGTCGAGCTAACGGCTGAGGTTATTGAAGTAGGGCGTACCAGTTTAAAGGTGGAAGTGAATGTCTTAGTCGAAAGTATGTATCTAGACGGGCAGGAAAAAGCAATTACTGGGTATTTTACTTTTGTGGCAATCGACGACGATAAAAAACCGACTGCGATTTTGCCTAAAGAATTTATTGGTGACTAATAACTGAGGTTTTTAGTCAAAAGGAATCCTAAATTAAACCAACAGGGTAGTGATGTTTCTATCCTGTCGGTTTAATGCAGCAGCGTTTTATCTACTCGTTATTTACGGCAGCTAGCTACTTTCTTATGGGCTATTTATTTAAGTATTTATTCAACAGTTGATAAGAACTGTTGATAGACCTCTGCACTCTCTTCAGGAATTTCTACCATCGGTAGGTGTCCGACTTCTGCGAAAATATGAACCGTTGCATGAGGAATCAATTTTTTAAAGGCTTCTGCCGCTGATACGTCAAGAATACGATCTTCCTTGCCCCACATAATCATGGTCGGTAATGGATTTTTTGCCATCGTCAGTTCAATCTTTTGCTTAAAACTATTCAGACCCAGATCTTCTTTTGTTGCAATCATGTCGGCAAAAATCTTTTTATTGATCTCTTCACGAGCAAGTGTTTTGCGCAGTAGAGCAGGTCTTAACGGCCAAGGCAAAAATGGCGGTTGAGACATGGTGATATCCATGCGGTATTCAAAGCTTTCTTCATCGGTCGCAATTAATGGATTTTCGCCTTCAACTAATGACTTGAAGTATTCACTGGTAGTGTCGCCATCTACACCCGCAGCATCAATTAGGGTCAAGCTCTTAATTTTTTCAGGGTGATTCAAACTATAGATTGCGCTGATTGCCCCGCCCATAGAATTACCTGCGATGTGGAAAGAATTTACACCTAAACCCGTTAAAAAGGCATCTAAGCGCTCAGCTTGTTTAACCAAGCCATAATCTGTTGTTAATAGTTGTTCTGAATCACCGTGACCTGCAAGGTCAACTGCGATTACGTGGTATTTTTTATCTAGGGCTTTAGTAAAAAGGATCCAGTTGTCTTTATTCGCAGAAAAACCGTGTACTAAAATAATACTTTCCGCATTTTCTTTCTGGGTGCTTTGGCGTTCCATATAAGTAAGGTTAACGTCACCAGCGGGTGCGGTTTTAACTTCAAGATCGGCGCTATTACGTCCAATAGAGACGACTTCGGTGAGTAGGTAATCTTGCTGGTTATGTGTACAGCCACCAAACAGTAAGGTGGAGGAGATGAGTGCACCGCTGGCCAATGCCCTAAAACTAAAGCGCTGTGTAGAATGTATTTTATTTTTCATGCTTTTCTCACTTCAAGATTTTCAAAATATATTGTTATTATGGTATTGATTTAAGTGCAGCTTAAAATCCCTGCTAACTCAGCGACAATATCGACGGCAGATACCAGCGAATCTTCATCAATTAACTGATTTTTTTTATAGGCGAGTAGCATGCCACTGCTCAACTCAATGTGAAGGTGCGGATGCGCCAAAAGCCAGTGATTTAGCGACATTGAACTTTTATTAGTAGAACAAATGTACATTAAGAGCTGATGTGCTTGCCCAGGTTGATTGGCATATAGGACGGTTTTAGAGAGCCTTTCATCGTTTAACCCTAATTCAACCGGTATTTGATGGGGGGCTAATTTACTGAGTTTTTGAGATTGATACTGACGTTTAATGATTTGCTGGTGGCTAGAATCAGAGAAGGCATCTGTATCTTGCTGAGGCTGGCTGATAGTGAGGTGAAGCTTCTTGAAATCAGCGGGGATTTTTAGATCGAACAAGATGAGCGTACTATTGTGAATGCCAGACGGTTCAATGGCTCGGCAATCAAACGTCTTAAAGGACAGATTCTGGTACTCACTATCTGCCTGAATAAAATGTCTAAAAATTGCGTTTTGGCTGTAATTAAGTAAGCCAAAGTTAGCGTTTTTTATTGAATCATCAAAGTCGATGAATTCTTGGTAATGCCAATTATGGGTTTGTGCTATTTGCTGAAGTTTAGCACTGCGGCTATTTTTGTTAAGTACAATTAATAATATGGCGACTAATGTGATCACACTTAGGATGATAAAGGTTAATATCAGCTGCAATTTTTTTTTCCTAAGTTGTATTATGATAAATAAAAATTTCAGACATCTGTTTTGAATGTCTGTTTTGAAAATCTATTTTGGATAATAAGAGTCTACCATGTCTAAAAAGCCGGTTAGCAAAAAAACTGAATCTGTTGCTCCTCCTAAAGGTGATGACGTTACGGTTTTAGCAGAAGAAATACTCAGTCATGACGGTCTTCATCGCATTGGCGTAATGACGCTGAACTCTGCTAAAACTATGAACGCTGTTGACCTGAATATGGTTAATCTTATTGATGATGTTTTGGCGCGTTGGCAAGCGGATGATGGCATTGTAGCAATGATTATGCATGGCGCCGGTGATAAGGCTTTTTCTGCAGGTGGTGATATACGACAGCTTTATAACAGCATGCAAGTAGAAGGAGATGAGCATTTAAAATATGCCGATGCTTTCTTTACTGGTGAGTACAGTAAAAATTATCGCGTACATCGCTTTGGTAAACCTTTGATTGCGTGGGGGCATGGCTTTGTTATGGGCGGTGGCTTGGGTTTATTTATTGGCGCCAGTCATCGAGTTGGTACGGAAACATTAAAGTTGGCTTGGCCAGAAATTAGAATTGGTTTATTTCCTGATGTTGCAGGCAGCTATTATTTAAGTCGATTACCTTTTCCGCTTGGGCATTGGATGGCGCTAACAGGCAGTCAGATGAATGCGATAGATTGTAAAAAAGCGGGGTTAATTAATTACTGCGTCGCCAATAATAAGTTGGATCATTTGATCGACCAGCTGCGTCATCAGCCTTGGCAAAATAATAAGGCAATGAATAATCAATATGTACGACAGCTATTAACACAATTTGAGCAGCAGTCTGATGCAGAGCAGTCAAGGTCTTCTTTTCCTGAGAGTATGCTTGAGGGGAATGAAGAGCAGATCAAACAGCTATTTTCTGGAATGCCTGATCAGGCTTTCACGCCTTTTGCTGATAACAAGCAGGCTTTGAAGTGGGTTGCTGAAAGAATCAATAAGATTGACAGTGATAATGTTTGGTTTAACCAAGGCCGGGATAACTTTAATTCAGGTTGTCCGGCAACGGCGTATCTCATTATGCGCCAGCTGCAGCTTGGTAAAAATATGACGCTAAAAGAAGTCGTAAAATGGGAGTTGATTCTTGCTATGCAGTCTGTCCGCCATCCAGATTTCTCTGAAGGCATTCGTGCGATGGTTGTCGATAAGGATTTTAAGCCTAACTGGCAGCATGGCTCTGTGGCTGATGTTCCGGAAGACTGGATAGAAGGCTTGCTGACGCCGTTATGGTCTGTGGATGAGCATCCTTTTGATCAATTATAGTTTTTTGATCAATTATAGTTAAGTGAAATAGCACATGCGCTGTAGCTATCTTAACGACAGCGCATTAACGCTGTTTAACTGTTGAATATGTCATGAGCCAGTTCAATTCTAGTCGTCATCTGATAAAACTCCTCATCGACAGTGCTGCTATGCCAGCCTATCCTTTCAATGGCAGATATATCGCTCCAAGGAAGTCGTTCATCTTCATTACGCATTTTATTATTGGCAATAGTCACTAGGTCGCATAAATCTACACGACTGGTATGGCGTCCATGGTCTTCGTAATTCTGAGGGATGTCGGCGATGGCGCGAGGGAATTGCCAGTGCGTTAAAATGTTCTCGCCTAGCATAGGGTGTATTTTATCGATGGTGCTGTTTAATTCTTCTAATGAATATCGATCTTCTTTATCGGCCATGTTGATAATCGGTAAAGCCCCTATTTTATGTAAAAGTCCGGCTAAAAAGGCTTCTTCTGGTACTAGGTGTGCTTTGTCTGCTAATACATAACAGTGGCAGGCAAGGTCTAAACTGTTCTGCCAAATTTCTCGCATTTTGACTTCTGACGACGGATTCTTACTATTGAAAAGTTGTCGGGTTGATAAACTGATGGCAAGGCGAGCGCAGTAATTTAAGCCAAGCAAGCTGATGGCCTTACTTAGATCTGCGACCTTTACTTCGCGCCTGACAAGAGGGCTATTCGCAATTCTTAATAAGTGAGCGGTGGTCGCAGCATCATGTTCAATGATTCGGGTGAGGGTTATTACATCCAGGTTCGGATCGTTTTCGCATTGACGAATACGCAAAGCAATTTCTGGCAGGGTGGGGAGAGCCAGATTGTCATTTTCAATGGCATTCATTATAGCAGCGGCAAGAGACCTCATTATATCAGCCTCCTAGGGCGCCTTGAGTTTCTAATACTTCTTCATTGATACCTTCCATCTCAGCGATTAAGGTGGTTGGATCAAGCCCTAGGCGATCAAATGAAGAAATGTTTGTCCAATCAAGTTTGGTATACGGATGATCTGTTCCTGCATAACTTTGCAGTGTGGCAACTTGTACAATATCAGCGTAATCAACAGTGTTTACTTGACGGTCGAAGACTAGGTAGTTTTTGGGAACGGCAATCATCGCTTCTGGAAAGTCCCACTTCTTCAAAATGTAACTTCCAAGTGATGTGTGCAAGGCAGTAATGACTTTATTAAGCGCAAACGTATCGTTTAATAACGATTCATTATTTTCAGCAAAGGCCAGAATCGGCAATTTTCCGATTTGATGAAGAAGGCCTGCAAGCAGTGCTTGGTCGGGTTGAAGGTTGGTGAAGTGTCGGGCGAGTACTTGGCTACTGGCGGCAATTTCTACACTTGAAGACCAGCAAGCGCGCATGTGCGTATCCACGACATCGCTGGTTGCTTGAAACATTTGTTCCATCGCAAGTCCCATCGCTAGGTTGCTAGTAAGGTCGATACCTAGGCGAGATACTGCAGTATTGAGATCTGATATGAGTGCGCTGCCGCGAATAAGCGGGCTATTAGCAACTTTGATCATACGTGCACTAAGCGCAGCGTCTCTGCCTAATACACGGGTTAGGTCAGAAACGCTGGAGGTAACATTTTCGGCAACTTCACGTACTTGAAGCGCAATCTCGGGTAATGTTGGCAGAACCAAATCATCACTTTCGATTGCTTGAATGATCTCTTGTTTTACTTGCTGAACGAGTGGGTTAGCCATCGTATTATTTTAGCCTTTTATACTTCCTTTAAGTCAGTATAGGGCAGGTTTTGCAATGTGAGAGGAAATTCATTAGTTTCTGTTAAATAGAGTATTTTCGGCGGATTTTCACCCTGGCCGACGACTAGAATATCAATGATGCTTTCACTACCAAATTCTGTAGAGGCCGTTGCGGACTCTAATGAATTATGATTGCGAATAATCAGTACTTCTGCTTTGTTTTTGCCCCCTTCGTCAAATAATTGCTGTGCAGATATTAATCCTTCAGAGGTTAGATTAGTGCTTTCTGAAATACCGTCGATTGTCTTGCTATTAATAGCCCCTTGATAGTGTTGAAGTGCTTTTTTAGCTTTGCCTAAATACTGTAAGCGAGCAATGATTTCTTGCCCTGTGTAGCAGCCTTTATTAAAGCTAATGCCATTTACGTTGTGCCAGCTAATATGTTGTGGAATCCATTGTTCTATTTGAGCGCCTTCAACATAATAAATCCCCTCATTAATATCGGCTAAGCGCCAGTTAATCGATGGGCTGAGTGTATATTCAAGTTCACTTAGGTCGCTCACGATGAGGAAACTGCGGTTATTGCTAAGGGATAGCTGATGGTATTCCTTGGTATGAATGGCGGCGCCCGCTTCAGATTCATTCCATTGGCCCAAAATCAAATGACTTTGAGTGCAGTTTTCGAGGGTGGTTTTGAAGAATACTTTGTATTTTTGCAGATGCTTTTCTAAAACTTCAGCACTTAAGGTTGGCAGAATAAGCCAATAATTTTCACCGTCAAAGCTGATGTTGAAATTAGCAACAATGCGGCCTTTAGCGGTACAGCAGGCGCCATGAAAAACCGAGCGGGTGGTGATGTCGGTCATATTGCAGGTAAGCTGACCTTGCAAGAAGCGCTCAGCATCTGGGCCACTAATTTTGAGGGCTGAGAATTGATTTAACCAGCACGTCTGTTGGGCCGTGTTGGCAGTACTTGGATCTTGTGACTGGGGCTGAGGGATATAATCTCCCCATTGATCAAGTTGACCTGTTTGTTCAAGTACGGAGCGTGAAACCATGGGATGTGTCCTAATATTGCGATAATACGGCTGAATTCTTGCTTTGGCGCAATCAATTTCATTCTACTCGATAAATCACTCCTGTGTCTTGTGCTTGGGCTTATGTATAATACGGCGATTCAATATTAGGAGAAGTCGGTGTGAGTGAGAATCTCGAGCATAAGCGTTTAATGTGGCATTGCCGCCGTGGCATGCTAGAACTTGACGTATTATTGTTGCCTTATTGTCGTGATATGTATTTGACGTTGAGTCCAGAAGATCAAGCAAAGTTTGTTGATCTTGTTGCTTGTGAAGACCCTGACTTATTTGGCTGGTTTATGCAGCAAAGTGTAGCCGAAGACCCTAATCATGCTTATATGGTCGATAAGATTTTGAAAGCTGGCAATATTAGCCTTTAATATTAACTCTATTATTAAACACGAGTATTAAAGCAGGTATCTCATGGATGAGAATCACCCCCTCGATATATTTCTACAGCCCTCTAAGCGCTTAATTGCTCTTAGTCTGTTTTTTGTTATTTCTTGCGCACTGTTACTGGTGTTTATTCCGCTTAGCCAATCTTATAAAGCGCTATTATTTTTAATTATGTTCGTTGGCATTCTAATGGAATTACGGCTGAAGATATTATTAACCAGTTCGCGCAGTATTATTCGATTGGGTTGTGATGGGGGTGTAGTCGATCGTCGCGGCAATGTGAGTGAGTTGTGCTGGTGGTATCAGCGGCGCTCTGGTGGTGACAAAGTCTACATTGAGCCGACAGCTAATAGCCGCGTTTGGGCTGAATGGGTCTCGATTGATTTTAGCCTCTGGCCCTGGCAATGGGGACAGAGTGTATTGATTGCTCGGGATAGCGTAGAAGACCCTAAAGAATTTCAGCGTTTGAAACGCATGTTACGCAGCCGATAAACGTTTTTAAAAATGACGAGTCGGTAGGATAAAATAAAAAGGTGAGCTTAAAGCTCACCCAGTTCCTTTAAGTACTTAGGCGTCAATACGGTATCGAATGCTCTGGGCAACGCTTCCGGATAATCCAATGAGTAATGCAAGCCACGACTTTCTTTACGCAGTAATGCTGAACGAATGATAACGTCAGCTACATCAACCAAGTTGCGTAATTCTAATAAGTCATTTCCTACGCGGTAATTACCGTAGAACTCTTGAATTTCTTCGCGCAGTAACGTCACTCGATGTTTGGCTCGAACTAAACGTTTAGTTGTGCGCACAATACCCACGTAATCCCACATGAAACGGCGCAGCTCATCCCAGTTGTGTGCAATCACTACCGCCTCATCAGAGTCAGTGACTTGTGAGTCATCCCAAGCAGGAATATCAGGTAGATCTGCCCCCGCTGAAATTTTATTCGCGATATCTGACGCCGCTTGGCGTGCAAAAACTAAGCATTCTAATAGGGAGTTGCTGGCTAATCGATTGGCCCCGTGTAAGCCCGTATGGGCCGTTTCTCCAATAGCGTATAAACCAGGAATATCGGTGCGCCCATTCATATCGGTGACGACGCCACCGCAAGTGTAGTGAGCCGCGGGTACAACTGGAATAGGGTTTTTGGTAATGTCGATTCCCAGTTCTAAACAGCGCTCATAAATATTTGGGAAGTGAGCAATGATAAAGTCTTTATCTTTATGGCTGATATCGAGATAGAGGCAATCAGCCCCTAAGCGTTTCATCTCATGGTCAATCGCACGGGCAACGATATCACGAGGGGCTAATTCGCCTCGTTTATCAAACTTATGCATGAAACGCTTGCCGTTAGGCAATAATAAGTGACCACCTTCGCCGCGAACCGCTTCTGTTATTAAAAAAGATTTGGCTTGAGGATGGTATAAACAAGTCGGATGGAATTGATTGAACTCCATATTGGCAACTCGACAGCCCGCTCGCCATGCCATGGCAATGCCATCGCCTGAAGCACCATCGGGGTTGCTGGTATAGAGGTAGGCTTTACTCGCACCGCCGGTGGCTAAGACAACCGAGCTGGCGGTAATGACTTCGACTTCACCGGTGGCTTTATTTAAAAAGTAGGCGCCAAAACAGCCTTGGGTTTTTTGCCCTAATTTTTCACCGGTGATCAGATCGACGGCGATATAATCACTTAATAAGTGCAGGTTCTTTTTTGCTTTGGCGGCTTTTTGTAAGGTATTAGAGATCGCTACGCCCGTTGCATCGGCCGCGTGAATAATGCGTCGAACGCTATGACCTCCCTCGCGGGTTAGGTGAAAGCTCTCTCCATTTTCTCCTTGATCAAAAGGAACTCCGAGATCAATGAGCCATTGAATTGCGGCGGTGCTGTGTTTGATGGTATGGCGAACACTGGGTTCGTGACACAGGCCAGCGCCGGCGATAAGGGTATCGTTAACATGGGCTTCGACGGTATCTTCTTCGTCAAGAACGGCAGCAACGCCCCCTTGAGCCCAGCGAGTTGAGCCGGCATCTAAGCTATCTTTACTGACGATAGCAGCGGTTAAATGGTCAGGCAGTGATAAACCTAAGGTTAATCCAGCGGCACCGCTGCCGATGATTAAGACATCAAATGTATGCTTACGGCTCATTATGATAATTCATCTTGGATTGCAAATGGGGTGGTTAGTGTCACGATTATTCACACTATTATCCGCACTATAATGTAATGCGCTGATAAATGGCAGTGCTAATCTATTTTAGCTTTGAGCTAAGACAAGGTAAGCTAAGTTATCACTTTTGATGATTATCAGTGATTTTTTTGGAACTTTTTATTCACCTCAATACTCTATTTACCATTAGCCACGATCTTTCAAGGCGACCATGCATTAACAATCATGCATTAACAGTCAAGCATTAACAATTGTGCAGCTGATCGAAGATCATGACGGTAACAGTTACACAGATCAATATTAGCGAGTTTTCGGCGCGTTTTGAATTGAGTGTTAGGGGGAATGAGTATGAGCAACGTGGCATACGCGCTGCAGCAACCAACAATAATGGATCACCGAATGAGTGACAACCCGCAAACAGATCAACAATTGGTTAGCCGTGTACAAAAAGGCGATCGCCGAGCTTTTGATTTATTGGTGATTAAGTATCAGCCTAAAATATTATCGTTAATTGGCCGTTTTGTTTTTGATAGCTCAGAGTGTCAAGACGTGGCACAAGAGGCGTTTATTAAAGCATATCGTGCTTTGCCTAACTTTCGCGGCGACAGCCAGTTCTATACTTGGTTATATCGAATTGCGGTTAATACCGCGAAAAACTATCTGGTAAGTCGTGGTCGTAAAACACCGACTCAGGGAATTGACCCAGAAGATGCCGAGCATTTCTCTGAAGATACGGCGTTTCGTGATACTGCGACACCAGAGCGAATTTTACAGCGTGACCGTTTAAAAGATGTTGTTTTTTCAGCAATTGCTGAACTGCCTGAAGAGTTGCGTATTGCGGTCTCTTTGAGGGAACTAGATGGTATGAGCTATGAAGAAATAGCCGATGTTATGGACTGTCCTATAGGCACCGTACGCTCACGAATTTTTCGTGCTCGGGAATCTATTGAAAAGAAAATGCAACCTTATTTAGAAGCCAGTGCCTAAGCAATAGCGTAAGAAAAAACAGGTAAAACAGTATTGAAACGTATAACGACTGCGTGCCTTGATACTGAAGAAGTTGAATCCGTTGAGTGGGTTGGAGAATTTAAATGAATGATAGAAATAAAGAATCATTATCTGCGTTAATGGATGGTGAAGCGGATGAGTTAGAGATTCGGCGTGTTTTGAACCAGTTAGACAAAGATGATGCGTTGCGAGAGCAGTGGAAAACGTATCATCTAATGGGCTCGTTAATGCGCGATGAAAAGTTCGATAGTTTGGATTTGACGAAAGGCATTAACCTAGCGCTGGATGGTGAAACGGCTGAAGGTCGAGATGATGATTCACCATTATCAAATCCTTTTGAAGAAACCGTCGCTCATAAACCACGCCGTGCATGGTATAAGCCATTAACGTCTGTTGCGGTCGCAGCATCGGTGACGTTGGCCGTTTTATTGGGCGTACAGTCGATAGAGCCGAATAATGGTTTAGGGCTTGCTGATAATAATTCTAATGCCTTGCAGGTGCAGCAAGGTGAGCTAACGGCGTCTTCTTTAACAGCAGAAGAGCAGCTGGAGTTAGAGAGTGCTCAGCAACAATTGCAAGAGTATATTTTGCATAACTCGTCTGAAAGTCGTGAAGAAAAGAACGGTATTTTGCCTTTTGCTCGAGTGGTTGAGTTTCAAGGCCAGAGCAAGTAATGACGCTGAAGTTACGTATAATCCTGACATTACGTTAGGATGGCGCAATTATGCAGAAATACGATGAGTAATGGGCAATTCGATGATTGAAGAGCAGGTAGTGATTTCCTCAATAACCCCAGAAGGGGCTTGGGTTGAAGGTATGCAGCAGAGCGCTTGCGGTAGTTGCAGTGCTAAAGCGGGTTGCGGCCAACATACGATGAGCCAGTTAGGGCGAAAGGTTTCACTTTGGTTACCTTTGAGCGATTTGAATGACGAAGCCATTCAAGAGCCTTTTCGTATTGGGCAGCAGATTGTTGTCGGTCTACCAGAAGGCGCAATTTTACGCAGTACCGTTGTCTTATATGGACTTCCTCTTATCGCTTTGGTTTTTGGGGCGATTGCAGGGCATGCAATATGGGGCGAAGTTGGCTCGATTGCATTGTCGGTTTTATCCATGCTGCTGGGCTTTAAAGCCGCGCGTTATTGGTCATTAAAAAACAAACAGCACTGGCAGCCGCACTTTATCCGTCATTGTTTTCCGCCGCATTCTTTGACACAGCCAAACAACATGCAAGCCGATAATATTATTCAGCGTCAGAACTAAGTTAGAAAGCTAAGTTAGAACGCTAAGCTAAAGAGCTAAGTTAAACCGCTGCGTTAAAAGAGCTATTGTAAATTTAATAGCCAACCTAATATTAAGTTTAAGAGCAAGCCTCAACTCGAACGAAAATTGTATTTAAAGGAGTATTCTAAATGATGAAAAATCCAACCAAAAATTATAAGTCTGTGACATCGATTCCTATTACATTATTATTTTGTTTAAGCTTTTTTAGCACGTTTAGTCATGCCTCTTTGCCTGACTTTACCGAGCTGGTGGAAGATACTTCTCCATCGGTCGTGAATATCGCCACGATAAAACACGGCAATAAATACAGTAATGCGTTAGATGGCATTGCCGAGCAGTATAATTTACCTAAAGAAATGCCTGAAATCTTTCGCCACTTTTTTGGTCCACAAGGGCCGCTTGGGGGCATTCCAAGAGACGGTCGTGGGCCGATGCCAGGCCAAAGTGCAGAGAAGTCATCTTTAGGCTCAGGTTTTATTATTTCATCAGACGGTTATATCTTAACCAATAATCATGTCATTAAAGGCGCTGATGAGATTGTTGTGCGCCTTAGCGATAGGCGTGAGTTGGATGCCCAACTGATTGGTGCTGATGAACGCGCTGATTTAGCATTATTAAAAGTAAACGCGACCGGTTTGCCCGAAGTTGATCTAGGTAATTCAGACAAGCTTAAAGTGGGTGAGTGGGTCTTGGCGATTGGCTCTCCTTTTGGGTTTGATTATTCTGTTACCGCCGGCATTGTGAGTGCTAAAGGCCGCAGTTTACCCAATGAAAGCTACGTACCTTTTATTCAAACGGATGTCGCCATTAACCCAGGTAACTCAGGTGGCCCGTTATTTAATTTAGAGGGCGAAGTGGTCGGTATTAATTCCCAGATTTATACACGCTCGGGTGGGTTTATGGGGGTTTCTTTTGCTATTCCCATTAACGTCGCGATCGATGTCGTTGAGCAACTAAAAGATAAAGGTAGGGTGAGCCGCGGTTGGCTGGGGGTTGTTATTCAGGAAGTGAATAAAGACTTGGCAGAATCGTTTGGTCTGAAACAGGCTAAAGGCGCCTTAATTGCGCAATTGGTTCCTGGTAGTCCAGCCGAGGCTGGAGGCCTCTTAAGCGGCGATATTATCACGGCCTTTAATGGTCAAGAAATTAACTTGTCGACAGATCTTCCGCATCGAGTAGGGCGCGTAAGACCCGGCGAGAAGGCTAAGTTGAATATTGTTCGAAATGGTAAGACCAAGGTGATTTTCTTGGAAATAGGCGCCTTGCCTGAGGGAGATTCTCCACAGATTGGCCAGTCAAATAATCAACAGAATTTCCAGAAAAATCGTTTAGGTATCACAGTCGGTGAGCTCACAGGCCAGCAGCGCAGTTATGGTGAGGGTGTGCTGGTTCAAGACGTGACAAGTGGTGGGGCGGGTGCCCTATCCGGTATTGTACGCGGTGATGTGATCGCTCAAATTTATGGCGAGCCTATTCGTTCTGTTGCTGACTTTAATCGCGTTGTTGAATCGCTGCCTAAAGGGCGTTCAGTTCCCATGCGAATCGTTCGTCGTGGTGCGGTCATGTTTATCCCATTACGTTTGATTGAGTAATTAAATCGTCAATTAAGACAGGTCATAGTTCTTAAATGACACAAAATATAAGGCTATGGGACGATCTTCATAGCCTTATATCCCCACTTCTAGTAGACTCCAGCGCTATTTAATCGTTGTCTGTGACAGGTGTTCTTTGGTGAGTAAGCTTAACCATATTCGTAACTTCTCTATTATCGCCCATATTGACCATGGTAAATCCACTCTGGCTGACCGCTTTATTCAGCATTGTGAGGGCTTAACCAATCGTGAAATGCAGGCTCAAGTGCTTGATTCTATGGATATCGAGCGTGAGCGTGGTATTACCATTAAAGCGCAAAGTGTGACGTTGAATTACAAAGCGCAAGATGGTGAAATTTATCAGCTCAATTTTATTGATACACCAGGGCACGTTGACTTTAGCTATGAAGTATCACGCTCTCTAGCCGCTTGTGAAGGCGCTTTGCTGGTGGTTGATGCAGCACAAGGCGTTGAAGCTCAATCGGTCGCTAACTGTTACACCGCGATTGAGCAAGGCTTAGAAGTTGTTCCTGTATTGAACAAGATGGATTTGCCACAGGCCGATCCTGATCGCGTTGCCGAAGAAATTGAAGAAATTATTGGTATTGACGCTTCAGAAGCCGTTCGTTGTTCTGCTAAGAGTGGTCTTAATATTGAAGGCGTTTTAGAAGAAATTGTTCGTTTGATTCCTTCTCCTGCTGGTGATCCAGATGGCGACTTGCAGGCGTTAATTATCGACTCTTGGTTTGACCCTTACTTGGGCGTTGTATCCTTGGTAAGAATTACCAATGGTACCTTGCGTAAAGGCGACAAGATTCGTATGAAGTCGACTGGCCGAGATCATGGCGCCGACGGCGTAGGTATTTTTACCCCTAAACGCACACCAACCGGTGTTTTACGCGCCGGTGAAGTAGGCTACATGGTTGCGGGTATTAAAGACATTCATGGCGCGCCAGTAGGGGATACGATTACCCATACTAAGACGCCTGATGTAGCGTCTTTACCAGGTTTCCAAAAAGTTAAACCGCAGGTTTATGCGGGTCTTTTCCCCATTAGCTCAGATGATTTTGAAAACTTCCGTGATGCTCTTGATAAGCTATCGCTGAACGATGCATCGTTATTCTTTGAACCTGAAAGTTCAGATGCATTAGGGTTTGGTTTCCGTTGTGGCTTCTTAGGTATGCTGCACATGGAAATTATTCAAGAGCGTTTAGAGCGTGAATACAATCTTGATTTAATCACAACGGCGCCGACGGTAATTTACCAGGTGATTAACCGTAAGGGCGAGACGATCGAAATTGATAACCCGTCTAAACTCCCAGATCCAGGCACCATTGAAGAAATGCACGAGCCAATTGCTGATGTCAGTATTCTTGTTCCACAAGAATTCTTAGGCAACGTGATTTCGTTATGTGTCGGTAAACGTGGCATGCAAAAAGACATGCAGTACGTGGGTAAACAGGTTTCATTGACGTATCAGATTCCGATGGCCGAAGTGGTGATGGATTTCTTTGATCGCTTGAAATCAGTAAGTCGTGGTTTTGCATCGCTAGATTATAGCTTTAGTCATTTTTCTCCTGCACCGTTAACACGATTGGATATTCTTATTAATGGCGAGCGTGTTGATGCGTTAGCGGTTATTTTGCATACCGATAATGTACGCTCACGCGGTCGTGCACTGACTGAAAAAATGAAAGAATTGATTCCTCGTCAAATGTTCGATGTGGCAATTCAGGCAGCAATGGGCGCAAATGTTGTTGCTCGTACTAACATTAAAGCAATGCGTAAAAACGTAACCGCCAAATGTTATGGTGGTGATATTAGCCGTAAGAAGAAGCTGCTACAGAAGCAGAAAGACGGTAAAAAACGTATGAAGCAGATTGGTAACGTGGAAATTCCACAGTCTGCCTTCCTTGCAGTACTTAAAGTGGATGACTAATTATGAAACAGCATAAATTTCCTGCTAAGCAGTCGGGTGTCTCTTTTATTACAGTATTAGCGCTGTTAGGGCTATTGGCTTTCTCGCTGAACTTTATTGTGAGAATAGCCGGCATGCATTGGGATGATCGTATCTTGGTGAGTATTTTAGACGATCTACCAGAGGTTCTTAATAAAGATTCTAGCGTTAAAGATGTTCAAAAATTGATTGTTAATCGTTTGGATATGAACCGAATGCGTGGGATTTCAACAAAAGAACTCGTCATTACTAAGCAGAAGGGACAAATCAAACTGGTTTGGCCTTATGAGCGCAGAGAAAATGTCATGTCAAATATTGATATCGTCTTAACTTTTAATCACGAGTACAGTTATTAAACCGTGAATAATCCTTTATTAAAGCTTAGTCAGCGAATCGACTACACCTTCAGTGATCAGTCGCTAATTGAATTGGCGCTAACACATCGCAGCTGTGGTGGTAAAAACAATGAGCGCTTAGAATTTTTAGGCGACTCGATTGTTAATCTTGTTATTGCTGAAGCGCTATTTATTAAATTCCCAGAAGCGAAAGAAGGCAAGTTAAGCCGTCTTCGCGCTCGTATGGTTAAAGGGGTGACTCTTGCTGAGCTAGCCCGTGATTTTTCTTTGGGCGATTTTCTACATCTTGGCTCAGGCGAAATGAAAAGTGGCGGCCATAGACGTGAATCTATCTTAGCCGATACCGTTGAAGCCATTATTGGTGCAATCTATCTTGATTCTAATATGGATACGGTTAAAGCCAAGATCTTGCAGTGGTATGACTCACGCTTAGAAGCCTTGAGTTTAAGTGATCCATTAAAAGATCCTAAAACACAGTTACAAGAACATTTGCAGGGTAAACAAGCCCCTTTGCCTAAGTACGATGTGTTAAATATTGAAGGCAGCGCTCATGAGCAGCTGTTTAAAGTTAGTTGTGTGGTCAAAGAGTTGGATGACTCTATCGTTGGTAAGGGTGCCAGCCGACGTATCGCCGAGCAAGAAGCAGCGGCACAAGCTTTGAAATTATTAGGTATAAACCTAGAGCCCGGTGAGGAATAGAGTTATGGAAACTGAAACAGCAGAACGCTCAGGTTATGTTGCCATTATTGGCCGACCAAACGTTGGTAAATCAACGTTACTGAATTTTATCTTAGGTCAAAAGCTAAGTATTACGTCACGTAAGCCGCAGACGACACGCCATAAAATTGTAGGCATTAAAACGGAAGATGACGTGCAAGTGGTTTATGTGGATACCCCTGGTATGCATGAAAATCATGATAAAGCGCTAAACCGTTACATGAATAAAGCAGCACTAACCGCTGTAAAAGACGTTGATGCTATCGTATTCATGATTGACCGTACCAAGTGGACTAGCGAAGATGAGATGGTTTTAAAGTCTTTGCAATACGTTAAGTGCCCAGTGATTTTAGCGGTTAATAAAATCGACTTTTTAGCCGATAAAGAAGACTTATTGCCATACTTGCAGAAGCTGGACGAGAAAGGCAATTTTGCCCATATCGTGCCGATGAGTGCCAAAACGGGCCACAATATTGATCGCCTAGAAACAATTATTGCGAGCTTTATTAAGCAAGGCGCTCACTTTTATCCGGAAGATCAAATTACCGATCGTAGCTCCCGCTTTTTAGCCGCTGAACTTGTGCGTGAAAAAATCATGCGTCAACTAGGTGATGAGCTGCCGTATTCGATGACGGTTGAAATTGAAGAGTTTCGTTATGAAGATAGCCTATTGGTTATCAGCGCTGCGATCTTGATTGATCGCCAAAGCCAGAAGCATATTATCATTGGTGATAAAGGCAGCCGAATTAAGCAAATTGGCCGTGATGCTCGCTTAGATATGGAAGAAATGTTCGAGTGCAAAGTCATGCTCAATACTTGGGTGAAGGTAAAATCTGGTTGGGCTGATAGCGAGCGCGCATTGAAGAGTCTTGGCTACGACGGTTTAGATTAATACCAGCCATTCAATCTGTTGAAAACGGGTCGTGACAGTGCACAATAATTCGAATCTTACTTATTATGTTTTGCATCGTCGCCCCTATCGAGAAAGCAGTCAGATTGTTGATTTATTTTGTGAGAGACAAGGACGTTTCTCAGCATTACATCGAGTAAACAAAAAACAACCCGCATTACAGCCTTTTACACCTTACCAGATGCAGTTCTCTGGTCGTGGTGATTTAAAGTACTGCCAGCACGTCGAAATCTATTACCCTAGTATCTATAGCACGCCCATAAATTCTGATAATACGGATACTCTTGAGGGGGCGGCTAACCGCTTACCTATTCGCTTACCTATTGGTAATTCATCGGTAAAAGGGCAGTCCTTAAAAGGTCGAAACCTCTATTGCGGCTTTTATCTAAATGAACTCATTATACGATTGACCTGGAAAGATGAACCGCAAAAAGAACTGTATCAGGTGTATCAGCAAACTTTAATAGGGCTGCTACAGCTCGATAATGACATGCAATCGGAACCGCTATTACGCCGTTTTGAATTTCATTTATTAGCCGCACTGGGTTATCAGTATAATTGGCTGCAAGATAGCGAATGTCGAGATATTCAGCCCGAGCAATTCTACAGTTTTGATCCGTTTGCGGGTTTTAATTTAATCACCGCTCATACTCATGGGGGCTCAGCGGTGCAGCGTTTTCCTGGGCATGCTATTTTAGCCATAGCGGCAGAAGACTGGCAGCATGAATTAAGCTGGTCGGTGGCAAAAAATATTGCGAGGCTTGCGTTAAACCCCTTGTTGGGCGATAAACCATTAGCCAGTCGAGAATTGTTTAAAAAGCTTTAGTACGGGGCGATGCAGGCTAGTTATTTTTAATCGTTTTTAACCAGTAAGATTCTTTAGAAAAATATTAAACATTAAACATTTTAAATAGGGTGATGATTGTGGCAAAAGCACGAGTTTTATTAGGGGTAAATATTGATCATGTGGCAACGTTGCGCCAAGCGCGTGGAACTCGCTACCCTGATCCCGTTCAAGCAGCTCTAGTCGCAGAAGAAGCGGGCGCTGATGGTATTACCATTCACCCGCGAGAAGACAGACGCCATATTCAAACCCGCGATGTGTATGTATTGAAAGAAGTGTTAAATACGCGCATGAACTTAGAAATGGCCGTCACAGAAGCTATGCTTGAATTGGCTGAAGAGGTTAAACCAGAGCATTGCTGTCTTGTTCCTGAAAAGCGCGAAGAACTAACCACTGAAGGCGGCTTAGATGTGATTGCAAATGAAGCTGCAATCAAAGCAGCTTGTGATCGTTTAGCGGCGATAAATAGTGAAGCGTCACTCTTTATAGATGCCGACAAAGCTCAAATCGATGCGGCTGTTCGCTGTGGGGCACCGGCGATTGAAATTCATACGGGGGCTTATGCCGATGCAGAAAATGCTCAACAGCAAGCCGCTGAATTAGCGATTTTGAAAGTCGGTATTGCTTATGCGATTGAGCAAGGCCTTATTGTGAATGCGGGCCATGGCTTGAATTATCATAACGTCGAAGCGGTTGCTGAAATCCCGGGTATTAATGAATTAAATATTGGGCATAGCATTATTGCCCGCGCCGTCTTTGTTGGATTAAAGGATGCAGTCAAAGAGATGCGTGATCTAATTCATTTGGCGCAAGCCCGTGCCTAATAAGGCCCGCTTGAGTATGCCTTTATTGGAAGGTCTTTCAGCTAAAGGTATCGGTACTGATTTATTAGACCAGCGTCGTATTGCTCAGGTTGTTGAAAAGCAGGGTGAGCGATTCGCACGCAGGATCCTTACCCCGCATGAATTATTAATGTGGGAGAAGAAAGGTCGCAGTATTAATTTTTTGGCCAAACGTTTTGCCGCTAAAGAAGCTATTTCAAAAGCACTGGGAACCGGCATCGCTAAAGGTGTCGGTTTTCAGCAAATGATGATCCATGCCGATGAGCTTGGTAAGCCTCTGGTTGAGCTTTCAGGTGAGGCGTTAATTCGTGCTAAGTCTTTAGCGGGGCAGGAAGTATTATTGAGCCTAAGTGATGAGGGCGAGATGATTGTGGCTTTTGCAGTACTAACCTAGCGCTCTGCGCTAGGTTAGCTTTTCAGATAATAATCAGCGCCGAATCGGTACTGTTAAACCGTTTCTTTCTCGGCGAGTTCTAACGTATTGCGCCATTGATTTTCTTGCGCCCATTTTTGTAAGTGAATGATGGAATCCAAGGTATTTTTATACAGGTCTTCACAATCAACCAAGTCTTTATTTTTCAATCCGGTCTCAAGCTGTTCTAATTTATGCGTTAGGCAAGGGGTGCCGCAATAACGCGTTGCGCCGTGAATCTTATGAATATTTTGCAATAAGAGTTCTTGTTGTTGCCCTTGCCATAAGCTTTGAATTTCAGGTAAGTCATCGGTTAAGCTATCCAGCAGCATATTAAACATATCGATTGCTAGATCGAGTTTATTATTGGCCAATCGCATGGCATATTGCGGATCAAATATTAGGCAATCTTCCTCACTTTCTTCCTGACCAACTTCTTGTAAATAATTTTCACTGACGGTGCTTTCAAGTGCGTTATTTTGTGAGGCTTGCTGCGAATAGGATAGCAGCTTATTAGGTAAGCGATTATTTGTCTCTGTTTCGCAATGATAACCAGTCCAGCGCTCAATACATTGCATTAACTGATCATTATTAATCGGCTTTGTTTGGTAGTCGTTCATGCCTACCTGTAATATTTTATCTTTTTCGTCTGCAATCGCATGAGCGGTTAGGGCGATAATCGGCAGTTCTTTCGAACTTCTTTTGATCCGAATTAACTGAGTTGTTTCTAAACCATTCATGCCAGGCATTTGGATATCCATAAAGATCATATCGATATCGTGCTGTCCAAGTTCTATAAGTGCTTGTGGTCCTGAGTCTGCTGTTATGACGTTGATTCCCATGTCTTCTAATAAAACCGTTACAAGTTTTAAATTAGCTTCGTTATCATCAACCGCCAAGATAGTGGGTGCCGGCATCCGAATGCGGTCTTGGTTATTACTATTTTCCGACGACAATTGAATGCCGAGGCTTGAGCAAAGCGAACCAAACAACTTTTGACTTTGCAGAGGCTTGGACAAAGATTGATGGGCACCCAGCGTTTGCGCATACTCCAGCTCTTCTGAAATAGCGCTATTCACTAAGGCGATAATAGGGAGGTTGTAGCGGTTAACTTGTTTAAACAGTTCGGCAGTCTTTGCTTGGTACAGTTCTTTACGGCTTAACCCTATGATCACCGCATTTGCTGGGTCACCATTGCGATGTTTACGCAGCAGCGCTTGCAATAAAATATCTGAATTATCGGTATCGCTGTAACGTACATGCCATTGCTCTAATAAATGGGTCATGCTCAGTCGAGTACTAGAAGAAGATTCAATAAGAAGCACTTGTTGCCCTTTTAGTTCTTGCATAGGCAGGGCTTGCTGACGTGATTTCTTAAGTGTTACCGAGAAAGAGAAGGTAGAGCCTTCACCTTCGGAGCTTTGAACCCCAATATCCCCTTTCATTGCTTTTACTAGGTGCTGGCTAATGACTAAACCTAATCCGGTACCCCCAAATTGACGGGTTGTGCTGGAGTCAGCTTGACTGAACGATCGGAAGAGTTTGGCTTGCTGCTTTTCGTTAAGACCAATCCCTGTATCTGTAATTTCAAACTTCACGCTGGCTTGATTAATGTCTTCATCTTCAATAATTACCCGCACAGTAATATTACCTTGTGGGGTAAACTTAATGGCATTAGAAATTAAATTGGTGAGCACTTGCTTGATACGTAATGGGTCGCCACGCAAAAATTGCGGGACGTCGGAATAAATAAGACTGACCAGTTCAAGTGATTTTTTATGCGCTTCTGGGGCATTAATCGTTAAGACGTCTTCTAGCACTTCGCGCACATTAAAATCAATATTTTCTAACACCAGCTTACCGGCATCAATTTTGGATAGATCAAGAATGTCGTTAATGATGGTTAGTAGGCCGTTAGCCGATTTTTCAATCGTATTCAGATGGTCTGTTTTTCGCTGATCGCTTTGATCTTTTAATAAAATACGAGTGAAGCCTAATATGCCATTAAGAGGGGTGCGAATTTCATGACTAATATTGGTTAAAAATTCTGACTTAATCCGGCTGACTTCTAGAGCTTCTTTGCGGGCAATGTTTAATTCAATGTTCTGAATCTCAATATTATCCAGCGTTTCACGGATATCATGGGTCGCTTGTTCGATATTTTGTTGGTGTTCTGTTTTGGTTCGTTGAATCGCGATCGCCATGGCGTTAATGCCCGCGGCCAATGTTTGGAACTCATCCCCTCCATTGACGTGTATGCGCGCATCAATTTTTCCATCACTGATGGCTTCAACGCATTCCACCATCTCTTGAATAGGCACAGAAATGCTGCGACTCATTCTTATGGCCATCATAAGGCTTAAAATAAGCGTCGCTAATACGGTGGTAATACTGGTCGCTAGATGCTGATATTTTGCAATTTGGGTATTTGAAAGGGATAGCTCAATCTCAATCCAGCCTAATAAATTGTCCCCTATGTTTTGCTGTTGGTATAGCGGTTCATTACTACTTTCAACAACCTCTATGTTCTGCGCAAAGATGGGGGCTTTAATTCTGATCGTGCTTTCGGTTGAGGAAAGCTGCAACTGGCCGCTCTTGAATTGGGTATTACCAATGAATTTGGTATTCATTTTCGGCCCGGCATAGGCGAGTGCCAGTCCATCTTTATTAAGAATATTAACGGCGCGTAGGTCGCGCTCTTCTAAAAGGTTGTTGGCGAGATTTTGTAATAACTGATTATTGCCAGATACCACACCATATTCACTGGTTGGGGCCGCTTGTTTAGCAATGGCTAAACCGCGCTCTTGTAGCAGTAAATCAAGATCACTCATACGCTGAATGATGAAAAAACCACCCAAAAATAACGACACAACTAGACCGGGTAATAATACTAGGGTCAGAATTCGATTTTGTAGTTTCCAGTTTTTCATGCTTTGTCCATTATTCAGCAGATCGTTTAATATTTGACCGGGTTCTTAGCCCGTCAGTGACGAATTTATTCTCATAATATAGAACTCAATTATCATGTGAAGCGATTGAGTATAAGTAAATTTCGAATCGATATTACAATTCAGTTAGAATCAGTATTAGAATTCAGTATTTTAGTTATATGTAATTTATAATTGTCATTATATGTTAACAATAGGACGCCCCTGTGACCCACATTGTATACCCAACTATTGATGCATGCATCGGTCAGACACCTTTAGTTCGCTTACAGCGTTTAAATGAAGGCAGCAGCAATACGATTTTACTGAAGCTGGAGGGTAACAATCCTGCGGGCTCGGTGAAAGATCGTGCGGCGTTAAGCATGATTGTAAAGGCTGAAGCCCGAGGTCAGATTCATTCGGGTGATACTTTGATTGAAGCGACGAGCGGAAATACGGGCATTGCTTTGGCAATGGTTGCGGCCATTAAGGGATATCGTATGGTATTAATTATGCCCGATAACCTCAGTATGGAACGTCGCTGGGCAATGCAGGCTTATGGCGCTGAGCTAATTCTTGTGAGCCAGAAAGAGGGTATGGAAGGTGCTCGTGATTTAGCGCTTGCGATGGAGGCTGAAGGAAAAGGTAAAGTGCTTAATCAGTTTGCTAATGATGATAATCCCTTGGCGCATTACGAAACAACAGGTCCTGAGATTTGGCAGCAAACCCAAGGGCAGGTTACACACTTTGTTAGCGCGATGGGAACGACTGGCACTATTATGGGAACGTCGCGTTTCTTAAAAGAAAAGAACGAAGCTATTCAAATTGTTGGGCTGCAGCCTCAAGAAGGCGCCAGCATCCCAGGCATTCGTCGCTGGCCTAAAGAATATTTACCCAGTATTTTTGATGCGGCTCGCGTTGATAAAGTACTTGATATTAGCCAGCAAGATGCCGAAGAAACAATGAAAGCCTTAGCGACCCAAGAAGGTATTTTTTGTGGTGTATCGTCAGGTGGTTCGATTGCGGGTGCTTTGCAATTAAGTGCTCAAGTCGAAAATGCGACTATCGTTGCCATTATTTGTGATCGTGGCGATCGTTACTTATCGACCGGTGTTTTTGCCTAGCAGTAAAGTACTTATACACTGTACTTATATTAAGGCTATTCCTGATCCCCTGAAGCCGTTACCTCAGGCGGGTAGCTGTGTTAAGAAATGTAAGGGCAATTGAATTCAACATAATTGCCCCCATCTAACCGCAAACGCTTGATTTTGTAGGCCATCGTGAAAAAAACACTGACACTAACCGTGCATGACCTTGCATCGGACGGACACGGCATCGCGCGCTCTGGGCGCGATGTATATTTTATACCGGGTGCATTGCCGGGTGAAACCGTGATCGCAGAAATGCTAGAGCGCAAACGGAAAATATGGTTTTGCCGCCTGGTCTCAATAGAGCAGGTTAGTGAACATCGTATTGAGCCGCCTTGTCCGCACTATAAACGCTGTGGCGGCTGTGATTTACAACACCTTGCCTATGATCAGCAAGTCATTCTTAAACAGCAGCGCGTAGCACGCGAGCTCAGCCGTCAAGGCATTGAAGTTGAGCGCTGGGATGCTCCGCTGATTGCAGAACAGCAGCAGTGGCATTATCGCCGACGCGCTCGCTTGGGTATTCGCTATAACAAGGCGACTCAAGAAGTCTTTATTGGCTTTCGTGAAAGTCAGAGTAAGCATCTCACCAATATTGATACGTGCCCGGTACTTGTTGAGCACGAAGCCCTCGATTGGAAAGCATGGCGTAGCCGCTTAGTGCAGCTTGAAGGTATTACTCGCTTTACTCACATTGAAGTACTACAAGCCAGCGAGCGCTTAGTATTAGTCTTTAGAGTACTTAAAAAACTCACCGATAATGACCGTAAGAAGCTTCTAGGTTGGGCGAGCGAGCTGGATATAGATATCTACATTCGTCCAGATGATGAACAGCCTTTAGCGGCGATTAATGAGGTTATTAGTCCATTAACCCATAATGTATTGGGTCATGATCTAACCATTCATCCAGATTATTTTGTCCAAGTTAATAATACCATCAACCAATTGATGGTGGCGGAAGCGAAAGCTTGGCTTGCACCAGAAGCGGGTTCTCGCGTATGGGATTTATTTGCTGGTCACGGTAATTTTTCAGTGCCATTAGCCCAAAACGCCCTTGTTGATGCGGTAGAGGTGAGCGATGAAATGGTGCAGGCCATTCAGCAGCATGCTCAGCAACTGTGCGCACCTATCGTTAAGACTACTGAAAATAACGGCGTTGAAGGTGATCGTGGTCTCATTGCCCACAAAGCGGACTTGTCAGATAGTAATAGCTTAAGTAACTTGCCTAACCCAGATTATGTTTTATTAGATCCCCCCCGTGCGGGCGCCAGTGCCTGTATTGAGGAGCTGATTAAACGAAAAGCAAAACGTATGGTCTACGTGTCGTGTGATCCAGCAACACTGGCACGAGACTTGAAGGCACTTAGCAACGATTTTGAGATTGAACGGATTACCGTATTAGATATGTTTCCTCATACTCATCATATCGAAACTATGGTGTTATTAGTGCCTGCCAATAAAAGCACTCAGGGCCGCCAGAAAACGATGAGTGACCGCTTAAAAACTCAGACTAAAACTCGCATTAATACTCGTCTTAATAGCGGTATTAATAATAAGAGCAAAGCCAAAGAGAAAGGAGCATCTCGTGGTAAAAGTAAGAGATGACCAGCCGCTAAAGCACGATGGCAAAATAAACGTCGATGCTTGGCTAGATAAGATCTGCACTGAAGCAGATATCTTAGAACCAGAAAAACTTCGACACGCATTAGTCGTTGCAAAAATCATCGCGGAAGATGCGGTTCAAAACAGTACGTTTTGGACCTTAGACAGTGCCCAGATGGGCTTGGAAATGGCTCAGATTTTAGCCGAACTGCAGCTTGATGAAGCATCCATTTTAGCGGCGATTTTGTATCGCGCAGTGCGCGAGGGACGCTTGTCTCTGGCTCAAGTTCGTAAAGATTTTGATGAAGAAGTCGCCACTCTCATTGAAGGTGTATTGCGCATGGCAGCGATCAATGCCATTCAAAATACATCCGAAGAAGCCGTATTAGGCCAGCGTGAAGCGCAGGTCGATAATCTACGTAAAATGCTGGTTTCGGTGATTGATGATGTGCGCGTTGCCTTAATCAAACTGGCCGAAAGAACAGCCGCAATTAGAGCTGTCAAAGACGCTCCTGAAAGTAAGCGGATAAAAGTCGCTCGCGAAGTCTTTAATATTTATGGGCCATTGGCGCATCGCTTGGGCATTGGCCATTTAAAGTGGGAACTTGAAGATGTCGCTTTTCGTTACCTAGAGCCGGTTGCGTATAAAAAGATTGCCAACCTGCTGGATGAAAAACGCTTAGCGCGACAAGAGTATGTCGACGACGTCGTTTCCACGATTACCAGTGAATTAGAAGGCGCTGGAATAGAGTGTGAAGTCAACGGCCGTGCAAAGCACATTTACAGTATCTGGCGCAAAATGAAACTCAAAAATCTTGAGTTTTCACAAGTTTATGATGTACGTGCAGTTCGAATTTTAGTACCGACATTACGTGATTGTTATGCCTCTTTAGGAATTATTCACTCGCTTTGGCGACACATTCCACACGAGTTTGATGATTACATTGCCAACCCTAAAGAGAATGGTTACCAGTCTTTGCATACGGCGGTAATTGGCCCCGGCGGAAAAGGCATGGAAGTTCAAATTCGTACGCAAGAAATGCATGAAGATGCAGAGTTAGGCGTCTGCGCACACTGGAAATATAAAGGCACCGATACCGATGCTAAAGACCAAGCCTATGAGCAAAAGATTGCTTGGCTACGACAAGTAGTTGAATGGCATGAAGAAATTGGCGATTTGCCTGAATTAATGAGCGATTTACGTTCGGACATCAATCCCGACCGTATTTATGTTTTTACCCCGGATGGACATGTTGTTGATTTGCCACCGGGAGCAACATCGGTAGATTTTGCTTACCGAGTGCATACTGAAATTGGCCACCGTACACGGGGAGCCAAAGTGAATGGGCGTATTGTCCCGCTGACCTATAAGCTAAAAACCGGTGAGCAGGTTGAAATTTTAACCAGTAAAGAAGCCAGGCCTAGTCGTGGCTGGCTAAATCAAGATGCCGGTTACATTAATACCGCGCGTGCTCGTGCAAAGGTTGCGCATTGGTTTAAGCTGCAAGCAAAAGATACCAACCAAGAAGAAGGCCGCCAATTATTGATGCGCGAACTTGATCGACTCGATCTTGAACGCCAACCTTTAGCCGAAGTCGCTAAAGCGATGAATATGAAAACCACGGATGATTTGTTTGCGGCGATTGGTGCGGGTGACGTTCGCCTTAGCCAAGTGGTTAGGCATATTGTTCGTCAGACCGATATTAAACAGCCTCAGCAAGAATTACCGCTGTTAAAACCAACGTCTAAGGCGAGTAAAAAAAGCGATATCTCTATTCAAGGAGTCGGACATTTATTAACCCAGATTGCGCAATGTTGTAAGCCTGTTCCTGGGGATGATATCTCTGGCTATGTCACGCTTGGACGAGGGGTTAGTGTGCATCGCCTTGATTGTGATAATTTATTACACCACGAAATGACTGAGCCCGATCGTATTATTGAAGTCAGTTGGGGTGGCAAAGCAAGCCAAATGTATCCAGTTGATGTGGATATCACGGCTTATGATCGTACTGGGCTATTACGCGATGTGAGTTTGGTATTAGCTGATAGCGGGGTAAACGTTGTTGCAGTGCAAACGAAGTCAGAGCAAAAAGATCATCAAGCGCATATGCAAATCACCGTTGAGATTGATAGTTTGTCGAAACTTGGGCGTGTATTGAATAAGTTGAATCAGCTACCGAATGTATTGACGGTACGCCGAGCTCGCAGTAACGGATAAGTTGCTAGGATTGATATTAGGATTGAATGGATCGCTATGGATAAAGATTACGAACTCAGTGACCTCGTTTACTTAATGCAGCGCTTACGCGATCCTGAGAGCGGATGTCCTTGGGATATTAAGCAAACCTTTGATTCTATTGTGCCGCATACTCTAGAAGAAGCGCACGAAGTGGCTGAAGCAATAGAGTCTCAAGACTGGCCACATGTTGAAGAAGAATTGGGTGATTTATTATTCCAAGTGATTTTTTACAGCCAGTTAGGCAATGAACAGACTTTGTTTGACTTTTCATCGGTGATCAATGTGTTGGTTACCAAGCTGGTTCGTCGTCATCCCCATGTATTTCCTGCAGGAGATCTTTATGCCAAGCGTGATCCTGATAGCTGTCCGAGCGAAGCGGAAATCCATGCGCAATGGCAGATTATTAAGCAGCAAGAAAAAGCCTTGAAAGCCGAACGCAGTCAAGGGGCGGCAATCAAGTCTAAAGGACTTGAGCTGGTGGATTATTTGAGCAATATTCCAGCTTCTCTGCCTGAACTGACTCGAGCGGATAAAATTCAAAAGGCGGTCTCAATGCGGGGCTTTGATTGGACCGAAATTCAAGGAGTCTTGGATAAAGTTCGTGAAGAGCTAATAGAGGTCGAAGTAGAAATTGAACAGGCCGATGAAGAACGATTAAAGCACGAAGTGGGTGATTTATTATTTGCCTGCGTAAACGTCGCTAGACACTTGGGTATCAATCCTGAGCAGGCTTTACGTCAGGCCAATCGTCGCTTTAGTGAACGCTATAGTTTAGCGGCCGAGAGTTTGGCTGCACACGGTAAAAGCTTAGAGCTTGGCAATAGTAACCAGGTTAGTAGCGATGAGATGGAATGCGCTTGGAATGACGCTAAAAAGCGCCACCCACAGTTAATCGCTGCCGCGAATGATGCTTAATTTGCAAACTAATACAGATCTAGCGCTCATTATTAATGGGCTGAGGCTTTCTTCGACTGATTAAGCTTTGACTCATTAAGTAGTTTTAGATGTTTACGCGTTAGGCTCAAAAAATTCGGTGTTGGGCCAACATCGGCATACATTGGATCGCCTTCCTCATCGAGCGCGACAACCTCTTTCCCTTTTACATAAGGAAAACTGCTAGTGACTTCTGTGAGTGCACTGCTAATTAAGTCTCTCAGTAAGTTTTCTTGCGGGTATTTCGGAAACATTTCGCATAAAGCTTCTAGCCGAGCGGCATCTTCTAATGACAGCTTTATTTCATACCCTTCTTCGCTTAGTTGACCTGAAAATTCTTTTTCCCAATATTTCATTAAAGAACTCAATTTCATAACAACGCCTTCTCTACCAACTGCTGTGATATTGTAAGTTTAGACGTTAAACATTAACTTACCTGAATTAGTAACAAAGTATTACGAAATAGCCAACGGCAGTCTAAAGCGGCAATCTACAAAACGGCATGGCGATAATGAGCGCTTCTGCTGGGATTGTATTTTGTGTTCGCGCGGCATCTAGCATCAATAGTGGTCAATTTCGGGTTGATGCAGTGGAATGCTGAAGTTTGATTTATACTCAGTTAATACCATCCGTAATAACGCAGTTACTTTCTCAGTATAGTAGTGACTATCTTAATAAAGAGGGCTTAAATATGTCAGATTTGGATCCATTATTGCGAGATAAAGTTCGTAATTTAGGGCAGCTATTAGGACAGACGATTGCCGATGATTGTGGCGATGAAATTTTTGAGTTAATCGAGAATATTCGTAATTTATCCAAGCGCGCTCACAACGGTACCTCTGCAGATAAAGCAGAGTTGATCGCGTTATTAAAAGGGCTAAAAGATAATGAACTGGTACCCGTTGCCCGTGGCTTTAGCCAGTTCTTAAACCTTGCCAATATTGCCGAGCAACAACATACCTTGAGCTGGCGTCGTGAAAATGCGGCTGAAGATCGTATGGAAGTTATTTTAGAAGATGTATTTTCAGCGGTTATTAAGCAACTAAAAGAAGGTGTCGAGTTAAATAAAGAACTGTGCAAACTGGATATCGAGCTAGTACTTACCGCTCACCCAACTGAAATTATTCGCCGTACATTAATTAAAAAATACGATGAAATTGTTGATGTATTGCAAATACTCGATGATATTCGTGACGATCATCCTAAGCGAGACGAATACAACCAACAGCTGGATAACCTGATTGCTGAAATTTGGCGCTCCGATGAAATACGCCAGCAAAGACCTACGGCGGTTGATGAGGCAAAGTGGGGTTTTGCGGTGATAGAAAACTCACTGTGGCAAGCCATTCCACATTTAATGCGAGAGTTGGATGATAAGCTCGTGCTGCAAGGAGAAAAACCTCTACCGCTCAATGTGTGTCCCATTCATTTTGCTTCTTGGATGGGAGGAGATCGCGACGGTAATCCAAATGTTACCGCTAATGTCACGGGTGAGGTTTTGTATTTAGCCCGCTGGATGGCCGCCGATCTGTATTTAAATGATTTAACCGAACTCGCTAGTCAATTGTCGATGGTACAAGCAACCGACGAATTAAAAGCGTGGGTCGGAGAGAGTAACGAACCTTATCGAGAATGTGTTAATCAGTTAAAGCGCAAATTGCAGCAGACCAAAACGTGGGCGGCAGAAAGTGCGCGCTTAAAGACACACAGCAGCTTGCCTCATATTTCAGACATCGCAACTTTATTTGAGCCGCTAGTATTGTGTTATAAATCACTGTGTGAAACGGGCATGGAAGGCATTGCTAAAGGTGAATTGCTTGATGTGATTCGTCGACTATCGTGCTTTGGTTTAACGCTAACACGATTGGATATTCGCCAAGAATCAGATCGTCATAGTCAGGTAATTGCTGAGCTTTGTGAGTTTTATCAACTAGGTGATTATCTCAGTTGGGATGAACCCCAAAAACAACAATTTTTATTAGAAGAATTACAAAGTAAGCGTCCGTTATTGCCCGCTCAGGCAGATGTGTGTGATGTATCTAAAAGTGAAAATCGCGGTTTGGATGACGAATACTGGCAGCCTAGTGATGAGTGCAATGAAGTATTAAAAACCATGCAGGTCATTGCTGCTCAAGGCGATGAGGGTGTCGGTAACTATATTATTTCGATGGCGAGTGAGCCGTCGGATATTTTGTCGGTCGCCTTGTTATTAAGAGCTTCAGGGGTTGAGCGTCGTCTTCCGATTGTTCCTTTGTTTGAAACATTGGACGATTTACAGTTTGCCGCTGAACGTATGGATAAATTATTTGCTCTACCTTGGTATAAAAAATATTGCGGTATGCATCAGCAGGTAATGATTGGCTATTCCGACTCCGCTAAAGATGCTGGGAATATGGCAGCGGCTTGGGCGCAGTATAAAACTCAAGAAGAGTTAGTGAACTGTGCTCAGCAGCATGCAATTGAATTAACCTTGTTTCATGGTCGTGGTGGTACGGTCGGTCGTGGTGGCGGTCCTGCACAGCGCGCGATATTGGCTCAGCCTCCAGGGTCGGTGAAAGGCCGTTTAAGAGTGACCGAACAAGGGGAGATGATTCGCTTTAAGTTTGGTTTTCCAGCAGTAGCATTACGCAGTTTAAAAATTTATTTAGCCGCTGTATTAGAAGCGACATTATTGCCACCTAAAGCGCCTGAAAGTGAGTGGCGCGAATTAATGGAGTCGATGGCTCAACAGAGTGTGAAGTCGTATCGCGGTATGGTTCGTGAGAATGAACACTTTGTTCCTTATTTTAGATCGGCCACACCAGAACAAGAATTAGGCAAGTTAGCACTGGGCAGTCGACCTGCTCGCAGAAAGGGCAGTGGTGGCATTGAGTCGTTGCGTGCAATTCCTTGGATTTTTGCTTGGATGCAAATACGCCTGATGGTGCCTGCGTGGCTAGGAGCTGATCAAGCGCTTTTAGAGGTCAGTAAAAGCGATGACAAAAATCTGCAGTTGCTTCGAGAGATGTATGAGCAATGGCCATTTTTTGCAACCTATATTGATATGCTAGACATGATCGTTGGCAAGACCGATGTTGAAATCGCTCGATATTATGACCAGCAATTAGTCACCGAAGATTTACAGCCTATTGGACAAGAATTACGTGATCGCTTATTAACGATTAATGAGTCTATAAACGTAATAAAGCCTGACGGTGATGACCAAGCACAATCACAAATTATGCAGGTAAGGGGCACGTATACTGACCCATTACATTATCTTCAAGCGGAGCTGCTTCAGCGTGCAAGAACCGAGGAGCATGACCCCGAGGTTGAGCGTGCGTTGATGGTTTCTATGGCGGGTATTGCAGCAGGTATGCGCAATACGGGCTAATTTCTTGATTAATAATGGCTGGCAGAGTAGAGTTAGGCCTATTTTTTTCATGGTCTGGTTGTTTTTTGTACAGCTGGACTCGATATTGATTTCAGAATCATGAGGAGAATGCGCATGCGCGTAATCTTATTGGGCGCCCCAGGTGCAGGTAAAGGTACACAGGCTCAATTTATTTGTGACGAGTTTAAAATTCCACAAATATCGACTGGCGACATGCTTCGTGCCGCAGTTAAAGCTGAATCTGCATTAGGTTTGCAGGTTAAAGATATAATGACGACAGGCGGTTTAGTGTCTGATGAAATCATTATTGCTTTGGTTAAAGAGCGCATCACAGAAAGTGACTGTGCGAATGGATTCTTGTTCGATGGTTTTCCTCGCACAATTCCTCAAGCTGAAGCGATGGTTGCTGCAGGCGTTGATATTGATTACGTTGTTGAAATTGATGTTGATGATGAAGAAATCGTAGGTCGTTTAAGTGGCCGTCGTGTACATCCTAATTCTGGCCGTACTTATCATGTTATTTACAACCCACCTAAAGTGGAAGGTAAAGATGATGTGACGGGCGAAGAGCTTATTCATCGTGCAGATGATTCAGAAGAAACTGTACGTAACCGTTTAGGTATTTATCACGATCAAACTAAGCCATTAGTTGCTTTTTATAAGAAGTTTGAAGAAACCAATCCAACCACTAAATATGTACATGTGGCAGGTGTTGGTAGCTTAGAAGATATTACTGCTAAAGTAATGGGCTCTCTAGGTGCTTGATTATTCTAGAATAATCAAAAAAATGTAATTAAAAAGAGACCCGTAAGGGTCTTTTTTTATGCCCTTAGAAAATACATTTTATAGTATTAAATAACGGTATCGATTTAATGTGCAGTTTAGGTTGAACGCGTCGTTTAGATTTAAAATGTTTTTTATTAACGTTTCCTTATCTGATTTATTTCCATTTCCATTTCTATTTCGATCTCTATGTCACTCGAATAAATGCTGTATTTAACGATGAAATTTTTAACACTAAGTACAGGGAATTAATCAGTTGTTATTTATTAAGTGCCGTTCATTAAACTCTACTTATTAAATCCTGCTTATTAATAAAAGCTTATTTCATTACACACTCTTTTCCATTTTAACGTTTATGTATTTTATGCAGTGTATAAAGGAGTGATTTAAATTCTTGGTAGTCGAAGTATTGGTCGACAGCTTTAAGCAATAAAAAGCCTGTTAACGATTTATAAAAAAGCGGTCGTATTATTTACACGCATCATTTGAAAAATGGCGCGGTTTGTTGAATATTATTAAATAATTTAATCAAATAGTTGATTGGCGGGCAGAATAAGGTGTTTATTTATGTTTTTTGCATATAAAAACACTATTATTGACTGCGTTAGCTACTGCGCAATAATATTTGTGCTAATTTTAATAAGAATAACTTATTAGCGAAAATGAGGAAATTATAATGGGCAGACCTAAAAAGAATCCTACAGCAGCCGCTGCAAAAAAAACTGCAGTAAAAAAAGCACCCGCCAAACGTGGCGCAAAAAAGGCCATTGCTAAGAAAACTGTTGCTAAAAAGACTGTGAAAGCGGTTGTCGCTGTTTCACCCGCTGTTGTGAAAGCTCAAGCTGGGGTGGAAAAAGCAAATGCTGCGGTTGAAGCTCAGCTGGCCAAAGTCGCTGCTGCCGCAAAAAAACAAGCGGAAGCAAAAACAAAAGCCGGGAAGCCAAAAGCAACGGCTGTGGTTAAGCGCGCTGCTGTGACAGCGGGTAAAAAAGTTTCTGCAGAGAAAGCGAAGCTTTCGACGGTAAAGGCAAAATTACGTGATGCTAAAGTCGCTTTAAAAGTAGAAGAGATTCAAGCGAAAACAGCTGAAGTTGAAGCTAAGACTCAAGCGACGATCGCTGAATTTGAAGCATCTTTAAATGCTAAAGCCGGTGAAGACTTACAAAAGGCCTTGGCTGATTTTGAAAAAACATGGAACAAGTCCCGTGAGCGTCAAATTGCTGCCAAAGTAAAAGCACGCACAGCAAAAGAAACTAAGAAAGCCAAAGCGGCTGCGAAGAAGCTAGTAGCGAAAGCAAAAGCCTTAGTTACTCCAAAAAAGGCTGCTAAAAAGGCACCTAAAAAAGCCGCAGCTAAGCCAGCCACCAAAAAGGCAGCACCTAAGAAAAAGATAGCCGCTAAGAAAGTCGCAACCCAAAAAGTAGCTGCTAAGAAAGTAGCTGCTAAGAAGAAAGCGGCGCCTAAGAAAGTCGCTGCCAAAAAGGTTGCCTCTAAGAAAGTTGCCTCTAAGAAGTAGCAGTGAATTAAGAGTCGCTAATAAGCTTCGTTATTCATAAAATTCAGTAAGCACGGCTCGCTAACTGATTTCAGCTCTATAACGATAGCCTTCAGGATAAAAGCCTCAGTTTAAACTGGGGCTTTTTTATGCCTGTTCATTACAAATCAGTGTTTTCAACTATACGACTTGTTTTGCTATACTGCGGGCAATTTCATCCATGTCAGTAGATTCAATGAGCAATATTCTAGTCTTCGATACCTCCTCAGCTTGGTGCTCTGTCACTTTAAGTGCGAAAGGGATCATCCACTCTGTTGCGGAAATGCAGCCGCGCAAGCATGCACAGCTGATTATGCCAATGATTGATGATGTGTGTCAGCGTGCGGGTATAAAGCCGACTGAACTTGATGGTATTGCTTTTGGTAAGGGGCCAGGATCGTTTACCGGAGTGCGTATTGCTATCTCGGTTGCGCAAGGCTTGTCTTTGGCAACCGGTGCACGCTTATACGGAATCTCTTCTCTCGCGGCGCTTGCGTGGCAGGGTATGAAGAAAATGACTGACGCAAGCACAGACAGTCTTGCCGCTCAGCAAGTTTTGGCGGTGATGAATGCGCATATGGGCGAAGTTTTTTATGGCGCTTATCACTATTCAGATCATCGACTAGAAGCGGTTATAGAAGATCGTTTAACAAAACCTGCAGGCGTTGATATTTCAACATTAGAAGCCTCAAATTGGATTGGTATGGGAGATGGTTTTCAGTTTTTAACTGAAATGCCCGAAGCTGTCTCGTCGCTTAATAGCATAGATGAAGATGTTTACCCAATGGCTGAATCCATGATGGATTTAGCCATTCGTGCTTGGGATGAAGGGTTGTTTACCGCAGCCGAATTACAGGAACCGGTTTATTTACGGGATACTGTTGCATGGAAAAAATTAGCTGAGCAACCATCTTTACTCAAAAGATAATTAATCTTAGCTTTATCAATTATTATATTTAGGAAGTAGTACACAATGGATTTGATTCAAATTTTTGTATTGGCATTATTACAGGGGTTTACCGAATTTCTACCAATCTCAAGCTCGGCACACTTAATCTTACCGTCAAAAATGTTGGGATGGGCTGATCAAGGGCTAGCATTTGATGTTGCGACGCATATCGGTACCTTAGCGGCGGTCATTTTTTACTTTCGTCGTGACGTCTTTGCGATTACCAAGGGCTGGCTGACAACAGGCTTTAGCAAGCAGATGGATAATAATGGACGGTTAGCGTGGTCTATTATTGTGGCAACTATTCCGGCGGGTTTAGTTGGGCTAATCTATGGTGATTGGATTGAGGCTAACCTTCGCTCTAGTGAAGTCATTGCTTATGCTACGATCGGTTTTGGTGTGTTACTGCTGGTCGCGGACCATAAAGCGAATGAGCATAAAAGTATCTTACAGATGACGTTATTGGCGGCGGTCATCATTGGCTTGTTTCAAGCATTGGCGTTAATTCCTGGTACATCACGTTCAGGTATAACGATTACTGCGGCATTATTTTTAGGTTTTCAGCGCGATTCAGCGGCAAGATTCTCTTTCTTAATTTCCATACCGTTAATTTTAGCGGCTGGCTTATTAAAAACAAAAGATCTTGTTGAGCAAGCTGCGCAAGTTGATTGGGCGACTATTGGTTTAGCGGCTTCTTTATCGGCGGTTAGTGCATATATTTGTATTTACTTTTTCTTAGCACTGATTAACCGCATCGGAATGGTGCCATTTGTTGTTTATCGTTTATTACTCGGTGCTATCTTGTTGATCTGGTTTGTCTGATGAAAATTTTAGACGGTATTATTCAGCGTAGTCCAACTAAACTATTCGACTTAGGCGAATGGTCACAGCAATGGCAGCTTGAATTCGTTACTGAAGCATTACTAGCAACCGACGGGCTTTATTTAATTGTCGAGGGTGATCGTATCTGCATTCAGCAAGGCGGGAAAAAAGCCCCGGGCCCTGTATTTGTTGATTTTGTTAGTGGTGCTAGTGCTCACCGTCGTAAATTTGGTGGTGGCCGTGGCCAGAGTATTGCGAAAGCCGTTGGGATTAATAGTGCTTATACGCCCACTGTTTTAGACGCAACCGCAGGGCTGGGTCGTGATGCGTTTGTATTGGCGACCTTGGGGTGTGATGTTACCTTGATCGAACGCCATCCTGTTGTCTGCTTACTGCTGAAAAGTGGTTTGCAGTGCGCTCAGGGTGATATCGAAATTGAAGATATTATGGCGCGTATGAAGTTGGTAGAAGGAAATTCAATCGACCTGTTGGAAAATTGGATTGCACTAGGTCATGCGCAGCCGGATATTGTGTATCTTGATCCCATGTTTCCACATACCACTGCATCGGCAGAAGCTAAAAAAGAAATGAAGTTGTTTCGCACGCTGGTTGGCGCTGATGTGGATGAGGATGAACTGTGGGCTCGTGCTGATGCATTAGCTCGATGCCGTATTGTGGTTAAGCGCCCAGCAAAAGCACCTAATTTAGCGGGTAAAGCACCCAGCTATGTTTTGGCAGGAAAAGCGAATCGCTTTGATATTTATGTTAAAGCGAAAGTCGCCAAAGCCGAATAGTGCATCAGATATCTAGAAGCGCATTAGATATTTAGAACAGTCACTCATCGATAGCGACTGTTCTAAACTACGAGCGCTTATTGCTGCCAAGTAATTTGCAAAATGCTCTGACGCAGGCTGGCATCCAGTACACGTTCAAGCTCTTCGGTCATGGCAGTTAAGCTTTCATCAAAGGTTAATAAACCTTCTTCATTAGCGACCAGTAAGCCCTGTTCAAGCAACAAATCAATTAACGTACGGAACAAATTCTTATCAAAGAACTCTGGGGTATTGATGCCGTGGAGAACTGAAATTCGAGACGCTAATACTGAAGATTGCTCTTCCAATTCTTTCGCGTTGATATGCCCACTGCCAACCTTGTTTAATAGCGATAACGTTAAGAAATAACGATCTTGGGTCTGCATCGCGACGCTCGCAATACCTGACAGCTTAACGTATTCATTTGAATTCGCCGCAGGGCGGCTAAATAGATCACCGTGGCGTTCTAATAACCCAAGACCTACCAAGGCCTCAAGCCAAGTATCAATGACCTCAGGAAGCTCTTCTAATTCCCAGCGTAAAAATAACTCGGCTTTAAAGAACGGATATAAGAATGTACATAATGTTTTGATCTCTTCTATTTGGTGTTCGCGATTGTTTACAAACAGGCTGGCCAAGAGAGACGGCATGGCAAAAATATGAAAGACGTTATTGCGGTAATAACTTAACGATGTTGCTTGATGATCGTCGGCTTGGATGATGTCACCTAGGCTATGTTTAGCAATTGACACCATCCCCATATTTTCAGCATATTCAATCCAGTCTTTACCATTACCTTCAGGGATTTCAATCAGGTCGGTATAAGGGAGTGATTGTAATAGGCGCTTATAATCATCTAGCTGGTTCGCTAATAACTGAGCGTCCATCGCTAGGTGAGGGGTTGCCAATAATCCCATGGCGACCATATTGATCGGATTGACCGAGGCGGCATTATTAATTTGAGTGGCGACTTCAAGAGCAAGTTTGTTGACGACCTTAGGTGCCCAGTCAGGCTTAAAGCCATTCTCACTTCTTTCTTCACGCCAATTGGGTTGCTCGTTATCCAGCAGTTCATCAAACTTAATCGGATCACCAAATGTCACGCGCACTTTACCGAATGAGCGTTTCATGCTGCGTAAAGAGGTAACGAGACTGCCTAAGCCTTCTTTTTTCTTCTTTTTACCCTTTAGTTCGCCTTGGTAGCTACTGGATTCAAATACTTTTTCGTAGCCAATGTATACCGGCATAAAAACAATAGGTTTACGAGAATCACGTAAGTAGCTGCGTAACGTCATCGCCAGCATACCTGCTTTTGGATTGAGTGTGCGACCGGTACGGCTGCGTCCACCTTCAACAAAATATTCGGTCGAATAGCCATGAGTGAATACTGAGTGTAGATATTCATCAAATACTGCGGCGTATAGCTTATTACCCTTAAAAGTACGGCGCATAAAGAATGCCCCAGCGCCCCGTAAGATTGGCCCAGCAATTGGCATGTTCAAGTTGATGCCTGCTGCAATGTGCGGAACTTGTAGGCCGTTGTGATAAAGAACATACGACAGTAATAAATAGTCGATGTGGCTACGGTGACAAGGAACGTAAATTATTTCGTTATCTTTATTGGCATTTTGTAAGCGTTCAATATTATAAACATTAACGCCGTTGTATATTTTGTTCCAAACCCAGGTGAGCAAAATATCTAAGAAGCGAATGGCGCCGTGAGTCATATTGGCGGCAATTTCATCGGCGTACTTCGTCGCTAATGCTCTCGCTTTTTTGCGGCTGATATTTTGGGTTTTCATTTCCTCTTCGATCGCCGCCAGTACTAAAGGCTTGCTAGGAATTTGATGAACCAAGGTGCTACGGTGAGAAAGGTCTGGTCCTAAAACCGTCGCGTTTACTTGTCTAAAGTGAACTCGTAAAACGCGAGAAAGTTTACGCGCAGTGATTTCTGTATCTTTACCTTCATTAATCATCTGGCGTAAAGATATAGGTGTACTAAAACGAAGGGCTGTTTCTCGACCATTAAGTAAAATGGCAAACATGGTTGAAACGCGTCCGCCTAATTTTCCACTGGTTTGCGACCAGATTTTAAGTACAGAGCGTTCTTTTTCTGGGCTTCTGCCCCAATAAACCGCAACCGGCACTATTTGGATATCTTGCTCTTCTTGATCACGGATTAAATCAATCCAGCGCGTAAGGCGTTTTGAAACTAAAGGCGTACCACGTTTACGAAAAGGGGCGCCTGCTCTTTTATAGGTAGAAAAGAACGGATTTATCTTTTTATTTTGTTCGCCGATGTGTGTATCAAGAATGCTGGGTAGACCTGCATCGGTAATGACCTTATCAATCACTAATTCTTGTGCATGCGACTGGTACTGCAGCGCGTAGACAATTGGCTTGCTGCTATCTAGACCAAGGTCTTGTGCCGTTGGTCCGATAAGCTTGGTTTTCACAAAAGAATGGACTATTCGCTGTCTGAAGCGAAATAGACCATTATTAATGGCTATGATTATGTTCATGTTAACAATTCCAGTGTAAATACAATGTCAGTTTACCTGTTCAATAAATAGGGTTAAATGACTTTCGCGCCTTTGATGCTCGTCAATGGCTGTTCTTTAACAAAATAATGTATCGGTGATCAGGCATCTGGCTATGAGATTATCAATAATGTGGCGGTGGAGGCTCGATGAAGTTATCGGAGTTTTGTGAGCCTTGACTGCCACCAATGCTTTGTACTTGCTGATAAAGGTACTTGAGAGCGTCTTTGGCTGTTTTATTATCGAGCTGCAATTCGACTAAGGCATCATTGAGCTGTTCAATGTGGTGTTCAAGGTAAGCGACTTTGGTCTCAAGCTGTTCTATTTGTCGCTGTTCGTTACTTTGAATCGGGGCTTCAGCGGCATTCTGCTTATTGCTATCTTTTGTGTGCATGAGTATCTCAATCAATTTTTTGGGATTGTTACAGGCTATCAGGTTTGGGTAAAGCGATACCGTCTAATTAATGTAATTTTTGTACGTTAATTGATCAAAATGAATTAATAATCACGATGCAAGTCGTTTGCTTTTCTATCGTGTTGATTTTTGTAAAGAATTAGGCTTTCATAGCTGTACTTGGGTACTTTTATTTGGTCTCGGGTAAAAGAAAAACAGACAAAAATTTGCATCGAAAGAGAGAAAAGTATGAAAGGTATTATGATTAGAAAAATTCTAGTGAGTTTGGTGCTTGCACTGATTGCTCCGTTTATTTTGAAATTGGCTTTAAACAAAGTATTAGCAGGCATTGTTTTAACATCAGGTAGTACGCTAGGAGAGAGTCTTTCAACTCTGCCTAACGTTGGTGCTATTTATACAATCGTGGCGTTGATCTTTTTTGCTATTGCTTTTGCATCAGCTTTAGCCGTTCCTGCACATCGTCGCCGTAGCCGTTCAAGCGGTACTGTAGTAGAAAGTGACGTTGATGATGGTCGTGAGCGTGGCATGGTTAAGTGGTTTAATGTTAAAAAAGGTTTTGGCTTTATTACATGGGATGACGGTGAAGATGTTTTTGTTCACTTCCGTTCGATTCGTGGCCAGGGTCATCGTTCTTTGACAGAAGGACAGCGTGTTAAGTTTATGGTTGTACGCGGCCAGAAAGGACCACAAGCTGAAGATGTTTCGGTTGTTCGTGGTTAATAACTGCTGAGTTTAGTAGTTGCACAAAGAAAGGCGGATTATCCGCCTTTTTTTGTGGACGTTTGTTAATTATAGAAGGTTATTGGTTGTGAGCGAGTGATTCATTCATGTGCAAGCTTTCTACTTTAAGTTATGAAAACTAAGTGGCACCTATTTATAGCGCCGCAGACCTGCTTTTACTCCTCATGCCTTTGCTTTTCTCTATGTAGCGAAGCGGCTCGGTGCCTCGGTGGTGATTCGCTTTTATCTCGAATGCTTCTCCGTCCGGAGCTTGCATCTGTCCTAGGCGGTGAAAAAACTCAACCATCATCAGTTCGATCTGTTTCCATCGTGACATAAAAAAAGCCCCTTCACACTGGTTATACGTTAAGTATAGCCAGCATCAAGGGGCTTGTTTAAAAGCTTTGTTACAAAAAGTAGTCAGTCCTAATGTGATCTTAGGACCAAGACTTAAACCTTCTGGATAAGCTCTTTTAATAAGCGTGGATTAGCCACTAAAATATCAGCTGGCGCTTTAATTAAAGGCTCGCCTGATAGATTGGCTGTTAAGCAGCCTGCTTCGTGAGCAATTAAGCTGCCAGCATTCAATGAGAACTCGTCCATATCGCAAAGCATTGCACCGTTTAGGCGATCAGCAGCGGTATAAGCCATCATTAATACGCTGCTACCTAAAGCACGAACGTCATTGGCTTGATTCATAAGGCTGGTGATTTTTTTGCGATTTTCAAAAGCGCGCTCACCTTCAGTATGATTTGGCGTTTTAAAGCCGATTAATGCTTGGTTGATTTCACGCAGTTGACCACAACGAAGACGACGATTGTTTAGCTGGGCGCCACGGCCACGGCTAGCACTAAATTCGTCACCATTCATAGGGTTGATAACAACCGTGTGCTCAGTTTTGCCGTTGACTAGGCAGCTAACGATGATTGCGAAATCAGGTAGGCCTACGCGAAAGTTAACCAAGTCGTCGATGACACATACTTGCCATTGATTTCTAGGAGTACCTTCAGCTGGGCTGTGAAAGCCAGTTTCACGGCCAAGATAGCTATCTTCTGGGCAGGCATTCTTGAGCTCAAAAATAATGCTCTTTTCAAGGCCGATGGCGCAGTCAGCTACAAATTTTGATTTTTCCTGATCGCTACTCTGGTAGGGATCGAAACGGTCCAAGCTACGGACCAGGTCTTGTCCTGCATTACGTGCAGCACGCAGCGCAAGGTTTACAAGCGGTTGCATAGGGCTACTAATCTCTTAAAGAACGGTGAACGCGAAAGTATAACAAAAAAAAATGTATAAAAAAATTACTATTGATTTTTTTCGTCAGGGCTTTCGTAACATCCTTTCGTATCATCATGGGTTCTACGCTGTTAGAATGCGTTCATTATGTAGAATGTGCGTGCTTTTTCTTCGAATTAAAGTCGAAAGGTGTTCATGTTTTAGAAGACGCCTATTGTTAGTAGAAGATGCCTCATGTTAGATCAGATTAGAATCGTTTTAGTAAATACTACCCATTCAGGCAATATCGGTGCTGCGGCCCGTGCGATGAAAAATATGGGAGTAGTTCAGCTGGTATTAGTGGATCCCATTGCAGAAATTGATGGTGATGCCATTGTGCGTGCCTCGGGCGCCTCAGAAATTTTAGATAGCTGCATCACGGTTTCTTCCTTAGAAGAAGCGGTTGCTGAGTGTGGTTTGGTTATTGGAACCAGTGCTCGTGGTCGTCATATTCCGTGGCCATTATGCTCGCCGCGTGAATGCGCTGCAAAAGCGAAGCAGGCGGTTTCGAATAATAATAGTGTTGCGTTGGTTTTTGGCCGCGAGTCTCGTGGTTTGACTAATGATGAATTGCATCGTTGTAATGCGCACGTACATATTCCGACAAATCCAGATTTCAGCTCTTTAAATATAGCCGCTGCCGTGCAGGTATTGTGCTATGAAATGCGTCTTGCTGCTTTAGAGCAAAATGATGCTGAAGAACCTTTGCAGAGTAAGGTAGGGCAGTGGGGTGTTGAGTGGGATTATGAGATGGCACCTCATGGTGATGTTGAGCGTTTCTTTGATCATCTTAAAGACTCACTGGTTGATATTGGCTTCCTTGACCCCAATACTCCTAAACAGTTAATGACTCGCTTACGTCGCATGTTCCAAAGAACTGCGTTAGATAAGATGGAAGTTGGCATGATGCGCGGTATTTTGGCTGCAGTTCAGCGCAAAACAAAGGCTGCTAACGGCGTTGAGGCTGTGGAATCAGCTGAAGGAAAAGTCGTCGATAAAGACAAAGCAGAAGACAAAGATAAGGGCTAAGTAAATATTATGTTTCGACGAATTCGACAAGACGTAGCCTGTGTTTTTGAACGCGACCCTGCTGCTCGTAATACGTTTGAGGTATTAACCACCTATCCGGGAGTGCACGCCATTGTTCACTATCGTCTGGCGAACTGGTTATGGCGCAAGAACCTCAAATGGCTGGCACGGTTCCTTTCTACTTTTAGTCGCTGGATGACAGGTATTGAAATTCATCCGGGTGCGACTATTGGTGATCGCTTTTTTATTGATCATGGCATGGGTGTCGTGATTGGTGAAACGGCTGAGATCGGAAATGATTGTACCCTTTACCACGGTGTAACGCTGGGCGGCACAAGTTGGAATAAAGGAAAGCGTCACCCAACATTGTGTGACGGTGTTGTTGTGGGTGCTGGAGCGAAAGTACTGGGACCCATTACCGTGCATGAAGGTGCTCGCATAGGCTCTAATGCAGTAGTGACAAAAGAAGTTCCGGCCGGTGTGAGTGTTGTGGGTATTCCTGGGCGTATTATTCGTAAGCCAGATCCTGAGCTGGACAAACGCCGTAAAGATATCGCTGAAAAAATTGGTTTTGATGCATACGGTATGGCTGATGAAATGCCTGATCCCGTGGCTCGTTCATTAAATAATTTAATGGATCACATGCTGGCGGTCGATTGCAAAATTAATAATATTTGCAAGTCACTGAATAAATTAGGCGATACGTCCTGCAATGAAGCAATGCCCGAGCTTAAAGCGTCTCATGTTGAAACCTTAGCGGATAAGGCTGAGCCTGTATCAAGCAGTTCTGAGTTAGTAACGCCTAAAGACAATAAGCCTCTTTAGGCTTGATTGGTCTGAATTGACTGGTCAAAAAACAATCTATTCATTGACTGGCGCGCGTAAGCGTAAGCATAATGCTGATCTGATGAATCATCATAATTACATTTGGGGGTCTTCTCTTTGCGCTTAACCACTAAAGGACGATATGCAGTAACAGCCATGCTCGATTTAGCAATACATGCTGAGCAAGGGCCTGTGAGTTTGTGTGATATCTCTGGTCGACAGGGTATTTCACTGTCGTATTTGGAGCAGTTGTTTTCAAAGTTACGCCGAAATGAATTGGTTAATAGTGTTCGAGGGCCAGGTGGGGGTTATCGATTAAGTCGTCCTGGATCTGATATTAATGTTGCTCAGGTTGTCGATGCTGTTAGCGAGTCCATTGATATTACGCGGTGTGAAGGTGAGGGCAATTGCCAAAAAGGTGAGTCCTGCCTAACGCATCAATTATGGTGTGACTTAAGTGCGCAAATACATTCGTTCTTAGAGGATATTAGTCTTCAAGGTTTAGTTGAGCGTCAAGAAGTCAAAGATATCTCTGAGCGCCAAGACAATTATCAGAAAAACCGCATTGAAGTGGTTGATGAGCTGTAAAAAACTGGGTTCGAATATGTTAGAATGCTGCGCTTAGTATTTCAAAATGCCTCATTCTATATGAGGAAATCAGGTAAAACATGAACCTCGTATATCTTGATTATGCTGCGACGACTCCGGTCGCAGCAGAAGTTGCCGACATTATGGCGCAACACCTTACCCTTGAAGGCAATTTTGCCAATCCTGCATCTCGCTCTCACCGATTTGGCTGGCAGGCTGAAGAGGCTGTCGAAAGTTCACGCATTACGGTAGCAAAACTGATTGGTGCCAATAATCGTGAGATTGTTTGGACCAGTGGAGCGACAGAGTCTAATAACCTTGCGATAAAAGGTGTACTAGAAGGCTTTGAATCAGGTCATATCATTACGTCTGAAATTGAACATAAAGCCATCCTAGATACCTGTGCTTATCAAGAAACTAAAGGCTTTGAAGTTACTTATCTAAAGCCAGATGAGCAGGGGCTGATTACTGCAGAGCAGGTCAGTGAAGCACTGCGCGCTGATACACGTCTAGTTAGCTTGATGCTGATTAATAACGAATTAGGCAATGTCACTGATATAAAATCCATCGCCAAAGTACTGACTAAACACGATGCATTACTTCATTGCGATGCTGCGCAAGGGACGGGAAAGCTTGCGATCGATGTGGCTGACTTGGGAGTTGATCTTATGTCGATTTGTGCCCATAAAATGTATGGCCCAAAAGGCATAGGTGCTTTGTATGTGCGTAAGTCTCCTGACATTAAGGTTTTTCAGCAAATACACGGCGGCGGTCATGAGCGCGGAATGCGCTCGGGGACGCTAGCAACACATCAAATTGTTGGTTTCGCAAAAGCAGCAGAATTGATTATTGAACGCTTAGACTCAGAGATAGCCCATAACCTTCATCTGCGCGAGCGATTATGGCAGGGCTTGGAGCCTTTAAACGTATTACGAAATAGCCACCCAACTCAATGCAGCCCCAATCACCTTAATGTCAGCTTCACTGGGGTTGATGGTGAGATCTTATTAGCGTCTCTTGCACAGCTTGCAGTATCTTCAGGGTCGGCCTGTAATTCAGCCAGTATTGCGCCATCGTATGTCTTGACGGCGCTAGGTGTATCCGATGCTTTAGCCCATGCGGGGATTCGATTCAGTGTGGGTCGTTATACCACCGAAGATGATGTGGATTTTGCGATAGAGGAAGTGAGTCGTGTTTTGGCGGCCTTGCGATAGCGATGCTGGGTACGAAAGATCTTTTATAATTAACGACTTGGTTGTTTAAATGTTAAGCAATTAAGTAGACTCGTCGAACTGACTGGTCACATAAGCAAAACCTGCGTATACTCCGCAGGTTTTTTATACCCTACAAATCCCATATTGGAGAATAATCATGGCGATCGAACGCACTTTTTCTATTGTTAAGCCTGACGCAGTTGCTAAAAACGTAATTGGCGAAATCTACAGCCGTTTCGAAAAAGCTGGCTTGCAAATCATTGCATCTAAAATGATCCACCTAGACGACGAAAAAGCAGGCGGTTTTTACGCTGAGCACTCTGAGCGTCCTTTCTTCAAAGATTTGGTTGGCTTCATGACATCTGGTCCAGTTATGGTTCAGGTATTAGAAGGCGAAGGCGCTGTTCTTAAGAACCGTGACCTAATGGGCGCAACTAACCCTAAAGAAGCTGAAGCCGGTACTATCCGCGCTGATTTCGCTGAAAGCATCGATGCTAACGCTGCTCACGGTTCTGATTCTTTAGAATCTGCTGCTCGTGAAATCGCGTACTTCTTCTCTGACGCAGAACTTTGCCCACGCGGTTAAGTTTTAGTTAGAAGGTATTATTAAATACCTGCTTTTGAGAGCAGTGTGCAATCTTTGACTGCACGCTGCTTTCTCAGTTTTAGCAAGCCTATAAAATTGCCATTCCCCTTGTGTTTTTCTTCTTTTAGAATTGAATCAAACAAGAATACAAGGGAAATGGTTTATCCGCCCAGGATGAGACTCCCACTGCCCGGTGACCAAAATGACAGATACACAGACAACAGATAACCAAGCTACAGATTTCGAAGCTTTAGATCGCTTAGAAGCAGAGCAAAAAGCTCAAAAACCGACTGAAAAAGTTAATCTATTAGGTTTGTCGCCTAAAAAGATGGATGCATTTTTTGAAGGCTTGGGTGAAAAGAAATTCCGCACGCAGCAAATGTTGAAGTGGATTCACCAGATAGGTGAATCCGATTTTGAAAAAATGACCAATATGAGCAAGGTCATGCGTACTAAGTTGGCAGACGTCGCGGAAATTAGCTTGCCTGAAATTATTTTGGATAAAACCTCTGTTGATGGTACCCGTAAATGGGTCATGAAAATGCCGGGTGGCAGCGCAATTGAAACGGTTTATATTCCAGAAAAAGAACGTGGCACGTTATGTATCAGCTCACAAATCGGCTGTGCATTAGATTGCAGTTTTTGTTCTACCGGTAAGCAGGGCTTTAACCGTGACTTAAGTGTTGCTGAAATTATTGGTCAGTTGTTTGTTGCCTCACAAGCGCTTGATACTCCTGGAGAGAAGCGCGTTCGCCGTATTACTAACGTAGTAATGATGGGAATGGGTGAGCCGTTATTGAACTTTGATAACGTTGTCGATTCGATGGAATTAATGCTGAACGACTTTGCTTATAGCTTGTCGAAACGTCGGGTGACGTTAAGCACTTCGGGTGTTGTTCCCATGATGGATAAGTTGGGTGATGTCGCGGATGTGTCGCTTGCGGTATCTCTTCATGCGGGTAACGATAAGCTGCGTGATGTGCTTGTGCCGATCAATAAGAAATACCCCATCAAAGAGCTTATTGCTGCAACGAATCGTTATTTAGATAAGCTGCCTGATCGCCGTAAAGCGACTATCGAATACACAATGATGAAAGATGTAAACGATAGTATCGAAGATGCTGAGCAGATTGCCGAGGTATTAAAAAATACGCCGTGCAAGATTAACTTAATACCGTTTAACCCATTCCCTAACTCAGGGTATGAGCGTCCGAGTAATAATCGTGTTTATCGTTTCCGTGATTTATTGCATGAGCGTGGATTTATTGTCACTATCCGCTCCACTCGTGGTGACGATATTGATGCAGCGTGTGGACAGTTAGTCGGGCAGGTTGAGGATAGAACTCGTCGTCAGCAGAAGTACATCGACTTACATCAGGTTAACGATTAAAGGATATTCTGAATGAAATCTTTACATCTTGTGGTTTTATTATGCAGTAGCCTATTTTTATCGGCCTGTGTAACAACGATTGAAAGTCGCTTAACGCGTAAGGCAGATCCTGCTAAAGCGGTCGATAATTATACCCAGCTTGGGTTAGGCTACATCGGCCAGGGTCGTTACGACCGTGCCCGTGCTCGTTTAAATCGCGCGTTAGAGATTAATCCGGATTATGCACCTGCCAATAATGCGATGGCTTTATTGCTTCAGTCTGAGCGTGAACCAGAATTAGCGGAAGAATACTTCTTAAAAAGTATCGACCTAGATGATGAATTTAGCCAAGGACAGTTTAACTACGGCATGTTCTTGATGCAGCATAATCGCTATAGCGAAGCGTGTGACTACTTGAAGAATGCCGCTGACGATGTTGAATACCAGCAGCGTGCCAAAGCATCACAAAATTTGGGTTTGTGCTACTACCGTAACGGTCAGGTAGATCTGGCGATTACAACGTATGAGCGCATGCTAAAAGCCAACCGCTTTAATACGCCGGTATTGGTTAACTTAGCGACCTTGTTATTCGAAAAGCGCCGTTATGACGAAGCGCAGCATTATTATGATCGCTTTGCACAAATTGTTGAACGTAAACAGAACCAGCAGTCAGCCAATTCTTTATGGTTAGGGATTAAGCTAGGGCGAATCAATCAAGATGGAGCAGCGGTTAAAAAATATGCCGCTCAATTAAAAAATGACTTTTCAGAATCTTCTGAATATAAACTCTATCTAGAAACACTTTAGCGTTTACGTATAGGGCTCACTTTTTTAGTGATCAATAGCACTTTATACTGGTGCTGTTGAAGAGCAGAATAATCGTGCTAAGTAGAGTATTTAGATGAAGAAAGTCATTAGTAAGTCACACATGTATTCATTCATTTTTAGAGAAATAGGTAACGGCGGCCAGTTATGAGTATTCATTCACATTCTCCAATTGTTAGACGAAAAAGCCGTAAAATCTGGGTAGGTAATGTTCCAGTCGGTGGTGATGCCCCAATTTCTGTGCAAACGATGACCAATACTCCGACGGAAGATGTTGCTGCTACCGTTGCACAAATTAAACGTGCTCAAGATGCTGGCGTTGATATTGTCCGTGTTTCAGTACCTTCTATGGAAGCGGCCGATGCCTTTGGTGAGATCAAAAAACAAGTATCTGTGCCCTTAGTTGCCGATATTCATTTTGATTATAAAATTGCATTAAAAGTTGCCGATTTAGGCGTTGATTGCCTACGCATCAATCCGGGTAACATTGGTCGCGAAGATCGTATTCGTGAAGTGGTCGCCGCTGCACGTCATAATGGTATTCCTATTCGAATTGGTGTGAATGCCGGTTCGTTGGAAAAAGATTTACAAGTAAAGTACGGCGAGCCAACGCCCGACGCTTTGGTTGAGTCGGCCATGCGTCATATTGATATTTTAGATCGCATGAATTTCCCCGATTTTAAGTTAAGCCTTAAAGCATCCGATATTTTCATGACAGTCGCTGCGTATCGTAAAATTGCCGACCAGATTGAGCAACCTCTGCATCTAGGTATTACAGAAGCAGGTGGTTTACGTGGTGGTACGGTTAAGTCTTCAATTGGTCTTGGCTTGCTTATGTTTGATGGCATTGGCGATACCATTCGCGTTTCTTTAGCAGCCGACCCCATTGAAGAAGTTAAAGTGGGTTGGGATATGTTGAAGTCTCTGAAATTGCGCTCACGTGGTGTTAATTTTATTGCTTGCCCATCGTGCTCACGTCAGAACTTTGATGTGATCAAAACCATGAATGAATTAGAAAACCGTTTAGAAGATATTCGTACTCCGATTGATGTTGCGATTATTGGCTGTGTGGTTAATGGTCCTGGTGAAGCGAAAGAAGTGGATGTGGGCTTAACGGGTGGTTCGCCAAATAACTTGATTTATATTGATGGCAAGCCGGCTGAAAAATTGAAAAATGAAAATTTAATCGATGGTCTTGAAGCCATGGTGCGAGAGCGTGTTGCTAAAAAGCAGCAAGCACTTAAAGATGTGATTATTACAGATAGCTAGGTACTCTTAACTAGGTGCTTGTAACTAGGTGCTTGTAACTAGGTGCTTGTAACTAGGTGCTTTTAAGTAGAGCGGCTCGTTATTTTATAAGCTGTTATTGAACATCGTAAACGCGACATATCGTTAATAAAGAATAGAAGGAACAATCTCTTGGCGAACAAGAAGATTAAAGCCATTCGTGGCATGAATGACGTATTACCAAGTCAAACGCCAGTATGGCAGTATTTAGAAAACAGTGTGAAAGCGGTTCTAGGTGGTTATGGCTATCAAGAAATCCGTATGCCGATCGTTGAGCAGACACACTTGTTTAAACGCTCTATTGGTGAAGTCACCGATATTGTTGAAAAAGAAATGTATACCTTTGAAGATCGTAATGGCGATAGCCTAACATTACGTCCTGAAGGTACCGCCAGTTGTGTTCGTGCTTGTGAAGAACACTCTCTGCTTAGCAACAACCAAAGCCAGCGTTTATGGTATTTGGGCCCTATGTTTCGCCATGAGCGTCCTCAAAAAGGGCGCTATCGCCAGTTTTTCCAAATTGGTGTAGAAACATTCGGCATGGCTACCGCTGACATTGATGCAGAAACCATCATGTTGACCGCGCGCCTTTGGCAGCAACTAGGCATTCAAGATGCCGTTGAATTGCAGCTTAATACCATTGGTAGTGCACAGACTCGTATTGATTATAAAGCCGCCTTAGTAGAATATTTAACGCCGTTTACTGATCAATTAGATGAAGACAGTCAGCGCCGTTTAACGACAAATCCTTTGCGAATTCTGGATTCTAAAGATCAAAATACTCAGCAATTGTTGAATGATGCACCTGAGTTGCATGATTACCTCGATGATGAAAGTCGTGATCATTTTGCTAAACTGACGGCAATTCTAGATGCCGCAGGTATTCAATATAAGATTAATCAACGTTTGGTGCGTGGATTGGATTATTATGGCAAAACGGTATTTGAGTGGGTCACTGATAAGCTCGGTTCTCAAGGAACCGTTTGTGCTGGCGGGCGTTACGATGGCTTAGTCGAGCAATTAGGCGGTAAGCCTACGCCTGCGGTTGGTTTTGCAATGGGCGTTGAACGTTTGATCTTATTATTAGAGACGTTAGACGTTATACCTGCGGCTGTTAATACAACTCTTGACGTTTATATCACTGCCTTAGGTGGCGATACGGACCAAGCTGCGTTACTGTTAGCGGATAGTATTCGTCAGCAGCAGCCACACGTTCGTGTACAAACACACTGCGGTGGTGGTAGTTATAAGAGCCAGATGAAAAAAGCTCAAAATAGCAGTGCTCGTTTTGTCATCCTTTTAGAAGATGATGATGTGCAAGCTAAGCGTGTTCGTATTAAACCGTTAGCAGAAGACGGTGAACAAGTTGAGTTAAATAATGATGAAATTTCGAACTGGTTAGCTAGCCAATTAAGCTAGTATTGCCAATAGTTACATTACAATAAAAAGTATTTTTAAAGGGGAATTTAAAATGTCTGAAGAGATTAGAACTGAAGAAGAACAAGTAGAAGCGATTAAAAACTGGTGGAATGAAAACGGTAAAAGTTTGATCGTGACCGTTGTGGTTGTATTAGGCGGTTATTTTGGTTGGAATGGCTATCAAGAACAGCAGCGCACCCAGGGTGAAGCTGCTTCAAGTGTTTACCAGCAATTAGTGAATAAGGCGACTAAACCGGTTACTGAGCAAACTGAAGACGATAAACTCGAGTTAGAAACCGTTGCGGCGCAGTTAAAAGAAGAGTTTCCAGGTAGCCTATATGCAAAATTTGGTGGACTGTATTTAGCTAAATTTGCCATCGAAGCGAATGATTTTGAAGGCGCAGCGGCTGAACTACAAAGCTTGGTTGATGCCGGTGATAAAGGCCCAATCACTTACTTAGCTCAGGTTCGATTGGCACGCGTATTTATTCAATTAGAAAAGTTGGATGAAGCGCTAGCATTAGTGAAAACGACACCAGAAGCGTCTTTTACTACGCAGTATGAAGAAACTAAAGGTGACGTATTATTTGCCAAGGGCGAGTTAACTGCAGCATTAACGGCCTATCAAGCAGCCCGTGCTTCTGCAACGGCTTTAGGTATTAATACTCAGGTATTACAACGTAAGATCGACGATCTTGCTGGCGCTAAACTGGCCAATACGGACGCTTAATTAATGAAACCTCAATTACTAATCGCCATATTGTCTAGCCTATTATTATCGGCTTGCAGTAGCCAAGATACTAAGTCTGAGGCATTAGCAGGCGAGGTTGAAAGCGGGCCTGCTGAGCTGGTCAGCTTTGATGAAACTGTTGATATTGACGTCGAATGGCGTCGATCATTAGGTAAAGGCTCAGGCTCTAAGAATATTCGTTTACGACCCGCGGTAAGTGGCGATAATATCTATGCAGCCGACTATAATGGTCAGTTGTGGGCGCTAGAGTTATCTTCGGGTGATAAAATCTGGTCGCAGACATTTGATCAGAAGATTACCAGTGGTGTGGTGGTTGCCGAAAACGATCTCTACATCGCAACCCAAGATGGCATCTTGCACAGCATTAATAAGAATAATGGCGAAGTTCAGTGGTCACAGCCACTGAGCAGCGAAAGTATTGCTCCTGTTGCGGTTGATGATAACCAAATTTATATTCGTACGATTGATGGTCATCTAACGGCTTTTGAGCGTAGTAATGGTAAGCAAAATTGGACTTACGAAGCGGCACTGCCAGTATTAACCGTTCACGGAACAGGTTCTCCGGTATTGCTACAAAGCCTTGTTATTACTGGGTTTGCTAATGGCAAGCTGGTTGCGTTAGATCGTGAACTCGGCATTCCTCGTTGGGATAAGCGATTAGCTATTCCACAAGGTCGTTCAGAGCTTGAGCGATTAGTCGATCTAGATGGCACACCACTGATTGAAGAAGGTGTGGTTTATGCTGCGGCTTATCACGGAAAATTATCGGCCATCGGTTTTGATGGTCAAACGCAATGGGAAACTGAGCTTTCAAGCTATTTTGGCCCGGCGTTAGGACTCGGTAATTTGTATGTCACCCGTGACGATGATCATGTTCAAGCCTATGATCAAGTTAATGGTGCCTCTGTATGGAGTCAATCAGCACTACAAGGACGCTTCTTAAATCAGCCTGTTGAATACGAGAACTATATCGTAGTGGCTGATTTTGAAGGTTATGTGCATGTATTAGCGCAAGTTGATGGAGAAATGCTAGGACGCTTAAGTGTTCGTCCTAAGCCATTACACATGACCTTGCCAAACCAGCCAGAGATGTATAACTGGCGTCCTTTGCGTGGCAAAGATTTTGGTATCCGTAGTGTGATGCAATCGACCCCAAACGGTCTGCTAGCCTATACCAATGCGGGTGAATTGCTGCTTTTGCAGCTAGCTAACTAACTCAATTTGTTAGTCAGTAAGTATTTGAACAAGATAACTGAATTATTATGGTTCCTGTAATTGCCCTTGTAGGGCGTCCCAATGTTGGGAAATCCACTTTATTTAATCGCTTAACCAAAACACGTGATGCTTTGGTAGCTGAGATTGCAGGGTTAACCCGCGATCGTAAATACGGTGAAGGCCAAATCGGCGACGAGCCTTTTATTGTTATTGATACCGCCGGTATCAGTGGTGAAGAAGTGGGTATCGACGCGGAAATGGCTTCACAGTCTTTTTTAGCCATCGAAGAAGCCGACATCGTATTATTTATGGTGGACGCTCAATCGGGAATCATTCATGCCGATCATTTATTGGCAGAATATTTGCGCAAAAAGGGCAAAGAAGCTTACGTTATTGCCAACAAAATTGATGGTCGTAACCCGGATGTTGTTCTCGCTGAATTCTATGAGTTGGGTATGGGCGAGCCTATTCCTATTGCCGCGGCGCATAACCGTGGTATTAATACTCTGATCGAACACGTTCTAACTGAGTTGCACGGGCCTAAAGAAGTTGAGCCTGAGCGTGAGCTAACCGGTTATGAAGAGTGGGAACAGCTTTACGGTGAAAAAGAAGCCCCGCTGGACATTAAAACTCAGCACGAAGAGCTAAATGTTAAAGGCATCAAAATTGCGGTAGTCGGTCGCCCGAACGTGGGTAAATCGACGTTGATTAATCGCTTCTTAGGGGAAGAGCGCGTTGTGGTTTATGACCAAGCGGGCACGACACGAGACAGCGTTTATATTCCTTACGAGCGTCATGGTCAAGACTATACCTTGATCGATACTGCCGGTATTCGTCGTCGTAAGAGCATTACCGAAGCCGCTGAAAAATTCTCGATTATTAAAACCTTGCAAGCAATCCAAGATTGCCATGTGTGTGTATTAGTTCTTGATGCCAAAGATGGCATTGTAGAGCAAGATCTCCACATGCTGAGCTTCGTATTAAACGCGGGTCGCGCATTAGTTATCGCCATTAATAAATGGGATGGCATGACCGCAGAAGAACGTGAAAGCGTTAAAAATGAATTGGATCGTCGTTTAGAATTTATTACTTACGCTGATATCCATTTCATCTCTGCTTTGCATGGCAGTAACGTAGGTAACTTGTATCAGTCTGTTGATAAGGCGTATGAGTCTGCCATGGCAAAATGGTCGACTAGCCAGCTAACGCGCTTGCTAGAAGACATGGTGAAGAATCACCAGCCGCCAATGGTTAATGGTCGTCGTGTTAAATTGCGCTATGCACACCAAGGTGGCTCTAACCCACCGATTCTGGTTGTTCACGGTACGCAAACCGATAAGTTAACCGATGCGTATAAGCGATACTTAGCGAATACTTACCGACGTGTATTGAACATTCACGGTACGCCGATTCGGATGAACTTTAAGAGCGCTGAAAATCCATTCGCAGAAAAGAAAGATGGGCCTTCTATGCACCGTCTGAGCGAGAAAAAAATGGCGCGTACTCAGAACATTCGTGCCATTAAGAAAGAAAAAGCACGTAAATTACGGGCTAAAAAGCGTTAGATTGTATTAAGCTGAATTTTTCTGCATACTGCATTAAGTAATAATAATAAGTATGCAGGGGAATTCCAGTGAGATTTTTTTTACTGATTAGTTTAATGTTTTTATCAATAGTCGTGCGAGCCGAAACGACCAATAATAATCTTGTCCAATTTAAGATATCTAGCCTACAGCTCTTTTCTTCCTTCTCTTCTTTTACCTATTTTCAAGGTGATGAGCGCAATCGTGCGCGTTTATTAAAAGCTAAAGATCAAGCTAATCGCGATTTAGCCTCAGTAGAAAACCCTGAAACTGCACTTGTTAATAAGTGGAATGACGTGATTGCTTATGTTGAACGTTATGAAGGTTTTAATTTCGATGGGGGCGATATGGGTCTAGAGGTAAGCTGGAGTATTCTGCGTAGAGAATTCAATATCATCATCGATCCGCTTATCGCACAAGAAATGAATCCGATTGATGTTTTGCAAATTAATATGGAAATTATATTAAGCCAATATATGGGATACGCAAATTCAACTACCGGTGGCTATAACGTTAGTTCTTCTGAAGAATCTTTGGAAAAGAAAATAGAATCGTTCACTCAGTCGTTACAGCAATTTGCTAAAACGGATGGTAAATTTCAGCCCCTGAATAAAAAGTGGGGCTACATCAATGGCACATTATCAGCGTACAATTCTAATGTGGCCCCCTTTGTTGTGCTTTATACTTATGACAGTATGCGTAAGATGATTGCCAGCTTATGACGCTGGCTTATCAATTTTACAGCTCACTGCTCTGACCGTTTATTTGATTGCGCGAATACCTTTGCTTTCAATCACTATTTTGCGCTCTTTATACAACTTGCCAATCGCCATCTTAAAGGCGCGTTTACTCACACCAAAATGCATTTCAATCAGCTCAGCAGGACTTTTATCACTTAGAGCTAAGAATCCATTTCCCTCTTCAACTTTTTGCATGATCTGTTCAGACAAACCACCCACTTTTTGATAACCAATTGGCTGCAGGCTTAAATCCAAACGTTTATCATCACGCTGCTTACGAATATAGGCATCGACTTTTTGGCCAACACGAATCGGTTGACGAATGTCGGTATGGTGAATCAAACCCCAATATTTATTATCAACAACGGCTTTATAACCCAGCTCAGTACGAGCGGCGATTAGAATACGAACTTTATCACCTGGATTATAATGGTCGTAAATAACAGCGACTTCATCTTTGATAAAACGATTTAAACGAGTCGTAGCAATAATACGATCGGTATTATCCATGTACACATACACAATGCAGTTTTGGCCAGCTTCTAAGCGCGTCTTTTGCTCTGCGAAGGGTAAGAATAAATCTTTGACTAAACCCCAATCTAAGAAAGCGCCCATTTCGTTGACGTCGGCGACTTCAAGATTAGCAACTTGGCCCACGGTGGCGCGAGGACGTTGGCAGGTCGCAATCACTCGATCTTCTGAGTCAAGATAGATAAATACCTTAACGATATCACCGACTTTGCAATTATCGGGTACTTGTTTATTAGGCAATAAAATATTGCCAAATTCTCCTGCAATTAATAACGCACCCATAGGCAACAGTTCGCCAACTTCTAAAGTGGCGTATTTACCGACTAAAGGCGTGCTAGTGGTAAGTGTGCTTGTTGGATAATTGTTGCTGTCGGCAGGAGAGTTTGAATCTGTCATTTGGAAAGTCCGTATCAGACACTTAATCGGGATGAATAAGATTAAGTTGGTTAAAAGACACTGATTTCTGCATCAGTGTTTGTAGGATGCGATTATAACAAAGTAATGCTTAGTTGCTAAGCAATGACTTACTAAAAGATGGGTATTTGAATAATACGAAGGCAACTATCATGACACAGTGAGTATTAACGCTTTTTTGCATTGCTTAAAATAGATTAGCGCTAGCGACAAGCTAATTGAAAAATACGCAATATATCGTTACTGGCTTGTTCTAAATTTTGTTTTTCTAAGTGGCCTCTTAATCCATCTAAACTTGCCAGTAATAGCCTTGATAGCTTACGTGCATTAATGGGTAGGTTGTCCAGAGAAAGGTTGCCTTGTTGCTCAGCGGTTTCTAGTAGCGTGCAAAATATGTCTTCAACATCTTGTCTTGCCTGCTCAAACGTATCTTTAGCGATGTGTTGTGCGTGGTATTTAAGATCATTAAGAATATGCTGATCATTGACTTCGTCAAACGTAGGTTTTAACCAAGCTTGCATCACCAGATTGATGCTTTCCCAGCATTCAAGATTTTGGGCAAGTATAGGTTGGCAGGCATCGTTCGCTTGTTGCTGAAATTGATGAATGACTTGGCAGAATGCATCATCTTTATTCTTAAAGTATTTATGGATAGTGGCGCGAGAATATCCTGCATATTCACTAATAAGGGTCATGTTGCTGGCTTTGTAACCATGCCTAAAGAAACATTGCCTGGCTCCAATTAACACTTTTTCTTCTGTATTAGTGATCAAAATTTTACCTAAATAAGTCATTGTTTCAAATATAGATAGGTGTATTCCATTCACTATCACCTAGGTTTACAGATTAACACTATATGTAAATCTGTCAATGTGCTACAAGTATAAACCAAACATATAAGTAACTTCTTAGCATGAGTCACGACTATGCTTAAAATAATTCATCTGGAGATAATTACATGGGACATAAGCGTTCTTTATTCGCCTTATTGATCATAACGGCGGTGCTGGTTGGTTGTGGTGATAATAGCGAAGTACAACAAGAGCAAGAAAAACCGGTTGTCGTGCAGTTGAGTGAAGTGACAAATGCGACGACTGAGCATGAATTTACTTTTCCCGCCAAGGTGATGGCAAAGACGACGGTTGATTTGGCATTTCGTGTAAGCGGCCGCCTACATTCTGTGAATTTACCAGAAGGCAAGACCATCAAAAAAGGCCGAGTGATTGCTCGATTAGATCCAGAACCGTTTGAGCGCGCAGTCCGCATGGCTGACGTGAGATTACAACAAGCACGTTTAGAGCTGAAGCGCGTAAAAACGATTGCGACCAGAGGCATTGGTTCTGAGAAGTCTGTGGATAATGCGCAAGTAGATTTTGAGCTGGCTGAAATTGAGCTTGAAAATGCCAAAGCTAACTTAGAATACAGTGTTTTAAAAGCTCCGTTTAACGCGATGGTTTCGAAACGATTAATTGAAAATGAAGGTTTTATAAAGCCCGGAACAGCGATTGCCCGTTTACAAGATTTATCTCGTATTCATTTTAAGTTTGATATTCCTGAGCGTATTGTTAATCAATACAGTCGTTCACAAGTTGCTAAAGCTTCAGCCTACATTGATGGTGCAATCGATAAAGATTTTGATATTGAGTACGTTGAATATTCAACAGAGCCAGACCCTGTTAGTCAAACGTATGAAGTCGTTTATGCAATGGACGCCTTGAAAGAAATACTGATTACGCCTGGGCTTCACGCGACTGTGACACTCAAAGGCAGCGATGCAATGATGCCGAAGGTGCTTGGGGTTCCTGTAAATGCTTTGGTAACCGGGGCTGATAACTCCATGTCTGTTTGGGTTTATGATCCTGAAACACAGCGAATTCATAATCAAGTAGTAAAGGTTGGATCGATGGTTAATGGCTGGGTAGCTGTTTTATCAGGTATAGAAAATGGGCAGAGAGTGGTATCTGCAGGCGTCACACAAATGAAAGAAGGGTTGCTTGTTCGCCCTTTTGATATGCAATAAGGGGCGCTGATTATGGATATTGCAAAAGCGTCTATTCGTACGCCGGTAAATACTTGGTTATTAGTCGTCATTTGTTTAATCGGTGGCTTATTGGGTTTAGCAGACATTGGTCGTTTAGAAGATCCGTCCTTTACTATTAAGCAGGCGATGGTGGTTACTGCTTACCCTGGGGCCAGTGCTGAGCAGGTAGAGCAAGAAGTTACTGAACCGCTTGAGACGGCAATTCAGCAAATGTCTCAAATCGATAAAGTTCGCTCGGTATCAAAGCCAGGGGTTTCTGAAATTACCGTTGAAATGAAACCAACGTTTGATGGTAACGAGCTGCCCCAAATTTGGGATGAATTGCGCAAACGTATGCGGGATGCACAAAATGCATTGCCGACGGGGGTTCAATCTATTCGCGTTGCTGATGATTTTGGTGATGTGTATGGATTATATTATGCGCTTACGGCACCTGATTTTACGCCGTATCAATTACGTGAATTCTCACGGGTTATTCGCCGCGATTTATTGACGGTTCCCAATGTGACTAAGGTATCTGTTGAAGGTGTTTTGAAGCAGCAAATCACGATTCATATCGACACATCACAGTTAGCAAATTTAGGTATTTCTTTACCCGATGTGAAGAGTGCATTGGCATTTAGTTTACGCCCTTATAGTAGCGGTCGTTTACACATTGATGGCCAGCGTATTCGTATTCCTGTTGGCGGAGTGGAATCTCATGTAGATGCCATTGAAAGCATTACTCTGGGCTTACCGGGCTCAACCAGTCAAATTCGCATTAAAGACATTGCAGAAGTAACGTTTGATGTCGTGGATATTCCTGATGTTTTGATCAGTCATAATGGCCAATCTGCAATTACTCTCGCAGTCGCGGCGAACATCGAAGCCAATGTGGTGGATGTGGGTATTGCCGTTCGTGAACGTATGGACCAAATATTAGCCGATCTACCTGCAGGTATTATTCTGCAACCAATTTATGATCAAGCACAAGTGGTTGACGAGGCGGTTGGTGGTTTTATTACCAACTTAATTTTATCCGTTGCAGTGGTGATTGCGACTCTCTGTATTTTTATGGGCTGGCGTGCCGGCATCGTCGTAGGCTCTGTTTTGTTACTGACTGTTCTGGGCACTATTTTAGTTATGTGGCTTTATGGGCTCAACCTACAGCGCATTTCTTTAGGTGCTTTGGTTATTGCGATGGGGATGCTCGTGGATAATGCGATTGTAGTCGCAGAGGGCATGATGCTGCGTATGCAAAAAGGCTATAACGCTTTAGACGCGTCTAGCTATGTTGTAAAGCAAACTCAGTGGCCACTATTAGGCGCGACGGCGATTGGTATTGCAGCATTTTCTGGTGTTGGCTTATCAAGTGATGCGACCGGAGAATTTCTATTTTCATTGTTTGCGGTTATTTTAATATCGCTCTTTTTGTCTTGGGTATTGGCCATTACGGTTGCGCCATTATTTGGTTCTTATTTCTTTAAGGTTGGAAAGAAAGGCAATGATGAAAGCTTTAATAGCTCTCTACATAACCTATATAAACGGTTTTTATTAACCGCATTACGTAATCGCGGAAAAACGGTTTTTATATTAGTGGCGGTAACGGTTGTTAGTTACATGAGTTTTGGCCTAGTGAAACAAGGCTTTTTCCCGGCCTCGAATACTCCTATTTATTACGTGAATTATTGGGGTCCTCAATCTCGTGATATTCGTGAGACCGCAGAGTACATGAAGAAAGCCGAGGCATTTGCTCAAAGTTACGAAGAGGTAGAAGCTGTCACTACATTTGTGGGTAAAGGGGCAACGCGTTACACGCTAACGTATTCTCCAGAGCAATCGAATGAGAGCTATGGAGTGATGATTATTCGCACCAAAGAACGAGATCAAATTCCTGAGCTGATTGATAAATTGACTCTTCAGTTGCAAGAAAATGATCCTGATGCGCGAATTTATAATACTCGAGTTATTTTTGGTCCAGGTGTTGGCGCTAAATTAGAAGCACGCTTTATTGGCCCTGACCAAACGGTTTTACGCAAATTAGCGGAAGAAGCAGAGGCGATCTTTGAGCAAGACGGACAGGTTAAAGATATTCGTCATAACTGGCGTCAAAAAGAGCTGATTCTTGTTCCTCAATATGACGAATATGCTGCAGGTGTTGCGGGTGTAACGCGGGCTGATTTCTCTGATGCGGTTCAGTTTTCAAGCAATGGGCTGAAACTTGGCAAGTTACGTGATGGGGATTATAGCTACGATATTATTGCGAAAGCCAAAACCCCTCATGAAACAGCGGAAGAAACGGATGAGTTAAAGCAGTTGCAGGATGCGCTGGTCTGGAGTCAGTACCAACGTAGTTATGTGCCGGTGCGCCAGATCAGTCCTAAAATGCAAATAGAATCAGAAGGGGCATTGATTTATCGTCGAGATCGAATTCGTACAATCAGTGTGTATGCTGAGCCGGGCAATAATGATACGGCAGGGTCGGCGTTAAGTCGTCTTCGACCACAAATCGAAGCGATTGAATTACCTGATGGCTACCGAATTGAGTGGGGCGGCGAATTTGAAAGTGCTGCTAAGGCACAAAAGGCATTGGGCGGAGGATTGCCGTTAGGCTTCTTGGTGATGATCTTAATTACCATTTTCTTATTCGGTACGGTACGTGAGCCGTTAATTATTTGGCTTATTGTTCCTATGGCTGTCTGTGGTGTAGTTGCAGGCCTCTTAATTGCCGACTTACCTTTTGGTTTCATGTCTTTGCTGGGCTTTTTAAGCTTGTTTGGTATGTTAATTAAGAATGCGATCGTCTTGCTTGAAGAAATAGATATTCAAATTGAAACTGGCATGGATAAGTTTGAAGCGATTGTGGAAGCGAGCTTAAGTCGTTTACGTCCGGTCTCTTTAGCGGCGATAACAACGATCTTGGGCATGGCGCCTTTGTTAACAGACGCTTTCTTCGCGGATATGGCGGTGACTATTATGGGTGGCTTAACCTTTGCCACGGTTTTAACCATGATTGCGGTCCCTGTTTTATTCAGTCTCTTTTATAAGATAGAACCGAAGGCGTAACATCTGCATTCCGTTTAAAGGCTTGGCTTTGATAAATATTAAAGTCAGGCCTTTTTTATTGCACCACGATTATGAGGGAGATTAGGCTGTTGTTGCTCCGTTACGTCAGAGATGGCGACTGTGCAGTTCCCTCCAGAATAGAAATCCCTTAAGATAGCCGTCTTTATGACAACGAATCTCAGTACGATATCGAGATTCATCTAAATTTATACCGTCATTATTTACTAAGGTTATCGTCGTTAACATGTTTAAAAATACAATAATTATTGCTGTATTGGTCTTTCTTTCTGGCTGTGCCTTCATGAGCCCAGAGAAATCTTTAAATAAGACTCTTGAGGCGGTGAATAACAGTGAACAGAATATTACCCGTCGACTTGAAGGATTAGACGCCAACTTAAGTAAGCAAACTAATTATATCGATGGCTTAGAATCTAAAATGGTCCAGCTCAGTAGAGACGTGGCATTACTCAAAAAGAGTCATGTGGATGGTGCTTCGGTTAAAACGCTGACCAATATGAAACCCAATCCAAAGGCATCTTCGAATGTTGTTGTGGCCGATCTTGAGCCGCAAGCTCGCACAGGCATGGTCACATTAGGGTCATTAGAAAAAGTTTATATTGATGTTGTAAAGAGTGCTTTTGTTGCTCGGGTTGATACTGGGGCCACAACATCTTCAATTAATGCGATTGATATACAAAAATTTGAGCGTGATGGCAAAAAATGGGTTAAATTCCATGTGTCAGATGAAGAGACAGCCCCTGAAAACCGTAAGTGGGTAGAGGCTCCGATTGCTCGGCATGTGAAAATTCGTCAATCCAGTGCTGATGAATTAGAACGGCGTTCGGTTGTTGAGCTGTGGGTAAAAATTGGTAGAATTCATGAGAAAGCACAGTTTACGCTTACCGATCGAACGCAGATGGATTACCCCATTTTATTGGGACGAGAATTTATCCAAGATGTTGCACTCGTGGATGTGAGTCGAGATTTTATCGAGTCAAAAGCACCTAAAAAACCTTAAAAAAACAATATAAAAAATTAACTTAGATTGATCTAAGGGAACGTTATGACGTCTAGAGTGCCATTTTATTTTCTTATCTCCATGCTTGTCATCGTCGGGATTACGTTAAGTATTATGCGTCATCAGGATTATGGTGTGCCATGGACTCCGGGTGAATCAAGACAAGTTTGGGATATTGAAGCGCGTATTGAGTTTATTGCTTCGGGAGGCCCCGCTAAAGTTTCTTTTGCCGTACCTCACACACAAGCAGGATTTACCTTGGTGGATGACAGTGCATCTTCTTCAGGTTACGGTCTATCATATATTAATACCGATACGGGCCGCCGTGCAGAATGGTCTATTCGTCAAGCGAAGGGCGCACAAACGATTTATTATAAAACCCAGTTTTTGATTGATCCACAAGCCAAAGTTTCTACTATTCCACCTGTTAAAAGCGATTTAATTGCCCCCACATTCAGCGCTCCACAGCAAGCGGCGGTGGAAGCAATTATTGCTCAGGCCAGCGCACGCTCAGCCGATAATGTGACATTTGCACGAGAACTCATTAAGCAGCTGAACGATCTGGATAACCAAAACGCATCCTTAATGCTATATGATTTTAGTAAAGTAGAAGCCATTTCTAAGTTACTCGCAATATCTAATATTTATAATAAAACAGTCGGTGTTGTGGAGCTTGAAGACGGACGTCGTCGTCAATCTATTATTCCAATGATCGAAGTATGGGACGGTAAAGCGTGGCAGTTATTTAATCCTGAGAGTAATGAGCAGCGGGTGCAGAGGAATGTTCTTATTTGGGATGAATCAAATGTATCATTACTGGATGTAATTGGGGGTAAGAGCAGTAAGGTATTTTACTCAATGATTTCTCAAGACATTACACCCACAACGGCAACGAAGAAAAAAGCGATCGCCGACCATTTATTAAACTTCTCAATTCACAGTTTGCCATTAGAAGAACAGGCGATGTTTAAAACCATTATGTTAATTCCTATTGGGGCATTAATTGTGGTGTTTTTGCGTGTACTCATCGGTTTGAAAACTTCGGGCACTTTTATGCCAGTATTGATTGCAGTCGCTTTTGTGCAAACGCAATTACTGCCGGGTATTATTGGTTTTTTGTTGATCGTAGGAACGGGATTGGTGATTCGAGGGTATTTATCTAAGCTCAATTTACTGTTGGTATCGCGAATATCGGCGGTAATAATCTCGGTTATTTTAATAATATCGGTTTTTACCATTGTGTCGTTCAATATCGGTTTAACTCAAGGGTTAACCATTACCTTCTTTCCTATGATCATCTTGTCGTGGACGATTGAGCGTATGTCGATTCTATGGGAAGAAGAAGGGGCAAAAGAAGTCTTTATGCAAGGCGGTGGTTCATTGTTTACCGCAGTTTTGATTTATTTAGCCATGACCAATCCTTATGTTCAGCATGCGACCTTCAATTTTATTGGCTCTCAGTTCATCGTTTTAGCGGCTATCCTATTATTAGGTAACTACACAGGCTATCGCTTGTTAGAGCTAAAAAGATTTAAATCACTTGCGGAAAACTAAGCTATGTTTTCTGTATTCTCGATATTTGCTTCTCCCAAAAAACTGCACGCCAAAGGTGTGATGGGAATGAATAAACGTAATGGCGCTTATATTGGGCGCTATAACGACCGTTCGAAATACCCTTTGGTCGACGATAAGCTCAAAACAAAGATCATTGCTCAAGCACACGGAGCCACAGTGCCTAAGTTGATCGGTGTAATCGCTCAGCAAGCTGAAGTTAAGCGCATTCATGAGATGGTGAAACACTGGCCAGGTTTTGTGATTAAGCCCGCTCGAGGTTCCGGTGGTAAAGGTATCTTGGTCGTTATTTCTCATGCCAATGGTGAGTATATTAAGCCTTCTGGACAAGTCATTAATGAAGAAGGCGTAGAGCGTCACATCAGTAATGCGTTAGCGGGTTTGTTTTCTCTGGGCGGCAAGAACGATGTGGCCGTGGTTGAAAACCTGATCAAATTTGATGATGTCGCTTTTGATGGATTTAGTTATGAGGGGGTGCCAGACATTCGAGTGATCGTATTTAAAGGCTATCCCGTGATGGCGATGATGCGATGTTCAACGTCAGCATCCGATGGAAAAGCCAACTTGCATCAAGGTGCTGTTGGAGTGGGGTTGGACATGGGAACAGGTCGAGCAGTGAGAGCAGTTCAATTTGACCATCCTGTTACGCATCATCCCGATACAGGTAAAACACTGAATGATTTAGTGGTTCCTAATTGGGAGAACTTACTCATCTTGGCCTCAAGTGCTTGGGAAATGACGGGTTTGGGCTACATGGGCACAGACATGGTATTAGACAAAGAAGAAGGCCCTATGGTATTAGAACTTAATGCGCGCCCGGGGTTGGCTATACAAATAGCGAATGGCGCAGGCTTACTTCCTCGTTTGCAAAATATTGAAGCTATTCCAATTGCTATTCCTGCTCAATACCCAAAAGCTTCTGAACGTGTGGCTTATGCGATGCAACAATTTTCTGCTGACCCACAGTTCTAATTGTCTTTGGCGCAAGCCCTATTTTAAACAAAAGCCCTGTCTTTAGCGGTCGCTTATTTAATTATTAGGATCCATCATGTGTGAATTACTTGGCATGAGTGCCAATACCCCCACCGATTTATGTTTTAGCTTCACGGGTTTAACTCAACGTGGAGGTAATACCGGCCCGCACAGTGATGGCTGGGGTGTCGCTTTTTATGAAGGGAAGGGCATACGCAGTTTTCATGAATCCAGCCCCAGCGCAGATTCAAAAATTGCCGATATGGTGCAGCGTCATCCGATAAAAAGTAAAACTGCGCTATGTCACATTCGCCAAGCCAATGTTGGAGAGGTTTGCCTTGCCAATACCCATCCTTTTATTCGTGAGTTATGGGGGCGCAACTGGGTCTTTGCTCACAATGGGCAGATCAATGATTTTGTCAGCCGCGTGGGAATGTATGAGCCGATTGGTGATACGGACAGCGAAAATATTTTTTGTGATTTAATGAATCAAGTTCGTCAAAATCTTCCCCGCGATGCGATGTTAAACCAGCTGGCAGATTGCCTTGTGGTGCTGGCAAAAGATTATAATGAGCAGGGCGTCTTTAATTGCTTGTTAAGTAATGGTGATTGGTTATTTACGTTTTGCAGTACTAAATTGGCGTGTATTACGCGTCGTGCACCGTTTGGTCCTGCTTGTTTAACCGACGCTGATGTGACGATTGATTTCTCAGCAGAAACGACCCATAACGATGTCGTCAGTATTATCGCAACGCAACCACTGACGTCGGATGAAGCGTGGGAGGTTTATGAGCCCGGTGAATGGCGTTTATGGCAGTTGGGTGAAGTGATCGCTCAGGGTATTGTGTAGTCCTTGCGCCGTGCTTTATTGTTTTCGTTAAGCATAAAAAAACCCCGCATTCTTATTTCAGAACTCGGGGTTTTTTATTGCGCGTGATTTATAAAAAATCAGGCGCCTTTACTTAAAGATCTTTCAACGCACCAATCGTATCTTGCAATACTTTCTTCGCATCGCCAGTGACCATTAACGCGTTATCACGAATAAATAACTCGTTTGGAATTCCAGCAAAACCTGGAGACAAACCACGCTTAACTACAACAACCGTTTTTGCGTTGTGTACATTAAGAATAGGCATACCAAAGATGGGCGAGTTAGGGTCTTCAGCAGCGCCTGGGTTAACTACGTCGTTAGCACCCAATACGATGGCAACATCGGTCTGCGAGAACTCAGGGTTAATAGTATCCATATCAACCAACTGATCGTAAGGCACTTCAGCTTCTGCAAGCAATACGTTCATGTGGCCAGGCATACGACCGGCAACCGGGTGAATAGCGTACTTAACTTCGGTGCCATTCTTTTCAAGCATGTTGGCTAGCTCGCGAGTTGCGTGTTGAGCTTGTGCGACTGCCAAACCATAACCTGGAACCAATACCACTTTCTGAGCGCTTTCTAACAGCATGGCTAACTCATCAGGGTTTGAAAACTTAACTTTACCTTCGTAGAACGCATCGTTTTCTGATTTTGTTACGCCGCTTTGAGCTGACATAGAACCACCAAACAATACATTGGTTAAAGAGCGGTTCATCGCCTTACACATGATGCTGGTTAAGATAATGCCAGAAGCACCGACTAAAGAACCAACGATGATCAAACCGTTATTGCCCAATACAAAACCTGCAGCCGCACCGGCCAAACCTGAGTAAGAGTTCAATAGAGAAACAACAACCGGCATATCCGCGCCGCCAATAGGCATAACCAAACATACGCCTAAGATAAGGCAAACAAAGATCAAACCAATAATCAGAAGATCAGAATTTAGCTGGCTGAACTGAGTGAAATACACTGCACCGGCAATCAAGGTTAAGAAGCACAATTTAACGATCCACTTGTACAAGCTTACCTTGTTAGAGTCGCCGATTTTGCCTTTCAACTTGCCTACAGCAACAAAAGAACCGGTTAGGGTAACGGCACCGATTAAGATAGAAAGAATAACCGCAACAGACCAGTCGTACGTCACTGCAAATTGACCTACTTCGGCAAGCTTTTGGCTTTCTAAATAGTTAGCTGCGGCAACTAATAAAGAAGCACCACCACCAATACCGTTAAGTGTTGCTACCATTTCTGGCATGTCAGTCATGGCGACTTTTTTAGCGATGAAAGCACCGATAGCACCACCGATTAATACACCTAAAAGAATGTATTCATAAGTAATTACGTTACTGTCTAGCAAAGCTGCAATAATGGCAATCAGCATGGCAGAAGCCGACATTCTATTGCCATTTACAGCGGTCTTTGGCGAAGTTAAACCTTTCACGCCCAAGATAAATAATACGGCGGCTACTAGGTAACCTAGATTAATTAATACGTCCATTAGTCAGTTACCTTATTTTCTTTTAAACATGTTCAACATGCGGTCGGTTACCATGTAACCAGCGACAATGTTGATAGTGGCAAGTGCAATGGCGATAACGCCAAGTACCGTTGAAAGAACTGTTGTGTGGTCAGAACCACCCGAGCTGATGATTGCGCCAACGACTACGATGCCAGATATGGCGTTAGTGCCACTCATTAAAGGTGTGTGTAATGTAGGCGGTACTTTGTTAATCACTTCTACACCAACAAAAATTGCTAGTACAAAAATGGTTAGGGACATGATGAACATTTCCATAACGTAAATTCCTTATCTGTGTGAGTATCAGGTTAAGCTTCTATTTGAGCTTTTAAACCTTCGTGCTTAATTTCGCCCGCTTCAGTAACAAGCGTTGCGGCAACAATGTCATCTTCCATATCGATGTGTAGCTGGCCTTCGCCTGCCATGTTCAACAAGAAGGTCGTGATGTTTTTGGTCAACAGTTGAGAAGCATGTACCGGAACACGACCAGGGTGATCGGTATAACCAATAATAGTTACGCCATCGACATAGGCTTTATGTCCTGCAACAGTCCCTTCAACGTTACCGCCACGTTCAGCCGCAAGGTCAACAATGACCGAGCCTTTTTTCATGTAGTGCAACATGTCTTTGGTGATTAAGCGTGGAGACATCTTTCCAGGGATAGCCGCTGTCGTGATCACAAGATCCGCTTGCGCAACTTTCGCTTGCATTTGTTCGCGCTGCATTTTGTAGAACTCTTCAGATTTCTCTGTCGCGTAACCACCCGCTGCACCGCCTTCTTCTTGCGGTAAGTCAAACTCAACAAATTTAGCGCCTAAAGACTCAACCTGTTCACGTACTTCTGCGCGAGTATCATAAGCTTCAACGACTGCACCCAAACGACGAGCCGTAGAAATAGCCATTAAGCCTGCAACACCTGCACCCACGATGAATACTTTAGCAGGGTGAATAGTGCCTGCTGCGGTCATTAACATCGGAAAGTATTGTGGTAATTCCATCGCACCCGAAAGGACAGAGCGGTAGCCGCTGATTGCGCCCATCGAACTTAATACGTCCATGCTTTGTGCGCGAGTCGAGCGAGGAATGAATTCCAAAGCAAATGAGCGAACTTTTTTCTCAGCTAGTTGTTGAATCAGAGGTAGATTAAACCAAGCATCTAATAAACAAATCAGCGTGCTGTCGGCTTTTAGTAGTGAAACTTCTTCTTCCAAAGGCTGACGTACTTTTAATACGATATCTGCTTGGTCGTATAGCGATTTAGCATTGGGGGCAATGCTGGCACCACAGTTGCGATATGCGTCGTCATCGTAGTGCGATTTATCACCAGCACCTTCTTCAATAACAACATCGAAACCCGCGGATAGTAAGACATCAATACCGGCGGGTATTAAGGCTACGCGGTTTTCCCCAGGATAAATTTCCTTAGGTACTCCGATTAACATAGTGAACACTCCTAACAGTTTTTAATTTTAAAAAGGTTTTAATTTCAACGTTCAATTTCAAGACTCAATGTTTAAGGCTGAGTATTTATAGACCGATTTTCTGTCATGCCTTATTTAAGCCAAGAACACTTAAGGTATTTTCACGGGTACTCATCAATAGTTCGCGGTTGTCGATCAGTGATTCACCGTAAGAAGGAATCCACTCTTTAAGTCGATTTTTCCAACTACCTTCTAACGGGGCATCTAATCGGGCATCTAAGCGAGAAGCTAAACAGCGTTCAATCACTTCGATCATGGCTTGTGCAGCAACCGAGGCACCTGGAGAAGCACCGAGTAAAGCGGCGAGAGAGCCGTCTTTAGCAGCGACCAATTCGGTACCAAACTCTAGCTTGCCACCCGCAGAGCCCTCTTTTTTGATGATTTGAACGCGTTGACCCGCTTGGGCAAGGGTCCAGTTTTTAGACTGAGCATTCGGGAAGTATTCACGCAAAGATTCCATGCGGTCTTCATGTGACTGCATCACTTCGCTGATTAAGTATTTGGTTAAATCCATGTTATGAATGCCAACATCCATCATGGGTAATAAGTTATTGCTGCGCATCGATTTGAACAAATCCAGCTTAGAGCCGGTTTTTAAAAACTTAGTGGTAAAGCCCGCAAATGGGCCGAATAGCAGGGCAGGCTTGCCATTGATGATACGGGTATCCAAATGCGGAACTGACATCGGTGGTGCACCGATGGCCGCTTTGCCATAAACCTTAGCGTGATGCTGCTTGATGGTGTCTTCGTCTTGGCATACCAACCATTGACCAGAAACAGGGAAACCGCCATAGCCTTTGCTTTCATCGATGTGTGATTTTTGTAGTAAAGGTAAAGCACCGCCCCCCGCGCCTAAAAAGACGAAGCCTGCCTTGATGGTCTGACTTTTACCTGATACTCGATCTTTTAACTTAACAATCCACTTACCGCTTTTGCTTTTTTTAAGCTCAGAGACTTCGTTGCTTAGTAATAATTCAAATTGATCGCGTTTTTCTAATGAAGATACAAGATTGCGCGTTAGTGAACCAAAGTCGACATCGCTACCAAATGGGATACGAGTTGCTGCAATTTTGTCGTCTGGGTTGCGACCTTTCATCACCAATGGCATCCACTGGCTTAAAACTTCATGATCTTCACTGTATTCCATACCCGCAAATAAATGATGTGCGGATAATTTTTCCCAACGTTTGCGTAAAAATTCAACGTTGTCTTCACCCCAAACAAAACTGATGTGCGGTGTGGTATTAATAAATTGCGCGGGGGCAGGTAAATCACCGCTACCGATTAATGCGCTCCACAGTTGTAAAGAGACTTCAAAATTGGCATTTATCGCTAATGCGCGATTGACTTCTACATCGCCATTCTCATCTTGTGGGGTGTAGTTAAGCTCACAATAGCCAGCATGGCCTGTGCCAGCATTATTCCAGCCATCGGTGCTTTCGTGAGCTACTTGATCTAAACGCTCCACCATGGTCAATTTTAGTGAAGGATCTAATTTGTTTAGTATTGTGCCAAGCGTGGCACTCATTACGCCGCCGCCAACAAGTAGCACATCAATTTCTTTCGTAGTCATATAGATTTCGCCTGTAGGTAAAAATCTGAATCCAAGCGGCACCGATTAGCGCCTACCCAATATCAGCTTTTGGCTGATTAAGGGTCACGGGTTAATTAAAACGAGCGTTTTATACATTTGTTCTTCGAGATTGACAATCTTGACAATGAAAATAAGTAAATTATCATTATCTTGAACGATCTCTATCTTATTGATTTATATCAATTTTTTTCTAAGTATTCAAATCATTTATAGTTGCTATAAGGTGACGTATAAAAGTGGTAAAAAATAATTCAAACGCGGAGATCAAAAATGCTAAAGATAAATTAAGCTTGAAAAGTCTTAAAATAATGCGATTTAAACACTCCGTTAACGAGAGTGTTTAAATGAATAAAGGATGGTTTTGTTGAGGTGTTGTATGAAATGTAAGCAATGGACCCGCTTAGGGAAAGCAGGCCTTAATCTTGAAACCTAGCGGCCATTAATAAAAATAATTCACTATCTGATGGTAGAGCGGAATACCGAGAATGGCGTTAAACGGAAAAGTGATACCAAGCGACATTAACATGGCTAAACCTATGTCCGCCTTTGGAATCGCCGTTTTAATTGCGGCGGGTGCGGCTATATAAGAAGCACTGGCGGTAAGCGTGGCTAATACAACGATAGAGCCTATTTCTAGCCCCAGTGCGATACCTGCGCTTAAGCCTACAAACGATAAGCACAAAGGCGCTACAAGAGCAAAAGTGAGTAAACGCCATTTCTTCCAAGGTACGGGTGATAGAGTCTCGGCCGCGGTTAGTCCCATTTCTAGTAAGAATAATGCGAGTACCGCTTTAAAAGCATGAGTAAATAACTCGGTGACTGCAGCCCCCTCTGTTGGGCCGTACATAAAGCCAATAATGACCCCTCCGACTAATAATACGACACCACGATTGGTAAATGTTTCTCGCCATAGCTCACTCTTGTTGGGCGTGAGAGAGGATCCTGTTTTGCTGCTGGTATGCCTACGATAATAAGCCAATGCAACAAGAATGGCAGGCAGCTCTAACATCACAAGATATAAGGTAACTTCAGGGTCTATTGGTAAGTTTTGGCTATCAACGTAAGCTAAAGCAACCGCGAAGGTACCTGCACTGACCGATCCATAATGTGCTGCAAGGCTGGCGGCGTTAGCGGTGTCGGCTCTGGCTAGCTTGATAAGAACAGGAATCACAATAAAGGGAATTAAAGCCCCTAAAGAGGCGATAGCGATCAGTTCAAAGACTAATGACCATTCAAGTGAACCATGCAGCGCCATTCCTCCTTTAAGCCCGATCGTCAGCATTAATAGTAAGCTAAGCGTATCGTAAGCGGCTTTAGGAATTTTCAAATCTGATTTTAAAATTCCGGCAACAAGACCAAGAACGAAAAACATGACGACGATATCAGGCATGGCTATATCTCTAATTATTTAAAAATGACAGGTTGCACAGGTTGTGCGCGCAATCATAGAGGTTATAAGTATAAAGTAAAATTGAAATTCTTATGCTTACGTATAAACTATTACTTATACATATTAACTTGCGTATCAATAAATGCCGTTATCCGTACAAAAATTAGTAAATCGATTAACCTTTAGGCAATTACAGGTATTCTTAACCGTTTATCAGGCTGCAAGTTACTCAAAAGCCGGTGAGCAATTGGGCTTAACTCAGCCCGCTGTTAGTAGCCAGATTCGACAACTAGAAGCCGCCCTTGATGTGCCTGTATTTGAATACGTAGGTCGCAAACTTTATTGTACCGCTGCGGGTGAAAGCCTCGTAAAAAGCATACATGTAATGTTTGATGAATTGCGCTTTCTACAGTCAGACTTAGCGGCTATGAAAGGCCAGGTTGCCGGTGATTTAAATATTGTGGCCGTTAATACCGCACAATATGTCGTGCCATATTTGTTAAAAGAGTTTTGCCAATTACACCCAAAACTTAATGTTAATGTCAGAGTGGTTAATCGTGCAGAAGCCATTAAACGCTTAAATGATAATCTAGACCATTTGGTTATTATGGGGATCGTGCCAGAAGAGAAGCCGTTAGCCTCGTTACCTTTTTTAGATAACGAATTGGTTGCTGTAGCGAATGCTGACCATCCTATTCACCAGCAAAAAAATCTAAGCGTACAAGATTTTCTCGATGCGGGTTTATTAGGGCGAGAATCAGGGTCGGGTAGTCGATTGGCCCTTGAACTGTTTGCTCAAGAGAATCGTTTATCATTATCTCCGGTGATGGCCCTTGGGTCTAACGACGCTGTGAAACACGGCGTTTTAGCTGGGTTAGGGGTCGCTGTGCTACCTAAGCTAGGCATGCTACCTGAATTGAAACTAGGTCAGTTAAAAGTTATCCCATTAGAGGGCTTTCCTCTCAGGCGTTCTTGGTGTGTTGTGTATCCAAAAGGAAAACACCCAACACCTTCCATGAGAGCTTTTTTAGAGTTCGTTCAAGAGCACTTAGGGGATATGGACAAATTTTTCTGCGAGTCATGAGCTGCTAATAATGAATGAAGTTGCAGTGTTGGCTTAAATAAAAGAATTTTAGAGGGTGATTTTAATTGTATGGCAGACCATTTCTTTAAACGTACTTATGCGAAAGTAGCGGAATTAGCCGATGATAGCTTAGTGAGCATCGATAAGCTCTCTGACAAACTCAGAGATAAGCGTTTCTGTATTGGTATTACAGGGCTAAGCCAAAGTGGTAAGTCGACGTTTATTACCAGTTTAATTAATCAATTATTGCAGCATAAAGCCGCTAGTCTGCCCGGGTTTTCTCCGGTTCTTTCGGGTCGTTTATTAAATGTGAAGATGCATCGGCTAGAGGATAATCATCTAGCATCTTTTCCTTATGAATTAGCGTATCAGGGCTTAACTCAATCTGTGCCTCAATGGCCAGAGTCGACCAAAGATCTTAGTGGCTGTTTATTAGAATTAAGGTTGGCACAAAATGTCAGTAAACTTAATCCATTTGGCCGAGAACAGTTTTCACTGTTCTTAGAAATTAGAGATTACCCAGGCGAATGGCTGCTCGACTTACCTTTACGAGACATGAGTTATTCTCGCTGGTGTGCGCAATGCAACACGCAATATACCCAATCACCGCGCACAGAGTTATTAGGTTCACTGCTAAACGATTTACAGCAGTTAGACCCATTAGCGGAAGCAGATGAGCAAAAACTGAAAGCACTCAATGCGCATTTTATTCAGTTTTTAAAAGCGTGTAAAAATCACGCTGCGAGTGATGGCAGTAATGGAAATAAAAGCCTCAGCTTAATTCAACCAGGACGTTTTTTAATTCCTGGGCAGGTCGATGATGCCAGTATCTTATGCTTTTTACCGTTATTAAAATGTGGCAGTTATACCGAAGGCCAATTAAATAATGCCAGTCATAATAGTTATTTTAAATTATGTGAACGCCGTTATAAACGCTACGTAAAAGAGCTAGTCGATCCCTTTTATAAAACCTTTTTTAGTCGCATTGATCGCCAGTTGGTCTTAGTGGATGTGGTCAGTGCATTGAATGCAGGGCCGCAGTACATTGATGATATGCGCCAAGCACTGACCAATATCACCGACAGTTTTGCTTACGGCAGCCAAAATCGGTTATTACAATTATTTAATCCTAAAATAGATAAGGTGATTTTTGCCGCGACTAAGGTAGATCAGGTCGTTTCAGAAGATCATGAAGCCGTACGAAATTTATTGGAAATATTGGTCAATCAGGCTTATAAAAATGCCCAGCATGAAGGTGTATCACCCTTGTGTGAAGCAACCGCAGCGGTACGTTCTTCAAAAGAAATAAAGCACGCGGGTGAGTTGGGAATTACAGGGGTTGATACCGATGGCTCGGCGATTGGTTATACCCACCCAACCATTCCGTCACGCATACCAGAAGGTGATGAATGGCAGCCCTTTTTAGAATGGACGATTCCTAAATTGAATCCGCCCAAAGGTTTGTCGTATCAAAATTCAGATGCCATTCCACACATTCGTCTTGATAGTGTGTTGAACGCATTGATAGGAGATAAGTGCGTATGAACACTAACAATAGTAAAAATATGAGTTCTAAGAAGAGTGAGAGACAGGCAAAGACGTTTATTCCCAATCAACAAGAAGCACTCAACGAAGTGCCAGAAGCGATCACCTCAGGTGAACGCTTACCTCATGTTTCTGAATACTCAGCCATACGTTTAGAAGCGATACCGGTTAAAGGATTGAAGACATTCTTGTATGGTGCAGGTTTAGTATTCGCTGTGCTGGTGGGGTGGGAAGTTTATACCGTTGTTCAACGTGCCCTCGCGGTACACTGGTTATTAGCGGCGGGTTTTATCGTCTTGCTAGTTGTGGTGGCAGGTTTTGGTATTCGTGTATTACGTGGGTATTTGCACGATAAAGAAAACTTAGGTGCACTGAAAGATATTCAAGCTCATGCTCAGCGCTTAAGCGAAACTCATGATGTGGGTAATGCCAAACAGTTTATCGACGAGTTAAATACGTTTTATGCCGATAAACCACAGCATATGCACTTCCAGCGCTGTATTAATGCGCTACCGGATTACAGTAACGATCGTGAAGTGATTGAACACATCGAACGTGCTTTTTTACAACCACTTGACCAAGAAGCTCTGCGCAGAGTATCTAACTTTAGCTTACAAACCGGCGCGGCCGTGGCGGCAAGTCCGTGGGCTTCTTTAGACATGCTACTGTCGTTATGGCGTAGCATTAAAATGATCGATGACATTGCACAGGTATATGGCATGAGGCCATCACTGAGTAATCGTTTGAAATTATTAAAATTGGTGATTCATCAGCTGGCTTTTATTGGCATGAGTGAAATTGTGATTGATCAAGTGATGGAAGAGTTTGGCTCAACAACCTTAAGTGGCATGGCAAGTGCGCGATTAGGGCAGGGACTCGGCGCGGGTATTTATACGGCTAGAATTGGTATTGCGGCGATGAAAGTGAGTCGTCCTATTGCGTTTTCAAAAGAACGACAGCCGAAAACTAAATCTGTGATTGTTCCTATGCTAGAAAATCTGAAGGCGATAGTAGGGCGAACTCGAATGTAAAGTGACCGTGCTTTGCATAAAAAGACTAATTAAGCATGGGTTGCGGGATACTCCAACGAGCTTGTAAAATTTCCCCATTCCAATTTTCTATTGTTAACCAAATACTGGCTTCCGTTGATATTTGAGGCTTTGAAATGGCATGAACATGTTGGCCATGTTTACTTCCATGTAAAAAGCCTTCGCCTCCAGTGCTTTTTTGTATCTCTGAAATAAGAGCTGGCTCTTGCCCAATGTTTAAATACCCTTGTCGAATATTGTGAATATCACCTGCTGTAAATGTGAGTAAAAAATCTTTCACATAGACGCCGTCATGTTGATATGCGGGGTCTAAATCATAAGGCATGGGCACAATGCTATACTCTCCCACTGTGATTTCAGGTAATGCATCCGGAAAAACAGGGTTTAAAGATTGATATAAAAAGAGAATAGGTAGCAATAATACGATACCACTGAGCAAAAATTTATACCTATTCCAAGCTGTTGCATGTAAACGTGCCATTATTTATTTTCCTTTGCGTCTACTAATCGATAGCGCCAAATCATAAACCCAGCAACTGACATACCACTCAAAATTAATCCAAATATAAACCATATAATTTTGGTCCAGATTCCACCAATTGTGCCGTAGTGAATGGGATCTGCAATGTGCGAAACAGTTTGTAGTACTGTCATGTTATCTGGATCTTGGCGTGCTTCTATATTTCCTTCCCATGGATTAATGCTGAGTCTATAGCTTGTATCGTCGTATAAAATGAAGTCGCCTTTACCCATTAACTTGTAAGTATCCCGGTTATGTTCAGGTAGCATAATAAATGTGGGCATAAAATCAGGATGTGTTTGCTTAGCTGTTAGTATCGCTTGATCAAGCCCTATAGTGAATTCGGGCGCATTGACTTGATAAGTCGGGATTACTTTATTATCAAGAAGCGGAGCGTGGGGATCGATATCAACATCGTTATGCCACAGTACCGCCTGAGTAAGATACCAAAGCCCTGTGATACTTATAATGAACAAAAACCACATAGACCAGACCCCACTAAAACGATGTGCGTCTTGCAAAAATATTCGTAAACCTTTACTGACTCTTAGTTGAGGTTTAAATAATGCTCTCCAAAACTTTTTATAGACTACTAATCCTGTAACCAGGGCACCCATCATGACAATAGCCATTAAAGAAACTAAGTAATAACCAATACTAAAATTATGGTGCCATGGAAATAATAACCAGCCGTGTAAAGACCGCATAAAGCCGATGAACGTCATTCCTTGAAATACTTCCTGAATCTCAGCGGTATACTGATTTACATATGCTTGAGCGGCTGGTTTATCGGTATCTGTAAAGCTAATGACATAGCTGAGATAAGATTCTCGAGTCATTACCCAACTTACATCGGCGGTAGGGAATTTATTTTCAACAGCTTTAACTAGGTCAGCAATGGGTTTCGCTGCTAATTGCTCTGGATTACTGGCTCGTGAATCCGAGTTAGTTAACCAAGTTATTTCATGACTCAGTACTGAAATAGTTCCAGTCAGGCAAACAAAACTAAAAATCACCCAGATTGGTAAAGAAAGCCAACCGTGTAATTGAAACCAGAAGCGTCTATTGATTTTAGCCATTATAAATACCGTATTTTTTAAATAACGAAAAACAACCCATTAATACTTTCTAGCCAACGAAGGTTTTAAGCTTGATGCTGACAGTGGTCGCTTAGAATTTCCGGAAGGTTACTACATTTTCACTATGCCTTAAAGCTAATGATAGTAATTATCATTAGTATTTACTTGCCTAGCTTTGGTATTTGCTTATAATGCGAACAATTATCATTAGTAAATGGGTGAAGCTTCATGCTTTTCAAAAATTCCACTTTAGCAACGGCTATTTCTTTAGCATTTGTATCAAGTCACACATACAGTGAAACAACTGAAATAAATCAATCGAACACGGTTGATTTAAGTGCAGTGACCGTATCGGGCCAGTACTCAGTTAATAAAGTTATTGATACTGCTACAGGCTTGGGGTTAACGCTAAAAGAAACTCCTCAATCTGTCAGTGTTATGACAGAACAACGTATACAAGATCAGAGTTTAGATACCGTCGTTGATACGATTAAAAATACGATTGGTGTCTCTCACTCTGCTTGGGATAATGTGCGTAATGAATTACAGGCGCGAGGGTTCAAAATTGAAAACTATCAAATTGATGGTGTGCCAATGGCTTGGAGCATTTTAGGTGATTCAGGAGAAACCATTGCTGACGTTTCAATTTACGAGCGAGTTGAATTTGTTCGAGGCTCGACAGGTTTATTGACGGGAACAGGAGATCCTTCTGGATCTATCAATTTAGTGCGTAAACAAGCTGATAGTGTTGATTTTAACGGTCACGTCAGTGCTGTAACAGGCAGTTGGAATCGCAAGGAGTTGAATGCGGATATTGCATCGGGTTTGAGTGATGATGGGTCGTTACGTGGTCGGGTTGTGGCAAAAGCGGTTAAAAGCGATTCGTTTACCGATTCATTCGAGCAAAATACTCAAGTTTTTTATGGTGTTATCGAAAAAGATTTATCGCCAAGCACCTTGGTTCGCGTTGGTGTAAGTTATCAGCATGATGATCCTATCGCACCAGTTTGGGGTGGACTACAAGCCAAATATAATAATGGCAATGATACCGACTTTAAACGATCTGTAACGACCGCAGCGAATTGGACTCGATGGGAAACAACCAGTACCAACGCATTTACCAATATTAATCATCTTTTTAATAATGGCTGGGAATTGGCTGTTAATTATAACTACATGAAATACGAATCAGACAGCAAGTTGCTTTACATGTATGACGCAGCGAATAGTTTTGATGAGAATACAGGCGATGGCCTGACCTCTTGGCCTTACAAAAGTGACGGTGAATCAACACAACACAGCTTAGACGTTCAATTACGCGGTCAAGCAAATGCTTTTGACATAGACGCTGATATCGTACTGGGTGCAATCTACAGTGAACAAAAATCAAAAGCTTACAGTTATGCGCCTTTGACGAATGCATTTTTACCCGTCACAAACTTTGATGACTGGAATGGAGATTTTCCTGAGCCAGAATGGTCAAAAGATGGCAGTTTAGATAAAGACATTGAAGTAACTAATGAAGGTGTTTATGCCGCGACGCGTTTGCATTTAACGGATGATCTAAAGGTTATTTTAGGTGGCCGAGTGACCAGTTGGAACCGCAAAGGAGATTCATACTCGGATACGGGAGATTACGGCAATGATAATGTATTCGTGCCTTATACTGGTGTTCTATACGACTTAACTGATGACCATCGTATTTATGTGAGCTACGCAGAAACCTTTAACCCACAAAATAAACAAGATGAAAATGACAAGTTACTAGATCCTCTAGAAGGTAAAACGTACGAAGCGGGTTTGAAAAGTAGTTATTTAAATAACATGCTACAAACGTCTGTTTCTATTTTTAAAGTTGACCAAGATAACGTTGCAGTGCAAACAGGCGTTCACCCTGATGATGCAGCACGTGCCGTTTATGCAGCCGCAGAAAATGTTAGTAGCGAAGGTTATGAACTTGAGGTGATTGGTCAACCGATTAAGGGGTTAAATATTAATGCGGGTTATTCTGAGTTCAAAGTGAAAGCAGATGACAGCGTTTCACTTGACGTGAATACAAATCAACCTCGCAAGCAAGCCAATATTTTTTCTACATACAACCTTGTAGATTTGATGCCAGAACTGACTCTTGGTGGCGGTATTAACTGGCAAGACAAAATATATGAAAATGACATTGTTCAAGATTCGTATCAGCTGGTTAGCATAATGGGACGTTATGACGTGAACAATAATATGAAAGTACAGCTTAATATTGAAAACCTTTTAGATGAGAAATATTATAGCTATATTAATAGCGGTCAAGTGCGTTACGGAGCGCCTGTGAATTGGAAACTTGCTGTTTCCTATAACTTCTAATATTTCTAGTGTGATCATGAAATAAAAACGAACATCTGTTCGTTTTTATTTTTCTGGAGTTAGTAATTTTATTATCGATGTAAACGTAGCTTAAATAATATAACGGCAACGATAATAATACCTGATGTATTCGCGATTATATCGGCTAAGGACATAAATCGTGAAGGTACAAAGGACTGAAGAATCTCCATTAATACGCCATAAAAAGCGATAAAAATACACAGCCAAATAAACGTTCGTTTTTTTATGGTGCAGCCTGCAGCAATGACTGTGAATACTCCATAAAAAGTAAAATGCAATGCTTTATCAAAATGCTCAATCGGTTGCGGCCCACCGCCAGTTCTTAATGATGCCCAAATTACTAATAGGGCATAAAGTGCAAAGCCTATGCGAAATAGAATAGGGAAGGCGAGTAATAATTTCATATTTTAGTCTGCGCTTTGAGTCGTATTTTCATTAGTGTTCCTAAAAGGCAAATATTCAGTGGCTTGAATAACATAGTTATTAATGTCTGATTTCTCGACGGTTAAGAATTCATCGATAGCTTCACTAAATTCAGGATGAGCAATCCAGTGTTGACTATGACAAATAGTCGGTTCAAAACCACGACTTATCTTGTGCTCGCCCTGAGTGCCAGGATCAAAGTGGCTGAGGTTATGTTCAATACAATACTCAATGCCTTGATAATAACAACACTCAAAATGCACACTATCAAATTCTTCTAAGCACCCCCAATAGCGGCCATAAAGATTATCCGCATCTTTAAAATACAACGCATTGGCAACGACACGGTTACTGCTGCTATCAGCATCTTTATCGTGAGCTTGATAGTTGGCTTGAACCAGCAATATTTGCTCAGGCATTGTTTTAACTAACTGTTTGAAAAAAGCCAGAGTGAGATACCCTCTAGAATTTCGCTTGGCGTACGTCAGCTGATAGCAATGGTAGAAATTTTCTATGTCGCTTTCACTGATCTCGAAACCTGATTTTTGATGAAAAGAAAATCCTGATTCAAGTAATCGAGCCCGTTCTTTTTTTATGTTTTTACGTTTACGACTGGTGAACTTGTCAAGGTAGTGCGCGAAGTTGGTGAACCCTTGTCCATTAGCATCGCCGTTAAACCAATGAAATTGGCAGCTGGTACGGCTCATTGTGCCGTTTATAGCACGGTTAATTGTATTGTAAGTTGTATTGTTAATTGTACTGTCAGAAGATCCAAAGGCTTGTTGCGCGACTGCATTTGGAAATAAACAATGCCAGCCAGAAAAATTATGAGTTTGGCAATGCGCCGTTAAACCTTCTGCAATCAGTTGATGGTATTGCGTACATTCATGCTGATTGCCTTGGCTAATCATTCTGGGCCCAGTAGACGGCGTAAATGGAATTGCCCATACCAGCTTAGGATAATACTGAAGGCCATGACGTTGATAGGCATCGGCCCAAGCCCAGTCAAAAACGTATTCACCATAGGAGTGTAACTTTTGAAAAACGGGGGCGATGGCCAGTGCAGCGTGTTGTTCATCTTCTACTATTGCGTACTGTGGTATCCAGCCGCTATTTAATGGCATGCGTTGAATCGGTGAATCAATGCATTGGCAATCTTCCAGCGCCGCTAAAAATTCAAAGCGCAAAAACGGATTGTCAGACGTGGATAACGCATCCCAAGACTCTTTTCCGATGTCGTAAATGCTATGAGAGAAGCGAATCGTATGTTTCATGGTTTAGCGATCTTTTTCAGGTGAATTATCTTTGGCGTATCAATCAGTGCCATATAAACAGTGCCATATAAACGGTCTTTTTGCCTATTCGCACGCTGTGGATGTCATACATAACAGTAATAATATTGAAAAACTAGAAAACTATATGAGATCAGTGTGATGAGGTCAGTGTGCAGAAGATTCACTTTGAATTCAATTCATCTACTGGTATCCTCCGCGTTTTCAGGTGCCCGTTCTAATTTAATGGATTTAGTTTTTAACTAGTTTCTAATGACTTTAGACAAAAGGGATAATCGGGAAACAGGTGAAAAACCTGTGCTGCCCCCGCAACGGTAATAAATATTAATCTATTTTAATATTTTGAGTCCGGAGACCGGCCTGTAAAAACATGATATCTCAGGCGGGGTGGTCCTGAAACGCATGACAGAATTAAATTTTCTATTAATACATTTGTATTCGAGATACATGTGTAGGGTAGACAATCTAATTTTGCACGCTTATTTCCTCGCTATTGCTGTTTTCGCATCACTACGATGCACGCTTAGTTTGAGGAAGGAAAATGCCACTATTTTTACAAATATCACGATGTCTGTCTCTGCGATCGAGTTTATGGTGGGTGACGCTGCTAAGTCTTGTCTTAGCGAACGTGAATATTGCTTCTGCTAATACCTTACAAGAGAGTCATACTTTACCGGCAAAAAACATTGTCAATATTGTCGCGTTTGTCTCAGACCGCTCCAGTGGCAGCTTGGTGGTTGCCGCTCATCGCTTTTTAGATACTCATCCTCAGCATACGCTTAACATTCGCTCGGTCAGTCAAATTAACTTAATGAGCGACCAAGACTTGTTAACGTTGGTGAATCAGGCCGATGCGATTTTAATGGCCGCCGTTTTTGCTGAACCCGTCGAGCGCTTGCTCAATCTTCATTACCCTAAACGGCAAACCCGCATTGCGATCAATGGTGACCGTCGCTTGCTGCAGCTCAACAGTGATCCGTATAACGATTATCAATTAGGATTATTTGATGGTTTAACCAATGAGCAAAAAAAATCCTTATTTAAGCGCCTTACCAATAGTGAGCAAGGCAGTTATGCTCAGCAATTATTGCAGCAGCAAGAGCAATGGCCGCAGTTTGCTTATTGGTTGCAGGCAAAAGCATATTGGCAGAATCATAACGATGATAATCGCTTTTCGTTATTCAGTTTATTAGCCGACTCAGCAACCGAGACTGATCATCAACAAACGGTTGAAAATAACACTTGGCCCATACTGCAAAGCGCTGAAACGCTGCGTTTTTATTTAAACAGTCAGCATAAAAAAACGCAGCAAGAACTGATCAGTTTAATCAAAACGCAACAAAAACCCATCGTTTATATTCTTGATCATGATACCGGTGATCGCCCAGGAGACTGGCAGTTGCATCAACGTCTTTGCCAAGAAATAGCGAGCAATAATCATTGTATATCGGTGCTGTCAGCTTGGGGGGATGCCAGTATTCAAGCCGTCGCAGCGATTAAAAATATCAATGAACAAAGCACTCAGCCATTTGTGATTATTTCTTTACAAGACTTTGTTGTAGGTGGTGGAGATGGCCGCGAGCAAGTCAGCGAACTGTTTACCCAGCTTAATGTTCCTGTTTTTAAAGGCATTCGAGTTATTGAATTAAACAGCGCCTTATACGATTTATCCAGCCAGGGTTTACCTGCCGACAGTGTGCACTATCGCATTGCTATGCCAGAGCTGCAGGGAATTGGCCAAGCTCATGTATTAGCCTTGGCGGCAGCAACCGATATAGATGATTTAACCGGAGCACAGGTTGCTAAAACCGAACCGGTTGATGTTGAGGTGCAGCGCTTAACTCAGCGAATTGAAAAATGGCTAGCTTTGCAAACCAAAGCCAATAAAGACAAAAAAGTGGCCGTCGTTTTTTATAATCATCCCCCTGGGCGCCATAACATTGGGGCCGATAACTTAAATGTGCCAGATTCCTTATGGCAAATGCTGAATGCATTAAAGCAGCAAGGTTATGACCTTGGGCCGCAAGAAAATTTTCCTGCCAGTGCTGAAGCCTTATTAGATTTATTGCAGCAAAAGGCGGTTAATTTACCAGAAGATGCTAAGGCATTAGATGAGATGTCGGGGTTGATTCATAATATGAGCGCCAGCAGCTATCAAGCGTGGTTTGAAACTTTGCCTGAGCCTGTGCAAGCCGAAATGCAACAAGGGCCGTTGGGTTTTATGCATCAGCGCATTGAGTATTTTTTATTCGGTGCGGGTCATGAATATTTGTTAGGGCTTTCTCACCCAGAACGTCAGCGTATTTTAACGGAACTGTATGAGCTGATGGATTCGACAATGCACGATTTACATCATGCCTTAGATGGTATTCGTCACCCTGGTCGTGAGCGTGCATTGAATCTATTAGAGCAGCTAGAAGAAGAGTATGTGGTATTAATCGAAGCGCAAAAAGTGGACATTAGTATTCATAACGCAAGTCAAAATAATACGGCCAGTTGGCAGCAGGCAGAAAAGCTACAAACTGCGATTATCTCTATGAGCATTGAAGGCATTCGTGGTTGGGGCAAAGCGCCGGGTAAAACCATGGTTTGGAATAATAAGTTACTTATTCCTGGGCTGCAGTTTGGCAATGTATTTTTAGGCCCTCAGCCGCCTCGTGGTTGGGAACTGAACGAAGAACTGTTGCATGCCAATATGTCATTTCCGCCGCCACATCAGTATTTGGCTTTTTATAAATATTTGGCCAAAGATTTTGGCGCTGATGCCTTAGTGCATGTGGGTCGCCACTCAACCTATGAGTTTTTACCAAAACGAGGCGCAGGGTTATCGGCCATCGATTATCCCTCAATCGTCGTGCAGGATATACCGAGTATCTACCCGTATATTGTTGATGGTGTTGGCGAAGGCATTCAAGCCAAGCGTCGTGGCCTTGCCATTATGGTGGATCATTTAACGCCGCCATTAGCCATTACTGAATTGTACGATGGCCTTTTGCAACTGCGTCAGTTAATCGAAAGTGCCGAAGCGGCCAGTGATGAAAGCACACAGCAAAAAGCCATTAAAGCATTACGACACAAAATCGATGCATTGAATCTTCGGGATGAACTGATTGCCAGTATGGATGAAGAACTTGTCGTCCGTGGGGTTGGATTCAGTGATATTGATGACGACTTTTTATTGCACGAAGTAGGGCACTATTTAACGCATCTGCAAGAAGAATTTATGCCGCTCGGGTTGCACGTATTTGGTCGTGACTGGGAAAAAGAATCCATCGATACCATGATGCAGTCGATGGCAGAAGGGGACAATTTAAAAAATAAAAATAGCGCCGCGATCCGTAGCGCACTGATGAGCTCTCCTAAGTCTGAAATGACCGCATTCATTAATGCGTTAAATGGTGGCTTCGTTGCGCCAGGTAAAGGTAATGATCCGATTCGTACGCCAGAAGCATTGCCTACTGGGCGTAACTTTTATGCGCTTGATGGCAGTTTATTACCGACTCAGCTGGGCGTAGAAATTGGCCAGCAGTTAGCACAAAAAGCCCGCGCAGAAAATGCCGTTAGTTTTAAGCAAAATAAGGCGGGTATGAATACCTTTGCTGAAAAAGAAGCGATTATTTTATGGGCCTCCGATGCCGTGCGTGACGAAGGCGCAATGATTGCTTTTGGTTTGGATATGTTAGGGGTGAAGCCCGTTTGGAATAGCCGAGGCATTCTTAAAAGTTTACAACTATTGCCTTTAGATGACGAGCGAACACAGCGACGTGATGTGGTCTTTACCAGCTCGGGATTATTCCGAGATCTTTATGGCTCACAATTAGAGCTGCTGGATAAAGCGGTATTATTAGGGTTAGCCGCCAGCCGTGAAACCATTCATCAGCAGTATCCTGCACTGACATTAATGTTGTTATCGGCCCTTAAACCGGTTGACGATTTAATCGAAGCTCTTGATTTACAGAACAACGATGCCCCTGCTGGGGATAAAAAAGAACGCTGGGATAGCGAAAGTTTAGAGCACAACCTGATTGCCCGTAACTGGGTTTTAGAAGCCAAAGCATTATTGGCTGCGCACCCAAATAAGGATGTAAACGTATTAGCCCGCCAAGCCAGTTTGCGTATTTTTGGCAGTGCACCAGGTGCTTATGGGGCAGGGGTCAACCGTTTGGCCGAACGTTCGGGCGCTTGGGATGATCGTAAAGAACTAGGCCATGTCTTTATTAAACGCATGGGGCACGCGTATGGCATTGAATCAGATGGGTTTATTAGCGGTGCAGGGGCACAAGATTTATTCAAAGCTCAGCTATCGAATGTCGGTAATACCTATTTAGGTCGAGCCAGTAACTTATATGGGCTGATCGATAATAATGATGCTTTTGATTATTTAGGAGGTTTAAATTTAGCAATTGAAACGGTCACGGGCGAGCAGCCTAATAGCTTTGTTATTTCGCATGCCAATAATCAAAATTTGAAAATGGACCCCTTAGAAGTGGCGCTTTTAGGAGAACTGCGTGGGCGATTCTTAAATCGCCAGTGGATTGAACCTTTGATGAAAGAAGGTTACTCCGGTGCTCGCACAATGGGCAGTGAATTTGTTGAATACCTTTGGGGTTGGCAAGTGACCAGCCCTGAAATTATACAATCCTGGGTTTGGGAAGAAGTTAAGTCTGTTTATATTGACGATTCACTGGACGTCGGCTTGGATGAGTTTTTAGCCGACAAGCATAATGTGCATGTGCAAACGAATATTCTGGCGGTGATGTTGGTTGCCATTGAAAAAGACTTTTGGCAAACCGATGAGGCAACCCAGCAGCAATTAGCGGAAGCCTTTGCCAATAATATTATCGAAAAAGGCATTCCTGGTAGTGGTCATACTCACGCCAATCATCCAATTTACGAGTTCATTAAACCGTTGCTGGATGCTGAAACGGTGGCCAAGTTAGAGCAAACATTAGCGGCCAGTCGCATGAATAATCCAGCAGAATTTGCACCGACTTCACCCGTGCATATTCAGGAAGTTGAAGTTGGTAATAGCGCTAAAAATACAGCAGATGCTACTGATACAAATGCTAGTGATACAAAAGCAACTGAAGCGAATAAAAATGATTCAACTTCAAATACTGAAAATGACGAAACATCGGAAGATAGCAGTGGTGAGACGTATTTGCGGATTGTATTGGGTTTAGCTTTATTATTGATGTTTGGCGGTTTTATTCGTGCCCGCCGTTTATAGCGCAGGCATATTGGTTGTTTAGTGCTCGTTATTATTTGTATTGTTTAAAAGGTTATTGATTATGTTTTCGTCTATTTCATTAAATGTTATGCATCAGATTACAGGCTTTTTATTAGAGCCCGTGGTGTGGGGTTTATTATTGTTTATCGCCTTAGCCGTGTATGAAACAGGGTTAGCAATAGGTGAGCGCTTTGGCGGCATTCAGCGCTTATCTGATCGCTCTGGGCTAGTCGGCTTACGCCAAGCAGGTAAACGTCGTATTGAACGTGCTGATTTTATTACCCGTATTGCTCCGATGTTGGGATTAATGGGAACCCTTATTCCGTTAGGTCCAGGTTTGGCAGCGTTAGGAGAAGGCGAGTTAACCATCTTAACCACGGCCATGACGGTCGCATTTGATACGACGGTGATTGGTTTATTAGCTGGGATCATCGGGTTTGTCTTAGGGCGCATGCGACGTCGCTGGTATGACGCTGCTATGGAGGCTTGTGAACATGGATAAGTGGCGTTCCAGTTCTTTTGATGCCCAAGGCGACGAGCCTTTAGGGCCACTTGCCAATTTAGTCGACATCATGTTGGTTTTTGCCTGCGGACTCATTGCTGCATTGGTTGCACAAAGTGCAGATTTAAAACAGCACTTTAATGTTGAAAATTCAAAGCCTATTCAGCCAGGAAAAGAATTAATTGAAGTGCCTGAATCTTTAAAGGACTCAGTGAAAGGCCGCGAAGGTTATCAATCTATGGGGCAGGTTTATAAAGACCCAAACACAGGGAAACTGATTTTAATTAGCCAATAAATCATTCATCTAAATACGGCTTGAATAATTCTTTTGTAGATAAAAAAGTAGAGAAAAATGACATATAAACAACAAAGTGTTCTTACTTTGGCGATTTCGTTCGCCTTCAATCTAGTATTTGTGGCCAATATGCAAGCCGCAGGTATCAATTCATCGTCGGATATTGCTGAGCTTAGCCATATTACGGTTAGTGGCAGTGCGCAAATGGGCGATGGGGTTTCTGCATCGATGGGAACGGTGGTCGCTGAGCAAATAGAGCAGCGTCCTATTAGTCGTGCAGGAGAAGTTTTAGAAACAGTCCCTGGCCTAATTGTGACTTCGCATAGTGGTGAGGGCAAGGCGAACCAATACTTTTTATGAGGTTTTAATCTCGATCACGGAACAGATATGGCAACGTTTATTGACGGTATGCCTGTTAATAATCGTACCCATGCCCATGGCCAAGGCTATACCGATATCAACTTTATTATTCCAGAGATGATTGAGTCGCTGAATTACAGTAAAGGCCCTTACTACGGCAAAGAAGGTGACTTTGCTAATGCCGGTGCGGTGCGATTACACAGTAAGAGCGGCATGAAAAATTCGCTAATCAAAGTTGGCTTAGGCCAATTTGGTTATCAACGCTTGCTTTTGGCAGGTGGTGTGAGTGATTTATTTAATGAAGGTGATTCATTTATTGCAGCACTAGATATAACCCGTTATGACGGTCCTTGGGATGTTGCTCAAGATCAAGAAAAATACTCTGCTATGGCTAAGTATACTTTTGGTGATGCAGTAAATGGCGGCAATATCAGTTTTATGGGGTTTGATAATACCTGGATTGCGACGGATCAAATTCCTCAGCGGTATATTGATAATGGTGGTGATCGTTACGATTCAATGGACGATACGACTGGCGGAAACACTCATCGTTACAGCTTGAATTACGAAGGCTGGCACGATATTAGTGGAAAAGAACTACAAAGTAATGTGTATGTAATTGATTATGGATTGGAGTTATTTGCTAACCATACCTATGCAACAGACGCTATTAATGGTGATCAAATTCGTCAATATGACGAGCGTAAGATAATAGGGGGCTCCTTATTATTTGATGTTTTACCAACGGCTAATGGTGAGTGGCAGCTTGGTATGGATGTACGTCATGACCATATTGGCGATGTGAGCTTATCGGCAACAAAAAAACGCGAGACTCTTGTAAGCGGGGAGTTGATTCGTCATAAAGTTGAAGAAACTGGATTAGGGTTGTTTTTACAAAATAATCATAACTGGTCAGATAACTTTCGTACACAAATTGGAGCGCGCTTTGATTATCTTCAAGCTGATGTTGAAAATCGTTTAACCGGCGAAAAAAATAACGCAAGCGATAGTATGGTGAGTCCAAAACTGAGCGCAATATACAGCACCAGTGAAACCACTCATTGGTTTGCAAATTATGGCCAGGGTTATCACAGTAATGATGCTCGTGGTTTTAGTGAAGGTAGTCGAGCTACTTCAGAAAAGGCGGATGTGTTTGCTCGCAGTGAAGGCGCCGATTTAGGCATTCAATCTCAACTGACCGATACGCTACAAGTTGCAGCGTCTCTTTGGTGGTTAACATTAGAGTCTGAATTGATTTTTGTTGGCGATAATGGTGAGACAGAGGCTTCTGATAAATCTGAGCGAAGAGGTATTGAGGGCAGTATTTTCTGGCAGCCAGAGTCTTGGTTGATTATTGATAGTGACGTGGCATTTAGCCAAGCACGTTTACAGCCAAAAGGTGAATCTGAGCAATATATTCCAGGGGCTATTGAGCGTGTATTCAGTTTAGGTATTGCTGTTCATGATTTTGGCCAGTGGGATGCAGGGTTGCGTTTGCGCCATTTTGGTGACTTTGCCTTGAATGAAGATAACAGTCAGCGTGCTGATGCGGTAACTATGCTAAATGCACAGTTAGGTTATGATTTTACAACAGTTCTTAGCGGTTCTTTTGAAGTCATTAATCTCACGAATGAAGAAGGAAATGATATTACCTATTTGTACGATTCTCGCCTTCCTGGGGAAGGTGCAGATGTAGAAGACGTTCATTTACATCCCACTGAACCAAGAATGGTGCGTGCGAGTATGGCGTATCGTTTTTAAAATTGCGTTTCTAAAGATGACCTTATGAGGAAAAGCGCCTAAAATAATACTGTGCTGTTTTATCTGATGATTTATTAACTATTTCTGATATCTGAATTGAGAGATTATATGTTTGTATTAGATCAACGATTACAAAATGATACGGTTTTAATTGGACGTTTTCCTTTGTGCCAAGTATTGCTGATGAATGATAAACGCTACCCTTGGGTTATTCTGGTGCCTGCACATAATGATGTGTATGAGTACTATCATTTGTCCTCTGAGGATCAGGCGCAAATGATGAAGGAGTCGGCGATGGTTTGTCAGAATATGGCCGACCATTTTTCCGCAAAATCAATGAACGTTGCGGCTCTTGGTAACGTCGTTCCCCAGTTACATCAGCATCATATTTGTCGCTATAGTGATGATCCAGCTTGGCCTGGGCCTGTTTGGGGACATAGCCCTGCGGTTCCTTATGAATCTGAAGAGTTGGAAGTGCGCGTTAAAGAATTACAGAATATTTTAGGGTCGCATTTTGTCGAGGATTTAGAAGCGGAAGATGATGTAGAAAATGTTGCCTACTGGTAATCGCGAGTCGTCTTTTGAGGGGCGCTAGCCCCTCTATCTATTAAGCTTTCAAAATGAAGCCTTGAAAGATGAAGCCTTAAAAAATGGTAGGTAGTCAAAGCCATGAAAGTCATACGTCTATATATGAACAACCGATTACGTAATTTTAATTACATTATTGGTTGCGAAAAAACCGGTCAAGCAATCGCGTTAGACCCATTGGATGGAGAAGCGGTTTTATCGGCAGCCAAGGCCGAAGGCTGGCAGATTAAGCTCATCATCAATACTCATGAACATCACGATCACATTGAAGGTAATCCCACGGTGCAAGCTGCTACAGGCGCGCCTATTTGGGCCAGTGAGCATGCGATTGGTAAAATTCCTAATGTTGCTAGAGGGTTGATTGCTAATGAGGTGTTTGAGCTTGGCAGTATGGTATTCAAAGTATTACCAACGCCGGGGCATACTCCTGTTCACGTGTGCTTATTAACGGTGAGCGAAAAAAACCCCATTTTATTTTCGGGTGATACCCTCTTTAATGCCTGCGCAGGTAATTGCTTTAATGGCGGAAACGTTGACCAAATGTATGAGACCTTTAAAGCTGTCTTAAAGCCTCTGCCAGATGAAACTATCTTATATCCTGGCCATGATTATATGAAGACCAATTTGGGCTTCTCATTGGTGTGGGAACCTAATAACGAAGATACGACCTATTGGCAGAGAAGTGTTGAAAGCCTACAGCCTAATGACATGCCGTATATGACGTTAGGTCAGGAGCGCTTATATAATCCATTTTTACGCTTAGAGAGCCCTTCGTTAATCGCCAAACTGGAGGCTAGTGGCGAGAGTATTACGTCGTCCAGAGCGGTATTTACAGCGCTGCGTTCACGTAGAGATAAGTGGTAGTTTCTATCTCTACGAGTGGGCGCAGATATTGAAGCGAAGCTTTATGGTGAGTTTTTTCTCTTCTTGAACCAAACTAACAGAGCCGTTATACCGATCCTCAAGCATCGCATTGCACATACTTAAAATAATCATTTCATTGCTATTGCCTTTAACGATTTGGTTATCGACCAGGCCATTGATTTGAGCAGCGTGATTATCATACGTTAACGTAATAAACCCATTATCTTCTTCTATCTGCAAATTGACAGTTAAGAATTGATTATCGAAGCTGTCGGGATTGAGTGCTCTCATCGTAATTAGACAATGATTAAAGCAATACGTTAATAGCGTTTGGTGACTATCAAGCATTAATGAAAAAGGAAGACGGGTATTGGCTTCAGAAGTTAATGAAAATTTGTCTTTGAACTCAATGAGTGAATCTTGAATCAGTGATACAACATCAAATGTTTGTGTATGAGTATTGTGGCTGGCTGCAAGGTGAGAAGACAATAGGCTGATCAAGTAATTAGCTTGCTGAAGTTGCAGGTTAGCTTCCACATTTTTAATATTAGACGAGTCAATATTGGTCAGTTTTTGCAGCTGAATTAATGCATCTTCTAAAGGGCGGTGGCTACCTTGATCTAATTGACGTTGCTTTTGCTGTTCACTACTCACCAGCTGTTGCTGTAATTTTTTAATTTCTGCTTTGGATTGAACTTGTTCGTACGTCAGCTCTTCTGTACGTTTGGTCACTTTTTGTTCGAGCGCATAGTTTAACTCTGAGGCTTGATTACTTGCGTTTACCTGTGCTGTTTTATCCAAGAGGCAAATGACGATGGTTGTGGGTAGGCCGTTATCATCCCAGTCAGAGGCTTGAATGGTGGCATCGAAATGTCGAACCTCGCTATCAGGCGGTGCCATGCTCAGTGCTGTGCATATTCGTTCCATATGACCGTGGAGTAACTGGTTAATACGTTCGCGCTGCTCAATGGCTCGATCTCCTGTAATTAGGATCTTAAACCAGTCAATCGGGTTTTCAAGTGACTCTAACTGTTGGGGGGTGATACCCAAATGTTTAGAAAAGTGTTCGTTACCCATAAATCTGTCAGTTTTTTGATTGTATTCGCAGAAGCCCAGTTCGGCATTATTAATCGCGATTGATAATTTATATTGAGATTTATTAAGAGCAGCTTCAACTAATTCGCGCTTTTGAATGTCGCTTTTGAGGCTAAGGCGCATGCTATTAATAGCACTGGCGACAGCGTCTATCTCATCAGCGCTAGAGACTGAAGGGCTAGGGCTTAGTGATAATTCATAATTTAAGTTATTCAAATTAAAGTGGCTTGCCCAGCGGGACATGCGAACAAGTCTCTGGGTTACAAGGCGCTGAAAAATGAACAGAATAAAAAGAGATACTGAAAAGGTCTTAATAAACTGAGTGGTAATAATGTTTAAGGCTTTGTTAAAAAGGGTCTCGTACAGGCCTTTGTAGTCAATATTGATGCTTAAAACCCCAAGCGGGTATTGTCGCTCAGCGCTAGTAAAAAATAAGTCAAAGGCGTGCTTCTGAGAGCCTGATTGCTCGAAATCACCAGCGCTATGTAATAAACCTTCTTTTGTCTCTATATAAACATTTAGAACGCCAGGGAAATTTAGAATGCCGGCAAGCTGAGTTTTTATTTGTGGGCTGTCAAAATTCCATAAACTGTAACTGATACTTTCTTGGTAGCCCGCTTTGATTTGAGAAATACTTTGGTCTAACTCATTGGTCGCTTGGAGGTAGTCTGAGTAGATAATATAGCTAGAAGTAGCAAGTGTTACGAAAGAGCTGAATAGCAAAACGTAAGTCAGCAGTTTGACGGCGAGTTTCTGTCCGCCTGGATGTTTTTTGGATTTATCCTTATTTACCGCATCTGACACTGAAGATCCCTTTTCTGCTAGTCATTATCCGTTAGGAGTAGAAGTATCGTTAAACGGATTAAATATCTTTTGTGATAATAGCAAACTTTCAGTGAATTGTGCATTTTGTAGGCATTTGAACCCTTGGATGACTTAAATAGGCTCATTAATAAGAATTAAGAGGAGCCGATTTGTATAAGGCTACTAACTGAAAGGTCGGTAGCGCAGGACTTATAAAACTATTGGGCAGAAAGCCAAGCTCGGTTCTTATCTATAAATTTTGAGCCAATACCTTTGACCTTGGTGAGATCATCAATCGATTCGAAATTACCATGCTGCATTCTATAATCAAGAATGGCTTGAGCTTTTTTACTACCAATGCCTTTAATTTTTTCTAATTGCTCAATACTCGCGTTATTAATATTTACCGCAGTTGTGGCTTCATCCGCTTGCACAGACGTTAGAGAAAAAACAGCAGACAGTAGTAAAGCACTTAGTAGTGTATTCAATGGTTTCATCAGAAAATTCCTTTTCTTTATTATTAGGAATTTAAAAAATAGCAGAAGAAAACGGGAATGCATTAAGACAAAAGAATGAAATTTAGGCGCTATATAAAAAAACACCCAGCATAATAAGTGATTATGCTGGGTGTTGTTTTGATCTGCTATGGCCTAAGCATTACTTAAAAATAACCTAAGTATTAACTTAGTCTTATATAAGCAATGACTGAGGCATTCGCTTTATTCGGCGTCTTTTTTAGTCGTCGATTTTTTAGTGGCTGCCTTTTTAGCGGGCGCTTTCTTTTTAGCGGGGGCCTTTTTCTTCGGTTCGGTCTCTACCCACTTGCCATCTTCAAATACCGCACTCCAGCCAGACGCTTTGCCTTCAACTTCAGACATAACATACTGAGACTTGGTCTTACGGCTATAGCGAATAACCGCTGAGTTGCCGTCTTTATCAGAGCGAGGTGCATCTAATAAAAAGTGGTATTTAGGATCAAGCTCAGCCTGATGTGGAATAATTTCTGATACCAAAGGCGCACGCGTTTCACGATTCTTCGGAAACTGACTGGCCGCTAGGAATAAACCACTGGCACCATCACGCAAGATGTATGTATCGTCTACCTTCACGCACTGAAGTTCAGGCATTGGGATAGGGTCCATCTTAGGTGGCGCTGCTTCGCCGCTCTTAAGCAATTTACGCGTATTCTTACATTCATCTGCCATACAGCCAAAATACTTACCAAAACGGCCTGATTTCAACTGCATTTCGCTGCCGCATTTATCACATTCTAGAGTAGGGCCGTCATAGCCTTTGATCTTGAATTGGCCCAGTTCAACTTCGTAACCTTCACAGTCTGGGTTGTTACCACAAATGTGTAATTTACGCTGTTCGTCCAGCAAGTAGCTGTCCATGGCGGTATTACAAATTGTACAACGACGCATGTCGTTTAAACGGCGGCTTTCCGCTTCTTCATCACCATCAAGGCTAATCGCCTCATCACCCGCGGTTAAGTTCATAGTGGTGGTGCAGCGTTCTTTGGGTGGCAAGCTATAACCCGAGCAACCTAAGAATACACCAGTAGAACCGGTACGAATTTGCATATTACGCGAACACGTCGGGCATTCGATGTCGGTATTCACCGGATCATTCGGACGCATACCGTCTTCGCCATCAGCGACTTCTAATTTCTTTTGGAAGTCAGAATAGAATTCGTTTAATACATTTTTCCAGTTTAGATCGCCTTCAGCAACATGGTCGAGTTTTTCTTCCATGGTGGCGGTAAAGTTGTAATCGAGTAGATCTTTGAAGTTTTCGACTAAACGACTGGTAACAATGTCACCCATCTTTTCTGCGTAAAAACGACGATTTTCTAAACGTACATAACCACGATCCTGAATGGTTGAAATAATCGCAGCATAAGTCGAAGGGCGACCAATACCTTGTTTTTCTAATTCTTTTACTAACGCCGCTTCCGAGAAACGAGGAGACGGTTTAGTGAAGTGTTGTTTTGGCTGCAATTCGTCTAATTTAAGAACATCACCGACTGCTACGTCAGGCAATAAAATATCTTCATCGCCTTTGCCGCCAGTGGGCAGAGCGCGTAAGTGACCGTCAAAACGAATCACACGGCCCTTAGTTTTTAATTCGAAATCAGCCGCTTTCACCGTAATGGTTGAACTGGTGAATTGCGCATCGTTCACCTGACAAGCAACGAATCGGCGCCAGATCAAATCGTAAAGGCGCTGAGCGTCCGGTTCCATCTTCTCTAGGTCTTCACCTGAGAAATCAACGTTAGAAGGGCGGATGGCTTCGTGAGCCTCCTGAGCGCCTTCTTTGCTGCTGTATGAACGAGGTTCTTCAGGCAAATACTGCTCGCCATACTCTTTGCCAATGAATGCACGGGCATTTTCCACGGCTTCACTGCTCAAATTGGTCGAGTCGGTACGCATGTAGGTAATGAAACCCGCTTCGTACAAACGCTGCGCCAACGTCATGGTTTTCTTAACGCTGAAACTTAAACGAGTACTGGCGGCTTGCTGCAGCGTCGAAGTAATAAACGGTGCGGCAGGCTTAGATTTAGTCGGGCGATCTTCACGATTAGCAACGGTGAAAGCAGAATTCTGCAATACCGCCATGGCTTTATCACTGTGTGCTTGATTGCTTGGCTTGTATTCGGCGCCATTTTCTTTAACGACTTGGCAACGGAATTGTTCACCTTGCTGGCTGTTAAATCTCGCAAATGCTTCCCAGTATTCAACCGGAATAAACGCACGAATTTCACGCTCACGCTCAACAACGATTCGAACGGCAACAGATTGCACTCGACCAGCGGATAAGCCACGGGCCACTTTAGCCCAAAGCAGTGGCGATACCATAAAACCCACAACACGGTCTAAGAAACGACGAGTTTGCTGGGCGTTAACGCGGTTAATATCAAGGTCAGACGGTTCTTCAAACGCGGCTTTAATTGCTTTTTTTGTAATTTCGTTAAAAACAACACGACGATAGCGGCTGTCATCACCACCAATAACTTCCCGCAGGTGCCAAGCAATGGCTTCCCCTTCGCGGTCCAAATCCGTCGCGAGATAGACGGTATCGGCGTCTTTCGCCAAACGTTGTAATTCTTCGACAACTTTCTCTTTGCCAGGAAGAATTTGATAATTTGCAGCCCAATCATTGTCTGGGTTAATACCCATGCGATTAATCAGCTGTTCTTTTGATTTACGCTTTTTATGGACGATTTTGTCTTCTGGAGACAATTTACGCGTAATCGCAGCCTGACGTGCGCGTTCTTTAGGATCGCTTTTAGTACCGGACCCAGAGGTCGGTAAATCACGAATATGACCAACACTGGACTTCACAATGAAATCTTTGCCCAGATACTTGTTGATGGTTTTAGCCTTGGCAGGCGACTCCACAATAACCAGCGATTTGCCCATATTGATCTAAAAAACCTTAATAAAAGAAGTAAGTAACTGATACAAATCAGTCTAAAATGTCAATTTATATGCACTCAGAGCTCTCGGGTCAAGCTTTAGTGAAATGATTTTTCATTCGACAACAGTCATGCGTGTCTCGAAATCGTTGCTAAACTGCTTAAATAGAAGCAGCTTAATGCATCATTAATAGCTAAGCTAATAATTAAGAATAAGCAATAAAGCAGGAAGTGAAATGTCGGCGTTTGGACTAGTTATCTCCATAACAATACCTATTCTAGTTTTACTGGGAATTGTTGTATTTGTCAGCAAGCAACAGCAAAAGAAACTAGGGCAGAAGGCGCGTGCGCGAGCGATTAAGGATTTTGTTATCGAATTAACCGAAGCATTTGAGTTTTTGTTAAAAGTCGATAATCAAAAGGAAATTCAAACTCTAATTCTTTCGCGCATCCAGCAATTAAATGATCGATATGTTGATTCTTTGCCTAAAGAATTACAGTCGGGGGCAAGTGCGGTTGATATAAACGAACTGAAGCAAAAGCTAGCGAATGGAGGAAATAAAAAAAGCATTCTCACTAGTGATCGTGAGATACGTTATGCCAAAAAACAGTTTTCCAAAATTTTAAAATCGTTTGGGCCCATGATTAAAAGTAAAATGGTGTCGGAAGCCACTATTATGGAATTTCGTCGGTATCTTCGGATTTCGGTTTTAGAAATGGAGGTAGATTCGTTTACTGCTCAGGGGGATTTAGCCGCACAGCGCGGAGATGTCACTTCAGCAAGTGGATATTACAAAGAGGCTAGAAAGCATTTAATCAATTTTAAATTGCAGTACTCAGAGAAAAACGAACGCATAAAGTCTTTGGCCAGTAAAACCGCTGCTCTATTTAATGGTGGTGAAGAAGAACAAGGGAGTCTGGCTAAAGGGTTGTCGGAGGAGGAACCTGAAAAAGACGAGCATGGCTTTCCAGTAGATCCAAACGAAGATACTAAGCAAAAATTCTAAGATTTATAGGTGCGGTGGAGCTTTAGCCAGTGCCTATGAAATGTCAGACTCGGATTCTGAAAGATTGTATAGTGGATACAACCTGAGATTAAAGAGTACGCAGTCAATTGATTGAGTTCAGTAAACCGCAAATAGAAAACCTTCCATTACGTTTAGATCTTGGCAGTCTTAAGCCAAAAGTCGATATTCTGAGACTTGATAAGATACACCCTTTGGTTTCGGGCAATAAATGGTACAAGCTAAAATATAATCTAGAGCATGCCCGTGAGCTAGGTTATCAACGAATATTGTCATGTGGAGGCCCTCACTCTAATCACTTGCATGCGCTGGCTTGTGCGGGTAAAGCCTTAGGCTTTAGTACTCGGGCTTTCGTTAGAGGTTATGCCCACTTACCCTTAACAGAGACCCTGCTTGAGTGTCGGGAAATGGGCATGGAGCTGATCTTTGTCGATAAAAAAACCTATGTAAATCGCTACGAGCCTAGTTGGTGTGAACAACAAGCTGCCCGACATAAAAGCTATTGGGTTCCTGAAGGCGGCAATAATGAATTGGGCATAAAAGGCTGCGCCGAAATAGCACAGCAATGTAAGGGCTATGGCGAGGTCTGGATGAGTATTGGGTCTGGCTGTACTTTTACGGGTCTTGCCCAAAACTTAATGAGAGATTCATCAAACTCAGATGTTGCAAACTCAGATGTTGCAAACGCAGCCAAGCTAAAAGGAGTGATGGCGATAAAAGGAGGCCAGGCATTAGCGGCTAGTCTGCTGTCTGGCTATGAGAACCAATACGCGATTAATTGCGACAGTCACCTGGGGGGATTTGGTAAGTGTCCCGAAGAGCTGATTACCTTGATAAATTACTATGATGCCCAAGGCTTACCGTTGGATCCTGTTTATACTGCCAAGTTAGTGATGGCTTTTGAAAATGAATGGCGTTTGGGCCAGCTTGATCCTGCTAAGCGTTATTTATTGATTCATAGTGGTGGATTACAGGGTCGAAGAGGCGTTAAGGCACTGTCTGAGAACTTGCCGTAGGGCCAAGTATTAGGCGTTATAAAAAAGGCTTCTTGCTGTTGCCACTGGTTATTGCCCTCATCAAATGCTAACGCAACCAGCATGAGGGTAGGGCGTTCTTTATCATTACTTTTGGTCTCAGTTTTCTCATCATTAAAGTGATGAGTTATATCCTGTTTGATTTGATTAAATGTTTTCAATGCTTCTCTGCTCTGAACAAGCGGAGACAGCCAGAGGTGCTTGTCAGCAATGCACCAGAGAATATCCTCGTTTTTACGCCACGGCTTTGGTAATGAGTCGAGAGTGTCTACTGTAAAGTAATGCGTAATAGGGAAAAAAGTACCACGCCAGATACCTATCTGGCGTACAGGGTTTTGGTTAATCGCATGCTGCTGATAATTTAGTTGGCCAAGTTCCGTTTTCAGTAAAGGTAATTGATGCGTCTGGGTTTTATGGTATTTGAAATCCAAGCGATCGCCACAGTTAGGCCCTAGCCATAATCGATTGTTTAAGCTGTCTTTCCATTCTAGGTAAAATTTACACGTTAATTCCACATGAAAATTCTGCCCGTTCTTATCAGTAACCAGTACATCGAACTCGCCAACGGTTCTAGTTTGATCGTTGATTTGAAGGTTGCAGATACTTTGCTTAAAACTTGGGTGGAGGCTGAAATAAAACTGCCAGAGCGCCTCGAAATATGTTCCTAAAAGACGAGTGTTCTTTTTATCAAGATATGCAATTAAGAAGCTCGGCTGATCATCTAGTTGCTGTAACCAAGGCACATCTACTGTGAAAGAAGTTTCTTGGGTGGAGTCTTCATCATAAGGCTTTTCATGAATAAGCAATGCAGGACCCCAAAGGCTCCAAGCTAGATCTCGCACAACTTGATGCTTAAAATGGAGAACTGTATTTTTGCTTATTTGATTGTGCATCTCGGCAAGCCTTTATTAGACAAATATGATATAAACAGTAACAAAATAGTGATTTGGATCCATCGAAATGGAAGAGTTTCGTAACATCGGTATTATCGGCCGTTTAGGCAGTAAAAAAGTAGTTGAAACCGTACGTCGCTTAAAGCGCTACTTGGTTGAAGAAGGGTATCATGTAATTTTGCAAGATCGAATTGCCGAAGTGATGCCAGGCCATGGTATGCAGGTCAGTACGCAAAAGCTATTGGGTGAGATTTGTGATCTTGTGATCGTAGTTGGTGGCGATGGTAGTTTGCTTGGCGCCGCGCGTGCCTTGGCCAAACACAATACACCGGTACTTGGGATTAATCGAGGTCGCTTAGGTTTCTTAACCGACATCAGTCCTGATGATGATATGGAAGAATCTATTCAAGCAGTTTTGGATGGTGAATACATTGAAGAGCAGCGTTTTTTACTGGATGCCGAAATTAAACGAAATGGCGTTTCCATTGCGACGGGTGAAGCGTTAAATGACGTAGTATTACACCCAGGTAAGTCTGCGCGAATGATTGCTTTTGACCTGTATATTGAAGGTCAGTTTGTTCATCATCAGCGCGCCGATGGCATGATTGTATCTTCGCCAACCGGTTCTACTGCGTATGCATTATCTGGTGGTGGCCCAATCATGCACCCAAGATTGGATGCGATTGTTTTGGTACCCATGTTTCCTCATACGTTGTCTAGTCGCCCAATTGTAGTTGATGGTAATAGCGAGATTAAGTTAGTTATTGGTGAAAGTAATGAAACTTACCCTACCGTGAGTTGCGATGGGCAGAAGCACATACCCTGTGCACCTGGTGACGCGGTTACCATTCGTAAAAAGCCTCATAAATTGAAGTTAATTCACCCTAAAGATCATAACTTTTATGAAATTTGCCGTAATAAGTTGGGCTGGGAAAAGTCAGGTGCTAACTAATGCAGCAAGGTTATGATTTAATCGGTGATGTACATGGCTGTGGTGAGACTCTTATTGTTCTATTGGAACAAATGGGCTATCGCAAAATTAATGGTGTATATCAGCATAAAAGCCGCAAGATCGTCTTTTTAGGTGACATTATCGATCGAGGACCGCATATTCGACTTGCCTGTCAGGTGGTGCGTTCTATGGTTGATGCTGGTCATGCCCATATGATTATGGGGAATCACGAGTACAACCTCGTGACTTATATGACCCCGGCGCCTGCTGGGGTTAGTCGACCTTACTTAAGACCTCATACCGATCGTAATAGCTTTATCGTTAAACAAACGGTTGAGCAATTTGCTAATCATCCGCAAGAATTTAAAGAATATTTAGAGTGGTTTACTCAGCTACCATTATTCATCGATTTTGAGCACTTTCGAGTCGTTCATGCTTGTTGGGATCATGCGATGATTAATGAATTTTCAAGTCGTTATGGCGGTAATCAGCTGCATAAAGGCTTGTTATCGGAGTCGGTTCACCCTGAAACATTTCTGTATCAGTTTTTAGATCGTATTTTACGAGGAACGTCTTTAAAGTTACCGGGTAATCGCTCGATGACGGCAAAAGATGGCATGGTAAGACAATTCTTCCGAACTAAGTTTTGGTCACGCAGCCCTAAAGTTTATAGCGATGTTGTTTTTCAGCCCGATCCGCTTCCTGCAGATTTAGCGCATGCGCGCCTAACAGAAGAAGAGAAAGACAAGCTGCTGTATTATTCTGAAAGTGAGAAACCACTTTTCTTTGGTCATTACTGGATGTCGGGAGTTCCTGCCGTAATTCGCTCAAACATCGCTTGCCTAGACTACAGTGCGGTAAAATATGGGCGATTAGTCGCTTATCGAATGGACAGTGAACGCCACTTAAATAATGGCAAGTTTGCTTGGGTTCGTGTTGATAAAACGGAGCGCTAATTAATGGATTCTATTCTGGTATTCCAAGCCAGCCCAGACATTAACTTAACCCCCATTACAGACCGGCTCTGGCAGGCTAAAATTCCTCATAGAGTGGTGCTGAATGATGGCAGTCAAGACTTATGGGTAGCGCGAATTGAAGATGCTGAACAAGTTAAAATTTGGGTTCAGCAATGGCAAGCTGGTGAGTTATCAGCCAAACCAGAAAAAGAAGAGACGCCTTGGCAGGTCAATGCCCAGCAAAAAGCGATAATATTCAGTCGCTTTCCCATTACCGTTTTAATGATGGCGACCTTGTGGCTTATTTTTTTAGCGCAGCAGGTGGGGATGGTTTCTCATCTCGATTGGTTAATGGACCCAGCCTTATGGTCTGGTGAGAAATTAGACCTAGACAGTTTTTGGCAGAATGATATCGTCCGCTGGTGGAGCCCTGCATTAATTCACTTATCATTAATGCACATAGTGATGAACAGCTTTTGGTGGTGGGTTTTAGCCAAAGAAATAGAAATAAGTGATGGCCATTTTGCGCTCGTTTTATTAACTCTAGTTCTTGCGCTGATTGCAGGTTATGCCCAATACCTTGCAGTGGGGCCATATTTTGCAGGCCTTAGTGGTGTTACTTACGGACTTATGGGTTGGGTTTGGGGTAGGCAGTATCGCTATCGCGGTTCTCCTATGCCTCGCTATCAGCTACCCAGTTGGTTATTCCCCTTTATGATGGTCGCCATGGTGATCATGATTATGTTTGATGGGGTATTTGGTGGTTTAAATATAGGGCATGAATCTCATGTCGCAGGTGCGGTATTTGGCGCACTGATCGCAATAGTTTGGCCCATTAATAGTAGTGCGTTGCAAGCAACATCAGCACAAGATAATGAAGAATAGTTAAGAGTAAAGGTAAAGAGAATGACAACAGTAGACGATCTAATTAAGACAATGACACCAGAAGTTTTTCAAACAATGAAAGGTTCTCTTGAGCTAAGTCGCTGGCCTGATGGGCGAAAAATGGATAAAGAACAAAAGGTATTGTGCATGGAAGCGTTGCTTCGTTATGAAGACATGACTGACATGCCAGCCGAGTTGCGCATTGGCTATATGGAAGCGGCTTGTCCATCAACTCAGGAAGAAGAAGTTCAGACATTAGTTATTAAATAATACTGCCTAAACTTGTTAATAAATTGAATAAATAAGAAGCAATATGCCGACAATATCTGGCCATCTTAATAAGATGGTAACTCAGCTAAGCGCTGAAACGGGCTCCCACATCCAATATCAAATGAGCCTGGATGATCACCGTGTTGACCTTAACCCATTATTGGGTAAGACAATAAAAATGCACTATGTCGGCGAAATACATTGCAGTCATTGCGGGCGTAAAACCAATAAGAGTTTTAGCCAAGGTTATTGCTACCCATGTTTTAAAAAGCTACCGCAGTGTGATTTGTGCATTATGAGTCCTGAAAAGTGCCATTTTCACCTGGGTACATGCCGTGATGAGCAATGGGGTGAAGACTTCTGCATGCAAGATCATTTTGTTTATCTGGCTAATTCATCGGCGCTAAAGGTAGGCATAACTCGCGGTACTCAAATCCCGACACGTTGGTGTGATCAGGGGGCAACTCAAGGTCTTCCCATTTTTAGAGTGCGTAACCGCTTATTGTCAGGCTTGGTTGAAACCCTGTTTAAACAGACACTGGCCGATAAAACTAACTGGCGAACGATGTTAAAAGGCGAAGCTGACTCCGTCGATCTTACCTGTATTCGCGATGAACTATACCAGCAGTATGAGCAAGGTTTACAGCAAATTGAACTTGAGCATGGGCCGGGTGCAATCACCCATCTTCCAGATAGTGAAGTCGTAGAGCTAAAGTATCCCGTTTTAGAATACCCGACCAAAGTAAGCAGCTTAAATTTTGATAAAACACCCGAAGTAGAAGGCAAGCTGATGGGCATTAAAGGCCAGTATCTATTGCTTGATTGTGGTGTGATTAACCTAAGAAAGTTTTCTTCTTACCACATCGAATTTACTTATTAGAATAAACCTAACCAACATTTAAGCTAAAGGGTTTAATAATGCGCGACGCACAGCCAGAAAGTATTTATTTAAAAGATTATCAGCCACCCCATTTTGTAATCGAAGAAACCCATTTACGTTTTGATTTGCATGAAGATTATACGCAAGTTGATAGTCGACTAATGATGCGTCGCAACCGAGAGCAGCATGAAAGCTATGAAGGGCCTTTAATGCTAGTGGGTCAGCAGCTTGAACTGTTAATGATTAAAGTGAACGGTGAGCAACTAAGTTCTGATAAATATCAGGTCGACGAAGATATTTTGACGATTCATAACGTCAGCAATGAGTTTGAGTTAGAAATATCAACGCGTACTGAGCCGCAAAACAATACGGCGTTGGAAGGCTTATATAAATCGGGCGGGATGTTTTGCACCCAGTGCGAAGCGGAAGGGTTTCGCCGAATTACCTATTATCTAGACCGCCCTGATGCGATGAGTATTTTTACGACCGAAGTCATCGCTGACAAAGCTAAGTATCCGGTTTTATTATCCAATGGTAATGCTATTGCACAAAGCGAACTTGCAGAAGGGCGTCATAGTATTACTTGGCACGACCCGCATAGAAAACCTTGTTACTTATTTGCCCTAGTTGCAGGCGATTTGATGGTGAAAGAAGATTCTTTTACGACGATGAATGGTCGCGACGTTGAGCTAAAAATCTTTGTTGAACCGCAAAATATCGACAAAACAGATTACGCCATGGACGCGCTCAAACGCTCTATGAAGTGGGACGAAGATAAGTATGGCCGAGAGTACGATCTTGATATTTTCATGATTGTTGCGGTGGATGATTTCAATATGGGGGCGATGGAGAACAAAGGACTTAATATCTTTAATTCCTCTTGTGTCTTAGCCAATCCGCAAACGGCGACGGACGCATCCTATTTGCGCATCGAAGCCATTGTTGCTCATGAATACTTTCACAACTGGTCGGGAAACCGAGTGACCTGTCGTGATTGGTTCCAGTTAAGTTTAAAAGAAGGCTTCACGGTTTATCGTGATTCTCAATTTACAGCCGACATGAATTCTGCAGCGGTTAAGCGTATTGAAGATGCTTCGATTATGCGAACGGTTCAGTTTGCAGAAGATGCCGGCCCAATGGCACATCCGGTTCAACCGGATTCTTTTATTGAAATTTCAAACTTCTATACCGTGACGATTTATGAAAAAGGTTCAGAAGTCGTGGGGATGATCCACAAGCTTGTGGGTGAAAAAGGTTTCCGTAAAGGCTCTGATCTATATTTTGATCGCCATGATGGTCAAGCCGTGACGATTAACGAATTTGTCAGCGCAATGGAAGATGCTAATAACGTATCGCTCACTCAGTTTAAACGCTGGTATAAATCCGCAGGCACGCCGGTGGTTGATGTTGAAAGTTATTATGATAACGCGGCGAAAACTTACAGTCTTACCTTTAAACAGTCTTGCGAAGAACCCTTTTTGATACCTATTGAATTGGGTTTGATAGGGCATGATGGCGAAGAACTGGCATTGGAGTTGGCACCGGGGCTAATCAATAAGCGCGGCGCTTTCAAAGACGGTATTTTCCAGCTAACCGAAAAAGAACAGGTATTGGTCTTTAACAATGTTAAGGAAGAGCCTGTGCCTTCTTTGCTGCGTGATTTTTCAGCCCCTATCAAGCTGCGTTACGATTACACTCGTGATCAGCTCATGTTTTTAATGCAGCATGATAGTGATGGTTTTAATCGTTGGGATGCCGGCCAGAATTTAGCATTGGATGTCATCTATCAAGTTATGGAACAGCTCGAAGACGGTGAAAAACCTGACGTCGATGCGCGTTTGATCTCGGCCTATCGCAATGTTTTAAAGCGTGATGATATTGATTATTCAATGCTGTCAAAAATGTTGGTACTTCCTGGCGTTTCTTATATTGCAGAGACCCAAGATATTATTGATATTCAGGCAATCAGCAAAGCTCGTAGTATTGTGCAAACCGTATTGGCTAACGCATTGGCAAAAGATCTTGCCGCTTTATATTTGAAGTTGAATGTTAAGCAAGAGTATTTACCCGAGCCGACGCAGATGGCTCAACGTGGATTAAAGAATGCAGCATTAAGTTATTTGCTAAAGACTGATAATAAAGACTATTGCGATTTGGCTATGGCGCAGTTTAATAGCAGCGATAACATGACCGATAGTATGGCGTCTCTCGCGAGTTTAGTGAATTCTGAACATAAAGCGGAAGCAGAAGTTTCCTTGGCGTCGTTTTATAAAAAGTGGCAGGCAGAGCCTTTGGTTGTTAATCAGTGGCTAGCGGTTCAGGCGGGTTCTGCTGAATATGGCACCGTTGAAAATATTAATAAGCTTTTAGAACATGAAGCCTTTGATATTAAAAATCCAAATAAAGTCCGATCTGTTATTGGGGCATTTGCAGGGCAGTCGTTAATTAACTTCCATGCAGCTGATGGTTCGGGTTATAAACTGCTAGCGGATAAAATTATTGTATTAAATACGCTAAATCCACAAATAGCGTCCCGCTTGGTTGCTCCGTTAAGTAAGTGGCGTCGATACATTGATACCCAAGCTCAGCAAATGAAGCAGCAGCTTGAAAGAATTATGGCTCAAAATGACTTATCAAAAGATGTGTTTGAGGTTGTAAGTAAGAGTTTGGTCGAAAAGTAGGTTGTTTTTCGAGCAATAATGAATAAGTTTTCCATCTTATAATAAATTACTGGGCTAGGCGCATTGAGCCTAAGCCCAAGTTTCTTTATGCTAACGGCATAGATAACTCACATCAGTGGGTTTAATTAGAGGTCGCAGAATGAAAAAGTATAATAGGGTAGCGGCTTGCGTATTGGTTTTGGCTTCCTTTTGCCAGCATGCCAGCGCAGCAGTATCGGTTCAGCAAGCAGAACGTTTAAAAGATGATTTGACACCATTGGGGGCGGAACGTGCTGGTAATGGTAAAGACATCCCACCTTGGCGTGGCGGTTTGACCGTGCCTACGTTGAGTTATCAAGAAGCTGGGCAGCATCACCCAAATCCTTATCCACAAGATAAGCCATTGCTGGTGATCACCAATGCAAATAAAGATAAATATAAAGAGCATTTAACAGACGGCCAGATTGCCTTATTTGAGACGTACCCAGATACGTTCAAAATGCCTATCTACAAAACACGTCGAACAGCTGCAGCCCCTGAGTGGGTTTATGACAATACCTACAAGAATGCCATACGTTCTGAAATTAACGAAAATGGCGCGGGTCTACGTTATGCTTATGGCGGTATTCCATTTCCGATTGCCAATAATGGTTTAGAAGCCATTTGGAACCACATTACTCGCTGGCGTGGTGTTTTCTTTAGTCGTCGATCTTCTGAAGTAGCGGTTCACCAAGACGGTGGTTACTCTTTAGTAACGGTGCAACAGGATATTTTATTTAACTTTTACAATCCTAAATCAACGATTGAAGATCTGAATAATATTCTTTTCTATTACCTATCTTTCACCAAAGCTCCTGCACGTTTAGCAGGTGGTGCGGTATTAGTACACGAAACGATTGACCAAGTAGAAGAAGCCCGTCAAGCATGGGGTTATAACGCAGGTCAGCGACGTGTTCGTCGTGCACCTAACCTAGCGTATGATACACCTATTGCAGCAGCTGATGGCCTACGCTACGCCGATGATACTGATATGTATAACGGTGCTCCAGATCGCTATAACTGGAAGTTGATCGGTAAAAAAGAAATATATATTCCCTATAATAACTACGATCTTGCCAGTAATAATCTAACCTATAAAGAGATCCTTAAACCGGGTCACTTAAATCCAGATTTTACCCGTTACGAAAAGCATCGTGTTTGGATAGTAGAAGCAAATTTAAAAGACGGTGCCCGTCATGTATATAAAAAACGTCGTTTCTTTATTGACGAAGATACTTGGGGCATAGCGGTTGCTGATCAATACGATAGCGCAGGTGAATTATGGCGCGTAAGTATGGCTTATTTGAAGAACTACTACGAGATTCCAGTGACTTGGACAACACTCGATGTATTTCATGATATTAAAGCTCGTCGATATCATGTGCAGGGTCTAGATAACGAAGAACGCGGAACAGTAGATTTTAGTTTAGAAATGCCTAATGACCAGTATTTCACACCGTCAGCACTGCGTCGTCGTGGTAAGCGTTAATATTAAAGTCATTAACATTATGTAACATATGGGTGTTAGATAATTGACAAGGGGTCGGCTAGACTAGCGGCCCTTAAAAAAAATTATAAAAATGGAGCCTTTTATGAGCTTTCACTCGATTCGAAATCGAATCGTTATAGCTGTTCCACAATTATCAATGTTTAAACTGGCGATATTTGTAGCGACTCTATTAACAACTATACTCGCACAGGCGCAATGGAAGGATCCACTTGAATCCCCGTCTTTTGCAACTGACAAAGCACATAAAAGTTTGCTATTAGACATTACCCGAGTGGGTAATCGATTAGTGGCAGTCGGTGCACATGGACACGTGGTATATTCTGACGACAGCGGCCAAAGCTGGATTCAAGCTAAAACCCCTTCTTCAGTTACCTTAACTTCTGTATATTTTCCAAACCAAACAATGGGCTGGGCGGTTGGCCATGACGGTTTGATCTTGCATACCAGTGATGCCGGTGAGACTTGGGTTAAGCAGTTTGATGGTTACCTAGCAAACAGAGCCATTGTTAAAGGTGCGCGCGAAAATAAAGAGCTTGCGATTAGAGAGTTAGATCAAGCAAAAAATATAGATGACGCAAGTGCAATTGATAAAGCAGAAATGCATCTTGAGAATACAACTTACGCACTAGAAGATGCACAGTATGATCAAAATAATGGATCGACTAAGCCTTTCCTAGGTGTTTGGTTTTATGATTCCAATATTGGTTATGCTGTAGGCGCATACGGCATGGCATTTCGAACTCGTGATGGCGGTAAAAGCTGGATTGATTGGTCGGCTCATTTAGAGAATAGCGACAGGCTGCACATTAATGGTTTAACCATGGTCGGCCCTCGATCATTGATGCTCGTCGGTGAGCGCGGATTAATTCTTCGATCAGACGACCTAGGTGAAAATTGGCGTGCGCTGCCTTCACCTTATGAGGGTTCATTCTTTGGCATTACTGCAAAGAATGACGATGTTCTAATTTACGGCTTACGCGGTAACTTATTCAATTCTGAAGATGGTGGTATTCAGTGGCAAAAGGTTTACACCAAGTCTGAGCAAACGTTGATGGCAGGTGTTACAAAGACCGACAAAACCGCTGTTATGGTTGGCAATGGTGGTTCTGTGATTTTACTAGACCGTCGTACAGAGAATCCTAAATCAATCATTCTACCTGGCCGTACAACCTCTGCTGGAGTAGCTCAAGCCCCTGACGGTTCAATTGTGATTGTCGGTGAAGCGGGTGTCGAACGTATTGACATCAATGGCACCGTAATTAAAGAAACAATCACTATGGCGAAGGGAGGTTTTTAATTATGTCGAAGACAACGAACTTGAATAACACAAATTCTGAACCAGAACATTTTCTAATATCACCAGGGTCAGAGCCTTTATTAGAGCGCATGTTATTTGCTGCACGCCCTTTGGTGCTAATGGTTTTAGCGATTTTAACCGTTGTATTTGCTTATGGTTTAACCCAGATTAAGCTTGATTCTAGCATCGAAAAATACATTCCTTTAAAGCATGAGTTCATTAAGAATTACCTTGTTCATAAAGATGAATTAGGCAGTGGCTTATCAAACATCAAGCTATCGATAGAAAGTACCGACGGCGATATATTCAGCAAAGAATACATGGCAACGTTACAGAGCATTAACGACGAAGTCTTTTTCATCAAGGGTGTAGATCGCTCTGCTATGAGATCACTTTGGACGGCAAATGTTCGCTGGACGGAAGTTACTGAAGAAGGTTTTCAAGGTGGCCCAGTCATTCCTGCAACGTATGACGGTTCAGAAGAAAGCTTAGAGCAGTTAAGACAGAACGTACTGAAGTCAGGACAAGTGGGGCGTTTAGTCGCCAACAACTTCTCTTCGACTATTATCGATATTCCTTTAGTTGAAGTGGATCCTGATACGGGTGAAAAGCTTGATTACCAAGCATTCTCACACGCTGTCGAAGAAAAAATTCGTGACGCGTTTACCAGTGACAAAATCACCATCTATGCGACTGGTACGCCGAAGAAACTAGCCGATCTATTAGACGGTGTTAAATCGATTGTTTGGTTCTTCTTAGCCGCCATCGTTTTCACTGCTATTTTGTTATTCCTTTATTCTCGCTGTATTCGAGGCACGTTAATTCCAATTGTTGCTTCCTTGATTGCGGTTGTTTGGCAGTTAGGTGCATTAGCGTTAATGGGCTTCACCATTGACCTATATTCTGTATTGGTTCCATTTTTGATTTTCGCTATTGGTATTAGCCATGGTGTACAAATTATTAGTGGTATTGCCATTGAATCGGGCAAAGGCGCCAATAAATTGATGGCATCTCGCTTAGCATTCCGCGGTCTTTATGTTCCGGGTATGTTGGCTTTGTTGAGTGATGGTCTTGGCTTCTTAACGCTATTGTTCATTGAAATTGGTGTTATCCAAGAGCTTGCGATTGCTGCGAGTGTGGGTGTTGCCATGATTATTGTGACCAATCTAGTATTGGTTCCATTAGTAATGTCGTATGTCGGCATCAGTCAGTCAGGTATTCGTCATGCTGAGCATAACGAAAAAGCTGAGCCAAAACTTTGGAAAATAATGTCAAAAGTTGCGAGTAAAAAAGTCGCGCCTTTCCCTATTATTATTGCCATTGTTATGGCCGTTGGTGGTATCTATCAAAGTCAGTCATTAAAAATTGGTGATCTAGATGCGGGTGCTCCAGAGCTGCGACAGGATTCGCGTTATAACTTAGATAATGCCTATATGGTTTCTAACTACTCAACCAGTTCTGACGTTTTCTTGGTGATGGTTGAAACCTCCAAAGAGCAATGTAATAGCTTTAAAGTGATGGACGCGATTGATCGTTTCATGTGGTACATGGAAAATGTCCCCGGTGTTCAATCAACAGTATCGATGGTAACCGTTTCTAAACTGGTTACTAAGGGCATGAACGAAGGTAACATTAAATGGTCAGCGTTATCTCGTAACCAGACTATTCTAAATACCTCTATTCAGCGTGCTCCAGCGAGTCTATTGAATCAAGATTGTTCGATGGCACCTGTGATTGTTTACCTAAATGATCACAAAGCCGAAACGCTCGAGCGTGCGGTTGCCGCGGTAGAATTATTTAAAACAGAATACGACGATAACGTAGATCAAAAATTCTTTGATATGGGCATGGCCGATGTTGAAGCGGCTATTGCGTCTGGTGAGCTTACCGATATCCCGGTTCGATTCCAGCTTGCTTCTGGTAATGCGGGTATTGAAGCTGCGACAAACGAAGTCATTGGCGATGCACAAAATACCATGCTAATTTTTGTTTATGCCGTAGTATTTGTCTTATGTTTTGCAACGTTCCGTTCATTCAGAGCGATCGCCTGTATCTTGATCCCGCTAGCATTAACCTCAATCCTATGTCAGGCGTTAATGGCTTACTTAGGTATTGGTGTGAAGGTAGCAACATTACCAGTAATCGCGTTAGGTGTAGGTATTGGTGTTGATTATGGTATCTATATTTATAATCGCCTAGAAGTGATGTTAATTGCAGGTAAGTCTCTGCAAGAAGCCTTCTTCGAAACACTTAAATCAACCGGTAAAGCAGTGAGCTTCACAGGGATCACACTTGCGATTGGTGTAGGCACTTGGATCTTCTCGCCAATTAAATTCCAAGCGGATATGGGGATCTTATTAGTCTTTATGTTTGTATGGAATATGTTGGGCGCATTGATCTTATTGCCAGCACTAGCAACCTTTATTCTTAAGCCAGAGCAAATTATTGCTCGTCATAAGAAAATTCATGGTGATACTAACCCAGCGGGTTAATCATTAGCGTGATAAAAGTTGATCAAAAAGCAGCCTTAGGGCTGCTTTTTTTTGCCTGATTTTTGAGTGTTTACTGACTCCCAGTTTTAGGCCTTGACTTAACAGGCTAAAAATTAACAGACTAAGAATTTTCTAGTTCGTTAGCCATTGAGTTACACTGTAGCGATCAAATTTGAGTTAATCCTATGCGCATTCTTCATACATCCGATTGGCACCTTGGGCAGTTTTTTATAAATAAAAGCCGAGCGCAAGAGCACCAAAAATTTATTACTTGGTTATTACAGCAAGTACGTGAAAACGATGTGGATGCTGTCATTATTGCGGGTGATATTTTTGATACGGGGTCGCCACCCAGCTATGCACGCGAACTTTATAACCAATTTGTTATCGGTATGAATAAACTGGGTCGCCAGCTGATTATTTTGGCGGGTAATCACGACTCCGTTTCGACACTAAACGAATCCAAAAACATTCTAGCCCAGCTGAATACCCAAGTAATTTCTGCCGCTTCTGAAGACTTAGCTTCGCAGGTTCTAACGCTTAAAAATAAGGCCGGCGAAGTGGGGGCAATTGTCTGTGCTATTCCTTACTTACGCCCAAGAGACATCATGCAAAGCCGCTCTGGGGAATCTGGTCAGCAGAAACAGCAGGCATTAGGACAGGCAATAGGCCAGCACTATAGCGATGTTTTTGAGCTGGCAGAAAAACAACGTGATGCGCTCAATAATACTTCTCCTAACAATCCTGTACCGATCATTGCGACAGGGCATTTAACTGCGATGGGGGTAACTACTTCAGAGTCTGTTCGCGATATTTACATTGGTAGCTTAGAAGCTTTTCCGGCGAAAGACTTTCCCGCAGCGGATTACATTGCATTGGGGCATATTCATCGGCCACAGCGAGTCGCCAAAACGGATCACATACGTTATTGCGGATCACCTATCCCATTAAGTTTTGATGAACTTGGCTCTGATCCTGCTAGTTCCAAAAAAGAAGTTTTATTAGTGGATTTCCAAGAAGGGGAGTTAAGCCGAGTTGAGTCACTAGCAGTGCCACTCTTTCAGCCGATGCAGGTAATTAAAGGCGATCTCAATAGTATTGAACAACAACTTGCCCAATTTACAAGCGAAGCTATCGATGAGAATGAAGATTGTCAGTTGCCAACCTGGCTTTCTATCGAGGTGGATACTCAAGATTATTTGAATGACTTACAGCAGCGTATACAAGCCCTGACTGCCGATATGAACGTTGAAATTTTGCAGTTAAGACGAGCGCGTAAACAACAGCAGCAGCGCATCGAACGTGAAGATAAAGAACTACTGGCTGAATTAAGCCCAGAAGATGTATTCGAGCGCAGGCTCGCGACTGAGGTATTCGAAACTGATGAAGATAAAGAACGACGAGTACGTTTAAAAACAGCCTTTACCAGCATCGTTGATGAACTAGAAACGGAGCTGAATGATGAAGATTAATAGCGTTCGTTTTAAAAATATTAACTCGCTGCAAGGAGAGTGGAAAATTGATTTCACTCAGCCTCCTTTTGTCGATAACGGCGTATTTGCCATTACTGGCGCAACGGGCGCAGGTAAAACAACCCTGCTGGATGCGATTTGTGTTGCCTTGTATCAGCAAACCCCACGTTTAGGCAGCATCAATAAAAATACCAACGAATTAATGACGCGCGGTACCGCTGACTGCTTAGCGGAAGTTGAGTTTGAGGTTAAAGGGGTTGGCTATCGCGCTTTTTGGAGTCAGCGCCGTTCTCGCAATAAAGTTGATGGTAATTTACAAGACTCAGTGGTTGAGTTGGTGCAAATAAGCGATGGAAAAATATTGGCCTCGCAAGTTAAAAAAATGAGCGCTCTGATTGAGACTATTACTGGTTTAGATTTTGCGCGCTTCACAAAATCGATGATGTTATCGCAAGGGCAATTCGCCGCCTTTCTAAATGCCGCAGCCAATGAGCGAGCAGAGTTATTAGAAGAACTCACAGGTACTGAAATTTACGGCTTGATTTCAGAGCGCGTACATCAAAAATTCAGCGATAGTAAAAATGCATTAGCGCAGTTAGTGGCTCGCTCTGAAGGGGTAGAATTATTAACTGAAGAACAAATCATAGAGTTAAGCCAGCAACAAAAAGATTTGCTAGTAACGGTGCAAGAAACCGAAGCTGAGTTAAAGCAAATGCAAGCATTGCAGCAATGGCTTTTTGCTTGTGATAAAAATCAGCAGAGTCAAAAACAATTAGATCAGCAGCTGACGCAAGTACTGCAAGAACAAGAAGCTCAAACTGAAAATTTATTACGTTTAAAGCAATCGCAGCCTGCAGAAAAACTACAGCCGAGTCATCAGTTATTACAACAAGCCAGTGCGTCGTTAGATCAGTGTAAAGAACAGCTGAATTTATTGAATGACAATAAGAAGGCAGAAGAGGCGACTGCATTAAGCGTGTTTAATATCGCTGCGGAAAAAGAAACTGGTTACAACTCAGCGAAAAAAGATTTTCAAACTTTTGAAGAGTTATTGAATACAACCATCTTGCCATTGGATCTAGAAATACAGCAATTAGCGGGCAGTTTAATAAAAGAGAAGCAAGACATTGATCTGCTCAAACAAAAGCAACTAAACGATCAGCAAGGTATTGCTCAGCTCCAAAACGATATAAAAATTGAACAAAATAATCTAGCCGCTTGCCAATCGTATTTAGCCCGCCACCCGCAGGCCGAAAAGATTTCGTATCAACTGCCGGTTTGGAAAAATCAAATCACTCGCATTGAACCGCTGCAAAGCAATAGCCAAAAAATTAATCAGTCTATATTGCAGTTACAAAAAGATGGGGCAGTGGCTGAACAACAGGCCACTGATTTAAATAATAGTATTGTACAAAAAGCCAATCAAAAGGCACAAGCACAAGCGCATGCCGAAGCGTTGCAAGCACTGATTGCACAACAGCTATTGCCGAATTTTGATGCAGAGCTCACTTTAACGGAGTTTCGTAAACAGTATGCAGAGTATGCTCAGCAGCTAAAAGATGTCGACGTTATGCTGGATCAAGAGCGCAAAATTGTTGATTTAACTCAGCAGCGTAACCAGTTACAAAAAAATCAAGAGTGTCCTTTATGCGGCTCGCGTGAGCATCCGAAGGTTGAATTATATCAGGCACTGAATGTGTCCGAAACTGAGCAGCGTAAAATCAACCTCACGAATACACAACAGCGGCTGAAAGAGCAGGCTGAAAAACTAAAACAAGATTCTGCTGATTATAAGCAAGCGCTTATTACAGTTGAAAACCAACAGCAGCTGCTTGAAGCAGAAGAAAAGAATTTAGTTTTATTGCAGCAACAGCAAGACAAACTGATTCAACATATTGATCGTGAAAGTCAGCAGCAAGTAGCCATAAATACTGAGCTGTCTGAATTGTTACAGACATTAAATCATCAGCTTAACGAGTGTGGTTTATCGCTACCAGAAATCCATCAGTTAACGGATTGGCTTAATTATCAAACTCAGGCTTTTGAAGAATGGAAAAAACAAAAAGATTCTGAACAGGGATTAAATCAATCAATAGAGCTACTGCGTCAGAAAATAAGCCAAGCTCAAAAATATTGTGAGCAAGAACAGTCTAAGCTCTCACAACAAATTCAAACTTATAATGAGCATGAAACGTATCTAACGCAGCTACGTGAGAAACGTCTTAGCTTACTGCCAGATCCTGATACTAATCACGCTCGAGCCTCAGCTAAAGAATTACTTGAGCAAAAAGAAAAGTGGATGAAAGAAAGCCTAATGCAGCGTCAGCAGGCTGAACAAACATTACAAAGCACACTGGCACAAATAGAACTCGGGCAAAAGCAATTAGGCAGTCTTGAAATAACTTTTGCAGAAAAATACCAGCAATGGCAAAGCATGTTGCAAACTAGCTGCTTTGATACTGAAGAAGCGTTTATTGCAGCTCTGCTGGAACCAAAGCAAAGAGAAGCCTTGCTCGCGCTTGAACAAGATTTAAAAGAGCGTACAGCTCACTTTACGACGCTACTAGAGCAATCGAAGTCAGAGGCGCTTGCTTTAAAAGAAAATCAACCTGAACTGTCTTTGGAGAAATTTAACCAACAGCTTAGGGAGGAATTAAATGAACAGTTTGATGAGCAGTTTGATGAGCTGTCAGAGTCTGAAAGTATTGAAGCAAGCATTCAAAATCTTCAACAAGATTTAAAAAACCATGCTCAAACCCAAGGTGAAGTAAGGCATTTACTGGCAAGTGATCAACAAAAGCGCGAACAGCAAGCTGAGCTATTCAATCAAATAGATGTAGCACGACAAGACTATGATGATATCACCTACTTACACAGCCTAATTGGCTCACAAAAGGGTGATAAATTCAGACGCTTTGCTCAAGGCTTAACCCTAGATCACCTAGTGTATTTGGCGAATCGTCAGTTAGACCGCTTGCACGGTCGCTATTTACTGCAGCGTAAGCAATCTGAAGCCCTTGAATTACAAGTACTAGATACCTGGCAAGGGGACAATGTACGCGATACCAAAACCTTATCGGGTGGAGAAGGATTCTTGGTGAGTTTGGCCCTAGCGTTAGCGTTATCAGACTTGGTCAGCCATAAGACCAGTATCGAATCCTTATTCTTAGATGAAGGTTTTGGTACGCTAGATAGTGAGACCTTAGATACCGCTTTAAACGCGCTAGATCAGTTGAATGCTTCGGGAAAAATGATTGGAGTAATCAGCCATATCGAAGCCATGAAAGAGCGTATTCCTGTGCAGATTAAAGTGCAGAAAATGAATGGTTTAGGGATTAGTCGATTGGATGGACAGTTCAAGTTTGACCTTGCTATGGACGAGAGCATAGCGAAGGCAAATTAACTTTTTTATGCAGCTATTATAATGCCGAATGGATATAAGGTTTATCGTTTTAAGGCTCACCATCAATGTGGAGTACATCTTTGCCTTCGACCTTAGAGTCGTAGGTAAAAGTACTGCTTACTGACCTAATATTGAATTCTATTTGATGTTCTGGAATTACCATACCTGAATTGCTTGGAGTACATTGGTGACCGCAATTCCCCATGGCCTCAGGAACAACGACTGCAGGAATAATAACCGACTCTTGCTTTTCTTTTCTTGCAATAATTGAGTGAGAGAAGAAGTGGAAGTCATTTTCCTTCCCGATTTCGCCTGCTCGCTCAAATAAATATTTCTCTAGGACTTCCCAGTCTTCATCCCTGTAAGCCTCAAAAGTGATGTCATAAATATTTTGACCGACCTTAGTTTCAAAATAACCTTCAGGTACATGGGAGTCTTTAAGGTGATATATTGAAGAACACCCTGACAGGGTGATGAGTAATAACGCGTATAGGCTTTTCAATTTCATAAATGGTCCAGAGTACTTAATCAGAATGCTTGAATAGGTAGCGATTTAGTTCGCTTTTTTAACAAATTTTGCGGTAATTATCATTTCACCTGCGCCATCGACTTTGCAATCGAGCTGGTGATCTTTACCTTCAACGATGCGTTTGATCACGGCCTTGGTTCCGACTTTAAGAACTTGAGAACTCGCTTTAATTTTTAGGTCTTTAATCATGGTGATTTTATCACCTTCATTTAACGGTGTGCCATTTGAATCTTTAACGATAAATACCTCATCGTCAGGTTCAGATGGATTCCACTCATGGGCGCATTCTGGGCAAATGAGCAAACTTTGGTCTTGGTAAACGAATTCAGAACTGCACTTAGGGCAGGGTGGTAATGGCATAATTGCTTTCTTTTAATGAGTCGCACTTGTTAGTTGAATCTGCGTTTCTTTACTTTCAATTCGGTCTTGAATTTTGACAAAAGCATTTAAACATTCTTCTACCAAGTTCTGTTTAGGGTGCTGAATAACAAACAAATACATCATATGTATCAATAGTGTGGCACCAATATGACGTTGCAACATTTCATTAATATTTTCCACGGATGGAATTGCATTATCCGATGCATAAAGCATTTTATTACGAATATTAGCAACTTCTTTTATGTGTTCATAAATTGAATCAATGCCTTTCTCTTGTGCTACATTCCTGACATCTTTCAAATAATCCTTAGGTGAACCAGACGGGTCTACTGAGACCAGGTTCAATGGAGGGTCAGGATATATAAATTTATCTTCACCTTCGAATTCACCTAAAAACATACGTATTCTTAACACTTCATTATTTTCATCAGAGGGGATTTCAAATGTTGTTTGTATTGGGAGTTCATGATTTTTTACATTCAATGTCTCTCCTACCAGCATTAGAAACGGGTAAACACCACCTTTATGATTGTGATTTCTTTTTTTTAGTTTTTTAGCTTCTGTGTATTTTTTACTTTTTAAGGCCAAAAAGAGAGCTGTTGATGCCTCTTCTTCGGCAGTGATTGCTAAAAAAGCTGAAACCTCAGGCATTGAGTTAGTTAACTCAAATGATCTGTTAATATGTCGGATACTAGACCTAGCAGCGTAACCTGCATTACCTTTAGTTTTAGATGAAATATCTAAAAGTTTCTTTTGAAAGTGATTTAAAGGCATAGACCCCTTTTGAAACATAACGCCAACATAATGGGCGCGCGGCTTTTTGCGCGTCCAGCCAGCTTTGCTGGCGATCATTGATGTTCTTGTGTACGCCCAGCATGGGCATGAACTAATGAGGTGAAAGTCCTCTGTAGGAAGGTCACCATCCTTAGCGATTTTAATATCACTATTAGATGTTAACTACTAGCGAATGGCAAGGGCTTAAGTGCGACGTTACCATTGATAACCAAAAGAAATCGATGGCATAATATTAAAATTCTCTTCAAAATAATTATTACTATTGGGGGCAATTAATGCTTGAACAAAACTATACACCTCAATAGACGTAACCCAGCCACTTTGGTTAAAGCCATTTGAATTATATGAATACCCAACTTTATAGCCGGAAAAATCAGATTCTAACGTAAAACCGATAGTGCGAGCTAGATAAGCAGAGTTTCTATCAGATAACTTATATTCATACCCTACGGATCCTAAAAAGGCTAAAACTGAAGCGCTTCCTTCAACAAATAACACTCCGTTTCCAAGTTGGGTATTGGCATTTAAATGAGGAAATGGGAAAGTCCATCCGCCATAACGAAAACCTAAACCAACAGAAGCGTGGAGATTTAGTAGTGACTCTGCTCTAGCTTCCTGCACACTAGCTACAATCAATAGTGATAAAACAAAACTGGTAGATAATCTCGAACTCATAAATTCACCTAGCGCTTGAAGCATGAGTGCGATTTATCGCGTCCAATGCCTTTATTTGGTACGCCCAGCATGGGCATGAACTAATTAGGTGAAAGTCCTCTGTGGGAAGGTCACTATCCTTAGCGATTTTAATATCACTATTAGATGTTAACTACTAGCGAATGGCAAGG
>CAJXUD010000007.1 GCA_913061415.1 uncultured Oleispira sp. | reverse complement strand
CGATTATCAGATCACGTTTAACTAAAAGCAGATACACAGAGTTATTTACACTCTCGTTGAGTATGTTACGAGTCACTTTATTAGCTATTAGCAATGCTTCGGCAACCCATCTTCTCAATATTAGCGTAAGCAACTTGTTTCAATCCAGAATCAAACCGACAGATTTTAAGTGCTTTTAACCTGGCTTGTTCAGGTGAATTAGCATGAAAATACTTAGTGCATATCGGCTTTCTGGTTTTATCAATAATTTCAGCTTCGTATGGTGCTGACCCATGAGTATCGGGGATGGCGTCAATCATACGCTGCAGCTCTTCTGCTATTCGATTGTGATTCCATTCGATACGCCAGCCGTAATTGCTGCTGTTGCGCTTGTTGAACTCCGCGTTTAGCTGATCTAGGTAGTCTAATCTAGTTGTGTCGTGGTTATTCCGATTCGCCTCATCAAGAGTTTCTGTGGTCTCCAGAAGACCTATAAGGACACTACGATCGACAGTAATTTTACCGTTCATTCCCCTTTGGCTTTTAGGATTAGCTAAGGCGTCTTTGATGCTCTGAATGAAGTTCATGTCGCTTGCTCTTCTTTATCTTCAAAATCACAGGTCCATTCTCTGCCGTGTTTGTATTTCCATGCCCATGTTGCGGTGATGTAGCCCAGTACTTCGGGTTCGTTTTTGACTGATGGTAAGTATCGAGTTACAACCATGTCGCAGTTCGTGCAATACAATCCGCTCGGGACCTCTGCAGCATCAAACCCAATATGATCACAACCAGGCTTTGGTTTTTTTGTGATTAGTGTCGGATTGGGTGTGGTTGGGCTGGGTGTGAATAGATCGAGTTGGGTTGATGTGATCATCGTCCTACTCCTTAAATACTCGATGAGCCGCGCAGTAAATCACCGCGTTGGTTTGTTGTTGTCATGTGTACGTCCTCAACTTGAAAGACTTGTTCTGTTGAATACATTGGATTGCATACGCTGCAATGGCCGGTAACTCTTACCGCTGTTGCGTTGATTGTTTGACTGCCGTGATCGCGTAGGCAGCTTGGGCACTGGACTGCGGTTAGTGCATTACAACAATCGATTGCTTCGGCTTTGTCATCGTGTACTTTGTCGCATTCGATACAGCCATAAAGTTCGGTAATTTCTGGGGCGCAGCATTCGCGGGCTTCGTCTTCCCATTCGTGGATTTCATCACAACCTTCGCAGCGCCAAAGTTCTAGTGTTTTTGCGTTCACAGTGTCACCTCGTTGATCAGGTTTTGTTCCTGGTAAAGGGCTTCCCATAAATCAATCAATGCTTGGCTTACTGGGAGGGGGTTTTCACAACCTGCGTCTTCTGCATCGCCTATGATTTCTTGAAGCTCCTGTGCCATTGCCGTCGCGGCTGCGACTGCTGAGCTGAGTTTGTTTTCAAGCTCTTCGATGCGGTTGTAGGCTGTTGTGCTTGTGCTATCGATTAAGTTTTGATCGTTTAGTGCTGCGCGATTGATGCGCAGCAGGTCGGCTAGTTTTGAAAGGGGTGTTTTGTGGCTTGTAGTTACACCAGAAGAAATACCTAAGTTGATATTAATGAAAGACTTTATTGATGAAAAAGTCTTTCAGCAGATAGTTAAGGCTGTGGGGTATGAAGGCAGAAATTGAATCTCTGCCTGTATTTGTGTGCAGTTACTGCTTATTAGAATCTTTCTTCATTGTCTTTCTTAATATAAAAGCAAAAAAAGTTAATAATGACACGATAAGCAAAGAGCACGAAAACACGTACAGTAATTCTAGGTCAGCTAGTTCCTCTGCATTAGAAGATCCATACATATCTACCAGCCAGTTAGAAAAAGCTTTCGGTGGCTGGAAGAACATGTCTGGATTATTCCCCCAAATATACGCCAAGATTAACGTAGCAAGGGTAATCCATACGCCAGTGAGTGTTTTCTTTATGCCTTTTCTCATTTTACTACAACCTTTCCGTAAGCAAGTAGCTCGGAGCCTGGGACTTTTATTTGCTCTGTGCCTTTAAGCATAGCTCTCAAGCGTTGATAGTCTGATGCTTTCTCAACTGTAATGCATCCTTGGCTAATGCCTAGTGGCCCGCTAGGGTGAAGGCGGAATTGGCCTCTTTTTACTTCATCGCAGTAAGTTTGGTCATCTATTGCTTCGTCAATAGCATACAGCGCAAACCACTCATCTTTGTTGGTGAACAAGTCACGAAGAGGCCCTCGTAGGCCACCTGATTGTCTGTCGAATATGTAATAGGTTCCTGGTGGTATGGGGCCTGAGCCTGCAATGCATGCTGAACTTCGGCGGTTAACGTTTCCTTTGAGGCCTGAATATGCAGGGAAGCTTGATGCGCCACACCAGAGTGTGCTCATGGGCTTACCATTTAGCTCGAATTTACAATCAATCATATAACTTTCCTTGTTTAGTACTATAAATATGCAATAACAATAATTGAACGTGGATGATATTGCTGCTTGTTAACTACGTTTCGTAAAGGATCTGGTTTTTGACCAGTTGTTTTTACATTCGCTATTCTTACATCTGTAAGAATCTTGCATAATAACTTTGGTTACGGGAATTGACCTGTAGGCATATGAATTATCACTTATTTTTTCTTTTATTTTTTCATTATCAAGCTATCTATCAATTTCTTTGCTTTCTATTAATAAAGGTGAGGCTTCTCTGCACTCAGGACAGCGATTCCGCATGAAAATATTTATGAAGGCGATAATGAACCAAGTAGCTGATGTCGCATAGAACCACTTCTCCCAAGTCTCTAGCTGAATTGTTATTAAATCCTTTATTTCTAATGATTCTATATTGAAGGGGGTGTTGGTTAGGTATGCCACGCCTATAGCAGCGAAGATTGCTAAAATTCCAAGGTTAACTATTTTACCCATTTCTAAATAATCCATTAATTTAGGTTGTAGCATTCTCCTATGAAATGGACTTTAGATCCATATTGGCCAGCTTATTTTTATCTGTTTTCTCTTAAACTTTTGATGATTTATTAACCTCTCTGACAGTATCTGCTAAGCAGGAGAGGCGGACTTAATCAAACCAAAGTACTATTCAATATCCGCTCTGAAACCGACTTCATGATTTCGGGCAGGTCACTTCTAGGAATGAAGTTGTCATTACGCAGCAAAGCTGCAAGTTCGCAGGGTCTTACGATCACTGCATCATGAGGCACCATTTGAGTGCCTGTTTGCTGGCCATTGATCATCAGCGTTAATATGCGGACGGGGAGTGCTTTGCTTTCTGGTGATTCTTTAGGTTTTTCTTGCTTTAGCTGCTTCTCGCAATCAATGAAATAACGTCGGGCTTCGCGGCCTTTTTCGTTGCGTTCTACCATGGCGAGTTCTTTGGCCATGTCGAGGGTGATGTGGTGATCGATTGAGCGCTGATCTCCGCCTTGTTGTTTGATTCGCCCATTTTGGCGAATCAAAAGAAAGTCTTCATTTTCTACAAAACTGTACTGTTTAATTCTAGCTTTAATCCAGTTCGAGTAATCACGACCTACGCCTAGGAATTCATGTAATTGTCGTGCGTGTACCGTCTCGGTAATTGAACCAGCGATAAGACTGGTATTGTTTTTGCTGGTCTTTTATTTCTACACTTCGGTTATCCATCATGGGCGCGGTAGTAAGGCGGCGGTTAAGGCTATGTTTTGCATTACTCGCAGGAGAAGCGATTGTAGAAGTGTTATTAGATGTCATGTATGAGATTTTTCGATGTCAGTGTAAGGCTGCATTATCTCATATTGTTTAACTATTTGTCTTTCCAATCAGATCAGCTATACGGACTGGGTCACTTCTGAAGTTTTGAGCGGGTTAAATAGTATCCATAGTGCGAAACTTTAAAATAAGATCGACGATTTCATGGGTGCTGGCGGTTGCTGCTAAAGAGTCGTTTAGAGCTGATCTTTGTGGTAATTGAATATTAAATTTATCCCTAAGAGTCGTCACTACAACTTTATCGTCATTGGGATTGAAGTCAGAATCAATATAAATACCTATTCTTTGCTGAATAAACGCTTTGTTTTCCATTTGTTGTGTAGCCTTTATATGTTATTTCTTCAGAGACTACGCAGGAGCAGGCTAGTTTGATTTTTGAGCCATGCTGCCTAGTAATATCATGCGTAGTTGGGTGATTAATCGTTGCTGGATTAGAACCAGTTCTTCCGGTTTTTTATCAATCGCTTCAATGCTAGCCACCAGTACTTGGTTGACCATGATCTCTGCTGCTAAGGCAGTATTGGTTAATCTCGAATCACTGCTCAAATCCTCATGCAGCTCATCGACAAAGAATTGCTTTTCTTTTTGTAAGGCTTCACGAAAGATTTTGGGGCCGCCAGTGAGTCCGCTTGTTAGTAGGCGAAACAGTTCTGGATTTTGCTGGCTGAACTCTAGTTGCGTTATTACAGAGGTTTCTATAACGCTGCCGTTTATCTTGATGCGTTGACGCGCTTTACGCATAAGTTGTCGAAGAGTTAGGGCGACCTTGTCGACCAGTACTAATCCTAACTCTTCCATATCTTTAAAATGTCTATAAAAGGTAGCGGGTGCAATTTCTGCTTCGCGAGTGACTTCACGCAAGCTTAACGCGGGGTAACCTTTGTCTTCACTTAATTTTAGCGCGGCTTGAATTATTGCTTGGCGCGTCTTTTCTTTTTGTTCTGACCGTATGCTCATTATTTGTGCTAATCGATTAATCAGTATTTTAAAACACCACTATAACAGGCATTACAGCCATCTGTGGAAAAAATGTTGTGCAAATCTCCGGATTTCTCACGTTTTAAGAAATATACGCTCTTGGCTGGTGCGTATGTTAAATCCGTACGCACTCGAATAGCGCAAGTTTTGTTTTGGTTGTGCGATTTTAGGATGCTGGCTAGCCAAAAAGAGGCATTTAAAGCATTTTTTATTGATTTTCAGGAGTTGGCATCATGGTTGCAGTACCTAGGTAAAATACGCCACACCATGATGAAAGCCCTATGGAATAGGGTTTCAGGGAAGAAGGCGAATATAAGATAACCTAGGATTAGAGAGATCAGCTATGAATAAGACCCGTGTAATCGTTGTTGGTAATGGCATGGTAGGCCATAACTTTATTGATGCTGTAGCAACCTCAGACACCGCAGATCAGTACGAAATAATTACCTTTTCAGAAGAGCCACGCTTAGCCTACGATCGCGTGCAGTTGAGTAAATATTTCTCGGGTTCAACAGCAGAAGATCTTGCCTTAACTACTGAAAGTTATTATCAAGAGAAGGGTATCAACTACATTCTTAACGATAAAGTAGTTGAAATTAATCGCGAAGAAAAATTTGTTATTACTGCTGGCGGTCGTAAAGAGATTTATGACAAATTGGTTCTGGCGACAGGCTCTTATCCTTTTGTTCCGCCTATTCCAGGTAAAGATCAAGATCATTGCTTGGTTTATCGTACCATTGAAGATTTGGAGGCTATTTCTGCTTCTGCCGCCGCCAGTAAAGTGGGTGTGGTTGTGGGTGGAGGCTTGTTGGGGCTTGAAGCGGCAAATGCGGTGAAGCAAGCCGGTGTTAAAACACACGTGGTTGAATTTGCTCCACGCTTAATGGCGGTTCAGCTTGATGAAGCAGGTGGCGCGTTACTGCGAACCAAGATCGAAGAGATGGGCGTTGAGGTTCATACCGGAAAAAATACGACTGAGATTGTAGCGGGTGAGACCTGTCGTTATCGCATGAACTTTGCGGACGGTACTTTTTTAGAAACCGATATGATTTTATTTTCTGCGGGTATTCGCCCACAAGATGAGCTAGCGCGCCAGTGGGATTTACAAATTGGTGAGCGTGGTGGTATCCAAATTAATAATAACTGCCAAACCTCTAATGACGACATCTACGCCATCGGCGAATGCGCGCTTTGGGGTGGAATGATTTATGGCTTGGTTGCCCCGGGTTATAACATGGCAAAGGTTGCGTTTGATCACATCAAATCGACGGTTGGTAGCTGCCAAGGTTTAGAATTTAACGGTGCAGATATGAGCACCAAGTTAAAATTACTGGGTGTTGATGTTGCGTCGATTGGTGATGCGCAAGGTAATACGCCGGGCTGTTTAAGTTATGTCTATCAAGATGATATTAATCAGGTTTATAAACGCTTAATTGTATCAGCGGACGGTAAGAAATTATTGGGGGCTGTATTAGTTGGCGAAGCCGATGCCTACAGTAATTTGTTGCAAGTTAAATTAAACGATATGGATTTACCCAAAAATCCTGAAGGTTTAATTCTTCCAAGTTTGGATGGTGAGGCCAGTGTTGGATTGGGCGTTGATGCACTACCAGAAGCGGCGACCATTTGTTCGTGTTTTGATGTTTCCAAAGGCGATATCTCTGCTGCGGTTCAGGGTGGTTGTTGCACCATGGGTGATATTAAGGATGCAACCAAAGCGAGCACAGGCTGTGGTGGTTGCGCAGCGTTAACCAAACAGGTGATGGATGCTGAATTATTATCACTGGGCGTTGAAGTAAATAATGATTTATGTGAACACTTTGCTTATACCCGCACAGAGCTTGCCGATATCGTTCGTATAAAAGGCATTAAAAATTTCCAAGAATTATTGTCGAGTCACGGTAAAGGCCATGGTTGTGAAATATGTAAGCCAACAGTAGGCAATATTTTAGCCTCTTTCAGTAACGAATATATTCTGAAAGACGATCACATTGGTTTGCAAGATACCAATGATGTGTATTTGGGCAATATGCAAAAAGATGGCACTTATTCCATTGTTCCTCGTATCGCTGCGGGTGAAATTACACCGGATAAGTTAATCGTCTTAGGGCAGGTGGCGAAAGACTTTGATTTGTATACCAAGATTACTGGCGGTCAGCGTATTGATCTATTTGGCGCACAGTTACATGAGCTCCCTATTATTTGGAAAATCTTAGTGGATGCCGGTTTTGAAACAGGCCACGCTTACGGAAAATCTTTACGGACAGTTAAGTCGTGTGTCGGTAGTACCTGGTGTCGTTATGGTGTGCTCGACTCTGTCTCGATGGCACTGGCTCTTGAAGATCGTTATAAAGGTTTGCGTTCGCCGCATAAAATTAAGTTTGGTGTGTCGGGCTGTACTCGTGAGTGTGCAGAAGCTCAGAGTAAAGATATTGGTGTGATTGCAACTGAAGGTGGTTGGAATCTTTATGTGTGTGGTAACGGCGGTATGCGCCCGCGCCATGCTGATTTATTTGCCACTGATTTGGATGACGATACGTTAATGCGTTACATCGATCGCATTCTTATGTTTTACGTTCGCACCGCCGATCGCTTACAGCGCACATCTGTTTGGATGGAAAATTTAGAAGGTGGTTTGGATTATCTTCGTGAAGTGGTGATGGACGATAAATTAAACATTGGCGCTGATCTGGATAATGAAATGACCACGGTTGTTGGTACTTACCAGTGTGAATGGAAAACAACGATTGAAAGTCCTGAAAAACTAAAACGCTTCCAGCACTTTATTAATAGCGACGAGCAAGACAGTGAGCTTGCATTTGTTCGTGAGCGTGGGCAGCGCCGCCCAGCAACAGAAGCCGAGCGCATTGAATTGGTTTCGTTAGACGGTATTGCGTCTAAGTAAATGCGATTTTATATAACAACGGCTTCACGGTTTTGGGTTTGTAAATAAGGAATATTAATATGACAACGAATACTTTAAATGCCACTCAGTGGATTACGGTTTGTAGTGAAGATGATTTAACGGCTGATACTGGCTTGTGTGCTTTGCATAAAGGCGAACAGGTTGCGATTTTCAAACCCGCCTTAACAGGAGAGTTGTTTGCCTTGTCGAACTTCGATCCTTTTGGTAAAGCGAATGTGATGTCACGAGGTATTCTTGGATCTATAGGAGAGAGTCTAGTCGTGGCTTCTCCTCTTTATAAACAGCATTTTGATTTACGTTCGGGTGAGTGTTTGGAAGATGATTCTAAGGCGTTAAAAACCTATCAAATACGCGTTGAAGATGGGCAAGTCCAACTGCTTGCTTAATTCCTGTTTGCTTAAATATTAAATCCGCTGGTTATTTCTAATTACTTTGTAATGAACTGAATAAAGCATCATTGCAAAGTAGTGCTGACTGGCGGTCGTAGTTTAAAAATACTAGAGAAAATTCTATGTCGACTGAAAAGTTTAATTTGTTCAATTTTACCGGCAAGATGAAAATCTTGCACATGAGCTGGATGGCTTTCTTTATTAGCTTCTTTGTATGGTTTAACCATGCGCCGCTATTAATGGCCATTGCTAATAGTTTGGGTTTAGACTCATCCCAAATTAAAACATTATTGATTTTAAACGTTGCCTTAACAATTCCGGCGCGAGTAATTATTGGCATGTTAACCGACCGCTTTGGTCCTAAGGTGGTTTATTCAGCACTCTTAATTGTCTGTTCGATTCCTTGCTTTATGTTTGCGTTAGCAGACAGTTTTGCGCAAGCGGCAATCGCACGTTTCATGCTTGGTTTTATCGGTGCAGGTTTTGTGATTGGTATTCGCTTAGTGAGCGAATGGTTCCCTGCTAAAGAGTTGGGTACGGCTGAAGGAATTTATGGCGGTTGGGGTAATTTTGGTTCTGCAGCAGCGGCGTTTACTTTACCCGTTATTGCGTTAATGTTTGGTGGTGAAGATGGCTGGAGATATGCGATTGGCCTTACCGGGATCATTAGTTTTATCTTTGGTTTTATTTTCTATTTTAATGTGAGCGATACGCCTAAAGGCTCTACTTACTTTAAGCCAAAAAATATTGGTGCGATTGAAGTAACCAGCCAAGGAGATTTCTTTTTATTAATTATCATGAAATTACCCATGTATGCCGCACTTGCTTTGCTTAACTGGAAGCTCTCTCCAGCAGGTGTTGAAATGTACAGTCAGTTAGTGGCTAATGCATCGTATGTGGGTTTGGTTTTATTGTTCATGTACGAAATGAAGCACGTTTGGGCGGTGAATAAGAACATTTTTAAAGAACCGGTTCCTGAGTTGCACCGTTATAAATTTAAGCAGGTTGCGGTATTGAATGTATTGTATTTTGCAACGTTTGGATCAGAGTTAGCGGTTATCTCTATGTTACCTCTGTTCTTTTCTGAGACGTTCGAGTTGAGTCCTGTGTATGCGGGTATGGTGGCCTCTGCGTATGCGTTTATGAATCTAATGTCACGCCCGGGTGGTGGTTGGATCTCGGATAAGTTTGGCCGTAAGCCAACGCTATTGATTTTAACAGCAGGTTTGGCAGTAGGTTATTTTGCCATGTCAATGGTGGATGCGACTTGGCCTTTATGGTTGGCGGTTGTCACAGTGATGGCGTGTTCTTTCTTTGTGCAAGCAGGAGAAGGCGCAGTATTTGCCGTTGTGCCGTTAATTAAGCGTCGTTTGACGGGTCAGATTGCGGGTATGACGGGGGCTTACGGTAACGTAGGGGCGGTTGTTTATTTAACGGTACTTTCTTTTGTTGAATATTCGGTCTTCTTCTCCGTGATTGGAGTAACAGCAGTGGTTGGTTTTATCGTTTTATTAATGATGGAAGAGCCGGGTGGTCAGATTGCCGAAGTGATGGAAGATGGCTCAGTGCAGATGATTGATGTGAGTTAGTATTGTAGTTAGTTTATTTCGAGCAGCAAAGAACGCTGACAGGAAACTGTTGGCGTTTTTTATGTTTGCATATATTCCATTTGAGTAATATCTTAATTGCAGCGCGATAAGTTGAAGGCGTAATAACACATTTGATTTGTGAGGGTGGCACATGAGAAAAATACTAATATTAATGATGATGGTTTGCGGTATGCAGGTACATGCAGAATCTGAATACTGGATTGATGTCCGCACCACAGGTGAATATGAGACGGGTCACGTTAAGGGGGCTGCCCATATTCCTTATGATGAAATAGCGGATAAAATAACGGCAGTGACCGCAGATAAAAGCGCAAAGATTCATCTTTATTGCAGGAGTGGTAATCGAGCGGGTAGGGCTTTAAAAGTACTGCAGGATATGGGATACGATAACGTACATAATGATGGCGGAATATCAGACCTAAAGCATGAAACGGTGGTTCTTGAGTTTAACTAAAATACCTTGTGCTAAAGCGCGGCTAATTCACTAGCCGCGCTCTTGAAGCATGAAGTATGAGATTTGAAACAGTGTGCTGTTCAATTTCTTGGTGCTATTCCACTTCAGGGTCAACCCCATCAAGAGGCTTTATCACCAAGACATCACAGGCTACTCGGTCGACAATTCTTTCGGCTGTATTGCCAAGTAGTACTCCAGACCAGCCTTCTCTACCAATACTGCCAATCACGACTAAATCTGCATCGATTTCTTTAGCCATCACCTCAACAACATCATCAGGATCACCTTCTGTAATATGAATATGATCGTCATTGATATTGTATTTCTTGGCGTAGTATTCACACTCAGTTTTGTGCTGCTCTGTTATATACTTTTGAATGTCATCTGGGGCCGTAACTTCAGGCACCATCGCAAAAGCTAAGGCGACCATTGGGTAAGAGTTTACCAAATGTAGGTCAGTCTCTAGATGGTCAGCTAAGTGCTCGGCATAATCGAGAATATTTTCGTTGATTAGCTTATGGCCCTTGTCGTGAGATGTAGCATCAATGGACGCTAAAATTCGATTCTGCAACCAGGGTTTTGCAGATTTCACTAACAGAACGGGGGCTTGACTATGACGCAGTAAGTTCCAGTCACTGTGTGTGAAAATTCGATCTACAAGACTGTGTGGCTTCGTGCCTTTGATCACCAGATCAAAGCTAGAGGTGTTCATTGATGCCATCACGGCGTCATAAAGACTTTTTTGCCAATGAACCTCTGTTGATATCTCAACGCCATGTTCCTTTGCTTCCTCAACAAAAGAATCTAACCACATTTGTTTGTTATTTATTAAAGCTGACTTAATCTCATTTTTTGTATCAACTTCAAGAGAAGAGCTGTCTTCGCAGTATGCTTCATAGCAACTGCCTAAAATTGTGATATCAGCTTTTAATGAGCCAGCCAATGCTAGAGCGCGGTGGAATGCAGGTTGCTCTGGGTGGTCGCTGTCTAAAACGACAAGAATATGTTTAATATTTAGCATGGGAAGCTCCTTTTGATATTAGTTCTGTTTATCAATTCTAATGTATAGCAGAAAGCGTTTAAATCGTTGCCTTATATCAATAGTTTAGGCCTTTATGAGCGCGATAAAAGCTTTTGCTGCATTTGATAGGGTTCTATCTTGTAAATATAAGAATCCTAGTGGTCGGGTTAGTGATATTTGATTTATTTGTAGTTCAATTAGCCCCATTTCTTCTGCATTATCGAGCATGGATTTCGGCAATAAACTCCAACCTAAGCCCACGGAAACCAACATTTTAATTGTTTCTAAATAATTGGTTGGCATAGGTGAGCGTAAGATTAATCCTTGTTGCCTGAACTGCTCTACGAGCAACTTAAATGTGAAAGTATTAGATTCAGGTAGGATCGCAGGGTAGTCACTGAGGTTTTTTAATTGGACGTTGTTTAGCTGGTTAAGAGGATGCTTGGTGGAGCAAACAAATATCATTTCATCGTGCCAGAGTACTTCACTAACAATACCTTCGGGTGAATAGTCGGTATTTGAGGTCTCGAGTGTGGTCAAAGCAAGCTCGACTTGTCTTTGAGCGACCGCTTTGTAGGCAGATTCAGACCCCATGAAGCTAAGGTTAAGTTCAGCATTTGGGAATTGGCTAGAAAATGATTTCAAATAAGGTGGTAGCCGATGCAGGCCAATATGATGACTTGTTCCCAGTTTTAAACTGCCCTCGACCTTATGATTCATATTGCGCATAGACAGGCGGGTATCATTAACGAGTTGCACAATTTCTTTCGCTTTAGGTAATAAAGAGTGTCCGGTATCGGTTAAGCTTAGGCTTCGATTATGTCGATCAAATAGCGGGCTGTTTAGCTGCTCTTCAAGGCCTTTAATGCGCTTGCTAATAGCGGGCTGGGTTAGATGAAGCTGTCCAGCTGCAAGAGAGAACGATTTGTGTTCTGCTACCGAAATGAAAGCTGTTAGGGCTTGAATGTCCATCTATTACGCATCTCGGTTATTGGGCCATGGGGTTGTGTTGAGTACCTACTATTCCAAATAGTAATACACTTTATGAAAAATATGAATTGGAGTTATTGCTTGGTTTTTCGTATGATGAGTTATCAAAGAAGCATGCAGAGATTGGTTTGAATGTATCTGCGCTTAAATAGACTTCTTGTTGAAATTAATCATACAGCTATGAGAGAGCGCTATGACGGCTAAAACATTATATGACAAGTTGTGGGATTCACACTTGGTCAAGCAACGCGACGACGGCACGGCTTTAATCTACATCGATCGTCAATTATTACACGAAGTGACCTCGCCACAAGCGTTTGAAGGTCTTCGCATCGCTGGTCGTAAGCCTTGGAAGCTAAGCGCAAACTTAGCCACTCCAGACCATAACGTACCAACGACCAAAACTGAGCGCACCATTGGTATTCAGGGTATTCAAGATCCTGTATCAAAAATTCAGGTACAGACGTTAGACGATAACTGTAACGAATTTGGCATCACTCAGTTCGATATGATGGATAAACGCCAAGGTATCGTTCACGTAGTAGGCCCAGAGCAGGGCGCAACCTTGCCAGGTATGACGGTTGTTTGTGGTGATTCACACACAGCAACACACGGTGCATTTGCAGCATTAGCTCACGGCATCGGAACGTCTGAAGTTGAGCATGTAATGGCAACTCAGTGTTTGATTCAACGCAAAATGAAAAACCTTTTGATCCGTGTTGACGGTGAATTAGGCGAAGGCATTACCGGTAAAGACGTGGTATTGCATGTAATCGGTGTGATCGGCACGGCTGGCGGTAACGGTTGCGCAATGGAATTTGGCGGTAGCGCGATTCGCAGCATGAGCATGGAAGGTCGTATGACCATGTGCAACATGGCAATCGAAGCAGGCGCTCGTGTCGGTATGGTTGCATTTGACCAAATCACCGCCGATTACGTTAAAGGTCGCGACTTCGCACCTAAAGGCGATCATTGGGAAATGGCATTGGAACAGTGGGCTGATTTGGTCTCTGACGAAGATGCGGTTTTCGATAAAGTTGTAGAAATTAAAGCGGAAGACATCAAACCGCAGGTTACTTGGGGCACGTCTCCTGAAATGGTAACCACGGTTGATGGTTTTGTACCTCGTCTAGGAGATGCTAAAGACGAAGTAGAGCGCAGCGGTTTTGAGCGTGCTTATAAATACATGGGTTTAGAGCCAGGCCAAGCGATTACTGATATCAACTTGGATCGTGTATTTATTGGTTCTTGTACCAATAGCCGTATTGAAGATTTACGCGCAGCCGCTGCCGTTGCTAAAGGCAATAAAGTCGCTAACTCTGTGATTCAGGCTTTGGTTGTTCCGGGTTCTGGTTTGGTTAAAGAGCAAGCGGAAAAAGAAGGTTTGGATAAAATCTTTGTTGAGGCAGGCTTTGAATGGCGCGAGCCAGGTTGCTCTATGTGCTTAGCGATGAACGCCGATAAGTTGGGCGCGGGCGAGCATTGTGCTTCAACCTCTAACCGTAACTTTGAAGGTCGTCAGGGCTACGGCGGTCGTACGCATTTGGTAAGCCCAGCAATGGCTGCCGCGGCCGCTATTGCAGGTCACTTTGTTGATGTTCGTCAGTTTGAATTGGTTAAATAAAGGAGCGTTATAATGAAAGCATTTGTTAAACAAAGCGGTATCGTCGCTCCTATGGATCGCGCCAATATCGATACGGATATGATTATCCCGAAGCAATTTTTAAAATCCATTAAGCGCAGCGGCTTCGGCCCCAACTTGTTTGATGAATTGCGTTATCTTGATGAAGGCCAGCCAGACGCGGATAATTCCGGTCGTCCATTAAATCAGGACTTCGTATTGAATCAGCCTCGTTATCAGGGCGCTTCAATTCTTTTGACTCGCGAAAACTTTGGCTGTGGCTCTTCTCGTGAACATGCACCTTGGGCGTTAGAAGATTTTGGTTTTCAGGTTATCATTGCGTCTAGTTATGCGGATATCTTCTTTAATAACAGTTTTAAAAACGGTCTTTTACCGATTGTTTTAGATGAAACGATTATTGATGGTTTATTTGCAGAAGTAACGGCGACTGAAGGTTACGAGTTAACGGTTGATTTAGAAAATCAAAACATCGTTAAGCCAAATGGTGATTTAATCCCATTTGAAGTCGACGCCTTCCGCAAGCATTGCTTGATGAATGGCCTTGATGATATCGGTTTAACCTTGCAAGACGCAGACGACATTACGGCTTATGAAGTTAAGCGCAAAGCATCGTCGCCTTGGTTGTTTTAGGCTGTTCGAGATAAAAGATTAAAAGCAGGCTTTTGCACGCGCTGCGCTGGGTAATTCGTTTCGGGGGACGCGTGATTGCTTTCACTCAGCACATCCGTGTGCTGAGCCCTTTGGGCAACCTACGGTTGTGCAAAATGGCTATCCTGCCATTTTGTCCCTGTAGGCTCGTACACCACATCCATGTGGTGTGACGCCGCCCAAAACGAACCACTCAGCACATCGCCATAACATTGTTGGTCATTCAGATAGACTTTGGATGAAATATATCCCAATAAAAAGGATTCCTATTCTTTTTATTGGTGAGGTTGTAAATCTACTGAAAGGATTGTTGGGTGGTGGGTTGTTCGTTAAAGGGGCGTCATTTCGCAGGGATGCGAAATACGAGGCTACATGGAGCGTTAGCGCCGTGAATACCTGTAGCGGCTGGTATTTACCCCGTCCCCAAAAACGAATTACCCACTGCCCAATAGTCCGTTGCTTACATAGCCAGAATGAATTGTTTTAAAAAAATTAAGTGGAATCAAAAATGTCTAAAAAAGTATTAATCCTACCAGGTGATGGTATTGGTCCAGAAATCGTAACCGAAGCAGAAAACGTATTGGTTGCGGTAAACGAAAAATTTAACCTAGGTCTAGAATTTGACCATGGTTTAGTTGGTGGTGCTGGCTATGATGCTGAAGGTTCACCACTGCCAACCTCAACTATGGAAAAAGCCAAAGCGGCCGACGCCATTCTTCTTGGTGCAGTGGGTGGCCCTAAATGGGACAACCTAGAAGATCGCGAAATGCGCCCTGAAAAAGGCCTGCTAGGTTTGCGTTCAGGTCTAGAATTGTTCGGCAACTTGCGCCCAGCAATCCTATACCCACAACTTGCAGATGCTTCATCATTAAAGCCAGAAGTTGTATCTGGTCTAGATATCCTAATCGTTCGTGAACTAACGGGTGGCATCTATTTCGGCCAGCCACGCGGCATTCGCACATTAGAAAATGGCGAGCGACAAGGGTACAATACCTATGTATACAGCGAATCTGAGATTCGTCGCATTGGTAAAGTAGCATTTGAAGCCGCTAAAAAGCGCGGCGGCAAACTATGCTCAATCGATAAAGCCAACGTACTAGAAGTAACCGTACTATGGCGCGAGATTATGAACGAAATGGCGAAAGACTACCCAGAAGTAGAGCTTTCTCACATGTACGTTGATAACGCCGCAATGCAACTAGTACGTGCACCTAAGCAGTTCGACGTAATGGTTACTGGCAACATGTTTGGCGACATCCTATCTGATGCCGCAGCCATGTTAACAGGCTCTATCGGTATGCTACCTTCAGCGTCTTTAGATAAAGACAACAAAGGCATGTACGAGCCATGTCACGGCAGTGCGCCTGACATCGCTGGCCAAGGTATTGCAAACCCATTAGCGACCATTCTTTCGGCCGCAATGATGTTACGATACTCTTTAGGTGAAAACGCTGCTGCCGATGCAATCGAGAAAGCAGTGAGTGACGTACTGGATCTGAATCTACGCACGCCAGACATCTACTCTGACGGTATGACAAAAGTGAGCACCGCAGAAATGGGTGCAGCAGTCGTAAAAGCACTTTAATCTTTTTTAGATTTCAAGGTTACTTTTAAAAGAGCAAATTTATATTTATACAAAGCACTTAACTGTGCTTTGTATTAGGAGAAAAAATGAAAACTGTAGGTCTTGTAGGCTGGCGTGGCATGGTTGGCTCCGTGCTAATGCAACGTATGGAAGCAGAGAACGACTTTGCTGATATCAATCCGGTATATTTTACTACCTCTCAAGCAGGGCAAGCAGCTCCAGCTTTTGGTGGCAAAGAAGCTCCTGCGCTTAAAGACGCGTTCGACATTGACGAACTAAAAGCCATGGACGTAATCATCACCTGTCAAGGTGGCGACTACACCACAGAAGTTTACTCAAAGCTAATGGCAACTGGCTGGAAAGGCTACTGGATCGATGCTGCATCAAGCCTTCGTATGGCAGATGACGCAATCATCGTATTAGACCCAGTCAACAAAAACGTCATTAAAGACGGTCTTCACAATGGCACCAAAACCTTCGTTGGCGGAAACTGCACAGTATCCCTAATGCTAATGGGTCTTGGTGGTCTGTTTGAAAATGGCCTAGTTGAATGGTTAAGCTCACAAACTTACCAAGCAGCTTCTGGTGGCGGCGCGAAGCACATGCGTGAATTATTGGTCCAAATGGGGCAGTTAAACGCCTCTGTAGCTGACAAGCTTGCTGACCCACGCAGCGCAATCTTAGACATCGATCGCATCGTTGCTGAAACTCAGCGTAACGGTTCAATGGATACGGCTAACTTTGGTGTACCACTTGGTGGTAGCTTAATTCCATACATCGATACCGAAATGGACAATGGCCAAAGTCGCGAAGAATGGAAAGGCCAAGCTGAAACCAACAAAATTTTAGCGACTGGCAATAACATCATCCCAGTAGACGGCACCTGTGTGCGTATTGGTTCCATGCGCTGTCATAGTCAAGCATTCACCATCAAACTGAAAAAAGATGTACCGATGGACGAGATTACAGCCATGCTTGATGAGCATAGCCAATGGTCTGGAGTTGTTCCGAATACCAAAGAAGCAACGATTGCTGGTTTAACGCCTACAGCCGTTACTGGAACACTTAATGTGCCAGTAGGGCGCTTACGCAAAATGAACATGGGTTCAGAATATTTGAATGCATTTTCTGTGGGTGATCAATTGTTATGGGGAGCGGCTGAGCCACTACGCCGTATGCTTCGCATTTTATTGGAAGACTAAGCATCAGATACCTGTTCTGATTTGATGTGAGAAAAGCTTATATCGCAAAATGAAGTATTGGACATTCTAAGACACAATGTTTCATTTTGTGAATAAGCTCACACTTTAGTTTTGGATATTGATCAAAAGATAGCCTGAAAGCCGCGTGAAACGTGAGTTATCGACGTTGAAACATTGCGAAATCTCTTTTTATAATTGATACTTACGAATACTGATAAAAAGAATCTAAACGTTTTATAAAAAAACGTATTTATGATTCATGAACTAAATTTGGTTTTATTGTTTGCAAAACCGGCATTAAGCAGCCTAATAACAACAAGGAAGCAGAGAATGAAGCGCACGCTTTTAAGTACTCTAGTGATCACCAGCACCCTTGGTCTAAGCACCAATGTGCTTGCGCTGAGTATGGGTGAGCTTGAATTAAAGTCCACACTCAATCAGCCTCTACAAGCAGAGATAGAGCTGTCAAATATAGATGATTTAACTGAGTGGGAAATCAAGCCCTCTTTAGCTTCTGACGGCGATTTCGACCGTGCAGGTGTAGAGAAAGTATTCTTTTTAAGCGATATCGATTTCGAAATTAAAGGAAGTCGTATTGTTTTAACCAGTGATAAATCGGTTACTGAACCCTTTCTAAATTTCTTGGTACAGGTGAACTGGCCATCAGGGCGTGTATTGCGTGAATATACACTTCTGCTTGATCCACCGGTATTTGATGATCAAATACAACCACTTGCTGCTCAAAGCATGCCACAGCGCATTAATAACAGTCAGCCAGCTGCGGTAGTTAAAACACAGGCCAAGGCGCCCAGTCGCTGGGAAGCTGAGGAGGCTGCGGAAGGCACTTATAAAGTGCAGAGAGATGATACGTTATGGGAAATCGCTATAAAGACGCGCCCGTCTCGTCAGGTTTCTCCACAGCAAATGATGCTTGCTATCCAGGATAGTAATCCTGCTGCTTTCATTAACGGTAATATAAACCGTTTAAAGACACATCAAGTACTACGAATTCCTAATCAGCAGCAAATGGCTGCTCGAAATGATAGCCAGGCTGTTAATGAAGTTTCACGTCAAAATCGTGAATTGCAGACAGCGGGTGCTCAAATAGATGCAACAGCCAATGCCGCTCAAGCAAATAAAGCTGAACAATCAGCTAATGGTGGTGAACTTAAGCTTGTTGCTAACTCTAGCAAGGTAGCTGAATCTGCTGGTGCAAGTGGTGATATTGAAAGTGGCGCTGCTGGCAATGGCCCTCAGAACGCTACTTCAGATGAGCTGGTCATCGCTTTAGAAAGTCTAGATACCAGTAAACTTGAAAATAATGACTTGAAAGAGCGCCTGGCATCTCTTGAAGAACAGATTGCAACCCTGCAGCGACTTGTGTCATTAAAAGATGATCAGCTTGCGAGTATTCAATCGTTAGAATTGCAAAAAGAGGCGCAGGCTGAAGAAGTTCAGCCTGAATCTGCGCAATTGGTTGTGGAAGACGCTGCAACTGCCGAAGCAGAAGCTAGCGCTCTTAATAACTCAGTAGCAAATAATGAAGTTGATGCTGCATTAGAAACTGAAGACTTTAACTACGCGGATACTGATGTCGTCGATGAAACTGTCGCAACGGAAGCTGTCGTAACTGAAGAGATTGATCCTACCTTAGCGGCTGCGCAAATGCAGCAGCAAGCAGAAGATCGCTATAAGCCGAAAGGCCTTTTCGCTGAAATAATGGCTAAACCTGCTTTAGTCGGTGGCATTGCTGGCGGTTTTGCATTGTTATTGGCCTTGATTGGTTTAGGCGTTAAAAAACGTCGTGATCAAAAGGAAGGCGAAGTTACCGATCCTGCGCTAACGGGTTTTGATGAAAACTTTGAATTTCCAAATGAAAATCTTGATGATGCATCGCTTGAAGGCTTTGAACTAGATGATGACGACCAGTTGGTTACGGATTCTAATGAGCTCAATGATGATCTTCTTGAAGGTATTGGAGGCACTGGTGAAGAGGGCACCGATTTAGATCTGGATTCTGCGGATTCTGAAACTGTTGCGCAAACAGCTGACATTATTGGTGAAGCTGAGATCTATATTGCTTATGGCCGATTTGACCAAGCTGCCGATCTTTTGAAAAATTCTATCGAGCTGGAGCCTAGCCGCATTAACTTGCGCACTAAGCTTCTCGAAGTATATTTAGAAACTGATGATGCTACTTCTTTTGCAGAAGCGGAGTTAGATCTTAATTCATTAGGCGACATTGAAGCTAATGAAAAAGCAGTTGCTATGCGCAGTCGTCTAACGTCACCAATTTCAGGTGATGTTGAAAGCGATGCTGAAGAGCCTTCTTTTGAAGAATCTGAAATCAATCTTTCATCACTTGCCGATGAAGGTGATGAGTTCTCTGATGGTATCGACTTCGAAGCTGCGCTCGATCTAACGGATGCAGAAGAATCAAGTGATGATTTTGCAGCGTCGCTAAATGAAACTGATGCTGAAGTTGCTAGTTCTGATCTTGCTGATAATGACTTAATTAGTTTTGATACGGACTCGGTGGCAGATGAAGAGTTTGATATCGATTTCAGTTTTGACGAAGAAGATACAATTCCTGTTGTCGACGATCTTGCTGATAGAACTGACGTTTCAGATGAGCTTTCTCTGGAAGAAGTCCCAACCTTAGATGTAGATATTGACTCAACTGATAATCTAGATGGGCTAGAGAGTCTCGAGTCTCTTGAAGGGCTAGAAGATCTAGAAGGGTTAGACACTCTTGAAAATCTAGATGGACTTGATGAACTTGAAAACTTTGATGGCCTAGATGGTTTGGGCGATCTAGACAATCTTGATGCGCTAGACGACTCTGAAGGCCTTGAAGCGCTAAGTGATATTCCTACACTTGAGTCTGATGATTCTGAGTTTGATGATATCCCTACGCTAGAAGACGATTCTTCTGCAGATTTTGACCTGACTGAGCTAGAAGGCCTTGCAGAAAGCTCAGAAGAAGCGGCTGAAGAAGCGAGCGAATCAATAAGCGATCATTCTATTGTTGATTTGGCATCAATGACAAATCCAAGTGATTCTGAAGAAAGTGATGCGTTATCGACACTGCTTGATTCTGACGATATTGTTGACGATCTGCCTGAGTTTGATCTTGGTGCAACCGGTTTTGAAAGTGATTCATCTGATGAAGATCTTGAATCATTGGATGCTGAATTGAATGATTTGACGGCTGCTGAATCTGATACTAGCGAGACCTTTGATTCTGACATCTCCGAATTAGAAAGTGAACTGGGTGAAGCTTCTGAGCTAGGTTTTGACTCGTTGTCTGATGATTCCTTTGAAGGTAGTTCAGAATTCGATTTGAACGAGCTTGAAGACTTACCAGATTTTTCTGCTGAGACCACAGATCTCGCTGATGGCGACTTCAATATTGAAGGTGAGGTTGAAGTTAAGGGTGCTGCTATCCCAACAACTGATCAAGCTACTGGCAGCCAAGAGATTAATCTTGATCAGCTCGCAGCGTCAGAAGACGAATTCGATTTCCTTGCGGGAACGGATGAGTGTGCAACTAAGCTTGACTTAGCGCGCGCCTACCTCGATATGGAAGATAGCGAGGGTGCTAAAGAGTTACTTCAAGAAGTAGTTGCTGAAGGTAGTGATCAGCAAAAGCATGATGCTCGTGCTTTGATGGATTCTATCGGGTAGCTATAAACCAATATGCAGATTGACAGTAAAGAAGTCGTTAATACGCAGGATAAAGTTCTTGTTAGAAATGCCGCAATAGTCGAATACCATGGAGCACACTTCCATGGTTGGCAGCGGCAGAAGCATCACCCAGAGCCGACTATTCAGGCGGCTCTTGAGGATGCGCTTAGTCGAGTAGCCAATGAACCGATTGCGGTTACTTGTGCTGGGCGGACCGATGCAGGCGTTCATGCCTCAACTCAAGTTATTCACTTTGATACACACGCAATTCGTCGTCCTCATAATTGGATGATGGGTGTAAATACCTATTTGCCGGATGGTATTGCATTACGTTGGATAAGCGAAGTTGATGAGTCATTTCACGCAAGGTTTGGCGCCACCAGCCGCCGCTATCGCTATTTGATTTTTAACAAAGAAATTAAACAAGGTTTGATGCACGATCAGTTAACCTGGTGCCGTTTTCCTTTGGATGAGAATAGAATGCATGAGGCGGCTCAATCGTTACTCGGCGAGCATGACTTTACCTCTTATCGCGCTAAAGATTGCCAAGCAAACAGCCCAGTAAGAACCATTCAAGATATTTCAGTTCGTCGTTACGGTGATATTGTAATGATCGAAGTACAAGCAAATGCTTTTCTGTACCATATGATTCGCAATATTGCGGGTGTGTTGATGCCCATCGGCATGGGGCGCAAGCCTATTGAATGGAGTGCGGAATTGTTAGCTCAAAAAAACCGTGCCTTAGGAGGTGTTACGGCACCCTCAGCAGGTCTGTATTTTGTTGGTGTTGAATACCCTGCTAATTTTGCAATTCCTTCGCAAGCCTGGGGGCCTGTTTTTGTCGAGCCTTGGCTGTGTAAATAAAGATTTTCTGTTAGACTCCACTCTTCCTTTCTTTTATCAAAATTAAGTGTGCTTTTGTGAATAAGGTACGAATTAAAATATGCGGGTTAACCCGTGATCAAGATGTTCAGACTGCTGTATCCGAGGGCGCAGACGCTCTCGGGTTTGTATTGTATGAACCAAGCCCTAGAGCCGTCACTGCTGAGCAGGCTGCTCAGCTCATAAAACATTCTCCCGCTTTTGTTACTACGGTTGCATTGTTCGTGAACGAAACCGCAACTGAGATATCTCGCGCCTTAGATATTTGCAGTTTTGACTTGTTGCAGTTTCATGGTGATGAAAGTCCAGAATTCTGTCGTCAATTTAATCGCCCTTATATGAAAGCTATCCGTGTACGCAGCGCCGACGATATTCATCGCGCAGTACAACAGTATCCGGATGCCAAAGCTTTATTATTGGATGCCTATGTGGAGAACTTGCCTGGCGGAACTGGCCAGGCGTTCGATTGGCGGTTGATCCCCGAATTATCGGTCCCTTGGGTATTAGCTGGGGGGCTAAATGCAACAAATGTTGCTGATGCTGTGAACCAAGTGAGGCCTTTCGCCGTAGATGTAAGTGGCGGTGTTGAGGCAAGTAAAGGCATCAAGGACAAACAAAAAATTAAAGATTTTATAAGCGAGGTTCGTAATGTCGAACGTTAAGAATAAAGAAGATTTACCGATATTGCCTGATGCAAAAGGTCATTTTGGAATTTACGGCGGTCGTTTTGTTTCTGAAACATTAAGCGCAGCGTTAGATGAGTTGCAGGCGCTTTATAGTAAGCTTTCTAAAGATCCTGCATTTCAAAAAGAATTTGATGAAGATTTGGCACATTATGTAGGCCGTCCATCGCCATTGTATTTTGCCGAACAGCTAACCAAACATTGTGGTGGTGCAAAGATCTATCTTAAACGCGAAGATCTAAACCACACGGGCGCGCATAAAATTAACAATACCATTGGCCAAGCGTTATTGGCTAAGTACTCTGGTAAAAAGAAAATCATTGCCGAAACCGGTGCCGGCCAGCACGGCGTTGCAACAGCAACCGTTGCCGCTCGCTTAGGCATGGAGTGTAAGGTTTTCATGGGCTCAACCGACATTGAGCGCCAGAAGCTGAACGTATATCGCATGCGTTTATTAGGCGCTGAAGTCATCTCTGTTGAATCGGGCACTAAAACGCTAAAAGACGCGATGAACGATGCGATGCGTCACTGGGTAACCAATGTTGATGATACTTTCTACATCCTAGGTACTGCAGCAGGCCCGCACCCATACCCAATGCTGGTGCGAGATTTCCAAAGTATTATCGGCCGTGAAACCATTCGTCAATGTGATGCGCAAATCGGGCGTCAGCCAGATGCTGTAATTGCTTGTATCGGTGGTGGTTCTAACGCAATTGGTATGTTTTACCCCTACCTAAATATGCATGATGTTCGCATGATCGGTGTAGAAGCCGGTGGCTTAGGTCTAGCAGGGGATGACCACGCAGCACCTTTATGTAAGGGTCGCCCAGGTGTATTGCACGGCAATCGTACTTACCTAATGGAAGACGACAACGGCCAGATCATGGGTACGCACTCGGTATCTGCTGGCTTGGATTATCCAGGTGTAGGGCCAGAACATTCATGGTTAAAAGACATAGGCCGCGCAGAATACGTTGCGGCAACTGACGAAGAAGCATTGAATGCTTTCCGTGATTTAACACGCATAGAAGGTATTATGCCTGCGCTTGAATCAAGCCACGCAATTGCCCATGCAATGAAAATGGCCAAAGACATGAGTCCTGATCAAGTATTGGTTGTCAATCTATCAGGTCGTGGCGATAAAGATATTCATACTGTAGCTGGCATTGACGGCTTAGACGTTTAAATAAAGTGGAAGGAAATTTTTATGAGTCGTATAGCTGCTTTATTTTCAGAACTGAAAAAAACAGGCAAAAAAGCATTAATTCCTTATGTAACAGCTGGGGATCCAAACCCTTCTGTTACGGTTGATATGATGCATGGATTGGTTAGCGCTGGCGCCGATATTATTGAATTAGGCGTGCCGTTTTCAGATCCAATGGCTGACGGCCCAACGATTCAGTTGGCGTGTGAGCGTGCGTTGATACATAACACATCTTTGCGTGATGTGATTGCAATGGTAAAAGAATTCCGCACAAAGAATAGCGATACTCCGGTTGTTTTGATGGGTTATTTAAACCCAGTTGAGGCTATGGGCTATGTTACTTTTGCTGATGCGGCTCAGGCTGCAGGCATTGATGGCGTATTGATGGTTGATATGCCACCGGAAGAATCAGGTGATAATGCTAAAATCTTTGCAGATCATGATTTAGATATTATTTACTTGATAGCCCCAACAACAACCGATGCTCGCATTAGAGAAATTGCCAAGTTCAGCTCAGGTTATGTGTATTACGTTTCAATCAAGGGTGTTACAGGCAGTGCCGAGATAGATGTTGCTGATGTAAGCAAAAATCTTGAGCGAATTCGTAGTCGTGTCGATATTCCTGTTGGCGTAGGTTTTGGCATTAATAATGGTAAAGCGGCGGCTGCGGTTGCAACGGTTGCTGATGGCGTTATTGTCGGATCAGCATTGGTGAATAAAATCGCTGCCAATGCCGATCAGCCAGAAAAGGCAATTAGTGAAGTTCAAGCCGTACTTGCAGAAATGCGTGCTGCGATGGACGCGAACTAACTTAAGACTGATATAAATGGACGCTAAACAATCGTGATAGCAGCGGGTGCAACGAAAGATCAATGGTTGACTCATTTAGAGTCAATACATCCGGCTAATATAGAGATGGGCTTGGGTCGTGTAACAAAGGTTGCTCAGCAACTGGGATTATTTAAGCCTGCGCCTGTTGTTATTGTTGTGGGTGGGACCAACGGGAAAGGCACAACCACAGCGCTCGTTGGGCAACTGTTGGCGGAAAAGGGATTGACGTCTGCCTGTTATAACTCACCGCATATTCATGAATATAATGAACGTATAAATCGACGAGACTCTGTAACTTCCATGCGTCTCTCTTCTGACAATGAGCTTTGTGAAGCATTTTCGGCGATAGAAAGTGGTCGTGGCGATATACCGCTAACTTACTTCGAGTTTGGAACACTGGCCGCGTTGTGGCAAATTAAACAGTGGCAGGTTGATGTTGCTATTCTAGAGGTTGGCTTAGGCGGACGTTTAGATGCAGTTAATATTGTTGAGACTGATTTAGCCATTGTTACGAGTGTCGGCTTAGATCATCAGGATTGGCTTGGTGATACTTTAGACTTGATTGGCATGGAAAAGGCAGGTATCGCTCGCGCCGATAAACCACTGATTTGCGGCCAGCTAAATGCCCCTAAAGGGTTTGTTGATGCGGCTATTCAGCTGCAAGCAAAAACCCTTTATCAGGGTGTCGACTTTTCCATAAACCCTGTGGCTCAATCCCCCGTTGCTGGCTGGGAATGGGTGAAAGGTGGTCAAGCTATTACGCTGCCAAAAGGCCATATCCCTTTTTATAATATTGCCAGTGCTATTGCTGGTTTAGATGCAATTGGCTTGTTGCCCCATGTAAAAGGCATTCAGGCTGCGGTGAATCGTACTAAGGTGTCGGGGCGATTGACTCATTTCCCCTGCGAGTTCAACGGTAAATCCGTCACTTTTATTTTAGATGTTGCTCATAACGCTCAAGCGGCAGCATTTTTATCTGATCAGGTTCAAGATTGCTCTGTCGCTATCTTGGCCATGCTGGCGGATAAAGACCCAGCCGCTGTCGTAGCGGCTTTACCGCATATTGAATCTTGGCATTTAGCGAGCTTGCAAGGGTATCGAGGGCAGGCTAGTCATTCTTTATTTGACAGAATTGGTCAGACTTCTCCTAAAGTGTCGATGATGTGTCATGAGACTGTTAAATTGGCTATGATCTCGGGCTTAGAGGATGTTTGCTCTAAAGAGCCTGCCGAAAGTTCTGGGGGGCATAAAATCCTTATTATCGGTTCATTTCTCACAGTATCAGCCGCAGAGCAGGCGCTAGCGTGTATTGATGGATTGCTTTTAAAATAAATGAGTTACAGATAGCTCAATTGTGAACTGAATTAGGCGAAGATTTAAAGCATGGAAATTAACTTTAAAGCACGGATCTTAGGCGCGGTTATTACCGTTTTATTACTGGCGCTCATCTTACCTAATGTTATTAAGGGTCAGCAGCTCGATGCTGATGACGATTCAACCATTCCTGCCAAGCCAGTAATACCAAGCTGGGTTGATGAAAAGCAAAGCAGTCGCGTTCGAATAGAGTTGAACGCACTGGACGCTGGAGACTTTGAAGAAAAAATCACTGCGCCCGAGCCTGAATTTGTACTTCAAGATGATCCTAGAGATCCAAATATACCAAGTGACCGAGCAGGGTTAACCCTGCAAGGTGAGGCCGTTGCTTGGACGTTGCAACTAGCTTCGTTCAAAAATAGTACAAATGCTATCGAGCTGCGAGATTCATTACGCAGTAAAGGCTATAAAGCCTATATTCTCAAAGATGGTGCAGGGGGCTTTGATCGTGTTTATGTGGGTCCTATGCTTCAGCGTGCAAAAGCTGAACAATTACAGATCGAACTCGCTAAAGAAACCCAACTTAAAGATATTGGATTACGTCAATATACACCTGAGTAGTAGCAGTTGAGGCTCGGCTTTGTTAGAATTCGCGTCTTTCCAATACTGTCAATGAGTTGAGAGGCGCCATGACAAGTATCGACTGGGTTATAATTGCGGTTTTAGTAGTATCCGCAGCCCTAAGTTTACGACGTGGATTTGTAAAAGAAGCGTTATCGTTAGTCAGTTGGGTAGCAGCTTTTGTGATTGCTCGCGTATTCAGCGGTAACCTTGCAACTTTATTAGTTGACCACATAGAGACGCCATCAGCTCGTTGGGTTGTTGCATTTGTTCTGTTATTTGTAGGTACTGTGGCCATCGGCGCCATGGTGAACCATCTTGTTGTAGAAATGATCCGTATTACAGGTCTTTCGAGCACCGACCGTGTCTTTGGCATGGTATTCGGATTTGTTCGAGGCTTACTTATTCTCGTTGCCATTGTCTATGGGCTGCAATATACCGCAGTGCCAAAAGATCCTTGGTGGCAAGATTCGACACTCATGCCACACTTAGAACTTTTAGCGGACTGGGCAAGAAAAATTTTGCCTTCAGCCACTGATCATGTGATGTCATACACAAATAACTTATAGCTTAAATTGAGGTTTATTACGCATGTGCGGAATAGTGGGTATAGTTGCGAAGTCCCATGTCAATCAGAGCATCTATGATGCATTGACGATCCTACAGCACCGTGGTCAAGACGCTGCAGGTATCGTAACTTGGCATAATGATAAGTTATTTTTACGCAAGGACAATGGTCTTGTTAGCGATGTTTTTCGCACGCGTCACATGAAGCGTTTGGTTGGAAATATTGGTATCGGGCACGTGCGTTATCCGACAGCCGGTAGCTCCAGTTCAGCGGAAGCTCAACCTTTTTATGTTAATTCTCCATACGGCATCACATTGGCGCATAACGGTAACCTTACCAATGCCGATGAAGTTGCTGACCTTCTTTATAAAGAAGATCTTCGCCATATTAATACAACCTCTGACTCAGAAGTTTTATTGAATGTATTTGCACATGAAATGCAAAAGCAGGGCGAGCTAGAACCAACAGCAGACACGATTTTTAAAGCGGTTGCGCGTGTTCATCAACGTGTTCGTGGCGGGTATGCTGTCGTTGCTATGATCAATGGCTTTGGCCTTGTGGCTTTCCGTGACCCTCATGGTATTCGTCCTGCGGTATTTGGTGCGCGCGATACGGATCAAGGCAAAGAGTTCATGGTTGCTTCTGAAAGTGTTGCTCTTGACGGTCTAGGCTTTAAGTTAGAGCGCGATATCGCTCCGGGTGAATGTGTAGTCATTACTAAAGAAGGCGATTTCTTTAGTCAGCAGTGTGCAGAAAACCCTGAGCTTAAGCCGTGTATTTTCGAGCATGTCTATTTTGCTCGTCCAGATTCCATTATGGATGGTATCTCGGTTTATAAGGCTCGCCTTAAGATGGGCGAATACCTTGCTGGCAAGATCATGAAAGAGCGTCCGGATCATGATATTGACGTCGTTATCCCTATTCCTGATACCAGCCGAACGTCTGCCTTGCAGCTTGCTAACCGTTTAGGTGTTAAGTATCGCGAAGGTTTTATGAAGAACCGCTATATTGGCCGCACATTCATTATGCCAGGGCAGCAGCAGCGTAAAAAATCTGTTAAACAGAAATTAAACGCGATCGCTTTAGAATTCTCGGGTAAAAATGTATTGCTAGTAGATGATTCCATTGTTCGGGGGACTACGTGCAACCAAATTATCGAGATGGCTCGTGAAGCCGGTGCTAAGAACGTGTATTTTGCATCTGCAGCGCCAGAAGTACGTTATCCAAACGTGTACGGAATCGATATGCCAGCGGTTAACGAACTGATTGCTCATGATCGTACGGTATCGGAAATTGAAAAGGCGATTGGTGCTGATTGGTTAATCTATCAAGACCTAGAAGACCTTCAGCGCTCCTGCTTAAGTGGTGCAGTGACCGACGTTAAAGAATTTGATTGCTCGGTTTTTGACCAAGAGTATGTGACGGGTGACATTAACGAAGCTTATTTTGAGCGCCTACAGGCTGCTCGCAGTGATGCTTCTAAATCCTCAGCTAATTCCGCTGAAGATGTCGCAATTGATTTGCACAACGATCAAGAGTAAGTTAATTACTGATTGATAATATGATGCACAAAACGGCCAGTTATCTGGCCGTTTTTGTTTTTAAAAAATGAATTTTGTAGAGTGTAGATAAAGACCAGTATGGGTAAATTTTCTGATAGAGATTTTCGTTACCAGTCAGACTTAACGGATGCGGACTTTGAAACATTGGCCGTACGTGCAGGGCAGGTCCGAAGTGCGCACGGCGAGCATAGCGAAGCTATTTATACGACGAGCAGTTATGTCTTTAATTCTGCAGCAGAAGCTGCGGCGCGCTTTTCGGGTGACGAGCCTGGTAACGTATACTCACGCTACACCAATCCAACCGTTCGTACATTTGAAGAGCGTTTAGCCGCACTGGAAGGCGCTGAAAATTGTGTCGCCACGGCGTCAGGTATGGCCGCTATTTATTCGGTTGTGGTTGCGCACCTAAAGGCAGGCGATAGCATTATTGTATCTCGTAATGTGTTTGGCAGTACAAATGTTTTATTTGAAAAGTTTGTCCGCAAATTTAATATTGATGTGCGCTATGTTGATCTTTTGGATCTCGATGCTTGGGCCTTAGCGATTGACGAAACAACACGCATGCTCTTTTTGGAGTCTCCCTCTAACCCAATGAGTGAAGTTGCAGACTTGCAGGCTTTGGCAGATTTGGCTCATAAGCATGATGCGTTGCTTGTGGTTGATAATTGTTTTTGTACGCCTGCTTTGCAGAAGCCTTTGAATTTTGGTGCTGACTTAATTATTCACTCAGCAACCAAATATATTGATGGGCAGGGGCGTTGCCTTGGCGGTGCTGTTGTTGGCAGTAATGAATTAATCGAGCCTGTGGTAGGTGTGTTGCGTTCTGCGGGACCGACCCTGAGTCCATTTAATGCTTGGGTATTTTTAAAAGGTCTAGAAACCTTGTCTTTGCGTATGAAAGCGCACAGTGAAAATGCCATGGTGTTGGCGCGCTGGCTGCAGCAGCAGCCGCAAATTATACGTGTTAATTACGCTGGATTAGAAGATCACCCTAGTCATGACTTGGCTAAAAAGCAGCAATCTGCTTTTGGTGGCGTATTGTCGTTTGAAGTTGAAGGGGGTCAAGAAGCCGCCTGGAACTTAATCGACGGTACTCGCATGATCTCGATTACCGCAAATCTTGGTGATACTAAAACGACGGTAACTCATCCTGCCTCAACGACGCACAGCCGCTTAACTCCAGAAGATAGAGTTAGAGCAGGTATTAGTGATGGCTTGGTTAGAATTGCAGTAGGTCTTGAGTCGGTTGAAGATATTCAAAAGGATATTGCTTTAGGCTTAGCGGCAATTAGCTAGTGCTCAAAGGGGTTGCGCCAATCACGGATTGAAGAGTATCCGTGATTGGCTGAAAACTAGTTTGACTTAGCCAATAGTGCTTCGACTCTTGCGATGTCAGCTGGAGTATCCACACCATGTCCTGGTGGTGTGTCTGTAATACCCATATGAATTTTTTCGCCATACCACAAAGCGCGTAACTGCTCTAAACACTCTGCTTGCTCAATAGGGCATACTGACATTCGAGTGTATTTCTGTAAGAAAGAAACTCGATAGCCATACATGCCAATATGGCGATAAACAGGCATGATTTCGGTTATTTTGTCCTGCCCATCTTTATATAAATCACGATCCCATGGAATGGCTGCACGGCTAAAGTACATAGCGAAACCACGACCGTCTAAAACAACTTTTACCACATTGGGATCAAACGCATCTTCTGCGGAGTTGATAGCGGTGCAAATGGAGCTCATGCCAGCTTCAGGGTTAAGTAATAAGCCTTGTGCGGTTTGTTCGATTAATGCTTTGGGTACTAATGGCTCATCGCCTTGAAGATTGACGAGTACGTCATCTTTGTCCCAGCCTTTTATTTCTGCAACTTCCGCAATACGCTCTGTTCCGTTTTCATGCTCAGGGCGAGTCATTACTACATCAGCCCCAAAACCTTTAGCAATATCATAGATTCGCTGGTCGTCAGTGGCGATGACAATGTCTTTAACCCCAGTTTCTAGTGCACGCTCATAGGTGTGCTGAATCATGGGTTTGCCGCTAAGTTCAATTAATGGTTTGCCGGGTAGGCGGCTACTTGAATAGCGTGCTGGGATAACAATTTTATAATTGGCCATTTTTCTGATGAAACCTTTACTGTGTGGATCAAGTATTGTGTATCAAACGTCTATTTATAAAGCTATCGAGCTACGAACTATTGATCTGATTATAAATAGAGTTATGTAATTGTCTTTTCAAATTCTGGAAGCATTGCCTTTATGTAAGCTTCTTCTAAGGACATTCTGCTGCCGAGTACGATGTCAGCGACTTCGCGAGCGACACCTTTGCCACCCATTGCATCGGTAATTAAATCGGAATGTTTCTTAACCAGCCAAAAACCATCTGCAGGTGTAATACTAAGACCAATTCGTTTCATAACTTTTAAGTCGATAACATCGTCACCCACATAGCAAACCTCACTAGGTTTTATCCATAATGTGTCCATTAGTTCGCTTAGCTTTTCCCATTTGTCTTTACAGGCCGGGTAAAAGTGAGGAATGTCGAGATCAGCGATGCGCTTTCTAAGAGGCGCACTGTCTTTAGCTGATATTACCGCGGTTGTAATATCGTATGCGTTAAGCAGTTTTATGCCAACGCCATCTTTAACGTTGAAGTGCTTAACTTCTTCACCGCTTTCGCTGTAGCTAAGAGTGCCGTCTGTCAGGACACCGTCGACATCAAAGACTACAAGTTTAATATCGCGGGCTTTTTCTTTGATTGAGTTAGGAAGGTGTACCATAACGTTCTCGATTGATTTATTATCTGACTATTGTAAAGCAATATGGCAGCAGCGAAAAATATTAAAGCTGCTATAATGCTGTTGTTTATAAAAATAGTAGGGGGATAACATGATCGATGCTGCTAATGATCGTAAGTATGGATATGCGGGTTTAATTCCTTTGGCGGTCGGTTTTGCAGGTGCACTTTTTGCAGTATCAGGTTCAGTAGAAGTATTTCTGGATTACTCGCTTTTGGTTCTAATGTTTCTTACCGGTAGTTGCTGGGGTGCCTTGCGCACCAAAAAGAAGAAGGCTGAAGATTGGCAGTTAGGTTTTACCATTGCTATCTTTCTATGGGGCTGGTTCGCTTCATATCTACCTGATAACCTTTCTGTATTAATGCTGCTGGTTGCTTTTTGGATGCTCCGCTTCTTAGAGACGGATAAAGTTTTTGGGAAGGTATATACCGAAGGATACCGCGCTCTTCGAGGCAAGTTGACTTGGGTGGTTAGTGCATTGCACATACTTGTTTTTGTTTTAATTAATTACACTGATCAAGTAGCTTAATTGATCTCGCTTTGGCTGCTGCTTTTAATAGCGCGGCCAAAGCTGTTTTTATAGTATTTACGCCTCTTTGATATTCGTGTCTATTCAGTACTAGTATCTAGTAACCTCATATTTAGTAACTCCCATTTAGTGACCCCAATCTAGTAGTGCCATTTTTAAGTATCTCAGCGTTTGTATGGCGAATTAAAGATACTTCAGCGCTTAGATAAAGAACTTTCTACCTTCTACTAACTCTTTCGATTTTGCCCAGTCCTGCTCAAAGCTTTCACGATGACGACTAACACTCAACCGATTATTGAAATTACAAAAAACGGATTTGTGGTTAAATCGCAGATGCCCTGAAAGATCAAATGTTATGACGTTATTGTGGGCTTCTTTGTTAACCGCTGACTCCAGTGCTCTAATTTTAATACGACTACTCATTCTTTGTTGTAGTCGTAATAGCGGATGCTCAGCTAAGCCGGGAATTTCATTGTGTATCAAGACCCTGATATGTGTTTGCCGTGACTGCTTAATGAAAGTGGCTAGATTGACTAGGCAGGTAGGATTATTAAATAGAGGGTGGGCGAGGTCGTGTATTTGAATGGTGATCTCGCGGCGACTCTGGCTGCTCGCAATCTGAAACCACACTGCGCTGGCGATGGCTTGCTCGGAAGTGTGGTTGTCGTCATCGTGAGCGAGCATGTAAGTTTTGCTAGCAGGATTGGGGCGCTTAAGTATTTTCTGCATTTCGATATGTGGAATATTGGCGTCCCACATCATTTTGTCCGTTGGGCGGTATCCATTCTTATAATAAAAATTGTAGCTATTCGCTTGGCTGTTAAGAAAGACCTTTAAATGTTTTTTCTCGAGTAAATACTCTTCGGCAGAGCGTAAGATGCGCCCACCCCAACCATGAGATCGATAGTCTTTCAAAACGGCCAGTCGACCTAGTTGGCCGTCAGAAAGTAAGCGTGCGCAAGCAACGGGGCGATTACCCTCTTTACCTAGTATGTGGGTTGCTTGCTTGTCGAAGTTGTCCCACTCAAGGTCTTCAGGTACTTCCTGTTCGTCAATGAAAACCTTTTGTCGGATAAGGCGAAGCGCTGTTTGAGCGTCGTCCCAGCTAACTATGTTAATTTCCAATTGAATTCCCTAGCTTATTCAGCACTAAAAAAATGGCCGTCTCGCCATAAGTTTAGCAGCAGCTTTTCATTGTTACTATCTTCGCACAGGGTAAGAAGTTTTTGGCCACTATACAAGCGGCTTTGGGTTAGATATTTTACAAGCTCAAGACAATTTTCTTTAATTGGGTAGACCTTGCCACCCGCATAAAAACTGTACTGGCCTTGCGTGCAGTTGAAAGCAAATCTAGAATGTAATTCTCTTTCAATATCAATGGCTTGCAGGTCATACTTAAGGTCACTTATAGTGTACTCTTGAGCTGATTTAGCGCCTTTATCATCCTTTTCTTGTGAGTATTTAGGCTCTGTCATCAACTTGCCAATGGTATCACTTAGCAAGACAGGGTCGGCCAGGGCCTGCGTCATAAACTCACGCACTTGCTGTAAGGCCGCATCACTAATTTCACCACAATTCTCTTGTAGTTCTAAATCAGGGTCGCCATACCGTTGGTCTTCATTGCTGCTTGCATCAATCTGATCTACCAAGCTGTGCATAAGCTCACTTTGGCTTGGGGCGCGAAAACCGATGCTATAGGTTTGGCCATTTCCCTGAGAGATGCCGTAATGCGCTAAGCGAGGTGGTAGATAAAGCATATCTCCGGGCTCAAGTGTCCAGCGATCAGTTTCTTCAAATTGGGATAATATGCGTAATTTAGTTTCTTTCAGAAAGTCATCATGCTCGCTGCACATCTGACCGATACGCCATTCGCGCTGACCTTCAGCTTGTAGTAGGAATACGTCGTATTGGTCGTAGTGTGGGCCGACGCTACCGCCGTCTGTGGCGAAGCTGATCATTAGGTCGTCTATGCGCCAGTTTGGGATGAAGTTGAAGTCTTGCAGTAAGTCAGCGGCTTCCGGTACCCATTGGTCTACGCCTTGGATGAGCAGTGTCCATTTGTCTTCGGGTAGGTTGCTGAAGGTGTCTTCTTGGAATGGGCCACTCAGTAGCTGCCAGGGCGAGTCTGGGCCGTTTTCCATGATGATACGTGATTCGATTTCTTCTTCTAGGCTCATGCCGGCGAGTTCGTCAGCAGGGATTAATGGCTCGAAGTTTGGATAAGCTTGGCGGATGAGTAATGGCTTCTTCTGCCAGTATTCTTTGAGAAATTGTTCTTTGCTGATGTTGCCGAGAATATCCATTCTGATTTACTCTGTGTCGATTTGATAATTGGCGGGGATGATACAGGGTTTAGAAAAGACTTTCACCACAGAGGCACCGAGCCGCTGCGCTACACAGAGGAAGAATAGGGAAAAGCAAAGGAGGAGAAAAGAAAAGCACCAATACCTTTGGTGCTTTTCTTTTTCGGAGTGGTTGTTAAACCGCTTTAGCTTGGTCTGCAGCGTTACCCACATAAGAAGCAGGTGTCATTGCTTTTAGTTCGGCAATGGCTTCTGCTGGCATGTCTAAAGTTTCGATGAACTCAGCCATGATTTCTTTGGTGATGGCTTTGCCACGAGTAACGGCTTTAAGCTTTTCGTATGGCTGTTCGATGCCGTAGCGACGCATCACGGTTTGTACTGGCTCGGCCAATACTTCCCATGCGTTATTTAGGTCTGCACCAATGTTTGCTTCGTTTACTTGCAGCTTGCTAATACCTTTCAATACAGAATGGTAAGCAATTAGGCTGTAGCCAAAGCCCACGCCCATGTTACGAAGAACAGTGGAGTCGGTTAAATCACGCTGCCAGCGAGAGATTGGAAGCTTCTGCGCTAGGTGGCCCATGATGGCGTTTGCCATGCCTAGGTTGCCTTCAGAGTTTTCGAAGTCAATTGGGTTTACTTTGTGCGGCATGGTAGAAGAACCCACTTCGCCAGCAATAGTCTTCTGCTTGAAGTAACCGTTTGAGATGTAAGCCCAGATGTCGCGATTGAAATCGATCAGGATTGTATTGTAGCGTGCGATGGCATCGAACATTTCTGCGATGTAGTCGTGTGGCTCAATTTGAGTGGTGTATGGGTTGAAGGCTAGGCCCAAAGACTCGATGAATACTTGTGCGTTGTCTGCCCAGTCGATTGCAGGGTAGGCTGAGATATGTGCGTTGTAGTTACCCACCGCGCCATTGATCTTGCCTAATAGCGGAACAGATTCTAGCTGTGTGATTTGGCGCTCTAAACGTGCCACTACGTTTGCCATTTCTTTACCCAAGGTTGTTGGGGAAGCAGTTTGGCCGTGTGTGCGAGAAAGCATTGGTAGCTCAGCGTAGGTGTGTGCAAGGTCGCGGATAGCGTCGGCGATTTTGCGCATGTAAGGCAATGCTACATCTTCACGACCGGCTTTTAGCATTAGGGCATGAGATAGGTTGTTAATGTCTTCTGAAGTACAAGCAAAGTGTACGAATTCAGAAACTGCTAGAAGTTCATCGTTACCTTCAAAGGTTTCTTTGATGAAGTATTCAACCGCTTTCACATCGTGATTAGTGGTTGCTTCGATGTCTTTGATGCGCTGAGCATCAGCTTCTGAGAAATTTGCTACAATTGCGTCAAGCTGGGCATTGGTTGCTGCGCTGAACGGTGCTACTTCTGAGATTTCTGCGTGGTCAGCTAAACGCTGTAACCAGCGGATTTCTACTTCTACACGGCAACGGATAAGACCGAATTCAGAAAAAATTGAACGTAATTCTTTAGTTTTGCTGCCATAACGGCCATCAATCGGGGAAATCGCGCTTAATGCAGAAAGTTCCATGGGATGCGGTTCTCGTCAGTAGATTAATTTATGTAAAACGGAAAATTTATGGCGCGCATTCTACCTGATAAGCAGGCTTTGTGCATCTTTGATGTAGCGTTTACGATTGAACAGTAGATGCCAGCGTCGCCCACCAACCTGTCGCCACAAAATAGCGGCGCGGATACCGGCTAATAATAACGCACGCACCTTGTTGGCATTTAAGCTGTTCTGCAGTATTTGCGGATTACCAGAGACTTTAATTCGAAACGATAGAGTACTCAGAGTTTGCTTATAAGTATCTGCCAAACTACCAATGACGCTCTCGTGTGTGATGTGAAAGTGGTCGGCTTGCCTTACGCTGGATTGAATGCTTTCTCCCAGCTGGTTCATCATGTGGCTATTTTTACGCAGGCGTCCTTCTAAATGAACGATGCTTAGAGCGTAGCGCATGACTTCAGGTTTTATGTCCTGCTTACTTTTCAGGCTATCATCACCCATCATTTTGCAAATACCATGAAAGCCAGCTTGAAGATTTGGCTTTGAACCATAAATATCATCAAAGCTATCAGGGCTCTGCTTAAATAAACTGGTAATCAATAATTCAAGCTCAGCTGCAGGAATGTCGCCGGTGCGCGCAAGCTGTTCAACTAAACTTGCTGCTTGAAAAATTGCGGCCAAGGCGATGGTTTGCTGTTCGTGCTTATTTGACTGACTCATAGTAGGACTTACAATTCCGTCTAAAACTTAATTGGGCGATTAGGGTCAACTTGTGTGTTTTCAATAACACCACCCCCTAAGCAAATCTCATCTTGATAAAAAACAACACTTTGGCCTGGTGTTACGGCACGCTGTGGTTCTTTGAAGACAACTTGATATTCACCTGATTCATTCTTAGTAATGGTACAGACTTGATCACTCTGACGGTAGCGGACTTTGGCTGTGCATGTCAGTGGCAATTGCGGCTCTTCATTAACCCAATAGATTTGATGTGACGTTAATGAATGACTGAATAGAATAGGGTGATTCTTGCCTTGCGCAGCGATCAGTACATTTCTATCAAGGTCTTTTTGTGCAACGTACCAAGGATCGTCAGAATAGCCATTCAAGCCGCCAATGCCTAAGCCTTGGCGCTGACCTAGGGTGTGGTACATAAGGCCTTGGTGCTTTCCAATGGCAACACCCTCTGGAGTTTCAATAACACCTGGCTGAGCGGGTAAGTACTGCTGTAAAAAATCTTTAAAGCGACGTTCGCCGATAAAGCAGATGCCGGTTGAATCTTTTTTGTTGTGGGTGATGAGGTCGTGCTCTTCTGCAATACGGCGCACTTCAGGCTTTTCTAACTCGCCCACCGGGAACAGAGTCTGCGCTATTTCGCTACCTGCAACTGCGTGAAGAAAGTAACTTTGATCTTTATTGCCATCCAAGCCTCGTAAAAGCTGGGCTTGCTGGCCGCCTTTCTGCTCAATATCGCGGCGACGCACATAATGGCCTGTAGCAATATAGTCCGCACCTAATACCTTAGTATAATCAAGAAAGGCTTTGAATTTGATTTCGCGATTGCAAAGGATGTCTGGGTTTGGGGTGCGGCCGGCTTTGTACTCTTCTAAAAAGTGCTCGAATACATTATCCCAATACTCACTTGCGAAGTTGGCTGTATGAAGTTTCATTCCAAGCTTATCGGCAACGGCTTGAGCATCTGCGAGGTCGTCCATGGCGGTACAATAATCGGTACCGTCATCCTCATCCCAATTTTTCATAAACAAGCCTTCCACCTGGTAGCCTTGTTGTTGCAATAATAGGGCAGATACGGAGGAATCAACACCGCCGGACATGCCGACTATGACGAGGGTTTCTTCTTTAGGCTTGTTAATCATTGTTGTCTTCTAACTCTTTAGCGCTATTATCGTAAGTTGTATCTTTATCTTCTGAATGCTCATAGATGAGATCGAGAGGATATTGTCTTCCATCTATATGGTCTTTAAAGCAGCGTTTTACAAGTGGACTACGCAGATTATCCAATGCTTGTATTTCACCCCAGGTGAACCATTTCGCATCAAGTATACCATCATCAAGTTCATTTTCTGCTTGATGGCTCAGGGCTTCTGCAGCAAAGCAGTAGCGATGATAGGTAATGCCATTGGCTGGGGCGGTAAAAATATAGATACCTATTAAATGCTTAAGCTTAACCTGCCAGCGTGTTTCTTCCAGTGTTTCACGCATTGCAGCCGCTAAAATGGATTCGCCTTCATCAACGTGGCCCGCAGGTTGATTATAGACAATACCGAAATCGCCTTGGCTATTGATCAGACGCCTCTCTTCTACTAAAAGAAACTTGCCGTCTTTTTCAACAATAGTGGCCACCGTTGCGTGAGGCGTCCAACGCGCAGGGTCTATGCTTGGAGTGTTCTCAGGGCTACTGGCAGACATTAGCGTCGATTCTTCTTATACTTGCTGCGAGTGACATTGCCATCGAATTTTTTATCGATATTCTTTTTGGTCGGGCCGCTGGTTGCTTGGCGTACTGATTCGCTAGGCAGTGCGACGGTATCTTCACGTGATTCCCCTGGTTTAAGACCTTTGATAGACCATTCACCGACCTGCATTCTAATAAGTCGTAAGCAAGGTAGCCCGACCGCCGCTACCATTCTTCGCACCTGACGGTTCCTGCCTTCAACGATCGCCAGTTGAATCCAGCCCGTCGCTTGCCCTTCGCGTGGGCGAATGGGTGGGTTACGTGGCCATATTTTAACGGAAGCCATCTGCTTTACTTTAGCGGGCGCTGTCATGCCGTCACCGAGCTTCACACCATTACGCAGTTGCTCTAATGCTTCTTTTTTCACTTCGCCTTCTACCTGAACCCAATAAGTTTTTGGCAGTTTATGGTTTGGGTGACTAATCTGATGTTGTAGGGCACCTTCATTGGTGAGTAACATCAAACCTTCGGAATCGTAATCAAGGCGACCAGCGGGATGGAAGCCTTTTGTTTTAATATACTTTGCCAAAGTAATTTTCCCTTCATGTGCGGAAAATTGAGACAGGACATTAAAAGGCTTATTAAAAAGGATTAGATTGGGCATAGAAAGATGAAACCTTGTAAAGAAACTACCAAATACTACAATATTGTATGAAAAACGAACTATAAATGTAGAAATACTACATAAAGGACTGTTGATTATACCATTGCATGTTAATATTCGTGCCTGCTATAACTCATAAAGTTGCATTAATAACTGAAATGAACGAAAAAGGTGACCAAAAGTGACCTTTGATATGCCTGTCGGGCCAAATGATGAGAAGTCGATCAAAAGTCGGCTTTCTAAGGCTACTGGCGATACAGCCAAAGAATACTAGGACAAACAATGACTAAGCAAACTCCTAAAATTATTTACACAGAAACAGATGAAGCTCCAGCACTTGCGACGTTTTCGCTTTTGCCCATCATTCAAGCATTTGCTAGAACGGCCAATATCACCATTGAAACACGTGATATTTCTTTAGCAGGTCGCATTATTGCGAACTTCCCTGACAATCTGACTGAAGATCAGCAGATGAGCGATGCCCTTGCCGAATTGGGAGAGCTTGCAAAAACACCAGAAGCAAACATTATTAAGCTGCCCAATATCAGTGCTTCGGTTCCTCAATTGGTTGCTGCGATTAAAGAACTACAGAGTCAGGGATATAACATTCCTGATTTCCCTGAAGACCCAGAGAATGATGCGGAAGCTGAAATAAAAGCACGCTACGGTAAAATCTTAGGTAGTGCGGTAAACCCTGTATTGCGAGAAGGCAACTCTGATCGTCGCGTCGCTGATCCCGTTAAAGAATATGCTCAAAAAAATCCTCACTCTATGGGTGAGTGGTCCAAGGATTCGGCTTCTCATGTTGCGCACATGACCAGCGGAGATTTCTACGGCAGCGAGCAGTCGGCTGTAATGGACAAGGCGGACGATGTTCGTATTGAATTAGTCAAGACCGATGGTTCAACTCAGGTTCTAAAAGCCAGTACGAAATTACAGATAAATGAAGTGATTGATGCTTCTGTGATGAGCAGTAGTGCTCTTCGTGATTTCTTTGAGGTTCAGATGCAAGATGCCAAAGAAAAAGGCGTCATGCTTTCATTGCACCTAAAAGCAACCATGATGAAAGTTTCTGATCCTGTTATGTTTGGCCATGCAGTGACGGTTTACTTCAAAGACGTATTTGAAAAATACGCGGACGTTTTTGAAGAGCTAGGTGTTGAAGAAACAAATGGTCTAGGTGACGTTTACGCTAAGATCAAAGAATTACCAGCGGCCCAGCAAGAAGAAATCGAAGCCGCCATTATGGCTGTTTATGAAACACGCCCATCCCTAGCGATGGTTGATTCAGATCGAGGCATTACCAACTTACATGTTCCAAGTGATGTGATTGTTGATGCATCCATGCCTGCTGCGATCCGCTCATCTGGTAAAATGTGGGGTTCGGACGGTAAGCTACATGATACTAAAGCAATGATCCCAGATCGCTGCTATGCCGAGATTTTTCAAGAGACCATTCAGTTCTGTAAAGACAATGGCGCGTTTGATGTTAAGACAATGGGCAGTGTTTCCAATGTTGGCCTAATGGCTCAGAAAGCTGAAGAGTATGGCTCTCACGACAAGACCTTTATTATCGAAGATGCCGGTACGGTTCGCGTTGTGAACCATGCGGGCGAAACGGTACTTGAACACAGTGTTGAAGTGGGTGATATCTGGCGTATGTGTCAGACTAAGGACGCCCCCATTCAAGACTGGGTTAAACTAGCGGTTAAGCGTGCACGTGACACAGGGCAGTCAGCCGTTTTTTGGCTAGACCCAAAGCGAGCTCACGATAGCAATCTGATCAATATTGTAAAAACGTACCTTCAGGATCACGATACTGACGGCCTAGAAATTTTGATTAAGTCCCCCGTTGAGGCGATTCGCTATACAATGGCTCGCGTTAAAGCGGGTGAAAATACGATTTCTGTTACCGGTAACGTATTGCGTGATTACTTAACGGACTTATTCCCGATTTTAGAATTGGGCACAAGTGCTAAGATGCTTTCTATTGTTCCTCTGCTTGCAGGTGGTGGGCTTTATGAGACCGGTGCCGGTGGCTCAGCGCCTAAGCATGCTCAGCAGCTTGCAGAAGAAGGTCACTTGCGCTGGGATTCTCTAGGTGAGTTCTTGGCACTATCCGTTTCTTTAGAAGATTTGGGGCAAAAAACTGAAAATTCTAAAGCACTTGTTCTGGCTAAAACACTCAATGAAGCAACGGGCCGATTCTTAGATCATGACCGTTCACCTTTGCGTAAAGTTGGCCAGGTTGATAACCGCGGTAGTCATTATTACCTGGCAACTTATTGGGCAGAGTATTTAGCGACTCAAGATGATGATACTGAACTTAAAGCGAAATTCACTAAGTTAAATGATGACTTGGCAGAATATCACGCCGATATCATTGCGGAGCTAAGTCATGCACAGGGTACACGTGTTGATCTTGGTGGTTATTATCACCTAGATACGGCAAAAGCGACCAATATTATGCGTCCAAGTAATACCTTAAACTGTATTATCGATGCTGTTTAATGTGTAAGTGAGTACAAAAAAGGCGAGCCCTGTGCTCGCCTTTTTTGTGCGTATTATTTGAGGTGTTTTTATGCCTCAGCAGGCTCTTCTAGTTCAGAAAATTCTTCTAATTCAGTAGGTTCTTCAATCGTAGATATGTTGATGGCATGAATGCCATTATCAACTTCTTTTTTGTCAAAGTGGACGCTTTGGCCCGCTTTTAAAGTTTTATAGCCTTCCATGGTAATGGCCGAGTAGTGTGCAAACATATCGAGTTCACCACCATCTTCAACAATAAACCCATAGCCTTTGGCATTATTAAACCATTTTACCTTGCCGCTAATTTTGCCTGTACTTTTGGCATCAATATTCCCTGTACTCATGATTTCCTCCTTGAACAGACGATTTAAGTGATCAAATCATAATACCAAAGTACTGGTTGATGATCGTAGATGCTTATTTCGTCAAAATAATCTTATTAGTGTGCATCAACAATAAAAGCCTTCATCTTAAACGTCAAGAGTTCTAGGGCAAATGCTATCGAGTTGGTATTATTTGCTTTAAAGTGAGGGAATCACCCCCATATTATTAAATACACTAATGAAAGTCGGTAAGATGTTGAAATCTCAACTAAGATTACAAGAAGATGACCATTATGGTGATGGTAGTTTGGCAGTCGAAACGGCAAAGCCAAAGTTGAAACCACCCGCCATGTATAAGGTCTTAATGATGAACGATGACTATACACCTATGGATTTTGTCGTCGAAGTACTACAAACTTTTTTTGCCAAGTCTGATGAACAGGCTATGCAAATAATGCTCGCTGTTCATAACAAGGGTGCTGCGATTTGCGGAATTTTCAGCAAAGACATCGCAGAAACAAAAGCCGCTATGGTGAATGATTACGCCAGAGACTGCCAATACCCTTTGTTGTGCGAGGTTATACCCGCAGAAGATGACGAGTAAAAGACTTACAACTCAGGAGGCGTTATGCTGAATAGAGAGCTTGAGCAAACCTTGAATGATGCATTCAAAGAAGCTAGGGTCAAGCGTCATGAGTTTATGACGGTTGAGCATTTACTACTGTCTTTACTGGATAATGATGCCGCATTGGTTGTGCTTAATGCCTGCGGATCTGACATCGGAAAATTACGTAAAGATTTAATTGAGTTTGTTGATTCAACAACTCCACTGATCCAAGAGCAAGATGAAGAGCGTGAAACTCAACCTACCTTAGGGTTTCAGCGAGTGCTTCAGCGTGCTGTTTTTCATGTCCAGTCTTCTGGTAAATCAGAAGTAACGGGGGCTAATGTACTGGTCGCTATTTTCAGCGAACAAGAAAGCCAAGCTGTTTACTTCCTAAAACAGCAGAATATTGCGCGTATTGATGTAGTTAATTTCATATCTCATGGCATTGCTAAAGTTCCTGGTCAAGATGAGCAGAGCGAAAACTTATTAGAATCTGATGATGATAGCCAAGAGCCTGGCAGTAAGAGTGCGCTAGAGGGTTATGCCGTTAACTTAAACCGTCAAGCAAAAGAAGGATTAATCGATCCTCTTATTGGTCGAGAGTTTGAGGTAAATCGCGTGGTTCAAATTTTAGCTCGACGTCGCAAGAATAACCCTCTATTAGTGGGCGATTCTGGTGTTGGTAAAACAGCCATTGCAGAAGGTCTCGCTAAGCGTATTGTTGATGGCGATGTGCCTGATGTTATTGCTGATGCGGTGGTCTTTAGTTTGGATATGGGCGCGCTTTTAGCAGGCACTAAATATAGAGGCGATTTTGAGAAACGTTTTAAGGCTCTATTAGCTGAACTCAAAAAACAGCCGCATGGCATTTTATTTATTGATGAAATTCATACCATTATCGGTGCGGGTGCAGCGTCGGGTGGGGTGATGGACGCCTCTAACCTGCTGAAACCTATGCTTAGTAGTGGCGAAGTGCGGTGCATGGGTTCTACGACCTTTACTGAGTATCGTGGCATCTTTGAGAAAGACAGCGCGCTTACTCGTCGCTTTCAAAAAGTTGATGTTGGCGAACCGAGTGTCGAAGATACCTATTTAATTCTTAAAGGTTTGAAATCACGCTTTGAAGATCATCATGAGCTGAAGTATCAAGATAAAGCACTCAGAGCGGCTGCAGAGCTTGCTGATCGTTATATTACCGATCGCAACCTGCCTGATAAGGCGATTGATGTTATTGATGAAGCAGGGGCAAGTCAGCGTCTATTGCCTGTCAATAAACGCAAGAAGATGATTACGGTTCAAGATGTAGAAGCTATTGTAGCCTCCATTGCTAAAATTCCACCTAAGAGTGTTTCAGCTTCTGATAAAGAGCTGTTATTCGGGCTTGAGGATAAGCTTAAAATGGTGGTATTTGGTCAAGATGAAGCGATTACAACCTTGTCTGCGGCCGTTAAGTTATCTCGTGCTGGTCTAAACTCACCTGAGAAGCCAACGGGTTCGTTCTTATTTGCTGGCCCAACGGGCGTAGGTAAAACTGAAGTTAGTCGTCAGCTGGCTAAAGTCATGGGAATGGAGCTTGTTCGTTTTGATATGTCTGAGTACATGGAACGCCATACGGTATCACGCTTAATTGGTGCACCTCCAGGTTATGTTGGCTTTGATCAAGGTGGTTTGCTTACCGAGGCCGTCAATAAAAATCCGCATTGTGTACTGCTGCTCGATGAGATTGAAAAAGCTCACCCAGAAGTTTTCAACCTGCTACTGCAAGTGATGGATCATGGCACGTTAACGGACAATAACGGTCGTAAGGCTGATTTCCGAAATGTAATCTTGATCATGACGACCAACGCAGGGGCCGAAACCATTAGCCGCCGTTCGATTGGCTTCTCTCATCAAGATCATACTTCTGATGGTATGGAAGTCATTCGCAAGCAATTTACCCCTGAATTCCGAAATCGTCTTGATTCTATTATTCAATTTGCTTCATTGACGCGCGATAATATTATGTTTGTGGTCGATAAATTCTTGGTTGAGCTACAAGCACAGCTCGATGAGAAAAAAGTCCATATGCGCATTGATGACGACGCCAGAAATTGGTTTGCTGAAAATGGATATGATGAAAAAATGGGCGCCCGCCCAATGAATCGTCTAATTCAAGAGAAGCTTAAAAAGCCACTGGCGGAAAGAATCTTATTCGGAGACCTAGAAGGCGGCGGTGAGGTAGAGATCTGCCTTAATGACGCTAAAGATGGCATTGAGCTTCACTTGGTTGAAGAGGTTGTTGCCTAAGTGATATAGCCTTGCTCTGGCTGGCGAATCTTTATTTGGCTGCCGGAGTGGGGGGGTTGATTATACTTGCTAGAAATTCGCTAATGGACTCTGGTAGGACTATCAAAGGTAGGACTATCAAAGGTAGGATTATCAAAGGTAGGATTATCAAATCTAAGACAAAAAAAGGGCCGGGTAGCGATGCTAGCCGGCCTTTTTGCTTTTAACGTGCGCGGTAAGTAATACGGCCTTTACTAAGGTCGTAAGGTGTTAGTTCCACCTTTACTTTATCGCCGGTCAAAATGCGAATGTAGTTTTTACGCATTTTTCCAGAAATGTGTGCTGTTACAACGTGGTCGTTTTCCAACTTAACACGGAACATTGTATTCGGAAGGGTATCAATAACCTCTCCGTCCATTTCAATATGATCGCCTTTTGCCATTCTTCACCTGTTGACATTGTCTAATGCGGCGAATTCTGCCTTAAAAATTACCAATAAGCAAAGGCTTATATTCATTTGGCCTATTTAATGACCAGTTTTCGCCAAAATTCACCATCAAACACCTCTAATGGCTGATAATCAGCCTTGTAGCTCATTTTGTTGGCGTTTTTAATCCAGTATCCTAAGTAAGTGTAAGGTAACCCTTGCTGCTGGCACTCGCTAATAAGGGCAAGAACAATATACCGCCCAAGCGAGCGACGAGGCTGATCTGGATCGAAATAGCTATAAATTGCTGACAAGCCATCATAGAAAACATCGACAACACAACAGCCTATTAGAGTACCTTCTGCGTCGCGCAACTCAAGAAACTTGTGAGTGCCATGCCCTTCTATTAAAAATCCCTGATATTGCTCCTCACTCGCGGGGAACATTTCGCCATCCTGATGACGCTGATTGATGTAGCGCTGGTAAAGCTGGTAGTGCTCGTTATTAAAAGCCGCTTCAGACCAATGCAGGCTGATATCCTGATTTCGCTTTATCGCTTTTTTTTGATTTTTACTAGCGCGAAATTCAGGGTTAATAATCCTGCATGACTGACACGCATTGCAGTCAGGGCAATGCGGCCGATAGACCAGCTTGCCACTGCGACGAAAGCCTTGAAGGTGAAGCAGGTTAAGCTGATCTTTAGTGGGCTTACTTTCCGGATCAATGAAAATGCTATTACTTTCAAGGCTTGGGAGGTAGCCGCATTCGCTATTCTCTATATGGCGATAGAATAATACTTCAGAATCGTGCATTTGAATTAAACCCCATCTGTCAAAAAAGCGGGGTAGTTAAATACTAATGAGTCACTAATAGCGCTGCTCAGCAAGTTTTCAAATTCGTGTCGTTCAATTTCTTTGGCACCAAACTGAGCCATATGGTCACTGTGCATCTGGCAATCAATTATTTTAATACCGGAATCAAATAAGAATTGAGCAAAATAAGCAAAAGAGAGCTTTGACGCATTGCTCGCTAAGCTGAACATTGATTCGCCAAAAAACACACCGTTGATTTGTAGGCCATAAAGCCCGCCAATTAACTCACCCTTTGAACTCCAGCATTCAACCGAGTGACCAATACCATTTGCGTGCAAGCGAATATAGGCTTGCTCCATCTCATCTGTTATCCATGTACCGTCTTGACCATCACGCGGTTGAGCGCATTGATAGATGATTTCATTGAAGGCTAGATCACAACTTATTTTATAGTCACTTTTCTTTAACAGCTTGCGCACGGTTCGACCAAGATGAAAATCGCTGGCTTTTAAAATCATGCGGGGAGCAGGACTCCACCAAAGAATAGGACTCTCATCATCATACCAAGGGAATATTCCGCGCCGATACGCCGCTACTAGCCAGGCAGGGGTTAACAGCCCGCCCGCGGCAAGCAAACCGTTGGGGTCTGTTTGAGCCAGTGCCGTATCGGGAAAATAAGGGGGTAAATCTTCTTGTAACCAATCTATCATAAAAGTCTATTTTTTCTGTTGTCTTGCTTAAGGCTATATTGTACGAAAATGCGTGATAGACTGTGCCAATCTATTGTTATTATTAAGGATACCTGCTTTGGCAGCAGAAAAACTAGAAAAAAAGGAACGTAATTTAAAGCAGGATATCGCTCTGCTATGCCTCACAGCACTTTGCGCTTATCTTTTACTCTCGCTGGTTACATATTCCCCTCTTGATGATGGCTGGTCAACAGCAGGCGCAAACACATCCTTTAAAAATGCAGGCGGCCCAGTCGGCGCTTATTTAGCAGATGGGTTGCTTCATGCTCTCGGTTATTTGGCCTACATTATTCCATTACTGGCTGCAGGCAAAGTCGTTCAAATATTCAGGACACATCAGGCTGAAACTTCCGGTGCGATATGGATGTTACGCCTGCTTGGTTTTTTCTTGTCTGTTTTCTCACTAGCGGCGTTGTTTGAATTCAGCGTTTTCACGGCTGAATCGTTGCCAGCGGGTGTAGGAGGGATGATAGGGCAGAGCATTGCCAGTCTGACAATCTCACTATTCAGCACGATTGGCGGCTCGATTCTACTGACCCTTATGTTGTGTATTGGCTCAATGCTGTTCTGGGAGTTTTCGTGGCTGGCTGTATTTGATGCTATTGGTAGCTTTGTCTTTAGTATCATTGAATCTGCCGTTCAATTATTTAAGAGCTTAGCCGCAAAGATTCAGTTGAAAATGAATAAACGCAAAGCCAGCAAAACGCTGCATTCAAGACAACAATCATCACAGCAATCGCCCGATCAAGCATTAGAGCAGGGCTTACAAACACCTGCTCGATCAGTAAAAATTGAACCGTTACTGTCTAGCATCGCCACCTCAAATGATACTGACGTAAATGATACCTCTGGTATAAATGATACCTCTGGTATAAATGACAATGCCAACCTAAGCACTGTGCGCTCTCGAGTCAAAGCACTCGTGGCACCGGCTATCAGTAAGGTCAAAGCCAAAGCAGCCGATATGGATAAAGAACCCCCCATTTTAATCGACAGTGTAGAGCTTGATACAAAACTGAGTACTTCTGCTGCACTTATGAAAGAGGTAAAGATAGAGCCGCTTGAGAAACGTGATACGAAACCAAGCGAGCGCGCGGTTCGTGATCTTCAAGGAAAATTATTCACAGAAGAAAATCCACTCCCCTCAATTGCCTTATTAGACCCAGCCGATGAAGATCAAAAAATAGGATATTCAAAAGCGCGTCTAGAAGAATTATCCATTATGCTCGAGCAGAAACTGGCTGATTTTGGCATCAAAGCAGAAGTAATGGCCGTCGCCCCAGGCCCTGTAATTACTCGCTTTGAAATTCAGCCTGCCCCTGGAACCAAAGCCAGCAAGGTTTCGGGTATTGCACAAGATCTTGCACGTTCAATGGCAATGAATAGCGTTCGTGTGGTCGAAGTAATTCCAGGCAAGTCTGTTATGGGAATAGAAATCCCCAATGAACACCGCGCCATGGTTCGCCTTTCTTCCGTTTTATCATCAGAAGATTTCGACAAATCCAAATCGCCACTAACCATCGCGTTAGGTCATGACATTGCAGGCAATCCAGTGGTGACTGATTTGGCTAAAATGCCGCATTTACTGGTTGCAGGCACCACTGGCTCGGGTAAATCTGTAGGCGTGAACGCCATGATTATCAGCCTGTTATACAAGTCGACTCCTGATGAAGTTCGCTTGATTATGGTTGATCCAAAGATGCTTGAACTCTCAGTTTATGAAGGTATACCGCATCTTTTAACGCCCGTTATTACTGACATGAAAGAAGCGGCAAATGGCTTACGCTGGTGTGTAGAAGAAATGGAACGCCGCTATCAGCTGATGGCGGCGATGGGTGTTCGTAATGTAGCTGGGCACAACGCTAAAGTAAGAGCTGCGATTGCTGAAGGTAAGCCCGTCCCCGATCCACTTTGGCGCATAGATCAGAGTTTTGATACTACGCCGCCTACATTAGAACCACTGCCTTATATTGTTGTCATAGTGGATGAGTTTGCCGATATGATGATGACGGTTGGCAAAAAGGTTGAAGAGCTCATCGCTCGAATTGCACAAAAAGCCCGAGCGGCAGGTATTCACCTGATTCTAGCCACCCAGCGTCCTTCGGTGGATGTTATTACCGGCCTAATTAAGGCCAACGTACCTACCCGAATAGCGTTCCAAGTTTCATCTAAAATTGATTCTCGCACTATTTTAGATCAAGGTGGCGCAGAGCAGTTATTAGGCCATGGTGACATGCTATTTCAGCCCGCAGGAACCAGCATTCCAATTCGTGTTCATGGTGCTTTTGTTGATGATGATGAGGTTCATAGGGTTGTTGCTGAATGGAAGACCAAAGGCGAGCCGAATTACATCGAAGAAATCACCCAGGCCACAGAGCAAGCTGGGCTAACCCTTGAAGGTGGCGATGAGAAGGATGACCTGTACGATCAAGCTGTTGCTTTTGTTACAGAAACGCGCAAGGTCTCTATATCATCAGTACAGCGTAAATTACGCATTGGCTATAACCGCGCGGCTCGGTTAGTAGAAACAATGGAAGCAAGCGGGGTGGTTTCACCTGCTGCGCACAATGGTAGTCGTGAAGTTATTGCTCCACCCCCGATAAATCGCTAGCCAATAGCCGTCGGAAGAAAATTAATAATCAACAGTGTTTTAAGTAAGCCATAAATTTTGATGGCGATGTATTTGGAGAGTTTGTGAAACGTACTTCTATTATCGGAACAGGGCTAGCATTAGCTTTGACATGCGCTAGCCCAAGCTGGGCAGGTGATACTATTCATGTATTAAGTCAGCCAGTTGCGAATACCACTTACGCAGTTCAGAATCTGAAGCAGCAATTGAATCTGATCAATAGCTTTTCTGCCAAATTTGTTCAGCTAACTCAAGATGGCCTGGGCAATACGCTCCAGCGCGTGGAAGGCTTTATGCAAGTTGCCAAGCCCGGAAAGCTCCGCTGGAAGACTGAAGGCATCTATGAGCAATTAGTGATTTCTGACGGTCAGTCATTATGGATCTATGATGAGGATTTGGAACAGGTCAGCATTAAAGATATGGATAATCGCCTCTCTGAAACCCCAGCTTTATTACTGGGTGGCGACGTCAGTGCCATTGGGGATGACTTCATTATTACAGAAAGTAATACAGAGAATGAAATTCGCTTCATCTTGCAACCTAAAGATACAAGCCAATTATTCGATTCTTTAGAGTTGGATTTCAATAAGCTCGATGAGCAACAATCCCTTACTCAAATGATCATTCGAGATGCTTCAGGACAGATTACCCAGATTAGTTTCACTGACGTTTTAAATAACCCAACTCTTGCTCAAGATACTTTCAACTTTTCCATTCCTGATGGCATTGACATCATTGATGGCCGACAGGGTAAGTATTAAAAAATGTCGGCAGATGATTTATTTTTTCAGCAGGACGCCGATCAAGCACAAAATCACGCACCACTTGCGGCGCGTTTAAGGCCTACGTCCCTAGATGATTATTTCGGCCAAACACACTTATTAGGCCCAGCAGGGCCTTTGCGCTTAATGCTTGATCAAAGAAGCCTGCACTCTATGATACTTTGGGGGCCGCCGGGTGTCGGTAAAACAACACTGGCACGACTACTTGCTCAGAGTGAAGAATGCGATTTCTTAAGTTTAAGTGCGGTAATGGCAGGCATAAAAGAAATTCGCGAAGTCGTTGCTAAGGCCAAGCAAAATCAGGCTCAGCGTCGCAAAACCGTCCTTTTTGTTGATGAAGTACATCGCTTCAATAAAAGCCAGCAAGATGCATTTTTGCCTTATGTAGAAGATGGCACCTTTATTTTCATTGGTGCAACGACTGAAAACCCCTCGTTTGAGTTAAATAACGCATTATTATCACGCGCGCGAGTTTATGTACTCAAATCGATGGATAGCGATGTACTTATAACGGTTTTAGAGCGTGCGCTGGGCAGTAAATTAGGCTTCTCAGGTCGCTACACTGCCGAAGACGGTGTTTTATCAGCCTTAGCAAAAGCGGCTGATGGCGATGCGAGAACCGCCTTAAATCTTCTTGAGATCGCCAGCCAGCTGAGCACTGACAATATTATTACTTTGAACGTTGTCGCCACCAGCCTGCAGAATACTTTTCGCCGCTTTGATAAAGGCGGGGATGCATTTTATGATCAAATTTCAGCATTGCACAAATCCGTTAGGGGGTCAGACCCTCAAGGTGCTCTGTATTGGTTTGCACGAATGATTGACGGCGGCTGCGACCCTCTTTATATTGCCCGCCGAGTTGTTAGAATGGCCAGTGAAGATATAGGCAATGCCGATCCTCGCGCACTCACCATTAGTCTGAATGCTTGGGATGTTCAAGAGCGACTGGGTTCTCCTGAGGGGGAGCTAGCGATCGCCCAAGCGATTAGTTACTTAGCTTGCGCAGCAAAAAGTAATGCGGTTTACAAAGCGTACAATAAAATACTTGCAACCATTCGTCAGCAGCCTTCTTATGACGTCCCCATTCACTTGCGTAATGCACCGACTAAGTTAATGGCAGAAATGGGGCATGGAAACGAATATCGATATGCTCATGACGAAGAGAATGCCTTTGCTGCTGGAGAGTGTTACCTGCCTGAAGAATTAAAAGGCAGTCGTTTTTATCAGCCAGTTGAGCGTGGGCTTGAGCAGAAAATTTCTGAAAAGTTGCGTTATCTGGATGAATTAAATAGAACCGCCAGTCGTCAGCGTTATAATGAACAATAGGAAAGGATTATGCTGAACTTAGTCTGGATCGGGGTAGGGGGAGCACTGGGTGCGATGGCGCGCTTCAGCCTTGCGACGGCAATATTTAAATGGATTGGAAAGGCCTATCCTTATGGCACACTGAGTGTGAACCTGATAGGCTCCTTTGCGATTGGTGCAGCTTATATATGGCTGGTCGAAAACAACTTTGGTGGTGAGGCTCATCGCCATTTGATTATGGTAGGTTTCTTAGGCGCGTTTACGACCTTTTCCACCTTTTCACTAGAAAGTTTAACCCTCTTGCAGCAGGGTAAAATCACGGCATTTTTAACCTATATTGCCCTGAGTTTGATTGGCTGCCTGCTGGCAACAGCGCTTGGAATGATATTAACAAAACAATTGGTTTAGAAATTACATGCTCGACATTAGAACTATTCGTGACAACCTTGAAGATGTAGCAGCGCGCCTTAAAGTTAAAGGCTTTGAACTTGATGTTGAAAAGTTTCAACAGCTTGATAAAGCCCGCAGCGCTGCACTTACAGCGGCTCAACAACTACAAGCTGAGAAGAAAAAAGCATCCAAGCAAATTGGCCAATTAATTGGTCAAGGCATGACTCCAGATGAAGCCAAAGCGCAAGTCATGGGCTCATTAAATGACAATATCGCCGCTGAAGAACATAAAGCCAAAGCCGCGGAAGCCGATGTTAAAGAATTCTTATTATCAATTCCTAATATCCCGCAGTCGGATGTACCTGCGGGAAATGATGAAGATGATAATATCGAAATCATGGTATGGGGCACACCTAAAGACTTTTCTTTTGAGCCTAAAGACCATGTCGATCTTGGCGAAGCCAATGGCGGGCTAGATTTTGAAGCGGGAACAAAGCTAACAGGTTCTCGTTTTGTTGTCATGAAAGGACACATGGCTCGTTTGCACAGAGCTCTTGCGCAATTCATGCTAAATACGCACATCGATGAGCATGGCTACGATGAGGTTTATACACCTTACTTAGTCAATAAAGATTCATTATTCGGTACAGGTCAGCTGCCTAAATTCTCGGAAGATTTATTCAAGCTAGAGGGTGAGCAGGAGTTTTATCTCATTCCTACTGCCGAAGTGCCGGTAACCAATATCGCTCGCGATAGCATTTTAAATGGCGACTTACCGCAAAAATTCGCCTGTCATACCCCGTGCTTCCGAAGTGAAGCGGGCAGTTATGGTCGTGATACTCGTGGCATGATCCGTCAGCATCAGTTTGATAAAGTTGAATTGGTACAGTTTGTTCATGCCTCTAAGTCTGATCAGGCTCTTGAGGAATTGACTCAGCATGCAGAAACAATTCTCCAAAAACTTGAATTGCCTTACCGCAAGGTTATTTTGTGTGGTGGTGATTTAGGATTTTCTGCGGCCAAAACGTTTGACTTGGAAGTCTGGTTACCAGGTCAGCAAAAATTCCGCGAGATTTCTTCTTGTAGTAATTTCGAGTCTTATCAAGCTCGTCGTATGCAAGCTCGCTGGAGAAACCCAGAGACAGGAAAGCCTGAACTAGTGCACACGGTGAATGGCTCCGGCTTGGCGGTAGGACGTACCTTGGTTGCTGTTCTTGAGAACTACCAGCAAGAAGATGGTTCAATCATTGTGCCTGAAGTACTACGCCCATATATGGGTGGTATTGACGTGATTACAGCGAAATAATATAAGGTAACACAATGAACTGGCTACCTCTGCTGCACCGCTCAAACGATGTTAAATTCATTATCTTTGGCGGTGGGCAGGTAGCCCAGCGCAAAGTCCAAACGCTGACCAAGTTCACTCACGCCATCACGGTGGTCTCGCCTAATCTAGATGCTCGCTTGCAGGATCTTGTTGATCAGCAGAGTATTCATCACATTAATGCCTTGGCGCAAGAGCAGCATGTTCTGCAAGGGCATCGCATTGTCGCCGCTACCGATAATTCTGATACCAATCAAGAAATTGCACGTTGGGCAAAAGCACTGTCCTGTCCTGTAAGCATTGCTGACGATCCTGCAGGCAGCGACTTTATTTTTCCGGCAATTATTGATCGTAATCCTGTGATGATTACAGTTTCATCCGCTTCCGAATCCCCAGCATTAACACGCTACCTTCGAAATCAGCTTGATGCAGCGTTATCTCCTAGAATTTCACAATTGGCGAAATTCACATCCAGTCTGCGCAAGACAATAAGAACTCACTTTGACGATACCCAAAAACGTCAACAGCTTTGGCGCAAGCTGATGTCGAGCCCAATGCCTAATTTAGTTCTTGCAGGTAAAGAAGATCAAGCTGAAAAAGTGTGCAATGAAGTGATTGCTGGAAAAAGCATAGGTGAAGTCTTCTTAGTAGGGGCAGGCCCAGGAGATCCTGATCTATTAACGCTCAAAGCTGTGCGCCTTATTCAGCAAGCTGATATTGTCTTTTATGACCGCTTAGTTTCAAAGCCTATTTTGGAATACTGCAGCAGTCATGCAGAGATGTTTTATGTCGGCAAAGCCATGTCCGATCATTCGGTACCGCAAAACGAAATAAATCAGCTGTTAGCCGATCACGCAAAACTTGGAAAAACAGTGTTGCGCTTAAAGGGGGGGGATCCTTTTATTTTTGGTCGTGGTGGCGAAGAAATTGAGCTGCTGGCTGATCAACAAATTCCGTTTCAAGTTGTGCCCGGCATTACAGCCGCTTCTGGTTGTTCAAGCTATGCTGGTATTCCATTGACTCATAGGGATTATGCTCAATCCGTGCGCTTTGTTACGGGTCATTTGAAAGATGGTACGACTAACTTACCGTGGAACGAGCTAATTCACCCTCAGCAGACCTTAGTCATCTATATGGGATTGACTGGCATTAGCTATATTAGTAAAGCTCTAATACAGCATGGAATGAGCCCCGACACACCCATTGCATTGGTCGAAAAGGGTACGCTGCCAGAGCAAAAGGTCTATACCAGTACGCTCGCAAACATTGGTGGTGTAATTGCCAGCAACTCAATCTCTGCACCCACATTAACAATTGTCGGCGATGTTGTTAGATTGCATAAAAAACTAAAGTGGTAGCAGCCGCAAAGGCTACTATAAAATGCTGTTGATGCTAAGGTCTGTCCTTAGCATCACATTTCTTATTTCCACCCCATGCCTGCACTTCTCTAGCCTCAAGCAAGCTCATTGCTATTAATTTTATGCTTTTTTAAGGCAATCCCCGTAACTTGTTCTATTCTTCAATTAACGAGTTGTTATAAGAAATAGGATTATTATGGGTTTATTAAGCAATATTAGTATTAAGGCCAAGATCATTGCTTTAGCAGGCGCAGCCATTATTGGCTTCATGATCAGCCTGGCAGTGAATACCAGTATTAATTCACAAAACAGTGAGCGCATTCAGAAAGTAAGGGATGTGTATTTTCCGGTTGTCCAAAAATCTGACGAGAATCTCGTCAAGTTACTCCAGATAAAAGAACTACTGAATACCGCCGTAAGCACAGGAGAGGTAGAGTTTATTCAAAATGCTGGTCAGCTGAATAAGCAAATCGTTAGTAATATGGATCGAATTATTGAGCTGTGGAGTGATCGCAGTAGTGACAATAGAAAATTACGCACGCAATTTAAAAACTATTATTCCCTGGCTCATGAAGTAACGGACGGCATGCTATCCGGCACTCTTGATATGAGTAAAATGTCAGGCAAAATTGATGGAATGAACAGTGCGTTAGCAACCGTAAAAATCTCCATGGAAAAGCTCAGTGAGAACGCACTGGCTGAATTTAATCAAACCGTTGAAGCCTCTATCTCTGATGCCCAAAAAGCGTTAACACTGGGGATGCTGGCGACTGGGGTTACTATTGCTATATTGTTATTGCTGGGCTGGAGCATTGTAAATAGTATCGGTACGGCACTAGGTAAACTACTGGTATCACTTAAGGATATCGCCAGTGGCGATGGCGATTTAACTAAACGCATACAGAAAACATCAAATGATGAGTTAGGCGATGTGGTTGACTGGTTTAATCAGTTTGTCGATAAGCTTCATAACAGCATCACTGATGTTGTGAAGTCCATCGAACCCTTAACGTCACTATCGGCAGATCTTGGAAGCCTTACGAGTGAGACACTATCCATCTCGGCCAATCAAAATGAAGCAACGGAACAGGTTTCTCTCGTAGTCGAAGAAATGGTTTCAAGCGTTAAAGCTGTATCTAATAACGCAAACTCCGCATCAGAAGCAGCTAACGAAGCTGATAAGGCTGCTAAGGATGGTCGTGACATCGTCACGAAGACGGTTGCCAGTATTAATGGTCTCGCAGAAGAGGTAGAGCGAGCGGGCGAGGTTATTCGCAAGCTTGAGGCCGATACAGGTAATGTAGGAACGATTCTAGATGTTATTAAAGGCATTGCCGAACAAACCAACTTACTAGCGCTTAATGCTGCCATTGAGGCCGCTCGTGCCGGTGAGCAGGGGCGAGGGTTCGCAGTTGTTGCCGACGAGGTAAGAACGCTGGCTTCAAGAACACAGGATTCCACCCAAGAAATTCAAAAAGTAATCGAAGAACTGCAAACTGCTGCACGCTCAGCTGTAGATGTAATGGGACAAAGCAAGCAAAGAGCACAAGCCAGTGTTGAACATGCCGCTCAAACGGGTGAATCGCTAGCAGCAATTACTGAGCGAGTTTCTGCCATTACTGAAATGAATAGACAAATTGCATCAGCGGCTGAAGAGCAAGAACGAGCAGCTTACTCAATTAAAGAAAATGTTTTAGGCATTAAAGAAACATCAGAAACGGCTATGCTAAGTATCAAGAAGGTCGAAGAGGCGAGTCTTTCATTGGTCGATATCTCTGGCAACCTGCAACGCGTCACGGGTGAATTTAAGGTTTAAAGAAAGGATTATGCTCGTCGCTTTCTAGTTTACAATTCATATGAAAGATCCCTTCAAGTAATCTTGAAGGGATCTTTTTGTTTCTAGCTTATTAATATCTTTAAATAGGGTATTAGCCGAATGCGAGCTTATCTCTTTTCGCCCAAAGCGCTGTCGCTTGCTTAAGAGCAAGTTCAAAATCTAAGGCTTTATCCTTTAGCATTAAAATCAGTGCGGTAGTTCTCAGTGTTGCATGATAACCATATTCATCAGATTCATGCTTCCAGCAATCAATGAGCGCTTGCTTGTTTGGTATGCTATGTTTTCCATCAAAATGAGGTTGAATCCCTGAGATCTTTTCAATCTCATCTCGATGCGTAAAGATGGCCTGAGTTGTTCTTTCTGGATTAACTTCAAACTCCCCACCTTCACCTTTCATGATCAAAGCCTCTTTGCCAATTAATGCACAGCTCGCTTGATGTGTCTTGCCATAATTTGGGTGAAATACACTCTGTACGCCAGCGCAACCAGCGGGGGCTATGAGGCGTAAAAGAGTATTGATAGGCGAGCGAAGGCCTAAAGTATGCTTCGTCATCAGCCAGTTTTGAAATTCCTCATGTAGCAGTTCACAAGGCAGGTACGCTATTTTTTCTTTCGCAATCAATTCACTTGCATGAACCTGGCTGGCTGCAATTTGAATCCCAAAGTCTTCACAAAGATCAGCACTAAACTGACGATCGGCAGTATGACCATGTGTCCCATGAATCAAGATGCTATATCCTGCCGCCTTTATGAGCTGCATGCTGAGCAAGTACCATAAAGGCTGGCGACGCTTACCTGCATAGCTGGGCCAAATGATATCCGCCTTAAGATCTTTCCATAAAGGTGTGCAAGCTTGAGCGAATCCGGCTAATTCTTCAGGTGTTTCTTCCTTTACTCGCATTAGCATAAAGAAAGCCCCCAGTTGTTCTGGTAGTGCCTTTCCTTCAAGTAATAATGTCATGGCATGCTTGGCTTCTGCTTGAGACATATCTCGGCTGGCATTACGGCCACGGGCTAAAATCCGAACATATTGAGTAAATTCATTATGTTCGGTATTGGTAATAATCATAAACAATTCTCAGGTCTTGGTAGGCCGGCTATTTTTGCTAAGTATTTTGCAGGGCTTTGAGGGAATAATTGCATCAAATAAATGCTATTGGCTTTTTCTGCCCCCAGGTGAAGCTTGATGTATTTTGCCAATGGGCGCATGGCAGGCGACAAACCAAATTCATTATAAAACTCCCGAATCAAGTGAATAAGTTGCCAATGATCCTCGGTCAAAATAATGTTTTCGTTTGCCGCTAATTGTTCAGCAATCGCATCATTCCAGCTAAGGTGGTCAGCTAAAAAACCATCCTTATCCAAATTCAAGTTAGAGAGGGGTAAGTTCATATCATCCATAGCGCTACCAGGTTGTTGATTGCTGATGGCTGCGAGTCAAAAGGACCCATTCTTTAACGCTGATCAAATTAATGCCTAGGCCTTCAGCCTTATTCATTAACCCACGCATTTTTATGTGGTCAGACAAGGCCGATACAGCGGTTAATCTTGAAGCGGCCAAGGTCAGTAAATAGCAGCCATCTTCCAATAATAGAACCTGGTCATCTTCTTGAATAATTCGCTCTACCTGCTCAATGGCAGTGGCTTGCCCGCTCTTGATAATATGTAATGTCATTAAAAAGTCACACAATGTTTAGAATGTTGTATTAATTGCTTAATTTCTTTATCGCTTACGAGCTTGCAAAAGCTCTGTAAGTCTTCGATGTTGAGCGATTGCTGTTCTAAGTCGAGCTTACTGATATAGATTTCTTCACAATCGTACATAGGAAGCACAGAGAGAACTTTTCCAGCAGCTTTGCCTTGAGGTTTCTTTTCTTGCTGGAATAAATTCGCATGATAAATGCCTTCGCCAAGCAATAAAAGTTTAGGGGCCTGTTCAAAAGCAGCCAGCGCCAGTAATAATTCAATCGGCTCAAGGTCCGGAGTAGGGGCCTTTGTTAGTATGATCAAACTCATCTAGATATGCCCTTAATCTGCATTAAATTTAAACGATGAGGTAATAAAAACCTCTTAATAAGTACCTTATTCATCATTAAAGCCTAATAATACGATCTGATGACTGACAAGCTTCTGCTATTTCGCCTAGTCCCGAAAGCTCAAAGCCATCAATCAAATTGGGGTTTTGTGAATAACGTGCAGCTTCGGCCTCATCCAGTATTCCACGACGCAAACTGTTTGCGATGCAGAGCTGCAGAGGGAATTTCTGAAGGGCCTGAAGATCTAACCAGCCTTTATAGCTTGCCTCTAGGCCCTGGCCAGGTATCTGTGATTTTAACCCAACATAAACAGCATCCTGATAAAAGAATACTCGATCAATAATCCCGCCCGATGCGATCAGCGCTTTAACAAAGGATTGAGCCGTTAAATTACTTTCGTATTGAACAGGGGAGTGAGTCAATATAAGGGTGTAGCTAAGTGGTTCAGATGGCACAATTAATCATCCAATTCTTTGAGCGAAAGTTAGCGTGCAATGATAGGTTGGATAGGGGTGTTTTAAAAGGAAATTACAGACTTGTTTAGTTCATCCGTCTAGCTCCTTGATTTCATTGGAATTAATTACAATTAATTTATTAAAAAAACTTGACGTAAAATTATTCCAATGTATTATACATCTCAGTTGCGGAGGGATGGCTGAGCGGTTGAAAGCACCAGTCTTGAAAACTGGCATAGGTTTATAGCCTATCTAGGGTTCAAATCCCTATCCCTCCGCCATTTTACACCAAGGAGTTCTTCCTACATTCGGTGTGAAGCACAAAAGATAATCTCTTATCTATAAATTTAAAATTGTCGAAAACACCAAAAATACCCACGCTGATAATCCTGCAATTGCAAACCATTCAAGTTTGATAATATTTTTATACAGTTTCTTAAGTGAGCTTACCTGTATTTTGCCACTCGCGTCATTTAAAACCCAATTCAGCATTGACTCAACCCGCCTATAAATATTCAGGTCTTTAGAGTGCCAGTAATTATTGAAAATGAGTTGAGGTGTTTTGTGGCTTTATTGTTGCTGCTTGTAATTAAGTATCAGTGCGTGAATCACACGACAGTGCGAGCAATATAATGACTAGAGGTGGAACGCAGTAATAAATTCACCACAAGAGACTGCAAGCGCATCTAAATTATAGCCACCCTCCAAAACAGCCAGTATTTGATTATCTGGCCCTTCCTTGCTTATCTCAGATAGAAACCCCCCTAACCAAGCATAGTCTTCTGCCGACCAATTAAGCTCAGCCATCGGGTCGTCTCGATGCGCATCAAAGCCAGCCGAAACGATTGTTAGTTGAGGCTTAAAGTCTTGAAGTTGTTTTAACCACTGAGTCTCAACTGCTCTTCGCATATCTATGCCGCTAGAGCCTTCATTAAGTGGTGTATTAATGACATTTTCATGAATGTTACGCCAATGAGAAAATGGGAAGCTAGGGTGCTGAAAACTTGAGCAAATAAGAAAAGCAGGATCATCTGCCAAAATATCAATAGTGCCATTTCCTTGGTGTGCATCAAAATCAATGACAGCGATGCGCGCTAGGCCATAATGCTGCTGGGCTTTTTTCGCTGCAATGGCAACGTTATTAAGAAAACAGAAGCCCATAGTTTTATTTTTTTCAGCGTGATGCCCAGGAGGCCTGACTGCGCAAAATGCACGATCGACTTTGTTTTGCATTAAATCATCAAGCGCTTCGATCACACACCCAGCAGCTTGATAGGCAACATTTAAAGAGCCCACCGCCATGGGTGTATCAACATTGGCAAGAATACTTCCATTAGTCGGGCTCATTAATTCTAACTGATCGACATAACCCTCTTTGTGAGCACGAACTAAATCTTGCCTATGCACCTGATGACAGCTACCTAGATGCGCGCCGTGCAGAATCCCCATGCATTCGAGCTGATGATTAATAGCAATGACACGCATAGGGTGTTCTGGGTGTATATCACCAACATCATGTTCAAGATGTGATGTATAGCTATAATAGCCAAGCTTCATTTGATTATTCTACTTATTATGTATGATACTGAGTGCATTTAGTTAGTGTAACGATTAGATCATTAATGATCCATAGATTAAAAAGGCAATAAGTAATGGGGACGCGTGCACTCGAGCAAATTTTTACACCCTCATCAATCGCTGTTATTGGCGCTTCTGATAAGCTTGGCAGTCTAGGTGGCGCAGTATTAAGGAATTTACTGCAAGCCAAATTTGGTGGCCCTATTTATCCGGTTAATGCTCGTGGATACAGAAAAGTTGGCGGGCTTAAATCCTACACCCGAATATCTCAACTGCCGCAGAATGTCGACCTTGCTATTATCTGCACACCCGCCGATACCGTCGATAAGATTATTGAAGCACTTGCTAAGGCAAAGATTCCAGCGGCAGTTATCTTAACGGGCGGAACAGCCCGAATTCGCTCAAAAATCTTTATGCCATCAAAAAGCCGACTAACTGCAGCGCAAGAACAAACCCGAGTGCGTATTTTAGGTCCCGATTGCTTAGGGGTTGTTAATCCAAACCATCAACTTAATGCAAGTAATCTTCATTTGCCGGTTAAAGCAGGTCATATTGCGTACATTGGTCAGTCCGGAGCCATTGCAAGCGCCATAACCGATTGGGCCAAATCCCGGGATATCGGTTTTTCTCACATGCTCACACTTGGGCAGGGTCAAGATATTAAATTAGCGGATGTCATTGACCACTTAGCGCCTAATAAGCTGGCAAAAGTTTTACTGGTTCATTTGGATGATTTCAAAGAAGGGCGCTTTTTATTGCGCTCATTACGAGCAGTTTCTCGTAACAAACTGGTCCTTATTGTTAAAAGTAATCGCTTTCCTAGCTCACCACTTAGCAATAACATCCATACTCCCGGCCTACTGAACCGAGATGGTCTAATTGACCATGCACTGCAACGAGCGGGCGTACTGCGAGTAGGTGCAACTGATGAGCTGTTTGACTATATAGATACCCTGCAAAAGAAAAAGCAGTTAAAAGGTGACAAACTTGCCATTATCAGCAATAGCAGAGGCGGTGCTATTCTGGCCATCGACAGACTGCTACACGATAAAGGAACGTTGGCAGAGCTTTCTCTGGAGACGCAGCAAAAGCTCACAAATATATTGCCGGAATACGCATCTGCTAGCAATCCTGTCTTATTAAACCCTGAGCTTAAAGCCGAGCAGCTAAAGGCGGTTGCATCACTCTTATTAAAAGACAATAAAATTGATGCGGTATTGGTTGTTTATACTCCAGGACTTGGGACTAATCCTGACGATAATGCTTTTGCGCTTACCGAGTTAATACGCGAAACCAACAAAACGTTATTTTGCAGCTGGATGGGCGAGTACAGCGTTCAATCAGCTAGGGCATTGCTAGACCAGCACTCCATTCCGAATTTTGATACGCCAGATAACGCAATAAAAGCATTCATGTACATGGTTTCGCATACCCGAACCCAGGAGCTCATGCGTGAAACTCCAGACAGTATCGAGACCCTTGCAGAATATTCCGAAAAAATTGCCCAGTTATTACCTATTAATGATGTCATTAATCCGCAGCTGGCTTGGCGGCTGCTGAATAACTACGGATTTGCTTCCGTCGATAATCACTTTACCCAAGACGCTGGCTTCTTAGCCGAGCTAAGCAAGAAGGTGCCACCCCCTTGGGTTGTAAAGATTCATCATAAAGAATATCTAAAGCCTTTCGCTTATGGCGATAACGCTCGCCAGCGTTGGCGTAGCGTTGGGCTTAACATCAATAATGAAAGTCACTTAGAACTAGAAGTGAAACGACTCAATTGTGAACTCAAAGACCGCTTTCCAGACAGTCCGGTACTCGGCTACAGCATTCAAACGATGCATCGCGCACTGGACAATATGCAAATAAGTCTTGGCATCGGTCGAGATAGAGAGGTAGGGCCCTTTATATTTTTTGGCGGCGGTGGCAGTACCGCTGACATTCTAGTCGATCGTCAAGTTGCAATTCCGCCACTCAATACGGTACTGGCTCGTCACTTAATTGAACGAAGCCATGCAAGCCAAGTTATGCGGGAGCGCAGTGAGAATTACGAGCAAGAGCTAACCATCCTTAGTCGATGGCTAGTAGCAATTTCACAACTCTCTAGTCACTACCCAACCATCTCTGGCTTAGAGATGAATGCAATACGTGCTAACAATGGTGAGTTTCTAGTATTAGGAGTGGCAGGCGAAACAGGGCGGAGTATTACCCCTACCTTTAAAGCCTACCCAAAAGAGCTGGAAGAAACTCTGCACAATCACAATAACCGAAAATACAAAGTTAGACCGATCAAGGGCGAAGATGAAGGGTATTTGGCTGATTTTTATCGCAAATTAAGCCCCGATACCTTGCGCTTTCGATTCTTTAACTCTCGCCAAAATTTTGATCATAAAGAATTGGCTCGCCTTACTCAAATTGACTATGACCGCGAAATGGATTTTGTCGCCTTCGATAAAAAAGAAATTGCGGGGGTAGTCAGTTGCTGGATTGACCCAGATAGCATTACATCTGAGTTTTCGGTTTTAATTGCGGATGATCAAGTAGGGCAGCGACTTGGATTTATACTCATGACCAAAATGATCGATTATTTGACCCATGATCGTGGTGTTCTGCAACTGATTGGTAGCGTAATGCCGAATAATCACCCTATGCTAAAGCTTGCTAGAAGGCTTGGCTTTACCGAGAAAGAGAATCCAAAAGATGGCTTTGTCGAAATAGTATTGAACTTAAATGAGCCTACTCAAAGCTGGCAGGCCAAACGCCTATATACTTGATTGTATAATTCGTTAGAATACCCGCAAATGTTGTGCGTATTACTCATATGACCGTAGAGTACTGAGGTGATGTTTGATTAGAGTATTAGTAGTAGATGATCACGACTTAGTGCGATCGGGCATCGTAAGGTTACTGGCAGATAGTGACAATATAGATGTTGTAGGTGAAGCAAATTGTGGTGAAGACGCCGTTAAATTGTGTCGAGAACTAGTACCTGACGTAGTATTGATGGATATCAATATGCCTGGTATAGGTGGACTTGAAGCAACCCGAAAAGCTGTTCGTTATAATCCTGACCTCAAAGTCATTGCGGTGACCGCTTGTGATGACGGCCCTTTTGCTACACGCCTTATGCAAGCCGGTGCGGCTGGCTTTATGAGCAAAGGAGCAGAAGTTAACGAAATGGTCCGCGCAGTTCTTAAAGTCAACTCTGGACAGCGCTACATTAGCCCAGACATTGCGCAGCGAATGGCTCTAAAACCTTTCCAGAAGGGCAGCGAGTCCCCCTTTGACCAATTATCAGAGCGCGAAATGCAAACAACACTAATGATTGTTGGTTGCCACAAAGTTCAAGAAATCAGCGACAAACTTTGCGTGAGCCCAAAAACAGTCAATAGTTACCGCTATCGTATCTTCGAAAAGCTAGGCATTGATGGCGATGTTGAGCTTACCGTACTGGCTATGAAGCATGGTATTCTCGATACTCAAACCTCTGCATAACTAGATCTTACTATGTCATTTGATGCTGCATCCTTTTTAGAAAACCTAACCCAGCGCACAGGGGTTTATCAGATGTTTGATGAAAAGGGTGAGCTAATCTACGTCGGTAAAGCAAAAAACCTGAAGCAGCGTGTATCCAGCTATTTTCGGGCAAGAGGCTTAAACAACAAGACGCTTGCTTTGGTTGCTCGAATATTTCGCATTGAAGTGATCATTACTCAAAGTGAAACCGAAGCACTTATTCTCGAACAAACCCTGATAAAAAAGCATCGCCCACAGTACAATATTCTACTTAAAGATGATAAATCCTATCCTTACATTTACATAAGCAAGCACAAATACCCACTCATTGCTTATCGCCGTGGACAGAAAGTAAAGAGCGGCCAATACTTCGGCCCCTACCCAAACGCCTACGCCGTTAAAGAAAGTTTAAGCTACCTGCAAAGAATATTTAAACTCAGAAACTGTGAAGACTCATATTTCAGTAATCGCAGCCGTCCCTGCCTGCAGTACCAAATAAAACGTTGCAGCGCGCCGTGTGTTAAGCACATTGGCGCAGAGGACTATCAGCACGATATTGATAATGCGATTCTTTTCTTGCAGGGCAAAAGTAGCGTTCTTATAAAAGAACTAGAGCAGCAGATGGAAGAGGCGGCTAAGCAGCTGTTGTTTGAGCGAGCAGGAGAGATTCGAGATCAGCTGCTGCACCTACGCACCCTACAAGAAAAACAGTACGTAAGCACAGAGAAAGGCAGTGTTGATTGCTGGGCAAGCCATAATAGCAAAGGCAGTATCTGCATTCAGCGCTTGAGTTTCCGAGAAGGAACTCTAATTAATAGCAAAAGCTACTTTCCAGACAATAAGCTCGATGAAGAAGAGGACGCTGTCCTTAAAGAGATGCTTGCGCAATACTACCTTTCTGGAAATCCTGGCAATGGCTTCCCTGATCAAGTCCTTGTCGAGCTAGACCAGGAGTCAGGAGAAATTCTTCTCGCGGCCATTAATGAAGTTAGCCTAAAGCCATGCTATTGGTTACAGCAGCCACGAGCAGATAAGCGAAAGTGGCTAAAAATGACACAAGAAAATGCGATTAACGCCGCAACCAGTAAGTCATTAGAGAAAAATGCCTACTTCGAGCGCTTTCAGGCAGTCCAAGCTTTATTTGAATTAGATAAGCCTCCTAATCGCATTGAATGTTTCGACATTAGTCATTCTAAGGGGGAGGCAACAGTAGCCTCTTGTGTAGTCGCTGATCAAAAGGGCGCACGAAAAGACCTTTACCGCAGATTTAATATCAAGGATGTTACGGCAGGAGATGATTACGCAGCCATTAGGCAGGCCGTTTTCCGACACTTTTCACGTTTAAAAGAACAACAAGACTACCCCGATGTATTATTGATCGATGGCGCTCAAGGCCAAGTTAATCAAGCACATAGCGCACTCACGGAGCTCGCTGTGTCGGATGTTTTGATAATAGGTATTTCAAAAGGTGAAACACGTAAGGCTGGCTGGGAATTTCTTTGGCCACAAGGAGAATCAGTTCCAATTTTACCCAATCAGCATGATAGGGGATTCCTTCAGCTTCAAGAGGTTAGGGATGAGGCTCACCGCTTTGCAATCACGGGGCATAGAAAACAACGCGCAAAAGCACGGACCGTATCTGGACTCGAAGCTATTCCTGGAATAGGCGCAAAAAGAAGGCGTGAATTACTGCGACATTTTGGTAGTATGAGCACTTTAAAAGGGGCCTCGATCGATGAAATCACAAAGGTCGCTGGTATTAGCATAGGCCTTGCGAGCGATATACATGCCGCATTAAACAACGAACTAAAAGACTAATTGTCAGTTTTAAATTAAGAGACACTATGAATTTACCCAATATAATCACCATGTCCCGCATTATCATGATCCCAGTAATGGTTTTTTGCTATTACCAGTGGCCGGCCGATAATGCACACTACATCGCAGCATGGGTGTTTATGATTGCATCTTTTACTGATTTCTTTGATGGCTACTTAGCTAGAAAACTGAACCAATCAACACCATTGGGGGCTTTCTTGGACCCAGTAGCTGATAAACTTAGTGTTGTAATTGCACTGGCTCTATTAATAGAACACTACAACTCACTTCTGTTGACCCTTCCAGCACTTATTATTATCGGCAGGGAGGTTGTCATCTCTGCACTGCGAGAATGGATGGCGGAGCTGGGGCAGAGCGCTGAAGTTGCGGTATCTTATATAGGCAAAGTTAAAACACTCGTCCAGATGTCATCGATCACCATGGTGATGGGGTTTGCAGATGACCACTGGATGGGAATTCTAGGAATGATCGGGTTATATGCAGCCGCAATCCTAACAGTTTGGTCCATGATGCAATATTTACGAGCTGCATGGCCTCAATTAATGGAGAAATGATTAATACTTAATCAACTTTCCATATTTTTTTAAAAAACTCGTAAGTTATTTAAAAATAAAGGAAAAAGCTGTTGACAGGTTTTTAAAATTCGCCATAATACGCACCAAGTTCAAGGGGAAAGCAACATCAACCCGCTAGAACAAACTGAGAGATCAGATTAAATATCAAGTATTTTGCGGAAATAGCTCAGTTGGTAGAGCATAACCTTGCCAAGGTTGGGGTCGGGAGTTCGAGTCTCCTTTTCCGCTCCATTTTAAAACTTACCATTTTAAAGTGGCATATAGATACAGGAAGGCGTGATAGCAAAGCGGTTATGCACTGGATTGCAAATCCACGTAGCCCGGTTCGACTCCGGGTCACGCCTCCATCCTCAAGATCGTAAGATCTTTTAGCGCAAGCTAACATTCGATGCCCGGGTGGTGGAATTGGTAGACACAGGGGACTTAAAATCCCCCGGCCGCAAGGCTGTGCCGGTTCAAGTCCGGCCCCGGGTACCATCTTTACTACGATTATAAATCTCTCCTTTTTTATACTTTGTACTTTTTTCTAAAGACATTAAACGAGTTTCTTAGCAATTTTCCTTCTATATTCTGTTGGCGTCATTGTATTGCCTTTTTGAAATGCATGACAAAAAGAACTTAGATTCGCGAAACCTACCTGTTCACACACACTCTGAATGGAATCATTACTGTTCTTCAATAGTAATTCGGCTTTTTCAATACGCGCCTCGCTCAACAACCTTCTCCAATGAGTGCCTTCGTCTTTTAAGCGACGAGAAAGCGTTCTTTCTGATAAGTGATATTGGTTAGCAATGTCATTTTTTTGAATGTTTGTACTTGAGCCTATGATGAGCGTTTGTTTTATTTTTTGAGTCAAACTGACTTCGTGCTTATTTAGATTCCTAAAGTACGTATCTTCGATAATTTGAGCATTAATAGGATTTGAAAACGGCGGGACCGCTTGTAGGTAAATAAGCTCTGACATTATATAAGTAGAGTCTTGGTTATAATGCACACCACAGCCAAAAGCTTTACTGGCATCATCCATACCTGCCAAATAATCAAAACTAACCCCGACCTTATGAAAGAACAGTGTGTCAGACTCTGAATTGAGGTGTCGATATAAAAAATGAATAATTCCCATATCTCTAGCAATTAAGAATTGTCGTACCGGCTCTGAGTAATTTTTTGTGATATGCCAAGTCATCGTCAATTTGCCATCCTCTTGCTGAAGGCTAAATTGTGTGAAATTAAACGCTAGGTTTAAATAACGTACGCCAATTTCAGCAGCATGCGTGGCATCTTTGCTCGACATTAATGCCAAGCCTAATACTCCCAAGTCTCCCACCTCATAGTTTAGACCTACCGCGAAACCATTACGGAAGGGCTGGCCCTGCTCACGAATAAGATTTTCGATTAACATTATTTCTTGCTCGGGCGTAGGATCTTCAACAAGCTTATTAAAGTTATGTTTAAGCTTGGTTTCCGCCAAGCAGAGTGATAACGGTAACGAGTGCGCGTTAGCGTGACGAATAAGGGCAGAAATACTGCCGCGACCTAGGCCAGGCGCGCGAATAGCTGACATTTAGTATCTCTCAGAGGGTGTGGTAGTGATTATGAGTCATCAGCGTTAAAACATACCAATTCTCTCTTCTAAAATCCATACAGAGTACTTCATTATACTTTTCATTGTCCTATTAAAACAAAAACGTGGCCTGTGATAAAAAATAGAAATACTGATGCCTACTAGTATTGAAGATCATACCTATTTATTAGGCATGAGAAAGGAGCATTAAAGAAGTATGAAAGGAAAGTAATACCAAAAAAAATACATTATAAAAACAATAAGAAGGCACACAGAATGTTTAAAAAAATACTGTTATTACTCAGCATGAGCGCGCTCATGATGAGCTCTCCCTTGGCTTACTCTGAAGGTAGGTTAATTCCCATTCTAAATTTTGTCTCAGGTATTTTTAATCAAGGAGTTTTCCCTGAGTCAGATGCGTTCACCACGGATGATGATATTGTGATTACCGCAAGCGATGGTATCTCACTATCGGCCAATATCTTTGTTCCGACCGAGCTAAATGGATTAGCACCCGCTATCATTTTCATTAACAGCTGGGCCATGACCGAATATCAATACTTAGAACAAGCTGAAGACCTGGCAAAGGAGGGGTATATCGTTTTAAGTTATGCATCTCGTGGCTGGGGAACTTCTGGCGGGCTAGTGGATACGGCGGGGCCCAAAGACGTCGATGATTTCTCTCGCGTGGTTGATTATCTCATTGCCAACTACCCAGTAGATCCTAGCGCGCTTGGCACAGCGGGCATTTCATATGGCGCTGGCATCAGTTTATTGGGTGCGGCGGCTGACGATCGAATTTCTGCGGTTTCAGCCATGAGTGCCTGGGGAGATTTAGGTGATGCACTTTATGGTGAAAAAACCCCTCGTAGAGCTTGGGGGGAGTTTTTAACCTTGCTGGGTGATTTGCTGGCAAAACCAGACCCTATTTTGAATCAGCACTGGGATGATCTAAAAAAGCAAAATTTAGCCGCAATCCCTGCAATTTTGGACTGGGCTGCTATTCGCTCACCGATTAATTATGTTGATCAGCTGAATGCTAATGGCGCTGCGATTTATTTAGGCAAGGCGTATGGCGATAATTTATTTCAGCCCAATACCGTCCTTGATTTATTTAGCCAGCTAACCGTGCCAAAACACATTGATTTACTACCAGGCACACATGCTTCGGCAGAAGTTTTGCCCAGCCTAACCGGTATTGGCGACAACCTAATGTGGAACAATACGTATCAATGGTTTGATCTTCACTTAAAGGGCAAACAAACCGATATCGCCAGTGCTAAGCCTGTACAGATGAAGGTTAAGTTTACCGATAAGCTTGAAGGATTCGATGAATTCCCAATCGCAGAAGTGCAAAATACGCGTTACTTCTTACATCCACGCAAACTGTTTGATAGTGGTGATTTAGAGACCTATGAGTATAGTAAGTGGCGATCTCGTAAAAACAGCTATCATACGCAACTGGACTCTTTATTTACTTCCGGAGTTCCGCTTTTTTCTGAACTTTTAGGTCAGCTGGATGTGCCTGTAGTAGCCAGTGTACCGTTATCATCTCCGCTTAATTCGCTTTATTATAATTCCGCAAGATTAACGGAAACCATGCAGATTCGTGGTACACCCAGTATTAGTGTTCAGGTTAAACCTCACGCGGACACTATTCAGGTAATGGCTTACCTTTACGATATGTCAACCAGTGGTCTTGCGACACTGATTACCCACGGTGCAAAAACGTTGCCGGTTGCACAAAAGGGTAAAAAACAGCGCTTAACCTTTGATATGACGACCATTGCCTACAATGTACCCGCAGGGCATAAAGTAGTGTTGGCCCTAGACAGTCAAGACATTGAGTATGAGCCCACCACAAAGAAAGGCTATGTCATTGATCTTGAATTTCAGCGTGGTGCACAGTCAGACTTAATCATCCCCACTCTTTAATCGCATCATTTGCCCTCTAGGGCATCCGCAAATTAAACTTAATCTGGCAGGCTAAATGAACCATTTGGCCTGTCAAAGCAAGGGAGGACATCCTATTCTTATACTATATGATGAGTAAAAAAATAATGAGCTAGTAAAACGAATATCAAGAGTAAGAAGCATGACTGTACTAAAAGAAATAAATAACAATAAAAAGATATTTAGTTTAAGCATTTTAATGCTATCAACCCATTTGGCACTGGCTGATGTTACAAGTACATCGACCAGTACTTCCCACAGCCGAGTTTCAGGGGCTGTGTTACTTAATAATCTAAATTCTTCAGAAGATGAAAGCCCGCAAAGTCAGCCTATTGCGGGGGCGATGGTTACCGTTACCGACAGTCGCGGCGTGAGTATAACGCACTACACCGATGATCACGGTAAGTGGGCGCTTGAAGAAGATTCATTAGTGCCACCTTTAACACTTCGCGCAAGGGCTGGGGCCGCTTTTTTAGACCATGAAATAGACATTTCTGCAGGTCAATTAGCACATCAAATATTACAAGTTCATACACTTAATGATCCCATTAAAATTTCTGAGCGCCTAACCGCCAGTGCACATGCATCATCGGTAAAGTGGGACGATTCCAAAACCAAGCAAGACTTTATAAGTCAATGTCATTTTTGCCATCAGATTGGCAATAGCACCACCCGAGCTCCAAAAACAGAAGAGCAATGGACGCAAGTTATTAAGCGCATGCAAGGTTATGGCGCACTGGTCACTTGGGAGAATGAAACAGCTTTCGCTGAAACCTTGGCCAGCAATTTTGATGGCAAGGCTATTGAGGCATTACGAACTCGCTCAATGCACCCTCAGCTGCCTGGGTCCGTTTGGCGAGAATGGTCATTCGGCGGCCCAGTGAACTATGTACATGACGTTGAAATTGGCAAAGATGGGTTAATTTACGGCGTCGATATGAGCGCTGATAAAATTTGGATATTAGACAGAAAAACCAATGAGATTGATCATATTCAGTGGCCTGCGAATGACCTGCCTCTAGGTGGAATGTTCTCTGGTGCCGTCGCGCCACTAGGCACTTTTCAGGCTTATCATGGTCCACATTCCATTGTTATTGGCCCTGATGAAAAGCTGTATACCACCAATTCACTTGCAGCTGAAATAGGTATTATCGACCCTAAAACACGTGAAACTGAATTCATTACCATTGGCAAAGATGCGATTTATCCACATACATTGCGCTTTGATAATAACGGTGAACTTTGGTTTACCGTAGCGTTATCCAATCAAGTAGGGCGGATGAATATAGAAACGAAACAAATTACTTTAATTGATTTGCCTTCTAATGGCTTTTGGCGCTGGATATCCGATGCTTTCTTGCCCTCTATTCTTAAAGTTGCTTCATGGTTTGGTAAGGAAGATATGCATGTTGCTTTGTCGCATCACAAGGTGAGTGGTGAAGGGCGAGAAGTATTAAATCTGCCTTACGGGATTGATATCAGCCCGATTGATGGCACCATTTGGTACTCCAAGCTGTATTCCGGTTACATCGGAAAAATCGATCCAGTAACTGGGGAGATAACAGAATTTAAAACCCCATATCCCTCACCGCGTCGCTTACGCTTCGCAAAAGATGGCTCGCTTTGGATACCCTCCTTTGAAAGTGGCGTATTAATGAAATTTGATACACGCAGCAAAACATTCGTGAAAGATTATAAATTACCCTTATTGGCCGAAGGTGAATATGAAACCCCGTATGCGGTTGGCATTGAACCCAATACACAACATGTGTGGATTGCCGCCAATATGTCGGATCGTATCTTACGTTTCAACCCAGAAGAAGAAACGTTCATGGCTTACCCTAGCCCGACACGGGTCACCTTTATTCGTGATTTCATATTTACTCCAGAGGGCGAAGTATGTACCAGTAATGCAAATCTACCTTCTTCAGCCATCGAAGGTGGACGAGGTAAGTTAATTTGTCTGACTTTATCTGAAAACCAATAATTCAGTTTTTTCACACAAATTACTTACGATCAGCTTGAGCAGCCATGCTGAGCATTCAACATGAAAGACATTTTAATATGAAAGACAATATGAAAGATAATAAGAAAAATAGAAAACACGCCAAGTCCAGCTCTCGCCAGAAGCATGTCATTATCACTGGTGGCGGTAGTGGCTTGGGCTTTGGTCTTGCTATTCGTTATTTAAAACAAGGCGCAAGCGTTACCATACTCGATTTAAGTATTACCGATGAGCAGCAAAACACCTTGGCTGAGAGTGCTAAAAACAACCATGCAGGCTGTTTGTTTTTAACCACCAACATCACGGTGGCGGAAGAGGTTAAGCAATCGGTTAGCACTGCGGTTGAGCAGTACGGTCCGCCAGACTTGGCGATTAATTCCGCCGGAATTTTAATTAATAAAACCCTAGAGAATACGACATCTGAGGCGTTTAAGCACATCATTGACGTGAATCTTAACGGCAGCTTCAATTTTGCTTCGGCTGTATTGCCCTTAATGAAACCCGGCTCTCGTATTGCTTTAATAGCCTCGGTTGCGGGTTTGATCAGCAATTATGGCTACAGCGCTTATGGTGCATCCAAGTTTGGCGTTGTGGGCTTAGCGACGACGTTGCGCTATGAATATGAACACAAAGGTATAAACGTATCGTGCATTTGCCCTCCTGAAGTGAAAACTCCTATGGTTGCCGTAGAGCACGCCAGCGGTGATCCTGTATCTCTTGAATTGAAAAAATTTGCCGGCTCCATGCAGCCAGATGTCGCCTGCGATCAAATTTTTAAAGGTATTGAGGCGGGGAAGTGGATGATCATTCCAAGTATGAATGCAAAATCTTTGATTCTGATATCACGTTTATTTCCACGCTTATTCTCTGTTTCAATGCAGCAGTTGATTCGATACGCCGTGAATAAAGTCAATTTTAGTAAAACTTGATCAATTCAGCTTTTGAATAACCGTTAAGCCAATGAGACAAAGCTATTCTCTTTCCTGTAAAATATCCTGATACTTTTATGGGTAATAAATCATGCTGAATTACGTTGAGCCGGTATTTCGTCCACCGAGTGAAGGACGATCGCTAATCCTTCAGGTGACCAATGGTTGTTCATGGAATAAATGCACATTCTGTGACATGTATACCCAGCCACAAAAGAAATTTAAAGCTAAGCCAGAAGATGAAACTTTGGCTGAAATTAAGAAGGCCGCAGCCGCAGGTCCACAATTTGAAAAGGTGTTCCTAGCCGATGGCGATGCTCTGGTTTTGCCTATTCGTCGCTTGGTTGAAATCTTAACCGCCATCAAAAAATATATGCCTTGGGTTAAACGCGTTAGCAGTTATTGCTTGCCGCGCAATATTCGTAAAAAAACCGTTGAAGATCTTAAACAGCTACAAGAGCTTGGGTTTGGTATGGCTTACGTAGGCGCTGAAAGTGGTGATGATGAAATTCTTGAATTCATCAATAAAGGCGAGACTTACGAGTCAACATTGAGCGCCTTGGTTAAGTTGAAAGAAGCGGGCATTAAAACGTCTGTGATGATTTTAAATGGCATGGGCGGCATGAAATATAGCCAGCAGCATGCTGAAAACTCGGCTCGATTGATGAATGAAGCTCAGCCTGACTTCTTATCAACGCTTGTGGTTAGCTACCCCATGGGTGACGAGCGCGTACGTGAAGGCTTTAAGGGTGAATACGAGCTACCTGATCAGCGTACTTTATTTATGGAAATGCGACACCTTATTGAAACCCTTGAATTAGACAATACGGTTTTCCGCAGCGATCATGCGTCTAACTACGTTACTCTTAAAGGGACTTTGGGCGCTGATAAACAAAAGCTCTTAGATCAGCTGGACGATGCCATTGCTGGGCGTATAGCTCTGCGCCAAGAGTGGCAGCGCGGACTTTAATTAAAAGGTGGGGTAGCAGTATGACAAGCACAACCGATAAAGATCTTTTTAAGCTGCTAGGCAAGTTCGAGCAGCAACAAAAAATGCCTCCGGTCGAAAGCTGGAACCCAGCCAGAGAAGGTGAAATCGACATTCTCATCAATACCAAAGGTGAGTGGTATCACGAAGGCGGCTATTTTAAACGCCAAGATCTTGCCCGCATGTTTGCGTCCATTTTACGCAAAGAGGGTGAGAATTATTACTTAGTGACACCTGCTGAGAAGTTAAAGATTCAAGTTGAGGATGTTCCTTTTTCGATTGTTTTGATGAGCGAAAAAGAGGGTGTTTTAAGCTTTATTACCAGCTTAGGTGACGAAGTGATCATGAGCGCCGAGCACCCAATGGAATTTAGAGAACTGATTCCGTATGTAATGATCCGAAATAATCTATGGGCCAAATTAAATCAAAGCACTTATTATGAATTGATAAATTTAGCCCAAGAAACCGCCGAAGGTTATGTTGTGTGCAGTGGCGATTACTCAGTACAGGTGCCTTCTTAATGATGCCTTCCTAGCATTGCTGGGAAAGTAAATTCTCAAAACGTAGTGTTTATAATTTTTTAGACGCTACAAAAACACCTCGAATATCATCCACATTAAAGCCCGTTGCTTTATCATTAGGATACAAGTCAGCAAGCTTTGACTTTACGTCTTCAGCAACATTGCTGCCGTGACATGCTAAGCAGCCTGCCTTTGTTGGGATTGCTTTCACTAGGTAAAACTTACCGTCACGCACTTCGGTATGGGCAATAGTTTCTGCAGGCTCGCCATTCGCTTTTCTTTGTTCAAAATCTTTCATGACCTGCTCAACCCAGCCTTCAGGCACATTAGCAGGGCTGCGTAGCTTTAGTGATGTACGACTCACTGTCCATTCGGTAGCTCCGCCCTCAATAGAAGATGCTTTAGTGATGGCAGGTGCCTGTAAGTTGCACAGTTTCACCGAAGCAGCGTGGCCATCAGTCTTAATGCCTTGCTTAAGAGTCGCGGTTAGCGCACCGGCCAGTGACATCACTTGGGTCTTGGCATCCTTTACTAATCCCTGCTTTTCGGCTGCACTCATCTGGTCTGCATAAAGCATAGGTGAAAGGCCTTGAAGACAGAGCGCTAAAGCGGATGAAGCTAGAATTTTTTTCATGATGATCCCTAAAAAATAGTCAAAAATCAATATAACCAAAATAGAATATAGCTCTTAATATATCAACCGTCAAAGCCTATCTTTCTTTGTGTAGCGAAGCGCCTTCGTGCACTCCGTGGTAAATCATTTCTCCTTTCCTTTGTGCGCCCTGTGGTTAGTCGCTCTTAAACAAATTACAGGCACAAAAAAAGCGACCGAAGCCGCTTTCTTTTAATACATTCAATCTTCTATTTAATAGAAGACCTTACATATTAGGATAGTTTGGACCACCAGCACCCTCTGGCGTTACCCAGGTGATGTTTTGCGCAGGGTCTTTAATATCACAAGTTTTACAGTGTACGCAGTTCTGAGAGTTGATTTGGAAACGCTTGTCGCCATTTTCTTCTTCAATAATCTCATAAACACCAGCAGGGCAGTAGCGCTGAGCTGGCTCGTCGAATTTCTCAAGGTTTGAACCTAGAGGAATCGTTACGTCCTTAAGACGTAAATGACACGGCTGATTTTCAGCATGGTTTACGTTGCCGATAAATACAGAATCAAGCTTAGCAAAGCTCAATACACCATCCGGCTTAGGATAGTTGATCTTCTTGCATTCTGAAGCAGGCTTCAAAGTTGCGTGATCTGGCGTAGTATCGTGTAAGCTTACCGGAATCTTGAACAAGTTCTGATCGATGAAGTTAAAAGCAGCACCTAAGTACATACCAAACTTGTGCATCGCAGGACCGAAGTTACGGCTATCTTTAAGCTCTTGATAAACCCAAGAAGATTCAAATGCAGCAGTGAACTCAGTGATTTCGTCATGCTGACGCTCAGACTTAATCGCTTTAACAATTTCTTCAGCCGCAATCATGCCGCTCTTCATTGCGGTGTGAGTACCCTTGATCTTAGCGAAGTTCAAAGTACCGGCATCACAACCCACAACCAAACCACCCGGGAAGGTCATCTTAGGAAGACAGTTTAAGCCGCCCTTAGCAATCGCACGAGCACCGTAAGATACGCGCTTACCACCCGTAAGGTGCTTAGCTAGAACTGGGTGATGCTTCAAACGCTGAAATTCATCAAACGGGCTAACGTGTGGGTTAGAGTAAGATAAATCTGTGATCAAACCACAAACAACCTGATTGTTTTCAGCGTGATATAAGAAGAAACCACCTGAAGAATCAGATTCATTTAAAGGCCAACCTGCGCCGTGAACAACCAAACCTTCTTGGTGCTGCTCAGCAGGAATGTCCCATAATTCTTTAATACCAATACCGTAATGCTGTGGATCTTTACCTTCGTCCAATTTGAACTCAGAGATCAACTGCTTACCAAGGTGTCCACGACAACCTTCAGCGAAAACAGTGTACTTGCCGCGAAGCTCCATACCCTGCATATACATGTCGGTATGTTCGCCGTTTTCGCCAACGCCCATATCGCCAGTGATGATGCCTTTAACTACGCCATCTTCAACAATGTATTCCGCTGCTGCGAAGCCTGGGTAGATTTCTACGCCTAGCGCTTCAGCTTGCTCGCCCAACCAGCGAACAACATTACCAAGACTAACAACGTAGTTGCCGTCGTTGTGCATTGGCTTAGGAATTGCCCAGTTAGGGGTTTTAATTCCGCCAGTCGCACTGGTTAAGATATGAACTTCATCTTTAAGTACTTCAGTATTTAGTGGTGCGCCCATTTCTTTGTAAGTAGGGAACAGCTCAACCAAAGCGCGATCTTCAATAACGGCACCGGATAAAATGTGCGCGCCGACTTCAGAACCTTTTTCAACCAAACATACGGTCAGTTCTTGTTCGTTTTCTTGTGCCAATTGCATTAGACGAATTGCAGTAGACAGACCCGATGGGCCTCCACCAACAATAACGACATCATATTCCATCGATTCACGTTGCATATTGTGATCTCCTCGAAAAATAAGCTGGGAGCTAATTACAGTTGCTAATAATACTAGCGATTTATTATAGCGTTCTAAATAAAGGCCAATATTATACGTCTGTGCATTCTATATACCTAGCTTTTGGCGCTAATTTATTGATTTTTCACCCTTTCTGGACAATTTCTGGCTAAAAAAGCGCGTTAAATAATAGGAATTCTCATTACCTGAATAGTTTCTATTGACCTTAGGGCGAAAGATACGAATAATATTGCGCGCTGGGAGAGAGTCATTGGCAGTTTTTAGATCCAATGAGAGACTCTCTTCAATCATTCACTAGACGAATACGGAGAATCTATGAAGGTTCTTGTTGCTGTAAAGCGCGTAATTGACTACAACGTCAAAGTACGTGTAAAGCCTGATAATTCTGATGTTGATCTAAATAACGTCAAAATGGCTATGAACCCTTTCTGTGAAATCGCTGTAGAAGAAGCGGTTCGTTTAAAAGAAAAGGGCGTAGCTACTGAGATCGTAGTGGTATCTATCGGTCCTAAAGTTGCCCAAGAGCAAATTCGTACTTCTTTAGCGCTTGGCGCAGATCGCGGAATCTTAATCGAAACCGACGAGAAGTTAGAATCTCTTACTGTTGCTAAATTGCTTAAAGCCGTTGTTGAAAAAGAACAGCCTCAGCTTGTTGTTCTTGGTAAGCAGTCTATCGACAGTGATAACAACCAAACGGGTCAGATGCTTGGCGCATTAACTGGTTTACCTCAGGGCACATTCGCTTCTGAAGTGGTTGTTGACGGCGATAAAGTTAACGTTACTCGTGAAGTAGACGCTGGTTTACGTACTGTAGGCTTAAGCCTTCCAGCCATCGTAACAACCGACCTACGTTTGAACGAACCTCGTTACGCTTCTCTTCCAAACATCATGAAAGCTAAGCGTAAGCCTCTTGAAGTTGTTTCTCCTGCCGATTTGGGCGTTGAAATCAAGAGCACTCAAACGGTAGTTAAAGTAACTCCTCCTGCTGAGCGCTCTGCTGGCATCAAGGTTGCTGACGTTGCTGAGCTTGTTGAGAAACTGAAAAACGAAGCGAAGGTATTGTAATGACTATTTTAGTAATCGCTGAACATGATAACGCTGCGTTAAATGCTGCGACTCTAAACGTTGTTGCTGCTGCTAAACAAATCGGTGGCGACATCGAAGTATTAGTTGCTGGTGAAGCGTGTGGCGCAGTTGCTGATGCTGCTGCAAAAATTGAAGGTGTTAGTAAGGTTGTTGTTGCTGACAACGCTGCTTACAAATACCAGATCGCCGAATCTATGGGTGATCTAGTTGCTGAGCTTGGTGCTGGCTATAGCCACATCCTTGCTGCTGCTACTACAACCGGTAAAGATTTCATGCCTCGCACAGCTGCATTGCTTGATGTGAACATGATCTCTGACATCGTTGCTGTTGAAAGCGCCGATACGTTTGTACGCCCAATTTATGCGGGTAACGCAATCGCAACCGTTCAAAGTTCTGATAGCGTTAAAGTGATCACAGTACGTGGTACTGGTTTTGATCCTGTTGCTGCTGAGGGTGGTTCTGCCGCTGTTGAAGCAACTGCAATCGTTAAAGAATCTGCTATCTCTGCTTTTATTAGCGAAGAGCTTGCAAAATCTGACCGTCCTGACCTTGCTGCTGCTGAGATTGTTATCTCTGGTGGTCGCGGTATGGGTAACGGCGAAAACTTTGAGATCCTATACAAGGTTGCTGATAAAATCGGCGCTGCTGTTGGTGCATCTCGTGCTGCTGTTGATGCTGGTTTCGTACCAAACGACATGCAAGTTGGCCAAACGGGTAAAATCGTTGCTCCTTCTTTGTACATCGCAGTTGGTATTTCAGGTGCGATTCAGCACTTGGCCGGTATGAAAGAGTCTAAAGTGATCGTTGCGATCAACAAAGACGAAGAAGCGCCAATCTTCCAAGTTGCTGACTACGGTTTAGTTGCTGACTTGTTTGACGCGGTTCCTGAGTTGGAAAAATTACTTTAATTGTTTAAAGTATAATCAACTCAAAAAAAGCCCAGCTCCGCTGGGCTTTTTTTTGTCAAAATTTCGTCTCAGATTCCTTATAAATCGCGGCTTTACGCTTGTGATTTTTTTCAGTTAAGGTAGTTTAAACGCATGTTTTAATGCACCGTTATTTTTATGCAAGCCGTGCAATTGTCAAATAGGGAAAGAAACATTTTGGATATTACTGTAGTCGGAACAAACTATACTGGCCTAGTCAGCGCGGCTTGCTTTGCGGAGATGGGCAATGGCGTTTTATGCTTAGACATCAACGAATCGCCAATCAAGCAGCTTCAGCAGGGCAAAACCCCACTTTACGAGCCTGGCTTAGATAGCATCTTAAGCGAAAACCTTAATGCTGGCCGCCTAAACTACAGCAATGATTTCTCTTTAATCTCACAAGAATGCCAAGTTTTCTATATCGCAGTAGATACACCAAGTGCCCGCGATGGCAGTGCTGATTTATCAGAGCTTTGGCAAGTTATTGATGGCATTGCCAAGTTAATAAAACAAGATTCGATCATCATTACGGCATCTACCGTCCCTGTTGGCACATCAGAAAAAATTAAGAACAGAGTGCTTCAACAACTCTCAACGCCTTGCACAATAGATGTCGTTGCCAACCCGCAGTTTTTGAAAGAAGGCACCGCAGTTGAAGATTTCAACCGCCCAGACCGCATTATTATTGGCGTTGAAAGCGATAAAGCAAAGCGCCTCATGACAGAGCTGTACAAGCCTTTTTCACACAGTTTCGATAAGCTTATATTTATGGGCATTCGCGATGCCGAGCTGACTAAATATGCGACAAATGCCATGCTGGCGACAAAAATCTCCTTCATGAATGAACTGGCGAATCTAGCAGAGAAGCTAAAAGTCGACATAGAACACGTTCGAACAGGCATGGGAGCTGATAGCCGCATCGGTTTTTCATATATTCATCCCGGCTGTGGATATGGCGGTTCATTTTTCCCAAATGATGTAAAAACCTTGATCAACATGGGGGCCGAGCACGGCTACCAAGCTAAAATTTTGCATGCGATTGATGATCGCAATGAATTACAAAAAATGCGTTTATTTGAAAAGCTCAATGAGCAATTCGAAAATGACCTGTCAGGCAAAACCATTGCGGTATGGGGTCTAGCATTCAAACCAGGCACTGATGATTTACGCCAAGCACCTTCCTTAGTTCTGATCGAAGCTCTGCTAAAAGCAGGCGCCAAGATACGCGCTTACGATCCTGTAGCGATGGATAATGCACGTTCATACTTCTCAGAAAACAATTTTGACGAGAGCATGATCACTCTTGTTGATCACCAGTACGATGCATTGAAAGATGCCGACGCCATGGTTTTGGTCACTGAATGGAAACCCTTCATTCAGCCAGATTTCAATGCAATGAAGCGCTTAATGAAGGGGTTAGTCATCGTTGATGGGCGTAATCAATACGATCCTGCGACATTGAAAGCAGACGGATTCAAATATTCTGGTATTGGGCGAACTAATTAGTGGTTTTACTTTCAAAACAATTAGAATTACAACAACAAGCATTAATACAACATCAAAACAGCGCTAAGAAACTGATATGACCGACAATGTAATGCCAGAGCAGGCTGTATCCGTACAGCAAAGCCTAACGATTCCACGCTTACCATTTTCCTTCGCTAAGCGCTTTGGTATTGTTCTAGATAAGCGACCTACTGGTTTTGTTGCTGCTCACAAAGAAGGGCTGCAGCCCCATGTTCTGTTAGAAGTACAGCGCTTTCTTGGTAGTGCCTTCACACTAGAAGTCGCCAGTAATGACGACTTTGAGCGCATCCTAGGGCAGGTTTACCAAACAGACTCTTCAGAAGCCATGGGCATGGTTGAAGGCCTAGGTGATGAAATGGACCTTGCGAGCCTTGCGGACTCAGTTCCAGAGACCGAAGATCTGCTAGAGCAAGAAGATGATGCTCCGATTATTCGCCTAATTAATGCATTATTAACCGAAGCCGTTAAAGACAGCGCTTCGGATATTCACATCGAAACATACGAAAAACGCTTATTGGTTCGCTTTCGAGTCGATGGCGTTCTGCGCGAAGTCGTACAGCCAAAGCGTGCGCTAGCGCCGTTGCTTATTTCACGCATCAAGGTAATGGCCAAACTCGACATCGCCGAGAAACGTGTTCCTCAAGATGGCCGCATATCTTTACGCATCGGTGGACGAGAAGTCGATGTGCGTGTATCAACCATGCCATCGAATCACGGCGAACGTATTGTAATGCGCTTGCTAGATAAACAAGCAGGGCGTTTAAATGTACGCCAACTGGCGATGGAGCCTACCGATCTCAATAACCTACTGTCAGCAATCCAAAAACCTCACGGTATTATCCTGGTAACAGGGCCTACCGGTTCTGGTAAAACAACCACACTTTATGCCTCGCTTAGTGAGCTGAACGATGCCAGTCGTAATATCTTAACGGTAGAAGACCCTATCGAATACAGCCTACCAGGCATTGGCCAAACTCAGGTTAATACCAAGGTTGAAATGACGTTCGCCAAAGGCTTGCGAGCGATTCTTCGTCAAGACCCTGATGTCGTAATGATCGGTGAGATTCGAGATTTAGAAACGGTAGAAATTGCCATTCAAGCCTCTCTTACCGGTCACATGGTTTTATCAACACTGCATACCAATACAGCCGTCGGCGCTGTTACACGCTTGCAAGATATGGGAGTTGAGCCATTCCTACTGTCATCAAGCCTAGTCTGCGTATTAGCGCAGCGACTTGTGCGGGTTCTCTGCGAAGACTGCAAGCAAGCCAGTATTGCCAATGACGCCGAATGTGAATTATTGGGTGCCAATAAGCAGCAAGCTCCCACCATCTTCCATGCCAAAGGCTGTGATAAATGCAACCAGCTTGGTTACCGTGGTCGACAGGGGATTTACGAAGTGGTCCCCATTGATGAAAAAATGAAGTCATTAATTCATGATCGAGTCGGGGAGCAAGCGCTAGAAGCTCACGCGCGTACAATCTGCACCTCTATTCAACAAGACGGAATACGCAAAGTCTTGCAGGGAACCACCACAATTGAAGAATTATTAAGGGTGGCAAAAGGGTAACCTTTTGAATAATTATGGCTGCATTTGAATTCCAAGCCTTAGACAATAAAGGCAAACAGCACAAAGGTGTTTTAGAAGCGGATAGCTCGCGTCAAATACGACAACAGCTACGTGACAAAGGCTGGATGCCACTTTCTGTTGAGGCGACCAGTAATGGCAAGCAAAAGAAGGGGGGCTTTCTTGCTCAGTTTTCTTTAGGTCCGTCCTTAAAAACCGCCGATCTAGCATTAATTACACGCCAGCTCGCCACGCTGATTGCTGCAGGCTTACCGATCGACGAGGCCTTAAAAGCCGTTTCAGAGCAAAGCGAAAAACAAGTTGTTAAAAGTATGGTACTGTCGATTCGTTCGAAAGTACTTGAAGGGCACACACTAGCTGACGCACTAAAAGAATTCCCTCGTGCTTTTCCGCATCTGTATAGAGCGACAGTCAGTGCCGGCGAGCATGCAGGTCATCTTGATGGCGTACTTAACAAACTTGCCGACTACACAGAGTCGCAACAGACCGCACAAACTAAAATCAAATTGGCCGCGATGTATCCCATCATCCTCTGCATCGTTGCAATCGGTATTGTAGTGGGGCTTTTAACCTACGTCGTGCCCGATATTGTTGAGGTATTTGTGCGAAATGGCCAAGAGCTGCCTGGTCTTACCCAACTCATGTTGGATATCAGCCACTTAATCACCAACTATGGACTAGTTATTGTTATTGTTAGCGGACTCAGCTGGGCAGGTTTTCTTTATGCTTTGCGTAAACCAGCCTTCAAATATCGATATCATCAGTTTTTACTGACGGCGCCAGGGATTAAAAACTTTACCAAAAGCGCAAATACTGCACGCTACATCAGCACGTTAGCTATTTTGACCAGCTCAGGTGTTCCCTTAGTAGAAGCCATGCGAATAGCGTCTCAAGTAGTTGAGAATTTACCTATTCAGGCTGGGGTAAAAGAAGCAACAGTTCAGGTTAGTGAAGGCGGCAGTCTAAGTAAGGCATTGACCGCGACCAAGTTCTTTTCACCCATGATGCTGCATATGATTGCCAGTGGTGAAAGCAGTGGTGAGCTCGATGATATGCTCGCAAGAACGTCTGCCCAACAGCAAGCCAGCTTAGAAGCAACCATTGAAGCCTTGGTTAAAATGTTCGAACCTCTTATGTTACTGACCATGGGCGCCATTGTCGCCACGATTGTAACCGCCATTATGCTGCCAATTTTAGAATTGCAGAATATGGTTCAATAAGTTCAGAAGTAGAGTTAGAAACCAAGCTAGAAACAAAATTAGAAATAAACTCACAACAAACTAGGAAAATCGTCATGCAAAAAATGTCTTATAAACACAGCGCCAATACTGTAAAGCAATCGGGCTTCACCCTCATCGAAGTTATGGTTGTATTAGCAATTATTGGCGGTATGCTCGCGTTAGTCGCAGGTAACATCATGGGCAATGCCGGTGAAGCCCGCATTAAAACAACCAAGAGCCAGATGTTTTTAATCGGTAACGCACTTGATTTGTATAAGCTCGACAACTACACCTACCCAACAACCGATCAAGGCCTAGAAGCCTTAATTACCAAGCCAAGCGGCAGCCCAGAACCTAAAAACTGGAAGTCTGGCGGCTACTTAAAAGGTGGCAAACTACCTTTGGATGCCTGGGGTAATGAGTTTGTATACTTCTATGAAGAAGGCAGCTATACCATTCTATCACTGGGTGCTGACGGTCAAGAAGGCGGAGAAGAAGAGCTAGCCGATATAGAACATCAAGGATAATTGAGTGTTCAATAACGTTCGTATGCCATCAAGCTACCGTGCACATTCAGGCTTTACTTTGCTCGAAATAATGGTTGTGCTCACCATTATTGGTCTCATGCTCGGCATGGCAACCCTAAGTGGTGGTGGCAACGAACAAAAACACGAAGCAAAGCAGCAAGCATTAAAATTTGTTGCCCAGCTAAGTGCTTATCGTGACGAAGCCGTATTTCAAAACATTGACCTAGGTTTGGCGATGGATGGTCAGTCGACCCAGCTATTAAAATTTTTCGACATTTATAACCCTAAACACATTGAAGGGAAAACCAGCGAAGAACTTAGCAAGCTCAAGGACATCCCCTGGGACACTTATCAGGGCAGCCTTAAAGCCTCAATAGAACTTCCAGAACAGCTTTCTATGTCATTATTCATCGAAGATAAAGAGTTTGATTTTGCTGAGCTGATAAGTGACGACGGGGTAAAGCCTGCCATTATGTTTTTATCTTCCGATGAATACACACCATTCAAAGTCGCGATTAATCACGAATACGATGAGAGCTTCAGTATTTTTATTGAAGGCGATGGCTTTAGCCGCTTTCAAATGAACATTGAGCAATATGAAGAATAATCCCCTCAGTAGCATTCATAGCAAGCGTGGATTTACCTTAATCGAGGTAATGATTGCCTTATCGATCTTTGCCGTGATGGCCGCTGCTATTAGCCGTACCGCAAGTCAAAACGCCGATACCGTGCTTTATTTAGAAGAAAAGACCTTGGCGTCTTTCGTTGCTGAAAACCGCCTTAACAAATTAAAGTTATTAGGGTACCCCGCAGCAACTCAAACAAAAGACGAAGAAGAAATGGCTGGGCGCGAATGGCATATTGTTACTAAAGTCGAAGATACGCCGCTGCCCAATTTTAGACGTATTGAGATTAAGGTCTCTAAAGTGACCGATAAAGAAAATTCATTAGTAAGCCTAACGGGTTTTATGGGTAAATACTGATGATCAGCCATAAGCCCCATTCATTTACGTATTCACTAAGACAAAAAGCAATTGGCTTTACCTTGCTAGAAGTCATGATTGCGATATCCATCACAGCACTGATTGGAATTTCTTCAACCAGCTTGCTCAGCAATATTATCGAAACGAAGAAAATAACCGACATTCGCTCGGAACAACTGACGACCTTGCAAAGATTTAACCAATTTGTGAGTCGTGATGTCGAGCAGATAATCAATCGAGGCATTCGAGATCAATACGGCGACTCCCAGCCCTCTATTATTCTTGATAGCACTGATTATTTAGCAGAATGGACAAGACTTGGGTGGCGCAACAACCCAATCGATCCTAATGGCCGCGCCATTATGCAGCGCGTAGCGTTTCAATTATTTGATATTCAAGAAGAGGAGTGCGCGCAAGCAAAGCTGCGCCTTCAGGATTGGGGCAACTTAGAGCCTGAAGGATCTTGTTTGGTGCGTTACTTTTGGCCAGTACTTGACCGCTCAGGGGATACAGAAGCTAAAACGCAAATTGTATTAGATCTTGTGGATTCTTTAGAAATAGAAATTTTTGCCAAAGAAAACATCAAGACCAGCGGAAGTAATACACAAGCTCAAAGCGGTGAATCTAACTGGTATACTCAATGGCCAAATTTACAAACAGGCGGGGCACCAGAAATCCCAGTCGCCATGCGATGGAAGCTAACATTGCCTAAGATAGGTGAAATAGAACGATTATGGTTGCTGGCATATGATGATCAATAATACGCCAATTAAAAACAGCTTCGACAATAGCTCCAGTAATAGCCTCAGTCATAAGCGCAGCATTAATCCGCAAAAACAGCAGGGGCTAGCACTCATCTCGGTTTTGCTTATTTTTGCCATCGTATCCGTCTTGGCGACGGCAATGATCGAGCGCCAAAGCTTAGACATTCAACGCAGTGGTAACCTACAAGCCTTGCAGCAAGCAAGAGCCTATAGCAGCGGTATAGAGTACGCAGTGCGCGCAGGGTTACGCCTAGATTTTGATAACAATGCCGAAATCGATAATTTATCAGAAGATTGGGCAAGCCCACTCACATACCCGTTAGATCCAGGCACCGCCGAAATTCAAATCATCGATGCCCAATCCCGATTTAATCTCAACAGCTTACATAAAAGTGCAAGCAACCGAGCCGCTCAAAACCAGAGATTTAAAAACTTACTGGCTGAGCTCGGTATCGACCCCATTATTGCAGACAATACTCAGCAGTTTATGGACGAAGACAGTATGGTTGATAATGACTATTTAGCAGAGGAAGTGCCATACCGTGCGAGCTACGCGTTATTTAAACATTCATCTGAATTACTATTAGTAAAAGAAGTCGATGCCGACATTTATCGCAAGCTCAAACCTTACATCAGCACGTTACCCGTTAATGCAACGCTAAACGTAAATACCGCCAGTGATAAGGTATTAGCATCATTGTCATCAACGTGGTCACTCTCTGATGCCGATACTGTCATTAATAGTCGGGGTGAAAAGGGTTTCAATAGTCTTGAAGAATTTTGGAGCTTGGCTGAAGTGCAGCCATTTACCGAAGCGGATAAGAATGACCCAAGTTCAAATAATGGCTCAGCTAATCAAAACCCGAAGGAAGTATGGGATAAGGCTGATTTCAGTGTAAACTCTCAGTACTTTGAGGTTTTTGCACGCGTTACACTGGCAGACCGAATTGCCACCGTAGAGATGTTGATGCACCGCGATTTACAGTCTGGAGATATGCGCACCTATTACCGAGATTACTCTCGAACTGAAGCGCGCCTTCCTGTGGTATCTAATGCTAATAGCAGCGCTAACAATGGTGTTGATAATAGCAGTGGCAATAATATTAGTGGCAACAACAACACTGAATAATAATAGTAATACCACCCAGGTGCGGTGGTATTTAGAAACATGTTTTAGGCTGAAATAATGGAAACAGTTGCGGTACGTTGGAGTGTAGAGCTAGAAACTTGGTTTGTTTCACCACTCACCCCAGCAATACAAGAAAATAACACCGACAGTGAAAGTAATGCCCACTGGCTCCCTTTGGATGAGTGGGCGGAAGCGCTAGAAGACCTGACACAATTACGCTTTATCTTACAAGGTGAAAACTATGTGTGCCGCTGGTTAACGCTACCCGGCGTACAAGGAAGGCATCTACCGAAAGCCCTGCCTTTCGCACTTGAAGAAAGCCTTATTGAAGACATTAGTCACTACCATTTAGTCACTGCGGGCAAGATGGGTAAATTTACCCATCGCGTATACTGCAGCATGGCCGACAATTTTAATCGATTACTTGAAGCCTGCGAGTTGAGACACATTAAGCTGCGCCAACTGATTCCTGAAACCAGCTTGGTGCCAGAAAACAGCCTAGTGCACGACGGTAAGTTTTGGTTTATTAATATCCCGGGCTTAAGTGAAGCTAAAATTCACGAATCGGCATTAGCTGCCTTCCTTGAAGGCTTATGCAATGACTTGGCCAAAGACTCCCAAGCAGCGATAACGTTAGTCGACTCGAATCTTGATAGTGCAAACTTACTTAAGACACAGATAGAAACCAATTCAGCAGGAATATTTAAAGCCGTTAGTGTTCAGCACGGCGACTTTTCAAGCCTAAGAGATGATGCATTATCAAACAAATGCAGTGATTTATTAACCGGTGAGTTTCGCCCTGTAGAACCCAAAAAAGATCAACCAGCGGTATGGTGGAAACCTGTAGCAGCACTTGCAGCTTGCTGGTGCATATTTAGCTTCACCGAAATTTCTTTGGAAAACAAGCGCTTGGTCGCCCAGCAAGATTACGTGAAAGCTGAAACCATCGGCTTATACAAGCGCCTATTCCCTGGTGAGAGGGTTCGGTTCTTAGAACGCCAAATTCGCAGCAAAGTAAAAGGGGACAGTACCGTCACCAGCGCTGGAGTCATGGTATTACTTTCTCAAGCGAGCAAAGCGCTGCAGCAAAGCAATTTAAAGCAATCCATTGAATGGCAGAGCTTTCGCTTTAATGATCGTCAAAATGAGCTGGTGATAGACCTAACGTCCAAAACCTTGGCCCAATTGCAAAGCTATAAAGCCGCCATTGAACAGCAAGGTCTCAGTGTTGAAATTGCCCAAGCAACCAATGACAAAAATGGCGTTAAAGGCCGAATCAAAATAGGAGCTTCCGCATGAACACCCTAAAGCAGAAGCTAAGCTCCAGCTGGAATGAGAGCCTACTAAAGTTAAAGCAACTTCCTCCTATCGTAAGCTTCAATCTTTGGTATGACAGCCAGAATGTTCGCGATCAAAAAATCATCAAAGGCATCTCTGCCTTTATTGTACTTTGTTTAATTATCGTCCTGTTCGTACAACCCTTTTTAGCTAAGCAAGAACTGTATCAATCCAAACTTGCCAAGAGTATTGCAACCTACGAAACCCTTGCGAATAACGCTCATAAATTTCAAGGGCAGACCAGCAATCAGTCAAGCAGCGCGCCGATATTGGCTATTGTGACAAAGCAAGCAAAGCGATCCAATATCAACCTGAAGCGCTTTGAACCAGATGGCGATGGCCTAAGAATATGGCTAGAGGGCGCTGTCTTCGATGACGCCATGCGCTGGTTAGAAGATTTAAACCAAAAGCACAACATTCAAATCAAACAAATCAATGTAGAGCGTGGCGACAAACCAGGGCTTGTAGATTTGCGCGGCTCTTTATATAAATAGCCAGCAAAGCTGAGCAGGTCTCATAGAGAATGTTAATCTAAGCTATTAATACTCACTATGAGACCTCGCCAATAAATTCATCTAGACTCTACTCATGCTTTAAAGCCTGCTACAGAAAATTAATAATCAAAGGTTATGTCAAATTTGAACCTTTGTTACGGAGATTTAACGTGAATACAGAACTTCAACACTTTGACCTAGTAGTGATTGGCGCAGGCTCAGGCGGCGTTCGCTCAGCCCGTATGGCTGCTGCTCAAGGCAAAAAAGTTGCTATTATTGAGAATCGTTATTTGGGCGGAACGTGCGTTAACGTTGGTTGCGTTCCTAAAAAGATGTTTGTTTATGCATCGGAATACCGCGAAAAAATTGAAGAAGCCAAAGGCTTCGGTATCAATAGCCAATTCAATGATTTTCATTGGCCAACACTGCGCGATAATAAAACCAATGAAATCTCACGCCTAAACGGCATTTACCAAAATTTATTAACCGGCCCAGGCGCTACCATTTTTAATGGCACTGGCAGTTTAGTGGATGCCAATACTGTCCACATCAATGGCCAAGATGGTACAGATCAAGACATTACCGGCGAAACAATTCTAATCGCAACGGGCAGCTGGCCTTTTAAACCAGAAGTCCCCGGTGTTGAGCATGCAATTACTTCAAACGAAGTCTTTGACCTAAGTGAAGAAGACTTCCCTAAGCGCGCATTAGTCGTTGGCGCGGGTTACATAGCCGTCGAATTTGCAGGTATCTTTAATGGCCTAGGAGTTGAAACGACTCTGGCGGTTCGCAAAGATCTTGTATTACGCGGCTTTGATGATGATATTCGTCTTTTCGTGCAAGAACAAATGATCGAGAAGGGCGTTAATATCGCAGCAGAGACCGAAGTAGAAAGCATCGAAAAACAAACCGATGGTACGCTACTGGTTACCTTCACTAATAAGCAACAACAAGAATTTGACCTTGTATTGTATGCCACAGGCCGTCGCCCAATGACCGACGGTTTGAACTTGGAGAAGCTAGGTATCGAACTGAACAAGAATACGACCATTAAGGTAGATGACTTCTTTCAGACCAGTGTTCCATCAATTTATGCACTGGGTGATGTTATCGGCACTCCGCAACTGACCCCCGTTGCGCTAGCACAAGGAATGAAATTCTTAGCGCATCAGTATCACGGTGATACTGTACCAATGAATTACAACAATATTCCAACTGCCGTATTCTGCCAGCCTAATATCGGCACCGTTGGTCCAACTGAAGACGAATGCAAAGCCCAAGGCATCGAATTTGACGTTTACGAATCCAACTTTAAGCCTCTAAAGCATACTATCTCTGGTATGAACGAGAGAACACTGATGAAGCTGATCGTTAATAAAGCGAATAACAAAGTGATAGCCGCACACATGGTAGGCCATGACGCAGGGGAAACAATCCAAGGGATTGCCGTAGCCATCACAGCCGGCGCAACCAAAGCAGACTTCGACGCAACGATTGGGATTCACCCAACATCAGCAGAAGAATTTGTAACGATGAGATCGCCAAGGTCTTAGCAGCTTGTCGCACTAAAGGACGACCCACATTAGATATGCCTAACTTACCTAAAGTGGGTCGGGGGTCAGCCCGACAATTATCAATAAGGCAAAACCGTTGCCCTGAAGGACGACCTACAATTAAAATCTCAACTAAAAACCTCAATTACAAATAACTGTCTTGGTGTTGTATTAGGGAGTTTATTTATGGGACTTCTACAGCAGGGAGCTGTAGAGAGTGTACAGGGAGAGCGAAGCGGCGTATTCACCACGTCCCCAAAAATAAACTCCCTGATGCAACGCTTGAAATACTATTGAGCGTTAGAATGTCGATTTTATAGGCATGCCGATAAACCAAAGATCAAGCTTCGCTTCAAAAGATAGGAGTAATCAAATTGTCCATCCCTGGAGTGAATGCCAGCCTACGCATCCTTGCGTAGTCGCTCGCTGAGCTGCGAAACTTCGTTTCGGTCACGCGAACCCATGGCTAGTCGTAAAAAGCTTCGCTTTTTACCCACAAAACACAATGCGAATATTATCCATTTTGTAGTTTGCTTGGCTAATAGCTTTCTCAAGTGCGACTTTCTTTTGCTTAAGCAAATTAATCTCACTATCACGAATGTTTCGATTGGTTTTCTGCAACTCTTGCAAGCGAGAGATCTCACCATCTAACTCTGTCGCCATTCTTTTAGCGCCCAATGCTAACTGCTTAGGAAGCTGAGCTTCTGCCGCTTCTTTAGCAATTTTTAACGACTTCTTAATGCCCGTTTCAACACGCTTAACCAAGCCGGTCGCAGTAGAGCGTTTCAAGTCTTCAGGAAAATCAAGGTAATCTGGCTCTTGAAATTCAATACCGCCGTCAGGATCAACCGCAATGTGAATACCTTCTGCAGGTAAATAACGCTGAATTTGCAAAGCCTTAGGTGCTTGTGACTCCAGCGTATACTGAGCTTGGAAGTAAAAATCTCCTGTAGCGAACTGATGATTTTCAACGTACGCAACGTTTGAATTACCATGATCTTCGGAAAGAATTAGATCCAAAGCGCCCACGATTAACGGATGTTCCCAGGTGAAAAATTGCACATCATCACGGGCAACCGCGACATCACGACGACAGGTATACGTTAAACCATCTTCAGGAAGATGAGGGAAATAACTGGTTAGCATGTGGTCGCCAGGACGCAGAATAAAGCAGTGATGGCTGTGGTCTTGCTGAATAATTCCATAAACATCACAAACCTGCTCAAGAAAACTCGGCAAAATAGCTTGATCAAGGCGGTCATCCGCAAGAATCTGATCTAACAAAGCTTTCGATTTTTCAGGATCACACGACTGCAATTCTAATAAGCGGTCACGGCCTTGCTCCAACTCTTGCTGTTGAGTTTCACGTTCAGGAATCAAGGTATCAACCAACTTATGTAAATCACTGATCTTAGGACTATTAAGCGCTTTAACCATTTGCGTATGATGATGATTCAACAAAGACTGAGCGAGGGGATTCGGATGACTAAAGACATCTACGCCAATATTTAACAGCTCAAATAAACGTTCAGAAGAGTGCTCTTCAAAATAAGGGATATGCAACTGAATGTCGTGTTTCTGACCAATACGGTCAAGTCGACCAATGCGCTGCTCAATAAGATCGCAGTTGTCAGGCAAATCAAACAAAACCAAATGGCGAGCAAACTGGAAGTTTCGACCTTCGCTACCAATTTCACTGCAAAGCAAAATTTGAGCACCGCCTTCTTGTTCCGCAAAATAGGCTGCCGCACGATCTCGCTCGATCATATCCATATCTTCATGGAATACCGCACATTGAGTGCCATAGCGCTCCCATAAAGCACGCTCGATCTGAAGAACCGTTTTCTGCTGATGGGTAATTAATAAGAACTTTTCGCCCTTATTTGCTTTGATTAACTCATTAATCCAATCAATGCGAGGATCAACACTCTCCCAATCGTCTATTTGACGCTCAGGATACAAGCCGTCTAAACCAGAAAGCGCTTTATAAGCTTCAGGTAGTAAGAAAGGCTGTGCAATCACTTCACGATTAGGAAAACCTTCCATTGCGCTACGAGTATTACGGAATAAGACTCGGCCAGTACCATGCTGATCAATTAACTGCTTGATCCAAATTTGAGATTGCTCAGCATCAGGCTGTGCAGGGATATCTTGCCCTAATAGACCTTTTAACGCATCGCGCTCGGCATTTGACAATTCACTGCCCGACAGCAAAGACTGTGCAGCATTAGCAACAGGCTGAAACTGGGACTGTTCTTGAATGAATTCTTCTAAATTATGGAAACGCTCAGGATCTAACAAGCGCAAGCGCGCAAAGTGACCTTCCATACCTAGCTGCTCAGGTGTAGCGGTAAGCAATAGTAGACCAGGGCATTCATGAGCCAAAGACTCAACTAATCCATAACTTTCATCATGAGCGGTCGGGGACCAGCCAAGGTGGTGGGCTTCGTCGACAACAACCATGTCCCAGCCAGCAGACAAGATTTGCTCGCGACGCTTAGGGTCATTAGCAACCGCATTTAACGGTGCAAGCACCAATTGCTGCTGCACATAAGGATTTGCGCCATCTTCTTGATCTTCAAGCGCCAAGCAGCGGCCTTCGTCCAATACGCTAAAGCGTAAGTTAAAACGGCGAACCATTTCGACCAGCCACTGATGCGTTAATGCTTCTGGCAATAAAACCAATACGCGCTCAATGCGCTCACTCAATAGTAAGCTATGCATGATCATGCCAGCTTCAATGGTTTTACCTAAACCTACTTCATCGGCAAGCAATACACGAGGAACTTCACGACTAGCCACTTCATTTGCAATAAATAACTGATGAGGAAGCAGGGTGGTACGACTTCCTACAAGGCCATAATGCTTACGTTCTTGCAGCTTGCTCTTCATTTGCAAAGCACGTAAACGCAGTTCATAAGCCTTGCTGTTATCCACCTGACCCGCCAACAAACGCTCAGACGCCTGACTTAGCTGAATCTGACCGCTCAGCTGAGTTTCAGGAATAATACGATCCGCATCGCCATAAAACAAAATACCGTTCATTTCTTGAATTTCGGTGATGGTAAGTTTACTACCGTCTTCCAAAAGAACCGTATCTTCAATATTGAATTTTATACGAGTAAGAGGGGCTTGATCTTTTGAATAGCGCCTTACTTCATCTGCAACCGGGAACAAAATCGCTACCTGCCTAAAGGTAACTTCCTGAACCATTCCTAGGCCTAAATCAGACTCCGTGTCACTTATCCAACGCTGACCAACTTCAAACATGCGCCACTCACTCCAAATCTAATAAATTATGCCGCGCATTTTAAAGGATGATACGCCGCAAAGACAGCTTGTATGCTGTGTTATTGCTTAATCATAGGTAATAATTTGTATTAACCATTACTTCGCTTTAAGTTTTGAGCAATGAGTCGGCTTAGGCAGGCAATAAATAGAATATATAATAAGCAAAGAATAATTCGTGGGATAGGGAACTGAACCTAACGACTAAATAGAGCTATGCTTAATAAATAGCAATAAGAGTATTAAGGCAACCATGAGTAAGCAGCCATGCTGGGATGAAGAAAGAACCATATCACGCTTAGGCGGTGATCGTAGCTTAATCGAAAAGCTGGTTACGTTATTCTTACGAGATGCTCCAGGGCAATTGCATCAAGCGCTGAATGGCATTCAGCGGCAAGATTATGATGAAAGTCACGTCGCAGTACATTCATTAAAAGGAACATCCTCAAATTTTTGTACCGTACACTTTGAGGGTATATGCACTGAGTTATTGAAAGCGCTTAAGCTGCAAGACTGGCAAGAAGCAGCAAGCATTCATGCGGAGCTAACTAAAGCCTATTACCAGTTAGAGGTAGAATTTGAGCTATTCCTAAGCCTTTAATTATTTCTAAGCCTTTAATTTCTTCTAAAAAAAGTAGTGTTGAAATAGCATATGTAATTCTTGAATATGCTGACCGTAAAGAATCGTTGTGTAGGCTGACCATGCCGCACAGGCTGTAGTCGATAAATCAGGTAGATATACTCACACTTAACAATACCTTATACTTCCGATAATTGTTATTATCGGAATAAAAGAACAATCGCCATTTTAGTAGTATTCCAGGCCCACATGTATACTTGTTATTAATACCCTCAGAATTGCACACGACGAATTACAGCATCCTAAAAACATCATTGCTAAGAATCATAGCCAGAAATAAGTAAGACTAGAAATAAACATGATTAGAGAGGTAGATTGTTTATACGAGTAGAGATTTTATAAAGCTAGGGGGTCTTACGAGGTATAAATCTGATGGGGAATTTGACTTAAGCACCCCACTCATAAGTATTCACGATTTCAGCTGAAAGCTTTTATCGCGCATTACGAGTGGGATTATTAGTGCGAAAGAATCGCACTAATCACAACGTGTATAAGCTAAAGCTTAGATACAAACGATGTTTTCAGCTTGAGGACCTTTAGGACCGTCAGTAACAGTAAATTCTACTGCTTGGCCTTCAGCCAAAGTTTTGAAGCCGCTGCTTTGAATTGCGCTGAAATGAGCGAAAACGTCAGGACCAGATTTCTGTTCGATAAATCCGAAACCTTTAGCTTCGTTAAACCATTTTACTGTACCAGTAGTTGTAGTAGACATAATTAGATATCCTAATATAAAAAATAAAAGTGCCAAAATAGGCGATTAAGCTGGGAAAAATTAATATTTTACTGAGGATAACGCGAAGGATTATTACTAATAACAACGTGGTACGACAAACAAAAATAAGGACTCTTTCTCAAGCCAGAACACTACAATATAGATTTCACCCCAATATAGCAAGGTATATGTTTCTTGCTAATCTTCATCGTGTGAAGTATTACACCCCTTTGCTGGCCGTTTCGTAATTTGAACGCTCTATTAAACACTTGCGCGATGAGCGGTAAATAGTATTTGATCCGACTTGTTATTTCCGATAATTATGGGATTATTGGTTATGCATCTCATCAAACAAGCCTAAAACAAGCCGATCGTTATGACCTCAATCTCCAATACCTTATCTGCCCTTTTGTCACAGTCTCCAAGCCCTATGTTTGATAACCTTCAATATCTAGCAGGCCCATTAAAGGAAGTTGATGCAATATTTGCTAGGCAGATAAAGCAGACACCTAAGTGTGGCAAGGAGGATCTTTATCACTGCCTGACATTTTTACAGAGCTATAACGGCAGTCAGGCAACCTTCAATAGCTACCGCCGAGAAGTCGAGCGATTGGTGCAATGGTCTTGGTTTGTTCAAGAAAAAACATTACCTGAGCTCAGACGCCTAGATATTGAAGAGTATTTAGAATTCTGCCAGCACCCTCCTCTTAGCTGGATAGGCACAAAACAAGTTGCTCGCTTTAAAAACAGTCAAGGCCAGCGCATCATCAACCCAGACTGGCGCCCTTTTGTTAGCCAAATAACAAAAGTAGAGACCCAGCTTGGCCAGCGCCCTGACACTAAGCACTTCAAGCTTTCTCAAAAGAGCCTGCAGGCCGTCTTTTCCATACTATCGACCTTCTTTAACTATTTACTGCAAGAAGATTATGGCGAACTAAACCCTGTTGCTTTAATTCGACAAAAAAGCAAATACCTTCAGACCCATGCTTATAAAGAACCTATTCGCCGCATTTCAAACTTACAGTGGGACTTTGTTCTAGAAACTGTGGAGATGAACGCAGCAGAAAACCCTAAGCAGCATGAGCGCAGCTTGTTTATTATGAATTGCCTATTTGCAATGTACTTGCGAATTTCTGAGCTGGTCGCCGATGGCCGCTCAACCCCAACCATGGGTGATTTTCGAGCTGATATTGATAACAACTGGTGGTTGCAGGTTACAGGTAAGGGTAACAAAGTCAGAATGATTACTGTGTCCGATGACATGCTAGCGGCACTAAAGCGCTACCGAACCCACCTTGGGCTATCACCGCTGCCTCATGTGAGTGAATCTACGCCAATGATATCCAAAATAAAAGGCACAGGGCCGGTAACCAGTACGCGTCAAATTCGATTCATTGTGCAGGATTGCTTTGATCAAGCATATCAAAGGATGCGCGAACAAGGATTAAAAGAAGAGGCTCTTGAGCTTAAAGCCGCTACCGTTCACTGGCTCAGGCACACAGGAATATCTGAAGATGTGAAGCACCGACCAAAAGAACATGTTCGTGACGACGCCGGACATGCAAGTATGGCAACAACTGATCGCTATATTGATACCGAAATGCGCGAACGCCACGCCAGTGCCAAGCACAAGAAGATCAAGCCTGAATGATGCCTTCTGGTTTCCTGTGATTAACTATCAAGAGCCACCCAAAACCCGATCCTGAAGCTGTTTAATAGACTCGCGTAATTGCTGAATATCCGACAACTCCCGCACTCCGTCCTTATCTTTAAATCCAGCAACCTGTTCTTTTAGGTCGTCATTCTCAGCTTGAAGTGCAGCAAGTCGCAAGGTAAAGGCCTCAGCCTGCTCCTCTTTATGAGCCTGCAGGTTTTCCTTAGTATCATTTAGCGCCGAAGTCAGTGATGCAATCTCAAGCTTTTGCCCATGACAAATCTGCCTCTCTCCTTGCAAGTCATGGCTCAGGGATTCTGTCTTTTTAGTAAGCTCGCCAACTAATTGTTTTTGCTCGCTGCGAGACTGGTCCAGAAGTCTCATTAAGCGATTTTCGGCAATCTCCGCAGATTCTGTAAGTGCGTTTTTTTGCTGGGCTAGCTGCTGCTGCGCATCAAGCTTAATCTCGTTAATGGTAAGCAAATGTTGCTCCGCAGTTCTTTCCTTGTCACCTGCATGAGCTTGCTTCTGCTCTTCGATAGTATGCTCATAAAATTCTTTTTGCTCCTGCAGTCGAGCATTCAAAGAAACCGCCGCCTCGTTTGATACTTGTAGCTTTAACTGCAGCGCTTGAATTTCCTGCCTGCAGTTGACTAACTCGGACTCCTTGCGCGAAAACTCCGCTTCTAACTCATGATTAGCGTGTCGAGCTAGCTCAAGCTCAGCTTCTAATTGTGACTCCCTAAGTTCAAAGTTTTCTGAAGCACTTTTATTGAGTGATAAAAGAATCTCTTCACGCTCTTTATCCTGTTGCTCAACTGTCCCAATAAAATCCGCCATCTGCTTTTCAAGCATGGAGGCTACTTGAATTAACAGTTCGGTCGGAACGGTTGGTGCCACCTCGCGAACAGGCTGAAGCTTACGCCAAGCCTGTATTAGCGGATCAATAACCACGAAACTTCCGCCACCAATAATCATACGAACGTCATCGCGATTCCATGTCTTGTCTAACAGCTCTAGTTGCTCGCAGGCATCGAATACAGCTTTTGGGGTGGCTTTTTTAATACTCATTAAGTTAAGGCCTTGGGTTAGAGTTTTATTTGAGATCTACTTAAGCGACTGGTGAACCATTTTGTATTGAGGAGCCACCTTTGGCGTTAGTTTAAATGAATGAGTTTCAGTTTGTAAGGTTTAATGTGTTAGATAAACATTACAAAATACCAACCTTTAAGAAAAAATTCATGATTAACCCTATTATCATGAATTTATTTCCTTGGAATGGTAGAGTCCTGTATTTGAAAAACACGCACAAGATAAAAGCCATTCACAACAGATGTACAAAGCCAGCAAATGAAAAAACACCCAATAATCCCGATAGAATCCCTCACCCTGCCACCACACCTAACAGGCAGCCAAGGCCGTAATCGCTATGATATTAAGTACTGCCAAATCAACGCCAATACCGACTGGCAAGCCATCCAATGCTGGCTAAACGAATTCTACGACTCACCGCAAACCCTACGCAATTACCGCAAAGAAGCCGAGCGCCTTTTACTCTGGTCCATCAATCAGCGCAGAAAAGCCCTATCAGACTTAAGCCGTGAAGACTTTCAGCTTTACCAAGAGTTCCTCACCGACCCACAGCCCAGTGAAATCTGGTGCGGGCCACGCGCCGAGCGAACCAGTACTGAGTGGCGTCCATTCAAGGGGCCGTTAAGCGAGAATAGCCAACGTCAGGCGCTTATTATTGTTAATGCCCTATTCAGTTATTTAGTAGATGCGGGCTATTTAGCAGGCAACCCACTGTCTCTTATTCGCCGCCGCAATCGAAAGCTGCGCCCGCAAACAGACCAGGCAATCAGCCAGCAGCGCTATCTTGATCACAAAACCTGGCAACTGCTAAAAAACCACCTTTCAAGTCAGCCGACAGATAGCCCCAAGCAAATGAATCACTTTCAGCGCAATCGCTTCTTATTTCACTTGCTGTATTTAATGGCGCCGCGAGTCAGTGAAGTTAGCAGCCACAGCATGAACAGCTTTCGTCTGTATCGCGGACAGTGGTGGTGGTTTGTTTTGGGCAAAGGCGAAAAACAAGGAAAAATCCCAGCAAGTGATGAGATGCTCGCAGCATTAATACAGTATCGTGAGCACTTAGGATTAACCCCACTCCCATCTGAAGATGACCACTCACCATTATTGCGTAGCATTAGTGGTGGTAAAGGCATTAGTGCCAACATGGTTTATCGACAAGTCAAAACGGTAGTAAAAGAAGCCGCAGAGTCAATCAAACTAGATAACCCGATCCAAGCATCGATACTTGAAAAAGCATCAACCCACTGGTTTCGACATACTTCGGTAACGCATGGTGACGATGCGGGTATCGACCTTAAATACCTAACCCGCTCTGCCAGACACGAGAAAATAGAAACAACCGCCATATACCAGCATGCAGAAGACGATCTATGGCACAAAGCATGGCAAAAGCTTAAGTTCTAAACTATTCACCAATAATGACGTATAATTTGCCACCCAATTTTTTACCCGACGTTTAGCACTGCCAAAACGTCTTTTTAGATGAGTCCGTTATGAAGTTTGTAGCCAAATATTTCCCAGAAATTATCATGAAGAGCCGCCCTGTACGCAAACGCTTTGTGAAACAACTACAGATGAACGTGCGAAATCTAGTCGGTCGTAACGGTTTTAAAGCTGACGTACAAGGCCAGTGGGATAATTTATCCATCAGCATCAATAGTGATGACGCCGTAATTCGTCGTGCGATGATCAACATCCTAAGCAATACACCAGGGATCGCCTTCTCTTACGAGATAGAAGAACACGACTTTGAAACCCTTGATGACGCTTACCAAATCATCAAGCAAGTAAATGGCCCATCATTAGCAGGAAAAACCTTTTGCGTACGCGTTAAGCGTCGTGGTACTCACGAATATAACAGTAACGATGCCGAACGTTATATTGGCGGTGGCTTATTAAAAGAGACCGACGCGATTGGCGTAAAACTTAAAAACCCAGACGTAACCGTTCAGGTAGAAATTCGCGACCAAAGCTTATTTGCCGTTAAGAATCGCTTTACCGGTCTTGGCGGTTACCCAATGGGCTCTCAAGGCGATACGCTTTCTCTTATCTCAGGCGGCTTTGACTCAACCGTTTCTAGTTATTTAATGATGAAGCGTGGCCTAAAAACTCACTACTGCTTCTTTAACCTAGGCGGCAGCGCCCATGAAATTGGCGTAAAGCAAGTTGCTTATTACTTATGGGACAAATACGGCGCATCCCACAAGGCACGCTTTATCAGTGTGCCTTTTGATGGTGTTGTAAAAGAAATCCTAGAAAACGTAGAAGACGGCCACATGGGCGTAATTCTAAAGCGTATGATGTACCGCGCTGCAGAGCAAGTAGCCGACATGATCAACCTCGATACGTTCGTTACCGGCGAATCCATTGCCCAAGTATCCAGCCAAACCCTAATCAACCTAGCCGTAATCGACAAAGTCACCGACAAACTTGTTTTGCGCCCGCTGGTTGTTATGGATAAACCAGAGATTATCAGCATCTCACGCCAAATTGGTACCGAGGCTTTCGCAGCGACCATGCCAGAATACTGCGGCGTGATATCAGTCAAACCCACAACCGAAGCCAAAATGGACAAGGTTTTAGCCGAAGAAGCCAAGTTTGATTTAGCTGTACTAAATAAAGCCGTTGAAGACTCCGTTCATCAGTTTATTGGTAATCTCGTTAAGGAAGAAAATGATGCATTAGAAGTAGCGCACGTAAGCCTACCCTCACCAAACGACATCATTCTAGATATTCGCCACCCAAGCGAAATCGAAGTAGCGCCACTGGATCTTACTCATAACAAGATCATCGAAATGCCGTTCTACGAATTAGAAACCCGCAAAAGCGAACTAGAAGAAGACCAAACGTATTTGCTGTACTGCCAAAAAGGCACGATGAGCAAAATCCACGCACACCACCTCAACAAGCAAGGCATGGCCAACATTAAGGTTTACCTTGAAGAGAAGCCTAAGCTGGTTGATACCAAAGCTGAGAAAAGAGCCTTGTGGGAAGCTTCGCAAAAAGCTGAAGCTGAGAGTGGGACTGAGACTAAAGACTAAAAGCGGTTCACCACCGAGGCACCGAGAACACCGAGAAAAGCAATGAGCAAGAAAAGGACTAATACTCCGCCCTTACTTCTTAATATTTTCTTGTTCTCCCTCGGTGCAGCGAAGCGCCTCGGTGCCTCGGTGGTAAATTATCTTTTAACTATCTTAAAGCCAGGAGGGCAAGCCTAAAGAGCCTTCTGCCAAAAAGAAGCACCGCCCATTTCAGGGTCCAGTTCATACCCACTAAACCCAAACTTCAAATAAGCATTCTGCGCAATTTTATTGCCCTGCAATACTTCAAGCGTCAACTTGCAGCAGCCCCGCTCCCGCGCCACCGCTTCAACTTTTTCTAGCATCAACTGGCTCAATTTACGTCCGCGATACTCAGATAAAACAATCACATCATGAATGTTAATTAGCGGCTTGGCTTTAAACGTTGAGAAGCCCATGAAGCAATTAATCAGGCCTGCTGGCTTACCTTCAATCAATGCTAATACGGTAAATGCTCCGGGCACATTGGCCATGGCGGGTACTAAGGCCGTCTTAACAGAATCTGGCAGACTCACACCACCGCCCATTTTGTCTTGTGCGTATTGATCCATCAGCTCTACGATGGCGCTTGAATCAATCACATTATAATAATCTGCAATGATGATTCTTTGGGTTCTATTTTCAGAAGGAATAAAATCACTCATTACAGCTGGTAACCAATTTCAAGAATTAAGGCCGGACCGGCTACTTCAACAAAGCCCGCATCAACATACTCGGCGTCTAATAAGTTAGACCCTGCTAGCGCGACGGTTAAGTTATTATCTTCATAAGCTAAGCGTAAATCTAAGATTTCATAATCGTCACTATCAAAACGGCTTTCATATTTATAAGTCGTGAGCAGCGAATAATTATTATAGAAATCAAACCCTGCGTGCAACGCCGTTTGATTTTGCAGCTGTCCGTCCGTATTTTTCAGAACGGCGAAATCCGTTTCAATCGTTTGAATCAACCGCGTATGGGTTAGCTTTAACGTATTCATACCCATGCGCATAGCCGCAAAAGCGGAAGCGTCAAATTCAACATCAAAACCCTTGGTTTCATTATTGCCGTAGTTACGAGCAATATGCGCAGAATTGGCAGTGACTTCAGATTGTGACTTAGTAAAATCAATCGCATCCTGAGTGTCTTTATAAAAGATACTGGCGGTGATATTAATATCGCTAGAATTTAATCGAACGCCTATCTCTGCACTATCCGTTCTCTCAAGTTCAAGATCGGCTGAGCCTAAGTCGCGCCCCGGCATATTCAAAAATAAATCATTCAGTGTTGGCGTTCTAACCGACTGCCCAGCATTGGCATACACTTCTACATTTTCAGAAATAAGCGCATCAATGCCAATTACCGGCAATACAAACTGCTCTTCACTATCATAATCAACATAAGAAAGGTTACCCGTAAGGCTTATATTGGCACCGATCAATTGCTTATGGTTAACAAAAGCACTAGCAAAGTGACGACCCTTACGACCATCACGATTACTGTCCATGTTTTCTTGATTGTATTCTAGCCCTGTCACGAATGAGCCATGAGTGAAAGTTAAGCGAGACTGCAGTGCTTCTGTTTCATGCTCGTTTGCAGCGGAAGTAGGTGAATATACATATTCATCAAAGTGATTGCGCCAATTTAAGCTTGCTTCAATCTGACTGCCATTATCTAAACGGTATTGATGAATACCATAGCCATGACGCTGAGAAGTGCTTTCTCTAGACTGTGCATCGGTATCAACATAAAAACGATACGCCCCAAAGTCCTTCTCAACATAACCAAATGCAACCTGTGTCATAGTTTTCTCGCCTTGATGCACAACGCGATAACTGCCTTGCCCTTGGCGAGAATCCAGCGCTTCATCGCGAATATAAGAATCTGACGCCGAATGATAAGCACTTAAAAACTGACTGTAAGCCCCTTCCGTCTTCGCTAGACTCAAGGCGTAACGTTCGTAGTCATAACTACCGCGTTGCACATTTACTTTAGCGTTACGACCAGACTCAGTAATGATTTCTTTGCGACTAACAATGTTAATCACACCGCCATTTGAGCTTGGACCATATTGCGCGGCGCCAGGGCCTTTAACAATCTCGATGCGTTCAATATCTTCAAATGCAATTGGCAAATCAAAATTGTGATGCCCTGTTTGTGGATCATTCATACGAACGCCATCCAGCAAAACAAGGGTCTGCTCATAAGTGCTGCCACGAATACCCACATCGGCTTGAATACCAGAAATGCCACGCTTACGTACATCAATGCCCGAAACATACTCCAGTGCATCCACGACATTATTAACGGGCAGTCTTTGCAAGTCTGCCTGTTCGAGTACCGTTACATTAAACGCCGCGGCTGAAACAGGATTGGCATAAAGTCGACCACTCACCACCTGGGCATCAAGCTCTACACTGCTGTCTGACCAAGCAGATGACATGGATAAGCTAGCAAAAGAAATGGCGATAGGTAATAGCGTGTGTGTAGGCTTCTTTAAAAACATAAGGCTCTTTGACATAAGTAGGCAACTTTACCGAAAATAATTAATTTAATACTAACATTGGTAGGCCGCTTTACGCAGCACTGTTGTTTTTATTGTTATTGTCACTGACGATCCAAGTTCAGGAATAAGTTCAGTAATAAGTTCGTTAAGACGTGCTGTAAGAAGTGCGGTAAGAAATAACCACAGAAAGAAGAATTAATCCTCCACCTATAACCAATCGCAATAAATTCGCTTCTTCAGAAAACAATACAATAGAGGCAACCACCGCGACCGGAATATAACCATTATTCATCACTGCCAGCGTTGCCGGCGTCACTTGCTTACTGCCGCTGTTCCATAAATAAAAGCACAAGCCCGAGGCAATAATACCTAAATACAGCAATACACCAATCTGCTCGTTGCTCACCACAACTTCACTCATATCAAGTTGCGGGAACGTCACTAAGCTAGCAAACGCAGCAGCGCCCAAATACATCCAAGCCATATTGCCAGCATTGCTACCTTGATCAGCCCAGCGTTGATAATTCCACTGCCCAATCGCAAAAGCAATATTCGCACTCTGCAAAATCAAAAAGCCGATCAAATACTCTTCCTGCCCTGGGGTTTTAAAAACAATCACCGCAGCCCCTGCAATGCTTATCACAACAGCCGCCAACGATAATGCCAACTGACGAGAATCACGGCTGGATTTATCAAATAGAGTATTGAGCGCTATAACATAAAAAGGGGTGAAAATAGTAAATACCGCCACCAAATATCCCGGCAAATACTGATAAGATTTTATATACGCCAAGTACATAATGCCAAATTGCACGATGCCTAATAAGGCTAAGCGAAATCGCATTTTGTACTGCGAAACCTTAAAGATAAACGGCATAAAGCATAGAAAGCATAAGATAAGACGAATGCTCGCCACCAAACCTGAATCAAGCCCCGTCAGCTTCCCCTTAATTAAACCAAATGAAAACGCCCAAATAATCGATACTGCTACTAACCGCCACATACAAAATTACCATCAAAATAAGCAAAACAAAAAGTAAGTCACATCCTACCCAGTTATGCGGGTGTAATCTATGCTGCAGACCCGTAACAATAGACAGTTGTGCGTGTTTTAAACTATTTGAACTGATAGAATCAGGTTAACAATTTATTCCGATTATGATCGTTAAGATATTTTAAGAGACTACTATGACGCGTTTCATTAGCTTCAACATCAACGGCATCCGTGCCCGTCAACATCAGCTCGAAGCCATCAAAGAACAACTAGACCCAGAAGTCATGGGCTTACAAGAAACCAAGGTTCACGATGAATCTTTTCCATTAGCCGATGTAGAATCCATTGGTTGGCACGTTGAATACTTTGGCCAAAAAAGCCACTACGGCGTTGCGCTCGTTTCCAAAAGCAAACCTATCTTTGTACAAAAAGGCTTCCCTAGCGATAGCGAAGATGATCAAAAACGCCTAATACACTGCCGCTATGACATCGATGGCAAAATCATTGACGTTTTAAATGGCTACTTCCCACAAGGGGAAAGTGAAGTTCATGAAACTAAATTTCCCGCGAAAGCTAAGTTTTATGTCGACCTCAATAACTACCTAGATAACGAATTAAAAGACGCTGACAATATTTTACTAATGGGCGATATGAACATATCACCAGAAGATACCGACATTGGTATTGGCGAACCGAATCGTAAGCGCTGGTTAAAAACCAAAAAATGCTCATTCTTACCCATTGAGCGTGAATGGTATCAAGATTTACTTTCAAGAAACTTAACCGATACTTACCGTAAGCATTATCCAACTAGCAACGACCAATTCAGCTGGTTTGATTACCGCTCAAAAGGTTTTGCCGATGAACCCAAGCGAGGGCTGCGCATCGATCACATTTTAACAACCCCTGCTTTGACCGAAGCCTGTACCGCAGCAGGTATTAGCTATGATATTCGCGGTATGGAAAAACCGTCTGACCACGCACCAATTTGGTCGGATTTTGATCTAACGAAAGTTTAAAACCTGCTGGATGACAATAAAGTTGAATATGTGAAGTTTGCTCTGCCAAAATGACGAACAAGTGTTAAACTTATTCGCGAAAACATTGTCATATTCATGATTTTTAAAAGTACAAACAACACAGCCAATACGAAGACAAAAGAGGTAAATAGACACATGAGCTTAGAATTATTAGCCACTCTAGAAGCAAAGATTCAAACAACGTTAGAAACAATGGAACTTTTAAATCTAGAAATAGAAGAAGAGAAACAGCGTAATAGCGATCTAGAAGAACAAAACAATGCGTTAAAGGAAGAAAATGCCAAGCTAGAATCTGAGCGCCAAGCTTGGAACGATAAAGTCGTCGGCTTAGTTGATCTTTTACGAGAAGAGAATACCTCGGCAAGCGCCGAGTAGTAAATTGAAAAACTGAGCAGTCAGTTTAAAAGCGAACCTCAGGTATTAATACCTGAGGTTTTTCAGCAACTATTTCACAAGCAACTCAGCAACTAATCCAACAACTCCAACTGCTCCATATATTCTAACCATGCTTTAGCACTGTTCGTCGAACTCGGTTCTTGTAGCGCCTTAGAAAAATAGACCTTTGCATTGCTATAATCCTCAAGCTCAAAATACGCATTCCCCTGCATTAACAGACTGATTCCAGTTTGCTTACTACCAAGCCCAAGCTCCCTTGCCTTAGCAAAGCTTGCGATAGCGCCGTTAAAATCAGATTCATCAAACTGCAGCTGCGCACTGCGGAAATATAAATTTGCCGCATCCTTCTTATTTGCTGATGCTTGGCTAGCGTCAGCCGCTTTTATAAAAGCCGCAATCGCAAGAGAACGCTCCCGACTTTGCAACCAAGCAGACGCTAATAACGTCCAGTTATCATCCGTCAGCTCAATCTTTTGATTCTCCAAAAGCGCTAGCAAAATTCGCCCCGCACGTTCTGGTACGCCTTCAGTAATGAGCAACTGAACTAGACTAATCAGCCCATCCTCTTTGACCAAAACATTACGCACATTCGCCAACTGTAATACATTAAGCGCATCTTTTGGCTTATTCATCATCTGGTACAGTGACGCTTGCTGTAACCAGTATTCTTCTTTTTGCTCATTAATCGTAATCAGCTGATCAATAACCACAACCGCTTCAGCATACTGTTGTAATTGATAATGAGCCGCCATCAACATCTGCAACCAATTTTCTCTTGGAATCTTGGCTCGCTCAATACCTTGGCGCAACCAAATAATGGCGTTCGCAAAGTCCTGCTTTAATTGATAAGAAGAACCCAAAGAAATATATGCCATCGCAATCGTCGACCCTGGCTTCTCTTGTTCAGCGGCTTCGATGCGTGATTGCAAAACGCCAATCGCCTCTTCCACTTGGCTATTGGCTAAATAAAGCTGTGCAACATTGGTGGCTAACGATACGGCCTGAGTCGACTTTAACGCTTCTAACGCCAAAGCTTTATTAAAATACTCCAGCGCTTTTGGGCTATTTTCTTGGGCTAAAAATAATTGCGCATGAGTTTGATAGGTAAGCGCCAAACCAAAACCAGGATTAAGATTTTCTTCTAAATCTTTAAGTTCCTCTTCTACCTCAGCAAATTTGCTCTCAGCTAATAGCCCCTGAATATCATTCAGCTTTTGATATGTTTTTGGCGATAAAGATTGGCTGGGCGTTTTAGCATGAGCCATCATTGGAGATAAGGCAAAAACAAGTGTCAGTGCCAATGCCATCAAAAATGACGATATAGAAACAAAAAAAGCAGAAAGGCTTGAGTTGTTGCTAGGTTTTAAGCAGTAAGAATGAACCATTAATTAATCCTTACCCAAAGAGTATTCAAGCGTTTGTGTGACCGTTTGTGGTTGAGGTTTACCGTCTACAATCTGAGGCTTGAACTTATATTTATACAGCGCACGAATCGCTGAACGTTCAAATACCCCTCGTGGTTTAGCATCCACAATCTCTACTGAATCAACAGTGCCTTGAGCATTAACTTCTAGGCGCGCTTTGACAAAACCTTCAATATTGCGGCGCTTCGCTTTGCTAGGATATTGAGCAGGCATCCGCACTAAAGGAATAACGTCGCCATCACCAAAGCCCATACCGACTTGTGCATCACCCAATAAACTTTTATTGGCTAACGATAAGTCCGGGGTAATGTTCGGCATGCGCATCGCAATTTGCTTCATCGGCGTATTTTGCTGCGAAGCTTGCTCGGGAGGCATTGGAGGTTTTTTAGGTTTTGGGGGTTCTTTTTTATCACGCTGCTTAGTGCGGCTTTCGCTATCTTGTTTTAAGCGAATAAAATCAATAACGGTTTGCTCGCCTTGATTATTATTTTGCGCACCGTCGCTACTCACCATACTGCTCATCACAGCAAAAATACTGCCTGTCACAATAACCGAACACAGAAACGCTAAAATAAGTTTCATTAAACTAGCTACCTGAAATTTCAGCAGAAATAGAAATATTGCTCACACCGGCTAAGCGTACTTGATCCATTACTTTAACCAGCAGGCCGGTATTAGAATACTCATCCGCTTGAATAATAACGGCACCTTGAGGGTTTTCAGCTTTAAGTCGTTCAATATTGGCACGCACAGCACGTACATCAATAGAGCGACGATCAATCCAAATCTCACCATTAGGGCGAATGGCGACCAGGATATTGCTGCCTTTTTGCTGCACCGCGGTTTCTGCACTCGGACGGCTTACAGTAACCCCCGACTCTTTTACAAAAGAAGTCGTCACAATAAAAAAGATCAGCATGATAAATACAATATCCAGCATCGGGGTGATGTCGATATCGCTCTCATCAGTCTCTGTCGCGGTATGTCGTCTTCTGCTCATAAATAAAATCCATTACTGTCGATCAGTAACTGTTTAGCTCAAACTGTAAATTAAGCGATTAATCGGTAATAAGAATATCAGCCAAACGCTGATGACCTTGTTGCGAAAGTCGCTGGAAGCGCGTTTTAAAATACAAGCCCGTCAGCGCAACCAACAAACCCGCCATCGTTGGCAAAGTCGCTTTAGAAATTCCTGCGGCCATGGCGCGCGCATTACCCGTACCGGTAATGGCCAGCACATCAAAAACGCTGATCATTCCTGTTACGGTGCCGAGCAAACCCAGCAAAGGACAAATAGCAATTAATAGCGTAATAAACGACAACCAAGTCTGAGTTTCTAATTTAAACTGGCTAATCATATAATGACGAATGTGTCGTGCGGTCCAAGAATTACGATCGCTTCTATCAGCCCAGGTTTGACGATAGTTTTTAATTCGGCTCGGCATCGTGCGATAAAAGAACCACAAGCGTTCTAATATCAACGTCCACAACATTACGCACACAACCAAAATGCCATAAAGCACAGGGCCGCCACGATCAAGAAAGTCAAAAAGCCAAGCTAACATAATTACTTATCTTTCTTTGTTGACGATAACGCATTGCGCGCTTCCATCGCAGTTGCAATTAAACCGGCTGCTTGCTCGTCAAGAATCTGCACCAAACGTTTACTCTGACTGCTCACTAAATTATGCGACAGCAATAATGGAATCGCAGCAACCAAACCTAATACCGTAGTAATCAAGGCCTGAGAAATACCACCGGCCATTAACTTAGGATCGCCAGTACCAAAATTAGTGATCGCCTGAAACGTTGCAATCATCCCTGTCACAGTACCCAGCAGCCCTAACAACGGGGCGATCGCTGCAAATAATTTAATCATCGACTGCACTTTTTCTAACTGCGGCACTTCTTTTAAAATGGCTTCGTCTATTTTTAGCTCTAAGGTTTCTAACTCTTGCTCACTGTCTTTAAGGGATGCTGCTGTTGCTAACACACGCCCTAAAGGATTGTTAAGATTAGGCTGATCAAGATGTTTAATCTGATCTTCAACTTTCTTGCGAATTGAAAATAAACTAATTAAGCGCCAAGCGGCCAATAACAGACCAATCGTCGCTAAGCCAATAATAATATACCCCACTAACGCACCTTGCTTAATGCGCCCCATTAAATCGGGATTGGATAATACTAAGCCCAATAACGCGCCACGCGTAGGGTCCAAGCCAATGGCTTTAAACTCACCCGCAGTACCCGCTAAATAATCCGCTACCAAGCCTGCATGACTTGGCTGGCGTGCCATGGTGATTAAACGACCGGTTTCTTCGTCAAAGCGCAAATAGCCTTTATCGGTGATCGCATTAAAAGTCCCTATACGCGTCACAAGCTGCTCGGTCTCACTGCCATCGTTTTGTACAACCGGCGCATTAAACTGGCTAACCTGCCCAGACATCGTCATTTCTTCTTGTAAGGTTAACCACAGTCCTTGCAGCTCTTTAATGTTGGGTAATTCTTTTGCTTGTGAAAGTTTATCAAGATTCGCAAGTCGCACCGGTTTTTCTGCACGGGTTAAACTGGTATGCAGCGTTCCGTTCAAGTCATCAGCTACCTGACGAACCACACCAAACATTTCACCCAAATTACCAATACGTAAACGCAACTGATCTTCTTTTTCGGTTAACCGTTTTTCATTTTTGTCAAAGTTGGCTTTAAGATCGTCAGCAATTTTTTGCTGAGCTTTTAGTTCTTTTTTAGCCTTATTCAACAGTGTTTGTTGATCTTGTTTATTTTGTTTAAAGGTGTTTTCGCGATTTTTATTCAGCGAGTTTTCTTGTTGCTGAAACTGTTGCACTTGTTGCAGTAATCCTTCAAGGGTCTTAGCAGCAACAGGTTCAGAGAGAGTATCTTTTGACTCTTCGGCAACGCTTAAAGAGGTGAAGCTTAAAGAAGCCCCTGCCAATAACAAAGCCAGAGCAAAAGAGCGATTCAAGAAAGCCGTATTAAAAACAGTCATATTAAAGACCTCCTATAGAGCCAGTCGGCGTAGGCAAAGGAATCGTCAATAACTCAGGTGCCGCAGTTTGACGCGCAACATCTTGCGCCTTACGAATATCACGCAATAAAGAAGCCTCTAGCAATAGCCAATTAGCACTCGCTTTATCCCAAGCCCAAGCTGTATCACCAGCAAGGGTTAAACGATATAACGCAGTACGACCAATACGCAGATAATCATAAACAATATTGTCGTCGGCTTTTTCACGATAGGTTTCTAGAGTGCGTCCATATTCCACTTCAATCTGATACGCCTCTAATACACGACGGTATTTTTCAGATACCGTAATATCAGCACGGGTCATTAACTCGCGAAGTTTGGCTAAACGTGTAGCACGTTCTTTTTGTAAAAAAGGTAAATCAAGCTGATTAAATTGCTGCAAAGCATCCAGCATTTGACTCATAAGAGGAAGAATACCTTGCTCAGTAAATTCAATATCACGAATTTGCTGATCAATCTTATTCAGCTCTGCATTCTGATTCTCAACAATGGCTGCCATTTGCTTGTTATACAATTCAAGCTGATCAATTTCGCCATTCGTCGCGCGGAAATCTTGCAAGGATTGCTGGTAAGCGTCATCTAACACATCTACTTTTTGTTGAGACTTCGCCGCTTGGCGAACATCTTTAGCAATTTCTGAGCGACCTTCATTCAAAACCGTCGACTCAGCATGAGCAAGGCCAAAACCAAGACCGGTGCACGCCAATAGATTAATAGCGGTGAACGTAAGAACTGCGGGGAGTATCGTCTTTGTTTTCAAAAGTCGTCCTGCATAAAATATAAAAAGCCGCTGCTAGATTCCAAGAAATCTAACGACGGCTATTAAAGAAAATGATTAGCTCATCGATTGTTCGATTATAAAGAGCTTATCGAACTGAATCTTGATGCGAATCATTCTAATCTAGAGTTCAATCGCATTCAATCCTAATTTTGCTGCGATATCCGCCGTACCCTTAGGTGCTAGTACGGCTTTTTTGCCTTCTACATCTAATAGATAGGTCTCAATCACCCGCTTAACATCTGCAAGGGTCACTGATAAAAGACCTTGGCGATAGGCTAAGCGGCGTGCTGGAGTGCGACCAGATTTCAACGCATGATGAATCAGCTTGGCTTCACCCGCGGGTGAACTAGGACGATCCATTGAACCAATAATGCCTAAAATAGACTGCTCAACTAAGCTCTCATCTTTTGCATCATTCAAGATCCAATTAACCGACGCAGTAAAATCATCAAAAGTGCCTTCAATGCGTGGATCTCGATACGAATAGAACTTAAAAATACCCAGATTGTTATCTTGGCTAGCCCCAGCGCCATAAGCACCACCCTGCTCACGAATCGCGGTATGCAAGAAACCATTACGCAAAATACCCGCCGCAACCGCAAGTGCTGGTGCGTCGGCGTGCAACTGATTAACCGTTGGAAAAGCCATGGCACAGAAGTTAACCTGGCTATCAACCATCCAGTAGCTATGCGCAGCGCTACTGGCTAAGATTTTTGCATCGTCTTTAGCAATGGTGAACGGTGCATTGGCATAGTCTTGCTGCCAAACCGCAACCGACTCAGCGTGTGCAGCCAGCTGCTCTTTATCTTGAATCAATAATACTTCAGTCGGCTGACTGATCACTTTCTTCTGCAACGCTTGTAATTCAGCGGCTAATACACTGCCTTGGTTTGCAGAAGGCTGAGCAAAATTCTCTTTCATGCGCTGAGTGAGTGGCAAGCCAGAAATATCACTCATCATAGCGGCGTGTTCATTTACTTGAGCCGCTGCAATTTGCATTGCTAAGCCATGGCCATTACCGGTAATGCCTTGTAAACGACGCGCACTGACCTGCTCGGCTAATTCATTAATGCGCTCAACATCAGAGAAGTCAGCTTGCAAAGCGGTTTCACGCATTAAATCGCTAAATTCTTTTTGGTTGCTCGCTAAGGCTTTACCCGAGAACGTATAATAAGCCAGCATTTCACTCTGCTCATTATCATCACTCATCGCCTTTGGCTTAATGCTGGCGTAGCTAGAAATACCCCCACAGTAAGCCGCTTGTTTCTGCTGCTGAGCTAAATAATCACCGGTCGCGCCCACTTCAGTCCAGGTATAACCCAGTAGCGGTAATAGCTGTAACTCTTGTGCATTTAACGGCGGTAAATTAGTAATCAACTGCTGATACACAATGCCGTTAGTGCCCGTGCTGTAGCTGGTAATGTTGCTAGCGCCAGCTGGGCTAGTTAGCAAGTTCGCTGGCAAATTAGCCGCTTGGCGAACACTTTCGTCATCAGGCTCTGGGTATTTAATTTCAGTTGGAATATCGTTCAGGCCAACCGATGGTAATAATTCGCTATCGTCTTCTTGCTCTTGGCGAGCTTTAAGTGCCAACGATTGATCAATAATGGCCTGTGCATCGTCATCACTTAACTCAGCTTTCATTTTGCTCAGTTTTGACGCTTCAATGCGCACTTCTTCTGCGCCTAATTCACGATCCGGGCGTAAAGTTAAGCGAATGAAATGACGATTACTCAATAATAAATCTTTCACCAAGTTCGGCACAAAAGCAGGATCTTTTGAGGCTTCTTTCAACTCAGCCAGCGCTGGGTCAATATTAATCATCTCAACCGGATCGCCATAATGGGTCGCTGCACTCATACCACTAAATATCAGCTGCAAACCATAAGGGTGACTATCACCCCCTACTTCACGCTGATGGAATTCTAACTGGTGCAATACCGAATCAATTTCTTCTTGAGCCACGCCATTTTCAGCAACATCGTTTAAAACATCAAAAACCAACTGTTCGAAAGCATCGCCATCGGCCACATTGCTGCCTTCTACACCGCACATAAAGCTCATTTCGCGGTTTGAATCTTCCAGCCCGCACATTGGCGAAGGTGCAGAAGCAAACTCACATTTCTCTAATGCTTTACGTAATGGCGAAGCACTGTTATCTAGCAATAACTGCGATAGCAAGTGCGCTTCTAGCTGCTCTTTTAAATTAGCCGACTCGCCTAATAACCAAGCAATCACATGATGGGTTTTATCTTTTAGGGCATCTTCGTCGTCGGTTTCAACCGCATAAGATTCTTCTACGCGAATCGGCGCGGCTAAACGCTGCTCTAATGGCACCGCCCACTTTTGATCTTGCTTATCGAATTTTGCCAAAGCTTGCTGATCAAATTTCTCGTGCAACTCAGCCACATCCATATCACCAAAGGTCATAAAGATAGAGTTGCTTGGGTGATAATGACTTTTATAAAACGACTTCAACTGATCGTACGACAAGTTGGTAATTTCAGACGGCTCACCACCACTGTTATAATGGTAAGTATTGGTCGGGAATAAATGCTTGCTGATTTTTTGCCATAATTGGCTGACCGGCGAAGACATCGCGCCTTTCATTTCGTTGAAGACAACGCCTTTATAAACCAAGTCGCTGCTCGTATCTTCCATCGATTCAAATTCAACACGATGGCCTTCTTGAGCGAAATCGAGTTCGTCTAAACGGGCAAAAAATACCGCATCTAAATAAACGCTTAATAAGTTATCAAAATCTTTGTCGTTTTGTGAAGCAAACGGATACGCCGTCCAGTCACTGCTGGTCATTGCGTTCATGAAGGTATTTAACGAGCGACGCGTCATCATAAAGAAAGGATCGCGCACGGGGTATTTGTCACTGCCACACAAGGCGGTATGTTCAAGAATGTGGGCAACGCCAGTGCTGTCTTTTGGCATTGTACGTAGGGCAACCATAAAGACTTTTTCTTGATTGTCGGCAGCCAGGTGGTAATGAACCGCCCCCGTCTTTGTATGCTGATAATGCTCAACGGTTAAATTAAGGGAACTCACTTCTGTACTGCTGATAAATTCAAATGCAGATTTAACCTGAGTCATATATTGCTGTGCCTCTTTAACGGGGTGTTCGTATTCATTAGATATTCGTATTCACTGGGTATTGTCTACCCTATAAGAAACGCTGTATAAAAGAACAAGTATCTTTGTTACTGCCTAGATAATCAATGTGTCGATGTAAATGAGTCCATATTTTATGCCCATATCTTCTAATAATACGTCAAATGAATCGCCTAACTCCGAAATAAGCATCGCCGACCAGTTTCCAGTAAACCAACAGTGCTTCTATTTAAATCACGCCGCCGTTGCACCATGGCCAAGATGCACCTCTGACGCGGTACAAAAATTCGCCGAAGAAAACTGCCAAACGGGCGCGCAAGGCTACTTAACCTGGCTAAAAAAAGAACAACAACTGCGCACCAAACTGGCCAAACTCGTCGGCAGCCAACATCAAGAATGTGTCGCACTAGTGAAAAACACCTCAGAAGCCCTCTCTTTTGTCGCTTATGGTTTAGATTGGCAAGCTGGCGATATCATCGTGATCAGCGATGACGAATTTCCCTCTAATAGAATCGTATGGGAATCGTTAGCGCAAAAGTTTGGTGTCATTATTCAACAGGTACACATCAATACTGAAAACCCAGAAGTTGAAATTCTCGAAGCGATTAACTCATCGACTTTGAAGCCTAAATTAATTTCAGTCAGCGCGGTACAATATGCATCCGGTATCAAGCTAGATTTAGCGAAACTGGGCAAGGCTTGTAAGGAACATAACGTACTCTTTTGTGTGGACGCCATTCAGGCCGTTGGCGCCATGGAATTTAAGTGCGACGAATGGCATATCGACTTCGCCATGGCCGATGGCCATAAGTGGATGTTAGGGCCAGAAGGCCTTGGATTCTTTTTTGTTAAACAACAACACATCAAAAAACTAAACCTATACCAATACGGCTGGCACATGATCAAAGGCGCGGGAGATTTTTCGATTAAAGATTGGCAGCCGGCCGATACAGCTCAGCGTTTTGAATGTGGTAGCCCCAACATGCTGGCTGGGTATGCACTTGAGGCCAGTACCGATCTTTTATTAACCGTCGGTCTCAATAATGTCGCTGACGCAATTGAAGATAATTACGCTTATTTACAGCTACAATTACAAGCACTCGGGGCGCAAATACTGTCGCCTTTAAAGCGCCATCAGCGCGCAGGCATTATTACGTTTAAGTTTGAAGGCATTGATTCTGGGTGGTTATATCAGCAGTTAATGAATAATGATGTAGTGTGCGCCAATCGTGGCGGCGGGGTTCGTTTTTCACCGCACTTCCATACGACTAAAGAATGCATGGAAGGGGCGATAAACGTGCTTAAATCTTTATTAGCAAGCAGGCAATAGAACCGTCATTTAATGAAGATAAAGAATTTCACCGCTAACGGTGAAATTCTCCTGCTCTTTCTGGCTGATAAGTCACCTCTTTAATCATCACCTTAATCAAGCCACCGCCTGGGCGCGGCCATTCTATTTCATCACCCTGAGACAGCCCTAAAAGCGCACTGCCCACGGGGGCCAAAATAGAAATCTTCTGCCCACTCTGATCAATATCTTTTGGATACACAAGGGTCAATACAAACTCTTCTTGTGTCGATTCAACAATAAAATCAACCGTCGAATTCATCGTAATAATATTGTCAGGCACTTCAGTAGGCTCAACAATATTTGCTCTATCCAGTTCAACCTCAAGTTCCTGCACGCCAGTGATATTGGCAGGAACAGATTCAATTAATTTATACAGTCTATCTGCATCAAGTGTCGAGATAGTAATCGCTGGTCTTTCGCTCATTTTATATCCTTAAATCTCTTAATCTAAACTTTAAACCCTTAGAAACTAACAACCGTCATCAACCTTCACCAACCCTTTAGCTATTAAACTGTTCAGCTATCTACTGATCGTCATGCACAACTGCTGTAGCACTCTATGCAAGATAGGCACTATTAAGATGCTGCTGGTGGCGATGTAGAGGTAACCTGAAGATAGCGTAGGTGTTAGCGAATATCTGGCCAAAAAGATTTAACCAGAAAGGGGGTCTGGCAATACCGACAAGCCAAACTCATTAGTGACTAATTGGGATTAACCGCCCTTCTTTATTTTGATACATGTTATGAGTATCTGTATCCAGTTATAGGCATTTAAAGTGAAACAATCAACTAAAGAATGTGCTAAAAATAGAGATTTTCAAGTTTTAGCAAAGAAAGCAGTGAAAGCCTGAGATTTAACGCATTTTTGCCGTATAAACAGCATAAGACAAGGCTAATAAAATACAAATACTGGCAGGAATATACAGCGCAGCAAAAAGCAATTCATTAAACGCAAACGCCCCTAAAGAACCACCGAGAATAAAGCCGACAATAATTAATAAGAACAACAATGCCTTGCGATTATCAAAGCGCTCCCCGCGTAACTTAGCGCCTATCATGAGGCCTAAATCAGTAAAAATACCGGTCACATGAGTGGTTCGAATAACCGCCCCACTGTAGGTTGTCGCCAACGCATTTTGTAAACCACAGGCCGCCGACGCTAAATAATGCCCATACAAAGAGTCACTGGTTAAAAAGAATGCAGCCAGAATGAGCAAAGCCGCTTCTAATAACAGTAATAGGCTGTAATTTCGGCCGAGCTTTAACGCACCGTTTCGTAAAAAATACCCAGAAATAGCCGAGCCCATCATAAAACTCACCAAAATAAACAGCAGATAAGAGCTGTCCATAAAAGTAGAGTTAGTAAGCCCAGTACCCAGCAACGTTGCCGTGCCCGACAAGTGAGAAATAGACTGGTGCTTAAATCCCAAAAAACCGACGGCATTAATCAGTCCAGCCACAAAAGCCAGAATAAACGAGCCGTATTCTACCCAACGAGGTAATTTGGAAATCACAAAAATCTTCCGCTTAAATGTTTAGATGCTTAAATGTTCATATGCTTAAAAAAGGATACAAGGTTAGCCCCAATATCGCCGCCATGCCTATTAAGGTCAGCATAAACTGATTAGGGTCTTGTTTAAACTTAACATACAAACCCTCCGCGATACTTAACTGGGCGATTTTAGCGCGATCTTCTTGAGCATTTTCATAACGCGCTCGCTGGTATTCTTCAAGCACTGCCTTAGCCGCGTCATGCTGGCTTTCATCGCGCAACCAAATAGCCGCAAGACCAATTCCCCAGCGCCCTACTTCTGTTTCATAAACAGTAAACTCATGGGTTTCGCAAAGTTCACGTACATCGTCTATTTCGTCTTCGGGAACGCCGTATAACTTGAACAATAATTTGGGCATTTTTTTACTCTTTCTGAATCGGTTATCTGAATTTTAAATTTATTCACTATCTGTTTATTCACGATCTGTTTTTTGCTACTTAAGCCGCATATCATTCAGATTAATCCCTAGCGGCAAGTCCGTAACCAAACGCGCGAGCTTGCGTGTTAATAACGCACTGCGCCACTGAGTTTCTAACGCTTCTTTTAATTTAGGCTTAAGTTCAAGATTAGGCAGCTCGATCAACAAGGTATCCAAATCTTGATACTGAGTTAACAGATCCGTCGCGGTCTTAATGCCAATCCCTTTAATGCCCGGCAGATAATTAGTGGTATCCCCCGTCAGTGCGAGCAAATCAACCAACTGCCTCGCTTCAACACTATAACGCGCACGCACTTCTTCTTCGTTAAACAGCTGGCGGTCAAAATGGTTAAGCACCTGAATGCGCTGGTCAACCAATTGGAAAAAACCTTTATCAGTAGAAATAATCGTACTGCCCAAACCATTATACGCCGACTTAGCTGCAAGACTGGCAATGACATCATCAGCCTCCCAGTGCTGAAATTCAAAACAATAAAAGCCGGCGGTTTTAAAGCCCTTTTTAAATTGCTCTAGCGCTTTCTCTAAGGCTTCCGGCATCGGGCTGCGGCCCAGTTTATAATCAGGCCAAACCGCATGACGCCAAGTCGGTTCTTTGCGCTCAAAAATAATCGCACAATGAGTCGCTTCTAAACGCTTGGCATTATCGGCAATCGTATTAATGCAGCGATTCATGCACGCTTCTTCTTTATTATCATGATCCGGCATCGCCGCATACATACGGCGAATCAAGTTCATGGCATCAATGATGAGTAGGTGCATTATCTTCCTGCGCTTGCCAAAGTTGAAAGTAATAGCCTTGCTGCGCTAATAATTCTTGGTGCTTGCCCTGCTCAACCACAATGCCATCATCCAGCACTACAATATTATCAGCATCAATAATCGTCGAAAGTCGGTGTGCAATAATCAAACTAGTGTGCCCAGCAGACACATCACGAATCGCTTGGTTAATATTTTTTTCGGTACGCGAATCCAAAGAAGACGTCGCTTCATCAAATACCATAATTGCAGGACGTTTTAATAACATACGCGCAATCGATAAACGCTGTTTTTCACCCCCCGATAGTTTTAAACCACGTTCACCCACAATCGTTTCTAAGCCGTCTGGGCATTGGTCAATAAAGAAATCTAACTGCGCCATCGTGATAACCCGATTAATATCGTCATCACTGGCATGGGGGGCGGCGTATAAAATGTTATTTTTTAACGTATCATTAAAAAGCACGGTATCTTGCGGCACAATACCAATATGCTCGCGCAAGCTGGCAAGAGAATACTGATAAATCGACTGATTATTAATCAATATGTCTCCCTCCGTTCTATCGTAAAAACGAAATAGCAACTTCGTTAATGTTGATTTACCTGCGCCACTGCTACCCACCACGGCAACACGCTGACCCGCCTTAATGGTAAAACTCAAGCCTTTTAAAATCGGACGCTCAGGCTGATAATTAAAGGCTAAATGTTTAAATTCTATCTGTGTTTTATCACCGGAAAACGACGCAGTACCAGAGTCTTTCACACTGCTTTCTTGTTTTAACAAACCCAACATCTGCTCAATACTGGCCAGCGATGCTTTCACCTCACGATAGACAAAACCTAAAAAACTGAGCGGCAAAAACAACTGAAACATAAACGCATTCATCAAGGTAAAATCACCAATTGTCATTTCACCCTGCAATACATAATACGCCGACAAACACAGCATCAAGGTCATTGCTAAGCTAATGATAAACGCCTGACCCGAATTTAAAGCGAACAACGTTAAGCGATTTTTACGGCGAGCTTGCTCCCACTGCCATAACGAATCGTCATAATCTTTTGCTTCCCGCTCTTCGGCCGAAAAATACTTAACAGTTTCGTAATTTAATAAACTATCTAGGGCACGAGCATGGGTTTTAGAATCCATTTGATGCGCTTTGCGAACATACATAGTGCGCCACTCAGTTACTTTTGCGGTATACATAACATAAGCAATCACCGCAATGAGGGTAATTAAGGCAAACCAAGGTGGGTAGTTATAAAGCAATAACCCCATAACCAGCAGCAATTCAAAAAAGGTCGGCAGAATATTAAAAATCACAAAGCGCATTAAAAAACTAATGCCGTTCGTGCCGCGTTCAATATCGCGCTGCAATGCACCTGTTTGGCGAGACAGATGAAAATCCAAACTTAAATCATGCAAATGACGAAAAACTTTTAATGCCATGCGGCGCATTGCGCGCTCAGTCACACGACCAAATAATACGTCACGAATCTCCCCCAGCAAAATGGTCATCAGCCGAGCCGAGCCATAAGCCAATAACAGCCCTAGCGGAAACCACATCCACACATCATTTAGGGAAATTGACTCGTCACTGGATGTAGACAATCCATCAACTAAATATTTCAGTAAAAACGGAACACTCACACTCGCAAGCTTTGCCCCAATCAAACACAATGCGGCCAATAAAACGCGGCCTTTGTATTCCATTAAATAAGGCCACAAGGTTTTTAACCAGGCGGTATTTTTTAAACTAACTTCTGGAGCATCGCTCCACGACGAGGGTCTCATAACAAACCTGTATTATTAATTTAGTACTAATGCTCAATTCAATATTTTACCATAGCAGGCCTATTTTCGCCTTTCCTGTATTTTAGCCAAAACAATGGTTAAACGACCTCTGAGCGGTTATTATGTCGGCGCTCCACTATTATTTTAATTGTTAGGTTGTATCTATGCGCTTTCGTGTGACATCCAGTACCTTATTAGCCGTTCTACTGTCCGTATCCAGTATCAGCCAAGCCGAGGTCATTCTCGATGCGGGCTTCGCCTCTGAATTTGTTCGTGACGGAATAAAACAAAGTAAAGCAAAACCGGTTATTCAACTTAACGCCCTATACAGCTCACAAACAGGCTTCTATGGCGGCGCTTGGTTATCGGGTGTAGAGCGTGGCTCACCTGACAGCACGCGCTTCGAACTAGATGGCTACGCTGGCTGGTACTATCCATTTACCTCTTTCTTAGCGGTTGATCTGGGTTATACCCGCGCAACTTTTATGGGCGATGCCAAAGCATCAAAGCAAGCCTACGGCGAAGGATTCCTTAACCTTCTATTAAACGATTCCACTACCTTGGGTTATCGCTTAGCGGATGATTACATGGGAAGCGGTGAGTCATTACAGGTATTAGAACTGGCTCAAACCATTAACGCCGGTCAATTTGGCTTTGAATTTTCTGCTCGTCAGTATCAATACCTTGATACGACCGAGACCGTAAACTGGGGCAGCGAAAGTCGTGATGATTATTTCCACTTCCGCCTAGGCGTTACTCGTAACTATTTCGATCACAACTTAGGTTTATCGATTGAGAAAACAAACCTGTCTCGTCAGTTCGACGGCAGCACCTCGATCATATTCACTTATAGCCGTTCTTTTTCTTTCTAGCGTTTGCTTATTAGCACACAAAAAAAGTTAGCGCACAAAAAAGGGCCGACCGAATTTAATTCGGTCGGCCTTTTTTTGTGCTCTATAAGTATTAAGGCAATAACGGAATATACTGGGAAGCCGTCTCAGGATTATCGTTAAAGATAATCACTGGATAATCGCCATTAGCCAAATCAATCACGGTATTCACCGTACGATTCGCAGGAAAGTACACTTCGCCCTGCTCAGATACACCACCTGGGAATACCAATAATTCTGGGTAATATCCTTGCAACACAGAATCTTTAAAAACAAGAATCGTATGATGAGGCTCATAATCGTCACCCTTCACACGCTCCATACCCATAATGGTATAGTCATCAAAGCTGCCAAAATAATAAAACGCCAATACATGATCAGTATGACTATTCTTTACCAAGTTCGGCATATTCTTAAACAAATAACGCTCAGTCCACTGCGGACTGAGTTTGATCTCGGCCAAGCTGCTGACACTTAATAGACTTAGCATTAAGCCAAAAGCCAAATTAACGCTATTTTTAATAACGCTCTTTTTTATTGAGTTGTGCTTACTTCTAGTCATTGTATTTTTAACAATAGTACTTTTAGCCATTGTACCTCCACCTAGATGAGTCAATTAGATGAGTGTGTTAACTGTTTTCCGACTAACTATGCTGCCAACTAAACTATGCCGACTAAACTATGCCGACTAAAGAGTCGGCTGTTCTAGCTTCAGCTTAGTACCCAAATATTCTTCTAATGCCGGCAATTCAAATGCATCATCTTCAGACACCAACGCAATCGAAATACCTTTAGTACCTGCACGGCCAGTACGACCAATACGGTGAACGTAATCTTCTGCATCGTCAGGCAAGTTATAATTAAAGACGTGAGATACACCATCAACGTGAATACCACGGCCAGCAACATCCGTCGCCACTAGAAGCGGCAATGAACCATCACGAAAACGCTCAAGGGTTTTAATACGCTTCTGCTGATTTACTTCGCCCGACAACAAACCGGCTACCAAACCATGCTTATTTAACTTGTCACACAAGTTACGGGTAATATCACGACGGTTAGCAAAAATAATCGCGCGTTCGATTTTTTCTTCACGTAAGTATTTACACAACACATCAAACTTCTCATCACCAGCCACCATAAAGAACTTCTGGTCGATGTTATCAGTCGCAACGGTTTCTGGCTCAATCGTTACTTCAACAGGCTCATGAGTCCACTGGTCGATTAAGCGACGAATTTGTTCAGTAAAGGTCGCAGAGAAAAATAACGTCTGACGATCGCCCTTAGTAGGAGTTGCGCGCTCAATGCGACGAACATCAGGAATAAAGCCCATATCCAACATGCGATCCGCTTCATCCAATACCAAGATATCCACTTCATCTAGGTAAACATCTTGGCTACCCATAAAGTCGATTAAACGACCTGGGGTTGCTACCAAAATATCAACCACATGATCACGCACAGCACGACGCTGTTCTTCATAATCCATGCCGCCAACAATCGTCACAACATTCAAACCGGTATGCGCAGCCAGGCCACGCGCATCTTTACCAATCTGCATCACAAGTTCACGAGTCGGTGCAACAATCAGCGCACGGGGCTCACTGGCAAAACGCTCTTCTAGAGGCTCGGTTAACAAACGATTAATAACCGCTGTCAAAAACGCCGCAGATTTACCGGTACCCGTTTGCGCTTGGCCTAAAATATCACGCCCTTGTAGCGCCGACGGTAAGGACTGTGCTTGAATCGGTGTGCAATATTCAAAACCTGATTCTTGAATGCCACGCATCAACGACTCAGGTAGCTGCATATCATGAAAACGTGCCTTGCCTTCAACCGCTTCCACCACAAAGTCTTCTAGCTTCCATGGCTTAGCCGGTGGCTTCTTCTGCTCTTGATGCTTTTGATTACCTTTCGCAGAAGGTTTGAAATTTTCTTTTTGAGCGGCTTTATGAGGCTTATGCGTTTGCTTACTGCGCTCATTAGGTTTGTTCTTTGCTGCGGGAGCGTCTTTTTTGCTGTTACTTTTCTGGCTCGCATCACTGGGCGAGCCAGTAATGGCTGATATTATTTTTTTAAACAAAGTGTAACCTTCAAAATCTAACTTTATAGTTATAACAACTCACCCAGACATCCGCGACAACGCTTAATCCGAATCGAGTGCTGTGGTCGCCATAGCGGGCAACTCATACGCTCCGATCAATTCACTAATCTGAAACTGATCGCTATCTAATTTTTTGGTACGTTGATAATAATCCAATAAAGCCTGCTTTAATACGCCTGCGCGCTCAGGAAGACCATTTAACAGATATATTTTCACTTGTTTAACGACATTTTCAGCAAACAGTGCTCGCCCTGCCGCAATCGCCTGCGCATCACCCTCTAAATTATCGGTACTGATATTAAACGCCAGCCCACAAGCTTTTGATAAGATCCACTCAATCGCCTGTGGTTTTATCTCAACCTGCTCAAACTCACGCTGTTTGTCAGCACTGCGGCCATCAGGTTCGTACCAATAGCCATAATCGACCAATAACCGACGCTGCTCACCGGCAATACACCAATGACTGATTTCGTGAAGTGCACTGGCAAAAAATCCATGAGCAAACAAAACTCGATGATGCTTAAAATCATCACCCGCAGGCAAATAAATCGGCTCGTCATGGCCGTGATCATCACACCGCGCAAGGCAAGTATTATGAAGGTTAATGAACAGCCGATTAAAAATATGAATTAATTGGTCAGGATTATGCTCAATCATGAAGTCGCTTCTATACTCTCGCGCTATTAACGGGCAAAATGCGCAGCTTACTGATAATTGATGATTATGACAAATACCAAATCCCCAGCCAGTGCTTTCTTAACTAAGCAGCACCTAATACAGCTCTACGCCCTAACGGCTCCCATTCTGATCACTCAACTTGCGCAAATCGGCATGGCGACCATCGATACCATTATGTCTGGGCACGTCGGCACCGAAGATCTTGCCGCCATCGCCATTGGCTCGAGTCTCTGGACACCCATCTTATTATTTGTTGCTGGGGTCATGGTTGCGTTTACACCGCAAGTTGCAAAACTGGTCGGGGCTAATAAAACCGATCAAGTCGGCGACATTCTAGGTTCAGCCGTCATAGTGGGCATCATACTGGGCTCCCTATTAGGTTTAGTCCTCTATCATTTTGGCCCTATGCTCAGCTTTTTACTGCCCGACCCGCTCAGCGCACAATTAATGCGTACCTATATACAGGACGTCGCCTTGGGCTTGCCTGCAGCAGGCGGCTTCTTGGCATTGCGCTTCCATGCCGAAGCACTGAATCAACCGGGTGCAGTAACTCGCATTATGTTGGCGGGTTTACTACTCAACATTCCCGCCAACGGCCTATTTGTATACGGCTGGCTAGGCATCGAACCAATGGGTGGCGCAGGTTGCGGTTATGGCACCGCGATCGTTTTTCACTTCTTATTCATTGCCATGCTGATTAACTGCTACAAGCATCGATTGCCCCTGCACCAGCGCAAGCTATCAACCTTCTTCCGCATGAAGCGCCAACCAATGATCGATCTAATTGCCTTAGGCATTCCTATTGGCAGCGCCATCTTTTTTGAAGTCAGTTTCTTCTCGGTGATTGCACTCTTTTTAACCCCGCTTGGCACTGAAGTCGTTGCCGGACACCAGGTTGCAATTAACCTATCTTCACTCACTTTCATGGTGCCATTAAGCGTTGGCATGGCCATAACGGTTATGGTGAGCCAGCAACTAGGGCGAGAAAAACCAGAACAGGCCGCCAACATTTCTTGGTTAGGCATTCGTGTAAACCTAGCACTGGCCATTATCAACGCCAGCACCATTATTTTGTTAGCCCCCTATATTTCGCAACTGTACTCCTCCGACCCCGTAGTGGTAGAAATTGGTGCGACACTACTTATGTACGCTGCCATCTATCAATTCAGTGACGCCATTCAAATTGCCGCCGCTGGCGCATTGCGTGGCTACCAAGATACGATTATAGTCATGGTCATTACGTTCTTGTCATATTGGTTATGCGGACTAGGCTTGGGATATTATTTAACCTTCGAAGCCCCCGAGCCTCTAGGTGCGAAAGGTTTTTGGTTAGGAATTACCGTCGGATTAACGGCATCTGCGATCATGTTAAGCTATCGTTTATACAAGGTAAGTAAAAAGCATCAGATATAAAGCAGATGATTCGGCATAAATAGCAAATGGATGAGACAAAGCATTGATCGCAATTAAGGCAACAAAATTTTGGCAACGATTGCGAACACTAAAGCGTTTAATTCATCGCTTTGTTTTTTTGTTTGGACTCATCACACTGGTAGGTTTAACCGCACTGGGGATCACAACCTACCAGTTAATTGATTCCATTCCGTCTAAAGACTCTCTCTCATTCAATAAGGTACGTGGCCTCGCCCAAGCCCTCAGCATAGCCAACGCTATTAATTCCAAGCAAAGCAAGCCAGGCAGCTGGACCGAACTAAAAGACGTCAGCACCGAACTGCTCTACGCACTGGTCATCAGCGAAGACGAAACGTTTTTTAATCACCGCGGCATCGACTACAACGCCCTGGTCGCTGCACTCGTGCATAATGTCAAAACCCGAAAATGGCGTTTCGAAGCCAGTACGATTACCCAACAAACCGCCAAAAGCTTATTCCTAAGTAACAATACCAACTTCACCCATAAAGTGCAGGAAGGATTAATCACCTACCGCCTAGAGCATACGATCTCAAAAAATGAGATTCTAGAGCTGTACTTCAACATTATTGAATTTGGCCCAGAAATTTACGGCATCGCCAACGCCTGCGCGTACTTTTTCAACAAGCCCCCTAGTGAGATCAATGCGGTCGAAGGGGCATACCTTGCTCAGCTCATGCATTCCCCTGGCAATAACCATCACGCCACCTATAAAAACAGCACGGGCTCACCGGCGGTAATGAAGAAGCTCCACCGCACCTTGCGAGAGATGCGTTTTAAAGGACTGATTAAAGAAGACCAATATAAGCGGTATTTAAATTGGGAATATAAAGATCACAAATAACCGTCATATCCGTTATCATATCGACCACACTTTATCGATTCAATCACCATGCACAATACTAAAAAGTCTCTACCCAACTGGCTAATCATTTCGCTATTTAGCATCTGGATTACAGCCACATTATTTGGCCTTTGGTGGTTTCAGCAAGCCAATCTCAAAAGCTTTATTACTCCGCAAGACGATACAATGTTCTACCAACCGATGGCGATAGAATCTCTGTTCACACCTTATATTAAAGAACTACCTGCACCATTAGAAAACCAGCAAACGTTAATGCATTTTTGGAAACCCGATTGTCTTTGCAATCGCGTAAGTCAGCGTCACTTTAGTCGTTTACTAACTAACTTCAGCGCACAAGAATTACGCATCGTCATCATCGCCCACCCTGATAGCCGCGACGAAGAAATTGAACAACTGCAAGCCTTAAACGGCGACCGACTATCGATCATTAAAGCCAATAATACCCTGCGCAGTTTACCATCTAGCCCAGCGTTAGCATTAATCAATGAAGAGAATAAACTGGGCTACTTTGGCCCCTATGGATTTGGTGCTTTTTGCACCAGTAACGAAGAAGGATTTTTAAGCAGTATCGTTAACCAAATGGCCAGCGACGCACCGCTTAATACCTTTACCAATGTGATTGGCAAAGGTTGTTTTTGCAGCTGGCAATAACACTATAATTAGCAGCGCTAAAACTAACAGCGCTAGCTTTTGCCAAGCCGACGTGCCAACTGCATTAAATTTTTAGCCAGCAGTCGTTCGTTTTTTTCTGCGGTCTTTTCTGCGTTCTTCTCACGGGATTTTTTATTAGCTCCGCTATTAACACCCGAGAAATAATGATACTGCAGTTGATCAAATAAACGTCGAATAGAATCTGCATACTCAGGGTAGCACTGCTGCAATCGCAAACTGTAATCTGCTAACCCCTCATTTTCACGTCGAGGCTCAACTACCGCCGAGATTTTCTTATCAAATAAACGCAAGGTTTTTACTAAGTCTGATTCTGTACGATTGGGCTTACGCCACAAAACTACCAGCGCAATAAAAAAGAATAACGAACAAAAAATGGCCGCTAACGCGTACAAGCTCTTCTTCAAAAAACCACTACCAAACCAGTCTTTTAATAAACTACCTTGTTTGTCTTTATTAAAATTCAACACTGTTTTGTGCCAATAATAATTCAACTGATCCAACTGGAAGCGCAAATCGTTTAACCAAGGCAAGTGCGACATTTTGATGAGGGAAAAATTATTATTCGATAAAAACTCATCACTGCCACCCAACGCTTCACGTAATCCCAAACTAATACGTTCAGGGGCTACCTGCGCCGTCGGATCAACCGATACCCAACCTTGGTCTTCTAACCACACTTCGACCCAAGCATGCGCATCGTATTGGCGCACTGTAATGTGGCCGCTATCAGGATTCAGTTCGCCGCCTTGATACCCTGCAACTACGCGCGCAGGAATATTCATTGAACGCATCAAAAAGACAAAACTACTGGAATAATGCGCACAAAACCCCGAACGTTTTTCAAATAAGAAATCATCAATATCATTCCCCTCCATCACCTCGGGCTTTAATGTATAGCTAAAATCATTATCAGGATAATACGACAACGCATGCTTCATGCGCTCGACATCAGAATCGAAGTTCAATAATATTTGCTGGGCTAATGATCGCGTCTTTGGGTTGACCGACCCGCGCGGCAACTGTAAATTTTGCTGTCGCATAAACGGTCGCAACCCTTGCTTGGCAATCGCCAATTTAGGCACAGACCGCACCGCATATTCTTTTCGTTGCAGCAGTTTTTTATTACTAACAATACGATCGTCTTCGGTCATGCCGATGCCACTTTCCATAGCGGCAATGCCTCGCAAACCAAACAACCACTTTTTATTACTGGCTTCTTGAATAATGCGATAATTAAAAACACCTTCACCATCGTCTGGCAGCCAGCTATTAGGATACCAATCCACTTGATTAAGAATGCCGCTCATCGACCAGTTAGCTTTACCATTAATTTCATCGTAAAAATCTAATACCAATCCGCGCCAATACCATTGATCAGGGGCGGGGGGTTCGCCCTCAAACTTTACCCGAAAAACCAACTCATCAGAATTTGACAGTTCGGCAATATCCCCCGGACTCATATTTTCTGACAGCCCTGTTTTAGCCTTACCCGATTGTAAATTCAGAGACCATAATGGCCCTAAGCGCGGAAACAATAAAAACAATACCAGCATGATCGGCAGCGACAATAATAAAACCTGGACACTTATTTTTCCTGCGCGCTTAAAATTGTTCTGCAATTGCTCACTCTGATGCAAGCCGACCAACGCCGCTAATAATAACCAAATCGCCAGCACACTATAAATCGCAGTAAACAATCCTTGCTCGAATAAAAAACTCACCGCCAATAAAAACATTGAGATAAAAACAACGATATAGCCATCACGTTGATTTTTAATTTCTAATACTTTTAATAAACTCGACACCAAAATAAACGTCGTAGCACTTTCTAGATGAAAACGCCCCTTGGCAGAAATCACCACGGCGGCAATAGCAAATACCACCACCACAACTTTCACCACCGTATTGGGATAGGGCCAATGCCCTAAGTGCATCATCCAGCGCCAAGCGATCACACTGACAAAAACCAAACCCGTCCATAACGGCAAATGCATTTGCAACGGCAGATACACACTGGCAATGGCCAACATCAACCAGATCAACGCACTGCGAGGAAAATTAATTGCGCTCATTAAATATTTCCTCCTGCTGGCCATCAGAAGACAGGTCATACAAGGCCAACTGCTTTAAGCAATAATCGCGATGCACATCACCCATACTGGGTTTTATTTCTATATTCGGTAACTTAATGCCATACGCTCGGCCTTCTTGCTCAGCTTGCAATACCCAACCGGTCAAATGCGATAACCGCTCTTCTGTGCCCATACCTTGTAAACTAAACCAATCCAACCATTGCATACTTAATTGCTGATTATCGTATTCTTTACTCAACAAACCTTTGCCTTTGGCTAAATATTTCCACGCAACGTGCTTTAATGAATCCCCCGCACGATAATTACGCAGACCGATAAACTCATCATTACCAACCGACAAATTTGCATCCGTTGGTACATCATCACCCTCGCCCAAGCTGGCAATAAAAGGCGTTATAATCGGCTTAGGATAAACAATGCCCGGTGTATTCAGGCGTAGCCAAGTCCAGCTTTGATAAAAACCAAAAGGGAAACGCGTTTCAAGACGCAAACGCGGCGTACGTAAATATCCACGCTGTTCTAATTGAAACGGAATACGCACATCATGCGTCTTCTCTGCAATAACATCCGCAATAACATCCGCAATAACATCAGTACTCACCACGCGCAGAGAGTCTTCCTTTTTATTAATACCCGCCCAGTGCATTATCAAAGCAGCATGGTCTCGCTTGTCGTCACTTAAGCGCAGCGGAATTTCAACATACTGACCACTAAAACCATTGACCCCCTGACTGGTTTTAATAGTCAGCCCCGATAAATTTCGATAGGTGAATAACAGCGCACTCATCGCCACCGAAAATAACCAAAAGGTCAGGCCATAAATCAAACTGTTCTGATAGTTAATCGCCGTCACTAATAATAAAATCAGCAACAAAACAAACGACCAGCCCACTTTAGAAGGCACAATAAAAATAGACCGCTGAGTCAGCGTAATAGAATTCGCCGCAGGAATACGACGATCAAGCCAGCGCTGCCACCGCGCTTGCCACTTGTTAGGGCTAGGTGTTTTGGAATCCGATGTGTTAGAACTAGAGACGTTAGAACCCGACATAAATTAAGTAAGCACCGCAATACGCTGTAATATCTGGCCAGATACCCCATGCTCGCCTTGCTGAGCCGCATCCGCTAATCGATGATCAATCACCGCAGGCAAAACCGCCTGCACATCCTCAGGAATCAAATGTTCACGGCCATGCAATAGCGCCCACGCCTTAGACGCACGCAACAACCCCAAGCCACCGCGGGGCGACAAACCATAGCTAAAGCCACCCTCATAACGGGTGTAATGAATAATCCGCTGAATGTACTCAAGTACCGAAGAAGATGCATGAACATCCTCAACTTTCTGCTGCAAGGCCGTAAGCTCCTCCAGCGCAATCACCTGTTGTAAGCCATCGGCCAACTTACGACGATCAACACCCGTCAACAGCTCCATCTCAGACTTAGCATCCGGATAACCAATACTAATGCGCATCAAAAAACGGTCTAACTGAGACTCAGGCAACGGAAACGTACCCGACTGAGAAATAGGATTTTGAGTAGCTATCACAAAAAACGGTGAAGGCAGCGGGCGCGTCTCCCCCTCAATCGTCACCTGCCCCTCTTCCATAGCCTCAAGCAAAGCACTTTGCGCCTTAGGTGTCGCACGGTTAATCTCATCAGCCAAAACCAACTGACTAAAAATAGGCCCAGGATGAAAACGAAACGTCCCATGCTGGCCACCATCGCCACTGGTATCTTTCTCAAAAATACTCACCCCTAAAATATCAGCAGGCAAAATATCACTGGTAAACTGAACGCGGTTATAACTCAACCCCAAAGCCTTCGCCAAAGCATGAGACAGAGTCGTCTTACCCATACCCGGCAGATCTTCAATTAGCAAATGCCCACGAGCTAACAGGCAAGCAAGCGCCAGCTTAATTTGCGGTTCTTTACCGAGAATGACGTTATTTAAAACGTCTAATAAGACTTGGATGCTTTTGCTGGAATGTGTAGAGGGATATGTCATTAAGTGGACCTGAGATAACATGTAGAATTAAGTATAGATGCTGCAACGGTATCAAGGTTCCTTCTTGGAAACAAATGGGTTGTTGGGGGCTAAAACTCAAGCCCGCCCATATTTATCCTCAAACCGCACAATATCATCCTCCCCCAAATAAGACCCACTCTGCACCTCGATCATCTCCAAAGGCAACACCCCTGGGTTCTCAAGCGCATGCACCTGCCCAATCGGAATATAAGTCGACTCATTCTCCGTCACCAAAAACGTCTTATCGCCGTTGGTCACTTTTGCCGTGCCAGATACCACAATCCAGTGCTCCGCGCGGTGGTGATGCATTTGTACCGACAACTTGGCCCCCGGCTTCACCGTAATGCGCTTCACCTGATAACGCTCTCCGCTATCAATTGAATCGTATATCCCCCACGGGCGATATACTTGTCTGTGCTGATGATGCAACCCACTGCCCGATTTCTTAATCTTGGCAACGATGGTTTTAATGTCTTGAACCTTATCTTTATTGGCCACCAATAACGCATCGGGCGTATCAACAATCACTAAGTTTTCAACCCCCAGCGTCGCGATTAAGCGGCCCGCGTGGTCGTTACCTTCCGTTCCGTACACATAACAGTTTTGGCTATCTTGCAAAATAAAGTGCTCTTCATCCTGTCCCGCCATAACATTGCCCTGCTCGTCTTTATCGGCAATGTCCCATAGCGCAGACCAGCTACCCACGTCGTTCCAGCCAGCATCTAACGGGGCGACAACCACTTCGCCTTTTGCCGCCAACGGTTCCATTACCGCATAATCAACCGATTCATCTGGGCAGGCTTCAAACGCGGCTTTGTCGATACGCACAAAATCTAAATCTTGCTGAGTCGAAACCATCGACTTAACGCACGCATCATAAATATCGGCGCGAAAGTTTTTCAATTCTTCTAAATAGCGATCAGCACGAATCAAAAACATGCCGCTATTCCACAAATAGCCATCAGCGACGTATTGAGCCGCCGTTTCAGCGTCTGGCTTCTCTACAAACTGACTGACCGTTTTAACCGTGCCATCGGTTGAGCCAGCCGCCTGAATATAGCCATAACCCGTCGCCGCTTCCGTTGGCACAATACCCAAAGTACCAAATTTACCCGCCTGCACTTGCGGCAATAAGGTTTTAACGCACTGCTGAAACGCCGCCACATCTTCAATCACATGATCAGCCGCCAATACCAACAGTACCGACTCTTTATTAGTTTCTAGAGCTTTAATCGCCGCCAGCGCAATAGCAGGCGCGGTATTACGGCCCACAGGTTCAAGCAAGATAGACGGTTGAAGATTCTGCTGACGCATCTGCTCAGCCACCAAAAAACGGTGCTCTTCATTACAAATAACCATCGGCTGCGCACCCGCCGACATACCCGAAAGGCGTGCAGCGGTTTCTTGCAACATGGTTAATTTAGACGTGAGAGCAATAAACTGCTTAGGAAAAGCAGTACGAGACAGCGGCCATAAACGTGTACCAGAACCGCCAGCCATAATCACAGGAGTAATCATAAAAAATCCTTAATATTTATCGGCTTAGGTTAACACAAGCCTTTAACTTTTTTCCAAGCAAGATGGGCGCAGATATCATAATGGTGACCCGCTTGCTTCGCGTATGAAAATACAGTCTTAAGTGTTGAATAGCGAACATCGGCTAAGCGAGCTAATAACCACGCTTGCTCGGTAGGCTCGACCCAATCCCAAACAAAAAATGCCAGAGTCAGCAGGCCTTCATCTAAGCCACGCTCATTAGGAGCCAGCTTAATAATGTGTTTGATGCGCTGCTGAATAGCCACTTTATCGCGCAATAGCACCTCAATATCCAAGGCGCCTAGATGATAATACGGCCACGTAGGGCGAAGATTGATCGCCTGCAGCCAGTACTCGCGGCTTTTTAATTGCGCCTGCCAAGACGTCATCATCTCTTGCTTAACAGCTTGCTCAGCTGCTTGCTCAGTCTCTTGCTCAGTCTCTTGTTCAGCTTCTGCCAGCTCAACCGCCAGCTGACGATAACGGGTTGCTTGCGCCTCGGCGACATCAGGATTATTACTACTCAGTGAATCCGCAGCATCCAAATAGCCCAGCGACAAAAGCGCCGATACCAGCGACGTATGAAACAATAGCAAGGTCGCCAACGCCAGAAAGACGATGACGACCTTACGCAAATGAACCGTATTAAACACGGTCTTCATGGTACTCATACGAATCATAATAACCGCTATTAGCCGTGTTATAACGATACTCTTTCTCGGTATCCAGCTGGTTTAAGACCACGCCCAAGATACGCGCATTCGATTGATCTAAGCGAGCAAGGCCCGTTTTAATCAACTTATCTTTAGTCGAATCCGCTTTAATAACATAAACCAAACCATCGGTTAAGGTCGACAAATACAGCGCATCACTGACCGCGCCAATTGGCGGAGAATCAATAATGATACGGTCATAACGACTGCGCAATGTCGTCAAAATTGTCTCAAAGTTCTTCGACGCCAATAACTCAAGCGGATTCGGAGGAATCACGCCCGAAGGCATAACATCAATATTCAAATCTTCAATGTGGTGAATACTCTCATCCAGCGTTTCAGGATACGCCACCGCGTTCGACAGTCCCTTAAAACCAGCAGGCAAGCGTAACTGCTTGGCTACTGAAGGACGGCGCATATCCGCATCAATCAACAAGGTTCTTTCCATCTGGCCATAAGCCGATGCTAAGTTGACCGACGACGTTGTCTTACCTTCACCCGGAATAGACGAAGTAAATAACAAACACTTCGCAGGGTTCTCTAGCGATGCCAGTGTCAAACTGGTGCGTAAAGTACGAATAGACTCTTTAAAGGGATGATTATCGCCATGAACAAAGGCCCGTACTGGCGTATTATTGGTCTCGGTCTTGTGCTGATCTTTCTGAGCACCTTTTAAAGCAACCTTAGGCAATAAAGGAATAATCCCCAATACCGAAAAGCCTAACTTATGATCAATATCATCAGCATTCTTAATGGTAGAATCCAATGCATCTAGCAAAAAGGCCAAAGCAATACCAAACATCAAGCTCACCACTAATACCAAGGCAACAATCAGCTTCTTCTTAGGCTTAACCGGATGCTGAGGCACAACTGCAGAGTCGACGATACGCGCATTTGCCGTTTGCAAATCACCCGTTGCCGAGGTTTCACGAATACGCTTAAAGAAAGTCTCATACAAGGCACGATCGCCCTTCACCGCTCTTACCAACTCACCCAAAGCAAATTCGGTACGGTTAATATCACGCATTTTCTTTTTAGTAATTTCAAGCGACTTTAATAACGACGCCTCTTTTGCTTTCGCCGTTGCAAAACTGTTCTCGATGCCCGTCGCCAACTTCTTCATCTGCGATAAAACCGACTCTTTAACCGCATCCAAATCTGACTGCGCCGCAATCATTTTAGGGTGCTTAGCGCCGTAACGCTTAGACAGCTCAGCAACTTTCAATTCGGTATTCGACTGCGTCTCGGTTAAACGGCTAATTAACGGATCGGCCAAAATAAACTGCAAGCTGGTTAATGATTCATAATCCAGCTTTTCTAAACGCTTAATCTGATTGTAATTACTCTCAACTTCCAGGCGAATACTGCGCGCATCAACCAGCTTGCTGGTAATTTGCCCTAGCTCGTCAGCCACCAAGGTGCTCACACCTTGCACATCAACTAGATTATTGGCTTCACGAAAAGCCTGCAGTTTCTTCTCAGAGGCGCTTAAACTCTCTTTCAAACCACCCAAACGTTTGGTCAACCACTCAGAAGCCTGCTGGGTCAAACCCACTTTCGCTTCAAGCTGAGATTCAATATACGCATGCGACATTGCATTAGCGGCTTTCTGCGCCAATGCCGGTGATTCGCTCATAACCGAAATTTTAACCAACTGAGTTTTACGAACGGGCGAAACACTGACCGCGTCCCAAAACACATCGGTGGTTTTATTAATAATATCTTCTTGTGTCGGTGGCTCGGCATCACCCTCGCCCAAAATAAACGTCTTTAGAGAAAAGCCCTTCTTATTACTCGCATGGTACGGGTTAAATTCCGCATAATTGACCAGCTCTAGCTTCTCAACCACACGTTTAGCCATATCACGAGACTTTAAAATTTCGAACTGCGTTAATAAATATTCAGAATTGCCGCCGTTTAAGCCATAAACCTCTTCAATCGACACAATTTTTGATTCGCTGGCTTCAATCAACAAAGTTGAAGTGGCGCTGTATTTAGGGGTTAACGAAAAAACCACCAAGATCGCAATCAACGTCGTCACAATCGACAACGCAATAATTTTTTTCAGCTGGCGACGAACCACATTCCAATAATGCCCTAGGTCAATGACCTCAACCGCCGAATTGCCACTATTAGCCATGCCACTATTAGCCATGCCACTGTTAGTCATGCCGCTATTCTTCATGTCGCTATTAGTCATACTGCCTTTCATATCCATATTAAAAGAAGCTCTGGTCAATTGTAATTACATCACCGGGTTGAATAACATCAAACAGCTTAACCTGCTTTTTCTCATCATCTTCATGGCGCTGATGAGCACCATCACCACTATCGTGAACCACAAAGATTTTGCTTCTAGACGCACGCTCGGTAAAGCCACCAGAAATAGAAATCGCCTTATCAACCGTCAAACCAGGATGAAACGGATAGCCACCCGGCTTCTTCACTTCGCCAATCACGTAAAATGGGCGGTATTCTTTAATCGAAACCGTCACACTTGGGTCTATTAAATACGGGCCTTTCAAACCTTCAACCAGCTTAACTTCAAGCTGCTTAGGGCTTAACCCCGAAACCGCCACATCACCCAATAACGGATAAGAAATCTGCCCAGACAAACCAATACGAACCTCAAGGCTTAAATCATCTTCGTCATAAACGCTGATATTAATTAAATCACCCGCGCCCAAGGTATAGCCTGCAAGGCCTTCGGCATAAGAAAAGGATGAAAGCGCCACAGACAAAACAAGCAGCAGGCGAGAAAAATAAGAACGAAGCATCAGGGTTACCTAATCAAAAAAGCGATACAGATTAAAAGCGGTATATTAACGGGCATCAAACAATAAAACAGCTAAAAAAAACGGCCAGCCTTGTAAAAGGACTGGCCGTTTCTATTCATCATACTATCTAGCGCTTAATTAAACATTAAAGCGCAAGTGATAAGCCAAGAATAATAACATCACTATTATATTCGTAGTCACTGATATTAGACGTCTTATCAGTACGGCTATAATCCAACGTTACATCCATCCAAGTCATTGGCGAATAAGTACCGTTAATACCATACGTTACCGAGTCATCTTCACGACCGGCTGCATCATCAACATACGCATCGCTATTAATAGACGCGCTAATACCCGCAGTATAATAAGTAGAGAATTCGTGATCCCAGCTAACAGAAGAATAGGTATTAGCAATGTAACTACCCGCATCGTTTGTTTCGTTGCTGCTCTGCGAAGAAGAAAGCACAACCGTAGAATACGTTAGTGGCTCCCAAGTAAGATCCGCTTCCCATGCAACACGCATGTTAGAAGAAATAGTTTTATCGTCGAAGAAACGCGTAGAACGACCAATTTTAAATTCACCGGTAGTCGCGCCAGAAATATCCCAACGCATACCCGCAAACATACGCTGCTCATAACCTTCACGAGCTTTTGCTTTAGCGGTATTTTCAGAATACGTAATATCGGTCTGCTTCGCTTCTAAAATAAACTCAGCATCTGGGCTAGCGGTTAACGACAAGATAGCGCCAAAGTTTACTTTATTATGATCGCGATCAAGGGTTAGATCTTTGTTATTGCTGTAACGCTTCTGGTAAGAATCAGCAAAAACTTCAATATTACCCGTTGCAGAATCTGCACCGTAAACATAGTTTACGCCGCCAGTAATTTCTTCATACTCATCAGGAACAACCGCAGGCGCTGCAGAACCTTCAACAGTACCCGCACCACGAGCATCGTGTGCATCGTTGTAGCCAACATTACCACTAACTTCTTGGCGTGCATTAATTTCGTAGCTTACATCAGCATCGACTTTATGATCTAAATAATCATCATGCTTATCTTCGCCATAAAAACCCTGCTCAGCACTGTAGGTCGCGCTCGCTTTTGTTTTACCGAAGTCACCCTGAAAACTAAAAGAAGGCGCAAGACGAGTAATGATATCGTCAATTTCATCTTCTTTAGTGCTATAAATGTTTGAGTTGCTTTCTACAGTAAGGTCAACAGCAGGTAAAAAAGTAACACCACTGCCTAGTGCAATACCCGTTGGTTCAACGGCGTAAGAATTAACACTGATCAATGCCACAGCAAGTGGCGATAGCTTCCAAGCTTTCATTACAAGTCCTCTAGAACTTTTAAAACAAAACAAATAGGGAAAATAATTTGGCGTCATTGTAACAGCCAGTAAGGGTTTGTCACCCTATTAAACCAAAAAAATGGCGCAATAAACGAACATTTAAAACAGTTCTAACAATATTTAACGTTTAATTGTAACTCTAAGTAAAAAGCCGCAGATATAAACAACAAAACCAATGCCAATACCCGCCATACCATAGGCCAGGTCCCACCATTCAAACCGGCGTGTCGATACCAAAGCCTGATGCAGCTCATCTAATAACAAACCCGATATCAACAGCATACAGACCGCAAAAGCACGCCATAACACAGACGCTAACTTAATGCTGTCACTCGTATTCACCAGTGCAAATAAGGCCAAATAAGACAAGCCAATCGACAGCTTTAAATGCATTAATTTATCGCCACCAAAAAACGCCTCTAGCTGATAAATCGTCGGCAAAAACAGCTCAGCGCTTTTAAAAGCACTCAGTGCAATTAAAAGACAGCCATAAGCAACTAAAAGCACAGCCTTATATACTTGAATTGGCGATAGACTAATGAACATGACTCCCAAAGAACCCTTTAAATACCGTTAAAATCACAATTTTAACATCCATCAAGATTGACCAATTACGAATGTATTCAAGATCACAATCAATACGCCCTTCCATCTTATCGAGGGTATCGGTCTCGCCACGAAAGCCATTAATCTGAGCCCAGCCCGTAATGCCCGGCTTCACCTTATGGCGCAACATATAATAAGGAATCAGCTTGCGATACTCTTCGTTATGCGCAACCGCATGTGGACGAGGGCCAACAACCGACATACGCCCCTGCAAAACATTAATAAACTGAGGCAGCTCATCTAACGACGTTTTACGAATAAACGCCCCGACCTTAGTAATTCGGGCATCGCCTTTTTTGGCCTGCACTACTTTATCGCCATTATCCATGGTCGACATACTGCGGAACTTCCAAACAAAAATACGCTTACCATCCAAACCATAGCGCGCCTGTTTAAAAATAACCGGCCCAGGGGAGGTAAACTTAACCGCCGCCGCAATGAATAACATCGGCAAAGCAATCAGCATTAAAATCACACTCGAAAACGCAATATCAAAACAGCGCTTCAATACATCATTAAAACCAGAGATAGGCGTTTCATAAACGCTCAAGGTTTGCACACTACCGACCGAACCCATGCGTGCGTGCAATAAGTTGTAAGTAAAGAAATCAGGAATTAAATGCACACTCGCCGTAGTATCACCACAACGTTCTAAAATATCAGCAATGCGTTTTTGCGCTTTAAGAGGCAAGGCTATAAAGATTAAATCGAACTCACCCTTTTTTGTGCGCGCAATCAACTCACGAATAGAACCCATTAATACTTCATCAGGATGATCTTCATGCAGACGTTTGGTATCACGATCATCAAAAAAACCTTCAAAGCGAATACCTAAATCAGGTTTACTCTGAATCTGACTGCGCATTTTCAACGCGCTCTCGTTCAGCCCAACAATCGCCGCTGTACGAGTATTATAACCCTTAGAACGCATCGATCTTAAAAGCCAGCGCAACGCCATGCGCCAAGAAGCCAAGCCCACATACGAAGCGACTATCCAGCTACCTACAACAATACGCGAAAGGCTGTCACTGATTTTGGTAAAAAACACCACCACCAAAAAAATCACCGCCGCCAACGCCCAAGCACCCGCCACCGTCGTTAACATACGCATAGCAGTACTCGCACGCCAAGAGCGATAAACACCCAAAGACTCAGCACTTAAAATAAAAACGATACTCGCGATTAATCCAGCAGTGGTATAAAGCGAACCATAAGCCACGCCATAACATTGGGTAGAAAGATTTAAGAAGAAAAAGATGATCGATATATCAATAATACGATATACGAAGTTGAAGCCCCCCTGATGAGAGCGAATCATTCCTTGATTTTGCATAGTTATTCCTTTCTCGGTAGTCATTTACCAAGATTTAAAAGTATTAATAAAGTACTACGCGCCAGTTGTTTAAAGCAATCTCTAGGTATTACCTTGAACACACTTAGCTAGCAATAAATCATCGGCGCATTATGTCACACCTAATGTTTTTGTCCATATCAATAAGCCCTCATGTATACTGTGAACAAGTAGTCATAACAGACATTTGTAGATAAGTAGGAATTTTAGATGAACAATTCAACGATATTAGTCACAGGCGGCGCAGGCTACATCGGCTCACATACCTGCATAGAATTATTAAACGCAAACTACACCGTATTAGTCATCGACAATCTTGATAATTCAAGCGAAGAATCATTAAAACGTGTTGAAAAAATCACCGGCAAGGCCGTCAGCTTCATCAAAGGTGACGTACGCGACAAAGCCTTAATGGACCGCATCTTCAGCGAAAATACCATCGCCGCAACCATCCACTTCGCTGGCCTAAAAGCCGTTGGCGAATCATGTGCCATGCCACTTGAGTACTACGACAACAATGTAAACAGCACCCTAGTGCTGTGCCAAGCCATGGAAAAAGCCAACAGCAAAAATCTAGTATTCAGCTCAAGCGCAACCGTCTACGGTGACCCAGAAATACTGCCACTCACCGAAGACATGCCACTATCTGCCACCAACCCTTACGGCCGATCAAAGCTCATTATCGAAGAAATGCTAAGAGACTTGCCCGAGTCAGATAAACTTAAAAACTCAACCAACCCATGGTCAGTCGCCCTACTGCGCTACTTCAACCCAGTCGGCGCACACGAAAGTGGCACCATCGGCGAAGACCCAAGCGACATACCAAACAACCTAATGCCGTTTATAACCCAAACTGCCGTAGGCCGCCGCAAAGAACTGTCTATCTTTGGCAGCGACTACGACACAGTAGACGGCACTGGCGTACGCGACTACATACACGTCGTCGACCTAGCCCGCGGCCACTTAAAAGCCGTACAAAAACTGCTATCAAAAGACAGCATCAACGGGGTACAAGCCTACAACCTAGGCACGGGCAACGGCATAAGCGTATTACAAATGGTAAAAGCATTCGCCGAAGTGAACCGCGTCGACGTGCCTTACAAATTAGTTGACCGACGCCCGGGGGATGTTGCTGCTTGTTATGCAGATGCTACCCGCGCTAAAGAAGAGCTGGATTGGGAAGCGGTGATGAGCCTAGAAGACATGGTAAAAGATAGCTGGAACTGGCAGAGCCAAAACCCTGAGGGTTATTGATACTCTAGAAGCGGCTCACCACAGAGTGCACGGAGGCGCTTCGCTACGCTGAGGTAAAGACTTAAATGAGGGACTCGTTAAAAGAAGGAAGAAGGAAGAAGGAAGAAGGAGTTTTGCGGTGAATAACGTTTGAATTCACCGCCTTGTCTTAATCGTATGTGTTATTAATTAGAACTCGCAATCGACATTTGGTAGGTTGAATCATCACCTTCGTAGTGCTTTACAACCAGATATAACGTACCAGTATAGCTGGCATCGTAAACCATAGACTCTTCACTGCCATCTTCATGAGAGATACGCAATACATTATAATCACTGTTATACAAGTAAATATCGACGTCTGAACCAGTGCCACCATCAAAATTCACTTCTACTCTCTGGCCTTTTTTAGTATCAAATTGATACACATCAATGACATCAGAAGTACTCACAGAGCCAGTAATGGCAGAACCAATACTAACAACCTGAGCCGTCGAAATGGTATCATTATCTTCAGTTGTTTCTATAACCGACTTGCCACTAATTGAAGTAAAGCCAGGAGAATTTTCTTCTGCATCCGTTCCACCACAACCAACTAAACTTAAAGCCAATGCAAGAATGATATATTTATTCATAATATTTCCATTTGTATAAATAAAGGCCCACTCCTGAGCCCTTTAATAATTAAGGATGATAATTTAATGGTCACTCAAACACAAGAACCCTAGTACTAATCAAGCAAGGGTATTTCTATTCAAGCAAGAGGGTTTCAGAGAATGGTATAATCAGTCGTATACCCACCATCAACAAAAAAAGCACATTCAGAACGGTTAGCTTCTCGATGGCCGCCCAATGAATCGACATAAATTTGAGAGAAGTAAAATGTCATCAATAAATCGGGGTATGACAACAATTTAACTTCACACTTAGAAGCATAAACATCGACAGGGCAATACCCAGGCTTTTCTCCAAAGTAACGGTTTTTATCTACGGCAACGATGTAAAAGGGGCCGTTTAACTGAGATACTTCAAAACACATAATAGAGCTATCAAAATCAATAGCATGCCCACCCTCTACGGATACGCTATAGTCAGAGTAAGTGCCATTTACATGAATAATTTCAAGATAGAAAGTACCTGAATAAGCAGGCAGGTATCGATACAACCCATTATCGAGAAACTCTATATAACCTTCTAATAACTGACCACTGGCGTCATAAACGGCAATACGAATGCCATCAGGGTTATAGGGTGATAGCTTAATATAAAAAGACTCACCCTCTTCTGCTGTAAATGAATAAAAGTCGCTAAGATCATCTTCGCCAATAGTACCGGATACATCAGCCCATAGCTCTATTGATTGGGCTTCGGAGATGGTGTCGTTACTCGCGAGAGTTTCAGCAGTTTGGATGCTACGAAAAGGAATGCTAGGTTTTGCTTTGTTTGATTTTTTATCGTCTGAAGCACCGCAAGCTGCAAGCCCCAAAACCATTATTATTAGAAGGTATTTTTTCATCACAAATCCTTTGTTTTTCTAGACTCATCCCGCGAGCCTGATATGAGTGGAATGGTAGGCTGCTTATTGATAAAAAACAAGAGAAGATATTTATTTACCACGGAGGGCAAGGAGAAAAGCGGAGGCAATTAATAGATACGGGGAAATCCATATCTATTAATGGAAGTTGGTATTGCGATGCTAGTGTTGTAAATAATTTATCAACGACTTTTCACTGCCTGTTGTATAACCACTATCAAGCACATTAACCAGAAGTGTTACTAGTTTCTTATGTCGCTTGAGAGCTTGCTCTACAGCACTGCCAGCTTTTTCTTTAACTAATTTAATATAAATAGAAGCAACATCATCCGCGTCTGATGAGTAGTGATTATCTAAACGGTAAAAAACATCATAAACAACATCCATTTGAACGGGGTGCTCATCCAGTATCGCTTTGGCTAATAATTCTTCTTCCATATTCATGGTTTTAAAATTCATGTCGCCCAATTGAATGCTAGTACAATGCTGATTAATTAAATCAACGGCAGGATCACGCTCTTTCGTTAATGTCGGTGCATTCAGCCAAGTACGCTGAAAGTCAGCCCAGCCATTTAGAGCAGTAATTTTATTATCAGAATCATGTTCAAATGCGGTTTCGAGAACCATTGTTATGAGAGCTTTGGTTGCGTTTATGGCAACTTTGCCTTCTAGGCTAAATTCAATTGTTTCAGTCTTATTTTTATTTTTATTCCATTTTGTATCGTTTAGTGAGTGATCAATTTTCTCAATGCCTGAATATCTTAATATCCCAGTTATATTACCAGGCTGCATAGGATGAAAATGTTTTTCTCTTATTGCGTGGCCTGCAGAAAAAGAATCTTGCAAAGCGTGGCAGGCATAAGCAAGTGTTAGCCAGCTCACATGGTCAGTTTTCGTCTTATGTTTATTGAGAGAACTTCTAACAGGAGGCTTTCCTGCAATGGCGTGTTTTCCACTTCGCATGGAGTCAGTACTAAAATTATCACTTTTCAATTTGAATTCTTTAATGCGATTTGAAAGTTGATTCGTTGCTTGTAGTGCATTTGATTTAATCCAATTTATTGCATCAATATAGGCATGAAAATGACTTTGGCCATCAAAACTACGCATAAAATGATGGCGCTGCCCTGAGTTAGTCCAATGTCCAAGCTGAATGACATCAAAAATATCTCGTGCTTGGATACTATGCTTCAGAGCCATATGATGAAGGTTAGCAATAACTGAATGCTGAGAATTTGAATTAATTAATTCATTTACAGCTTGCTTGGTAATTTCTTTGTGACCGGTTAATTTACTCATTATTAAATTCCTTTTTTATATATTAATTTGAGCTTCAATATCTTCCATGTTTACTAAAATAAGTCATAAGCATTAATGCTTTCTGAAGGTGTAAGTATCTAGGTCTATCCAACTAAATCCATCGATGATACAGCCATGAGGGTAGGGGATAAGACATGATTCCAATTGTATTCGATATATAATGCTATCTTGATGGAAATTTACGACATGTCTAACCTCATCACTTCTATAATCATTAATTAATGATAATGTACTGCCCGATTTTTTAGTTTTAAAATCTATAACGCATTCAGAATCATCCCCACCACAAATGATATATTCTTGCTTATCTGCACAATGAGCTATTTTGATCACTAATTCATCGGTAGATTTTAGCATCAATACTTTACAACCTTTTCTATTAGGAATAGTTTCATTGTCGCTAACGGTTGCCCAAGCTTCTGTCCGTCTTGCCTCTACCCCCACACCAATTATCTCTAACGTGCCACTACCCACTAAAGACTCAAATTCAGGTATACCATTTGATTCACTATCAGAAAAAGTATGCGCACACCCTGTGAGAGTAATAGCGATCATAAACATTCTTAAAACTTTCATATATCCAGATACTCTCTATTTAATAGCCCGCTATACTAAGGTTCGGGCTGCAGTGAAACAATCCCACTTTCTTATGATTTAAATACATAGATATAAGTGTATTCATCCCTCTACCCTCAAGAACCAGGAATCAAAACCCCACACCCAAGCCCCTCAAGCAACCCCTTCAAAGCCACCTTAGCCCCATCATCCCCATGCACAATCCGCACAACCCCAGGCCGAACCCGCATCCGCTTCACAAAATTGACCAAGTCCCGCTGCCCAGCATGCGCACTATACCCACCCAAGGTATAAACCCCAGCCCGAATATCCACCCGTTCACCCGCGCCAAACTCAACATACCCCAACCGCCCACTCTCTTTAAACCCAGACCCACTCTCTTTAAAAAGTGACCCAAAGCGCTGAATATCCCGCCCAGGCGTACCCTTAGCCTGATACCCCACAAACACCACATCGGTACGCTCATCCGGCAACAACTCAATCAAATAATTCTGCATACGCCCACCCGAACACATGCCACTGGCCGCAATCACAATCGCCGCCCGCCCAGAATCTTTAAGATGTTTCAAAAGCTTCTCATGCTCTTGATGCGAATCCACCGTAATTAACCGCTCAAACGACAAAGGATGCCGACCACTCGCCACCTTACGCTGCGCTTCTTTATCCCAAAGCGATTTAAGTTCACGATAATGCTGAGTAAAACCCGAAGCCAACGGCGAATCGACAATCACATCAATCCCCTTAAGCCCACCCTTATGAATAATGTCTTCAATCTCGTACAGCAGTTCTTGAGTACGGCCAATTGAAAACGCAGGGATCAAAACCGTGCCTTTATTTTCAAGGCATCGTTCAAGGGTGCGCTGCAAGGTTTTACGACGATCATGACGGCTCTCGTGATTACGATCACCATAAGTACTTTCAATCACCAACTCATCACAACGATAAGGCGACTTAGGCGCGGGCAATAACGGCGAGTAAGGCGCACCCAAATCACCCGAAAATACCACCCGTTTTTTATCCGTACTAGAACGAATATCAAACTCAATATAAGCCGAACCAATAATATGCCCAGCCACTTTAAACTTTGCTTTTAAAGCAGTTTCATAACCCTCAACCTCAAAACCTTCAACCGCAAACCACTCATCATAATCAACCGCCACCAACTGGCTTTCAAAACGCTTCATCACCGACCGAATAATAGAACGGTTGCGCGTAACCCCCACCTTAATCGCATCCTCAATCACCAACGGCAATAATAACGCCGTCGCCCGAGTCGCATAAATAGGCCCACTAAAACCCGCCGCCAACAAATAAGGAATACGCCCAACATGATCAATATGACAATGTGTCACCAACAAAGCCTTAACATCATCAATCGGAAAATCGATTTGTTTAAGATGCGCAACATCGCCAGAAGAACCAGACGACTCACGATCAAACGACTCATCCCCCTGAAACAAACCACAATCAATTAAAACAGAACGCGACCCGCCACTAGAAAGCGAAGAACGCTTAGAAGACAAAGAGCCCTTAGAAAACAAAGAACCCTTAGAAAACAAAGAACCATCAAGCGACAACTGATGACAAGAACCGGTAACACCATTAACCGCACCGTGGTGAAAAATATCGTACATCCATGCACTCCAACCAATAAAATAAACTTAAAAATATTCTGAATTCTTGCTGTGGCGATAATCCAAATACACACAAACAAAAGAACAGATAAAACCAACACTCGATAATAACAAATAAAAGAAACGCTTATCCTGACCAAATAAACCATCCAGAAAAGGAAGCCCAACAATAAACAAAAAACCGATAAAAAACGCCAAAAAACACAAAGTAAGCTTATCTTTCATCCAGCAAATCCCTTTAAAAAATCATACATCCATGAACTCCCATTTTTAAATTAAAAAATATTTTTAAGCAACAAACGATCTAATAAACCCACCTAAAATTAATACTTAATAACCACAATACGTTAAAATAAAGAAAGATAAACAAGCACAAGATTGTTCGCAAAAACAAATCAAAACAGGTGGCTTTATGTATCGTTTAAACACCACAGAAAACCCAAACAACAACCCGTTCGCACAACATATTGCAAACAGCTTTAACGTGAACGCCAGTGTTAACGAGCCACCCACCGCCTACACCACAGACAAAACCACAAACAAAACCAGCAGCAACGACCAACTCGCCGACCAAATCACCACCCTAGCCGGACAAATAAACGCCGCCAACTACCGCTTCCTAACACTCATAGCAGAATTCGAACGCCGCAAAGCCTGGTCAGGCTACGGCCTACGATCTTGCGCCCACTGGCTAAACTGGAAATGCGGAATCGACATGGGCGCCGCAAGAGAAAAAGTAAGAACCGCACTCGCCCTAACCAACCTACCCAAAACCAAAACAGCCTTTCAAAAAGGCGAACTCAGCTTCTCCAAAGTACGCGCCCTAACAAAAATCGCCACCCCAAAAAACGAATCCTTCCTACTCAACATCGCCGAATACGGCACCGCACACCACATGGAAAAACTGGTAAAATCCTACCGCACCGTAGACCAAACCCTAAACGCAGAAGACCTGAAACAAGACACGACAAAACAAGACATTAGAAAAGAAGACAAACAAAAAGAAAACCGCAGCGTAATATGCTACCAAGACAATGACGGCATGTGGATCATCCACGCAAAACTACCAGCAGAAGAAGGCAGCCTAGTCGCCAAAACACTCAAAGAACTCGGCGACAAACTGGCCGAAACAGAAATCCAAGCAGAAGCCCAGTCTGAACAAAAAGACAACACAGAACCAAAAAACGTTTCCGCGGAAACGTTTTCACTCAACAAAACAGAAGAAAAACTCACCTTTCCACAACGCAGAGCCGATGCATTAATCGCCCTATCAGAACACTACCTAGCAACCGTCCACAACACATCAGCAAATACACCAACAAACGCATCAACCAACACACTCACCGCACTAAAAAGCTCAGAACGCTGCCAACTCATCTTACACATACAAGCAGGCGACCAAAACAGACACCCCGCCAACCTAGACGGCCAATGGCTCACCCCCAGCGCAGCACGCCGCATGGCCTGTGATGCAGGCTTACTCATAGTAGAAGAAGACGAAGCAGGCAACGTACTCAACATAGGCCGCAAATCACGCATAATACCAGCCGCCATGGCACGCGCCTTAGCCATAAGAGACAACGGCTGCCAATTCCCAGGCTGCTGCGAAACCCGCTACACAGAAGGCCATCACATAAAACACTGGGCCGATGGCGGCGAAACCAAACTCGACAACCTCGTCACACTCTGCCGCTACCACCACCGCGAACTGCACAAAGGCTCGTTCTACCTATCACTCAAACCCGCAGCAACAAATTCAGACACAGACAAACCCACACGCTTTGCACAACGCCTATGCTTTTCAAAAATAGAACAATACTGCAACGCACCCTTCAACCGCACAGCCGACTTCATAATCGCACCCAACCCCGCAGAATTCACCTGCGCCCACAGCAACTCACACGAATTAAAAGACGCAATACCAGAAGAGATATATCAAACGATCACTGAAAAAACAGCAGTAACAAAATGGGCAGGCGAACGAATGGATATGAGCATGACAATAGATGGCCTACTTAATACAAGATAAAAACCTAAATAGACTTAGCTCACTAAAATTCTTTAACTATACAAGAAAGCAGTTATTAAATACCCGGTGTTTCCAATATATTTAACTACCCTATAATACTACTCAAACCCATAAAAAAATAATGACTTGTCGTCAGTGGAATATCAAAAGAAATAATAATTGATCAAGCAGCGCCTAGAGAATTATAGGCAATTCACTCGTTCGCGTTAAGAGCCTTTAATAATTATAATACAAAACTATTAGTTAGACGTGATTACGTAAAGAAAAGGTAATATAACTACCCAGTTTAACTTGTTAGGCGACACTCACCATGGAATAATATAGTTGAAGTTTACTTATGCAAAATATGGATATTCTCATGGAAGTTAGAATTACAATATCAGGAATTGGTGTCACCATCCCTAAAATAGGATTTGGTGTAAATGTATTCACAGGCTGTTATTTAGAAATAAGGGCTAGTAAAAACTCACCGATCAAAGTGTTTGGTGTAAAAGATCACCTTTCACTAGGCGATGGATCAGGATCTATAATTGTTGGGCATGCCAAAACCAGCTGGATAACAGTTATGAACCCTGAATCCTTAGTACTCCTAAACACACAAAATTTAAATGGCAGTAAAGTTGAAATTGAAGTCAAAGGAACTTCATTTGGCCATGCAAATGGAGATATAGGATTCAAAGTGTTCGATGATGTAGGAAATTCAAAAACCATACTTGATAAATATAATATTCCAATGGAAGCCATGCAATTAGCTTCAACAAAAGTTCGCGGAAAAATATCATTACTTAATATCGCTACCGCAGCCTGATTATTTATTACTTTGGTGAGTTTTATGAAAATATTAAAATATACTAACCGAGTTGTCTTATTTGCTAATGTTTGGTTTTGTATAGTAATTGGCTACATAGTCACCAATCGAGAAATGTTTCAGGCAATAAGCAATGAAATATACCCAGCATCAGACAATTTAATGGGCTCACCTTTTGCCGACCTACTGGTCAGAAGCGAATCTACATTAGTACTGCTGGCTATCATTGTTTTTATGATCATTAAAGAGAAACGCCTAAAAGAGCGCTACATGACTAGGTTGTGGAGCAATGCATTAATTGGACTGTTTTTGTTAGCACTCGGAGGCTATTTATTAAGTATTTTATATCCCATGTAAAATAGGATATGCACTACCTTCCCTCACGCTAACGAGGGAAGCCCCCTCCGTGCAGCAAAGCGCCTCCGCGTACTCCGTGATTAATCAGCAACTAACCCGGTCAAACACAGGCTGAAAATCAGCAGAAATATTCAAATAGAACGTCTTAATAAACTCATATTTAAATTTAACCCGCTCATAAGACGAGCAAAAACGAGACATTACCTTAGGGTAGGCAAAGGTCACTTCAACATAACCATTGTAATCATTCTCAGCAGAGGTTTGAGCGTAATGAGTCAACAGACCTTCTGCTAGCAAAGCATCAGAAGCGTAATAACTAGCAGGAGGATGCTTCAACAAATAGCCCTCGTCATTCCAATATTCAATATTAGAACCGTTATAGGCCATAAACCCAATCATATCGAAGCGATATTTTCGTAACAAAATAGACGATATTTCGTGGTGAATCGTACTGTGAATAGTGGTCCCATCCTCGAAACTTGGCATATCAAAGACAAGAGGAAAGAGATAAATATTCTGAGTTCCTGGGTAATAGAAACCAGCAGTATACTTATCTTCATCAGATACAATCTGACCTGCTACAAAGATATTATCAACATCAGTGCGTAAAATATTAACGGGATATTTTACAAGCTCAGACTTAAGTAAATTCAAGAAATCATAATACCGCTGATCAGTAATTGTTCTTAGAATGCCTTCTACGGGTACAGCTTCAATCAACCCCCTGTTAACATACGAAATATTATTAACAGGAATTTCATCAATATCAGTTAAACGGCTTACATTCACACCCAGCGAAACAATGGATTGCTCAGCATTAACTATGTCACTGCTTAAATTAAACTGACAGCCTGGCAAAGTGCCGCCTAGCACAAGCATAGCAATAACGAACTTTATAGCTCTCATAATCAATACCCGCCCCTATTTATACCCAACACAATACTATAAAATGCGACACTTTCTAAACCACAGACCCACAAACCACAGTCCCACAAACCAAAGAACCACAACATGAAAATACTCACAACCGCCACAACCTTTCTACTACTAGCAATCACAAGTGGCTGCACAACCTACTCAATAACCAATCCATCCCTGCTAGAACCCACACCACAACATAAAAGCGTTGCCCACGCAGAGCCTAAAACACTGCCACTGCACATCGATGCAACCATGAGCTGCTACTCACAACGAGTCGTTGGCGGCATTAAAGAAACATGCTCAAACAAAGGCAGAATCAATGCGGTTATTAAGCACTTCAAAGAAAGAGGCGTAACAGTCGTTCCTGCAAACGATGAAAACGACGCACACATCACAATAGAAAAAGACAGCCTAAATGGCTTTTTAGAAGGCATAACAGGCTTTGCCAACATCATCACCCTTGGCCTAATACCACTGCACCACCACGACGACTACACCGTAACGTACACAGACCCTAAGAACGACATTCACGTAACAAAAACAGTCAGAATCTCATCAAACCAATCTTGGTTTTCTTTACTTTATTCAGACCTAGAAAATACAAACAACGGAGACTGGAAACACAGAGCAGAACAAAACCTAATACGAAGCGTATTAGACGAAGCAAATATAAAATAGACTCTTTAAATACTTCCTCCGTGAAGCGAAGCGCCTCCGTGCGCTTCGTGGTGAATTTCTTAAGCCTTAGTCTTGCGACGTTAGTCGCTGCCAAACAAATCACGAGTATAAACCTTATCGGCCACGTCACTCAGCTCATCAGATCGGCGATTAGCAATCACCACATCCGACAGAGCCTTAAACTCTTCCAAGTCACGCACGACGCGAGAATTAAAAAATGAATCCTCTTCCATCGTAGGTTCATAAATAACAACCTCTACGCCCTTAGCCTTAATGCGCTTCATAATGCCCTGAATAGCAGAAGCCCTAAAGTTATCCGACCCAGTTTTCATCACCAAACGATAAATCCCAACGACCTTAGGATTGCGCTTTAAAATAGACACCGCAACAAAGTCTTTACGAGTCGTATTCGCATCAACAATCGCACGCACCATGTTATTAGGCACATCTTGGAAGTTAGCCAATAACTGCTTGGTATCTTTAGGCAAGCAATAACCGCCATAACCAAAAGAAGGATTATTATAATGATTACCAATACGAGGATCTAAGCCGACACCTTCAATAACCTGACGACTATCAAGTCCATGAACCTCAGCATAACTATCAAGTTCATTAAAATACGCAACGCGCATGGCTAGATACGTATTAGAAAATAACTTAACCGCTTCGGCCTCGGTAGAATCAATATGCAAAATATCGATATCTTCTTTAATAGCCCCTTGCGCCAATAAGCCAGAAAAACGTTCAGCCCGTTCCGACTTCTCACCTACGATAATACGAGAAGGATACAAGTTGTCATAAAGTGCCTTACCTTCACGCAAAAACTCCGGCGAGAAGAAAATATTATCGCAACCGAACTCTTCGGCGATACGCTTAGTAAAACCAACAGGCACAGTAGACTTAATCACCATCACTGCAGAAGGGTTAAGCGCCATAACATCTTTAATAACCGCTTCAACCGTAGAGGTATTAAAGTAGTTATTTTCAGAATCGTAATCGGTAGGTGTTGCAATAACGACATAATCGGCATCTTTATAAGCCAATTCTTTATCCAGAGTCGCCGTAAAATCAAGATCGTCACGCTTTAAAAAAGCCTCAATCTCGGTATCCGCAATCGGCGAAATGCGGTTATTAAGCATTTCGACTTTATCAGCGATAACATCAAGAGCGACTACTTTATTATGCTGTGCCAGTAGCATGGCATTTGAAAGACCGACGTAGCCTGTGCCTGCGATAGTGATATTCATTACATTCCCTATAAAATTTGTACTGACAATATGTGTAAATAAAAATAAAACTAGATAAAACCCTTGGTCTTATCAAAATACCACTTACTGTGATCATGCACCTTATCAGAAGCTAATAGTTCGTCTTCGCTAAACCAACGGTACTCACCATGCTGTTCTTTTGGCAATTCAACATTAGATTCTGGCAAGATAATTTCAAAAGCATTCACTACATAATGCGTACTAACAGAAGTCAGAGTAGCGTCAGCAGAAAAGATACTGTCTGGGTAAAAGTGCTCGTACAACCCTAAGTACCGAGCATCTTTAATATCAATGGTAATACCTAACTCATTCAACGTCAGACGCTTAAAAGCATTGGCAATAGACTCATCTTTTAAAATGCGCCCGCCAGGTACAAACCAAAAACCCTGCGCAGGCTTATTTAAGCGCTGCCCAAGTAAAACCTCACCCGCTGAATTACGAACAACTAAATCAATCGAGATTAAAGGTGTTTTATCAACAATCGTTTTAAAAGTATCGCGATCTAACATGACCTACCCACGAAAAGACTCTTGATTCGCCAAGAACCAATCATACGTCGAAGCCAAACCATCTTTAAGCTCAATTGAATATTCCCAACCTAATGCTTTCAGTGTGTCAACATTCATCAATTTGCGCGGTGCACCATCTGGCTTGTCAGCATCAAAACCAACTTCACCTTGGTAGCCAACAACATCAGCCATGGTTAAAGCCAATTCAGCAATCGTACAATCAACACCTGTACCCACATTTATGTGAGATAGCATTACTTCAGTACAGCTTTCATAGACTTCTTTAGACGCATTCATAACAAAAATACTAGCAGCGGCCATATCATCAACGTGCAAAAACTCACGCATTGGCTTACCAGAACCCCAAACAACAACTTCTGGAGTGCTGTTTAGCTTAGCTTCATGAAAACGACGCATTAACGCAGGAATAACATGAGAGTTTTCAGGGTGAAAATTATCATTCTCGCCATACAAGTTAGTTGGCATAACGCTGCGATAATTACGGCCATACTGACGATTATAAGATTCACAAAGCTTAATGCCCGCAATCTTAGCAACCGCATAAGGCTCGTTAGTCGGCTCTAAAGTGCCCGTTAATAGCGAACTCTCAGACATTGGCTGCTCAGCCAACTTAGGATAAATACAAGAAGACCCCAAGAACAATAAATCGTTAACATTCGCCAAATGAGCAGAATGAATGATATTGCACTGAATCATAAGATTTTCATAAATGAAATCGGCAGGGTAAGTATTATTGGCAATAATGCCGCCCACTTTAGCAGCCGCTAAATAAACAGCATCAATGCCTTCATTAGCAAAAAACTGCTGAACATCAGACTGGCTCAATAAGTTAAGCTGCGTACGATCACGAACAACAAGCTCTAACTCAGCACCCTCTTTAATCTGCTGCTCAAGCTGACGAACAATAGCAGAACCAACCATACCTTTATGGCCAGCTATAAAAATCTTCTTCATGTGGATTAGCCTTCCAAAGCAACACTTACATCAAAGCCATTAGCCTTCAATAAAGCGTGCTGCTTAGCTTTAGCCAAATCATTCTGTACCATCTCAGCACACATTTCTTCAACCGTAATTTCAGGAACCCAGCCAAGCTTTTCTTTAGCCTTAGTAGGATCACCCAATAGCGTCTCTACTTCCGCAGGGCGGAAATACTTAGGATCAACCTGAACAATCAAGTCGCCTTTCTTAAGACCTGGGCAGTTATCACCCACAATACTGTCCACATAGCCTTTTTCTTCTATGCCTTCACCTTCAAAGCGTAAAGTAATACCCAGCTCTTTAGCTGAAAGCTCTACAAACTGACGCACAGAGATTTGCTTACCCGTAGCAATAACAAAATCTTCAGGCTTATCTTGCTGAAGCATCATCCACTGCATGCGAACGTAGTCTTTTGCATGACCCCAATCACGAAGTGCATCCATATTACCCAAGAACAAACAAGACTCTAAACCTTGAGAAATATTCGCCAATGCACGCGTAATTTTACGCGTAACAAACGTTTCACCACGGCGTGGGGATTCATGGTTAAACAAAATACCGTTACAAGCATAAATACCATAAGATTCACGGTAGTTAACCGCAATCCAATACGCATACATTTTAGCGACAGCATAAGGAGAACGCGGGTGAAAAGGCGTTGTTTCTTTCTGAGGAATCTCTTGTACTTCGCCATACAACTCAGAAGTAGACGCTTGATAAAAACGCGTTTTCTTTTCTAAGCCCAAGAAACGAATCGCTTCAAGAATACGCAATGTACCCAATGCATCAACATCAGCCGTATATTCAGGTGCTTCAAAAGAAACCGCTACATGCGACTGCGCACCTAAGTTGTACACTTCATCTGGCTGAACGTCTTTAATAATACGGATCAGGTTAGAAGAATCTGACAAATCACCATAATGTAAGAAGAAATTAACATTCTCTTCATGCATGTCTTGGTAAATATGATCTACACGCTGGGTATTTAACGATGATGCACGGCGTTTAATACCATGTACTTCATAGCCTTTTTCTAATAAAAGCTCTGCTAAATAAGAACCATCCTGGCCTGTTACACCGGTGATCAGTGCAACTTTTTTGTTTGTATTACTTGTAGACATTACTAGTCCCTTAATATTTTACTTAATGCAGTCCTTCGAACTACTGTTTAATTATCTGCTGCATATTATCTAAAAAATTAGACAATATTGCATCCCTATTGAGGTATTCCTCAGCATATTTGCGAGCAATAACATTATGACTTCCGTCATTTTGATCTATCTTATTTAACTCAGTATCTAAAGCGGCTATAAAAGCATCAAGATTCTCGGGGTCAGCCAATGTATAAATACCTGGGTAATTCGCTTCTATCTGTCCTAACTCAGTATCTACCTCAGCCGTTACAACTGAGCGACCACCTGCCGACAATATATTGGTTAACTTAGAAGGTAGCACCGCATCAGCAGCCCCCTTTTTTTGCACTACTAAATGTACATCAGCCATTACAAGCATTGCCGGAACATCTTCCCAAGCTTGCAAAGGTTTAAAGATAACATTATCAAGTTGAAGGTCTTGCGCCATCTGCTTTAAAGCATCGACATGCGCACCAGCGCCAACAAAAACAAACTTTACAGCACCTGCAGCCTGGTTAATTTCAGTTTGATATTTTGCTGCGGCCTCAAGCACCATTTCTAAACCTTGCTTTGCCCCCATATTACCCGCATATAGAACAACCTTATCGCTACTGGCTAATCCCCATTCATTACGTATAGAGCTACCATCAACATCGGGGGTTACAAAATCAGTATCAGCCCAATTCGGAAAGAACAACATTTGATCGGCATTAACACCCTTCTGTTTCGCTTTTTCGATCATACTAAAGGATATAGTCGACACAACATCAAAACGGCGCATCAACCAAGTTTCAACCCCATAAGCAATACGAGAAAGTAAAGAGCCCTCATTAGCAAGACCAAGGCCAAACATGGCATCGACTTCATAATCTTGTATGTGCAATACGGTTTTAGCACCCACTAACTTTGCAAACAAAAGCGCTACAGGAGTGATAAATAATGTGGGCTGCACAACGAATAGAACGTCTGGCCGTGTTTTCGATGAAAACAACTTAGTAGTCAAAGCAAGTGCGGAAGTAAGCGCAAATGACGCAAGATGAACAATTCGTTTAAGCGCGGTTGGCTTAGCAGGTACATACAAAGGGCAACGAGTAACTAAAACGTCACTTTCAACTGACGTTTTATAACCAAGGCCAGAATAATCTGGGTATACTTCCCACTCTGGGTAATAAGGTTTGGCGGATATAACCTGAACATCAGCCTTGTTATTAACAAGCCAGCCTGACATTTCACCATTATACTTACCTATACCTGTTAACTCTGGTGAGTAATTTAAACTATACAGCAAAAACCTCACAGTAGTTTCAACCCAGTAAATGCTTGTAAAATACCGATGCGTTCTTGATTATCGGCAGCATTTTTGATTAATTTTTCAGCCTCATAAACCCTTAAGTCAACAAGCGAACGGTACCAGTAACCTTGAAAGAAATGAAAAGCAAATCCCCTAAGTCCATCCAGAAAACCTAAACGAATGAAATACCTGTATAAAAAATATAAAAGAGGTCTTACAAATACAGGGAGCTGATTGTAGAATTTTTCTTTAATAACTCTTTTTATTTTAGCTTGTGACCCAGACTCTTGCGCAATTGCATTATCATGAGTAAATAAGTGATATTTTTTATCCAAAATATCAATCATCTCTCTATCAGCATAAGCATTATGCTTCTCAGTCCACCACTTTGTAGTATTTAAATTATCATCAACAATATGGCCGACAAGCTGATTTGTGCTTTGTGCGCAATCAAGAACAATATGCTCATCCATCCAACGGTTTTCAATTCTCCCTTGCCCATTGCGCCATATTCGTAATAGATTCAGAGGGTATACGGCACCTTTTTTAATCCACTTCCCTAAGAAAAAGTACTTTCGCCTAATGTAAAAACCGTTAACTGAAGAATCTGTATTACCTAACGCTGCCGGAAGTTCGTTAATCAAGTCTAGCTCAATATACTCATCAGCATCCATTCTCATAACCCACTCTGTTTCTATAGGGCAATTATCTAGCCCCCACTGAAACTGGTCGGCATAATTTTTCCACTTTCGCATATAAACTTTAGCGCCAAGCGATTCACAAATAGCAACTGTTTTATCATTTGAGAAACTATCTACTATGAATATATTACTAGTAATATGAAGTAATGATTTAATACATCGCTCAATATGCAATTCTTCGTTATACGTTAGTATTAATACAGATATATTAGTTGTCATTTAGGTGATATCCATTCCTTTCATTAATTTTAACAGCAGGGTTTCCGCCATACACTCCCCAAGCAAAAGTATCCTTACTTATAACAGCGCGCGCACCTATAACAGAACCAATGCAAAGTGTGACATTAGGCCCTATAAATGCTTCAGCACATACCCATACATCACTTTCAATTCGAATTGGCGCTAGCACTAGTGGGTGAGTAGGTTTGTTATAGTCGTGAGTACTCGCACAAAGCGATACGTCCTGACTAATAATTGCATTAGGCCCAATATCTATACGCCCCTGATTATACACATTAACTCTAGGCCCAACGGTCGCCCCATCTGACATTTTTAAGTTGCAAGGTAGCCAGATTCTGGCTGTTGGGTAGATTCTTGATGACCAACTAATATCGGCACCAAATAGTTTAAGAATAAACACCCTCCACTTAAATAAAAAAACTGGTGAGTACTTTATAAAAACAACATAGACAAAACCCCAAAAAACCCGAACAACCTTATTACTTACACTGAATACAGGTGAATTTAATAGCTCTTTATCTTTAATATACATATTTACTTTTACTCTTAAAAACCAAAACTTCTATGCTGTTTACTTCCTGGATGATGGGGGCAACCCCACCATCGGTTTCTTTAATAAAAACTCCAGATGCGCGCCCTTCTGCTTTGTATCGGCGAATCGATTCTTAATAAACCTTGCAGGTACACCACCATAGATTGTGCAGGGTGGGACATCTTTACTAACTACACTCCCAGCTGCGATTATTGCACCATCACCAATTGAAACGCCTGAAAGCACTATAGCTTTGTGCCCAACCCACACATCCATACCAATAATTGTTTTTTCAAGCATAGGGCGACCTGAGAATACTATTGGCAACTCTGGTTTATTAAAATTATGATCACCACCTACAATTGATACCGAAGTTGCTAGCATCGTGTAGTTACCAACCTCAACACCTTGGGTGATTTCGGCACCTCGGCCAATGTATGCAAATTCGCCTACAATTATATCTTTACTTATATTAGAGCGTATTTTCACATCACTCGAATAAGGTATTCTCCTCCTTCGAGTAATAGAATTTTGAAAAATATTTCTCGCAAAACGTGCATAAAGTTTAAGTATTGTAAAGCGCATCAATTGCCTCTATTATTAATTTTTTTTGTGATACTGGATTATATTTTTCCTCAATAACATCAATACAGTTTTGTGAAATATTTTTTATCGGCTCATTAATCATCGTTTTAACCAGCCTATACATTTCTTCATAATCGCCATCCATAAATAAAGCGCCCGTAATACCATTAATAACAGCTTCAAATTCTGGCATCTGGGTAAACTCATTACTATGCGTAATAACCGGAACTCCATAAGCCATTACATGCATTGCTGTTAACCCAATTTCACCGGGCGAAACACACAGATCACTTCCCATAAGTAAAACGGCTAACTCTTTCTCGTTATACGTTTTCCCATAAAAAACAACCTGACTTGAAATACCAAGATAAGAGGTTTGATCGAGCAGCAAGGGAAGCTCAATCCCGTCGCCTATTATCAACAAATTCACAAGAAGTCCTTCCTTCTTTAGCTGGTGAACTAACTCAAGAATCTTCCCTAGTTTTTTTTGAGGAGTAAGTCTACCAACAAAAACTATCTGAAATGTGTCCGGCTCACTAAAAACATCACGCTTTTTTAATTTGATCTCAGAAGATGTTATAGAATCCCGTATTTTACTTTGTTCCAAATAATCAAGTGAGTTGTAGATTGGATATAGTTTATTAAAAGGCACACCGGCTGAGCTCAGTTTTAATTTAGCTCGATCACCATAAAGGAAAATACCATCAGCCAATCGATAGAAAAATAATTTAAGTTTATCCTTTAATGAATTCCCCCGAATAAAACCATGCGTCCAAAAAATCACCTTAGCGGGCTTGAATTTTAAGTATATAGAGGCTAACCAGGTCGTGAAAAATCCGGGATCAGCTAGAAAAATCACCACGTCATACTGTTCAACTGCAATTAACTTCATCAACCCTCTCTGCCACAACCCTTTGAAAACCCATTTATTTTCAAGCCTATGAAAATTATTATTTTCATAGAATGTATTAGAGATCAGCTCTATATCATTATTGGCTAAGATATCTGATGAAAATTGAAATTCAATATTTTCATCATGCATTGCAAGCGCATCAAAAATTGGCCCACGGTACTTTGCAATATAATGGTAAACTACTAAGATTTTCAGCTTTTGTCTTTTGTCATTAATCATAGTCACAACCCTTGTAATTATTGCAGTAACATTAGCACTAAAACCCCTAAACATACCTTGGAGATATTATTCTTTTAATATACAACCCAGATGTATTTAATTGCACTGAACGCCCTCACGACGAGTTAAGTACGCTAACAAAGTACCTAGATAAAATGCATCACTTACTTTCATCAGAACAGCCCCTTGCGTAAAGAAGATAATGACTATAATAAAAATTATTGATAAAAATAAAGGCCTCAACGGCTGAATGGTATTATTATAGCCAATAGCAAGACGAAGAATTACATAGCATATTGAAGGTATAGCCAGCACCATACCAAGCACTACTGATAAGTACATGTACACACTATCCTTGACTGGCGAAGAGTCATGCATAGTAAATAAAGATGATCCATTTTGAAACCCACCAGGTAGAATAAAAGAACCCCAATTAACTAATAAGAAGCTGAGCTGCCCAAGTCGTTCAGCCTCAGAACTACCTAAAGTATCGCCATATATAACTGTATTAAATAACTCCTGGCTTTTGTAAATAATTTGATGATACCTACTGGGGTCAGAAGCAATCCACTCATAGATATGACTAGCCAGTAATGTAGACAATAAAGTACATACTATTATAAGAGCTGAAAGTTGGAGTATTTTATTTGAATTAAGCACCACCCTAGTACCAGACAAGATAAAAATATCGCGAAAATACGTATAGAATAATCCTGAATAAAGAAAAATCAGTGCTAGCCAATAAGATCTAAATGAGCTTTTAACCGATAATAGACCTACAGTAAAAATCACAAAGAATAAGAATTTTTTATTTTTGAATTCTACCGCAAGCAATGCAAGCAAACACAATACAGAAAGTGAATATGGTGATTTAATACCTGGCGAATCTACTTCGTAATAATATACTGAAGATAATACGCTTAACACTATAATTATAGCTAGCAGGTATAAAAGCTTATGTTTTCCAGTCACTTTCATACCGACCGAAACAAACCACCAACCTATAAAAAAGAACATCATTGATCTAGCCATTGAATAACTACCTGTTATGCTATCACCAGATATCCCACCTACGAAAAATAGCGCGAGGGTACAAAGCAGAACAATGAATAATTGCCCGCTATAAAACAAACTACTAATACCCATTTTCACACTATTAAAATGTGAATACGCAATAAGTATTATGGGGAACAGGACTATTTCAACAACAAACACCCCAGAAAACACAAGCAGTTTATTACTCCCCATTGGGCTTAAAATAAGCACTGATGATAAGATAATAATACACCAAGCTATTATCTCTTGCTTATTCTCCCAATTAAAATAATTACTACTCATTATTCCTTCCTGCTAACGAATCCATTAGCACAGTCATGCTTTTGCTACACAACTCACTCCCTCTTTCATATCCTCGTTCCGATGAGGATATTTTTAATAATATGCTCTCGGCGCCCTCACAGCTAGGCATTTCTAGTGATGCAAAAGAAGAACCTGACCATTCACTAGCAAGGCATTCCATGAGTGAACCTCGCCTTACAATAACACTCTTCCCATATTGCAAGGCGCGCCCTAGAACACCAGAGGATTGATTATACTCTGGTGAATAACAAGCCCAAACCACATCAGCAGCTCCATATAAAGCGACCAACTCAGAATCACTAATTCTTCTATTCCAAAGGAGTGCACCACAGTCTTCAAAAGCTCTAAGTTGAACATTATCCACCCCACTTACACACCCACCCGAGACGAATAGAAACTCCCCCCTTAACTTGGCAGAGTTAATATATAGCTGAATAAATTTATCAAACCCTTTGCTCGTATCCTGCCTACCAATAGCACATACAATCTTTCGACCTTTTGCTTTATCTCTGATATCAGACAACGCAAAACCTACATTATTATCATCAACTGTTGATTCCAAAAAATCAACATCCCAAAACTGAAAATCATAAATCCAATCATCGCAAATTTCACACAATTCTGGCGCAACAAAAAATGGGACAATCGATAAAGATGTCACCATTTTATTCGGCTTTAATATTTTAAAAAGCATGAATTTAATTTTCAATCTAGCTGTATCTTTTACTACACATTCTTTTGCCCTAAAGACCAACCCTACTGTTTTTAGTTTGAAAAGTGACCTAAGCAATGCCACCAAAAAATACAAAATAAAATTTTCTTCTACCATTAGAAATAGGAGCGGCTTCCTAGAGCTTAGTAATTGCAAGCCACGAACCCGTTCACCACCTAACTTTAACTTACTAAAAGTTATATATTCCGCCCTATGTCCACTTTCGAGACGGGAATAGAAATTAAATATCATATGTAACTACCTTGCTCAGCATTACTCTTACTTTATACTTCAACCAATAGTATAACGGGTGCGCTTTTCTATTTGACAGCAATATTACTGGATAATTATTTATATAATTATTCACTCTAAACAACCTAGATACTGAAAAATATCTGAATGGAAATACACCATAATCAGAAGGATCCCGATATGGCTTAATGCCGAGTTGCTTTGCAAGAAGGCTTAATATTGATTGGTCATGTCTATGATCAAAGGCTTCTTCACTTTTCCGTGTCATTAAATCAGTGACAAGCTCTTCTTTCCTACATAATTCAAAATACTCATTAATAAATGCTACTGTTTTTGCAGATTTTTTAATCAACAAATAGCTAGCAATAATTTGATTTTCTTCAAGCGCCGCAGAATTTTCCATTCCCATGTATTTAATTAGATGTTTATTTGTCCACTGCTTCTCAATCAAAGGCGATTCAAACAGCATAATCTCATCAGAATTGGATTCTAGAATTTCTATCAAATAATCCACACTATTTAAATACACAGCGCCAGAGTCACTATAAAATAAATAGTCTCCGTCTGATAAATCAGATAGGGTTTTTGCTATAAAATAAGGTTTCCATAACCAGTATCCCCCACCTCTAGATTGATTTAGCACTTTAGAATTTTCTTCGTAAAATTCTAGGTCAATATCACTAGGCGAATACTCAACTACTTTATCAACCCCACCAAACAATTTAGCAGTCATGGTATTCCATCTTCTATTCCTTTCGAAACGGCTATCAGAATAATTAATTGCTACTTTCATGTAACTACCCTCTCGTTCATATATATAGCATGTAACAGTTGCGCAATGGCTACTAGGCAGGTTAAAAGCTGTAGCCACATAGAATCAAGAAAGAGTGCTAGTAATAATATAAAAACAAAATTGAATATTTTTTTATAAAAACAGGCAAGCTTTTCATTAATTATTTTCAAGGTTAAATCAGTACCCCTTAATAACAAGCATAGAGCTACACCTGTGCTAATTACTGTACTTATTGCAACCCCTACAACGCCATATAATGAAATTGATAAATATAATGTAGGTATAAACACCCCTAGCTGGCATAAGGATGCTTTAGTGACGCGTGATGGAAAACCAGAAGCACGATGGTATGCAACTAAGACTGAGATTAATGCGCCAAACATCATTGATATTGCTAAAATGCGCAATATTGCAACACTCTCTCCCCAATCATCGCCTAAAAAGTATGGTATATGTTGCGAAACGATCATTAATGTTAAAGCCGATGACAGCGAGAAAATCAACATATAAACAAATGCTTTAAAAAATAAATTATTCCTTTCTTCAATATCATTATTAAGTCGTGAGAACGAGGGGAACAAATACTGACCAAATGCAACTGCCACATCTGAAATCCCAAGCTGGGCAAGCCTTCCTCCCATTTGGTAGATTCCCAGTGCGGAATTACCAAGCATTGAGCCCGTAATTAACTTGTCTGATTGGTTTAATAACAGGTTTACGATATTCCCCCCCCAAATCCATTTTCCATACATCATGTAACTAGACACATTAAAACTTGGTGATAACAGCCTTTGGAATCGATATCTATCAGTTGAAAATATAAAGTAGGACGCTACCGTCTTTATAAACTCCGAAGCTATCAAACCTATAAATACTGACAAAATTCCCTTCTGGCTCATCAAACACCAGATGGTAATTGCTATGTCTAATAATGCACCACCAAAACTATGAAGGAATAACCTACTGAACCACCGTTCTCTTTGCGCTAAATACAATGTTGGACTTGAAATAGATTTTAAAAGTGCGCAGACCGCTATTATAAATGCAGCGATAATGAAGTCTTCACTATAACTCTGAATTGGGTAAAAATATCCAATACCGACCAATAATAAAGATAAGCCTACTCCTCGAACAAATGATGCCCACCACACCGAATTAATTTGCAAGACACTAGGGGCTTCAGGTGCTTGAATTATCGCCTGTATCAAGCCGAATTCTGATAAAGATTCAGCTATTGCATAAATGACCAGTAAAAGCCCCACAACACCCATTAATTCAGGGCCTAAAAACTTGGCAGCCAGCAAAAACTTCAGTGCCATTAAAGTCTTTGAGAATCCATGATTTAATACTACCCAGAGCGCATGCGTGCTGGGAATTCTTTTGATTCGACTAAACACTTCTAACTCCACTACTTTTAGTAAAACCCACATTTAAGCAGCCCATTCTTAATTTCCACGAATTTATGGACACAAGAATGACTGATCATTGATTGAACAAACGATTACCTAAATATTTATGAATATATCCTGCGATAGTAGGTCAGAATACCCAAATGAAACTGCGCAGGAAATTTGATGGTTTTATTGGAATTCTCAAAAAAACTGGCTTGACGACACGTACTGACCAACTCAACCCATATAAAGGGTTGCCATAATTTCATAGCAGATCTAGTAGTAGAGTTTTTCAATGCGAATCCCTGTGCAATCAAGCACTTATGCAAATAGTAAAGATAGAATAAAAATAACTTGTTCAATTCTATGAACTTAACGCGGCGCACCATACCTGATATAGGCCACAAAACCAACCAATCTCGTCCCTTTTGGGTAGATATTTACCTGTCATTGACGGCTATTTAAGCGTTGTAGCGGTTTCGTGCTTGATAAATTTGTATTTCACGACTACTTAATAACATTTTACCTTTGGCTCTTGTTTGCTGGGGGTTTGCTGTATAAAATGGCAAAATTAATAAACCCAATTGATTTACCGATAACGGATTATGACTATGCGTAACTTATTTGCAGGGATTCTTCTTGCAGCGGCCCTTCCGGCTTCAGCTTCTATTTCTTCTGAATTGGCTGCAGGCGATGCTTCTGCTTCCGATATTATTAATAACGCGATGGCTGCGTGTGGTGGTAGTGGTTCTTGCCAGGCATTGGCTATTGAAGATGCGGTTGCTGCGGGTGTAGATATTACTACGGTTATTAATCTTGCGATTGCTGCTGGCGCTGATGCTAAAGCGGCTGTTGCGGCGGCTTCTGCTGCTGGCCTTAAAGCAGGCAAAAGTGTTGATACGGTATTGGCCGCTGCTTTAGCCGCTGATGGCGTTCCTGCTGAAACAGCACTGGGTGGTGTTACTGCCGGTGCTACTGCGTCAGGTACTTCTACTGCTGATGCACAAGCAGCTGTTGCTAAAGCGGCAACGTCTTTAAAAGTTGATCCTCAAGTGATCGTTGCTGGTGTTACGGGTACTCCTGCTGCACCGACTGCGGGTGGTAACAACTCTGGCAACAATGCAGGTAACGATTCTGGTAACAATGCTGGCAATAACTCTGGTAATGATTCACGCCAGGCTCCACCATTACTAACGCCTAATCCAAACATCAGCCCATCTGAGCGTTAATCGCTTAGTTAGTCGGCTAGCTGTGCTAAAAAAGCCCGATTCGTTCGGGCTTTTTTTTGGCTGTCGTTAAGAGGCTGGTTTGTTTTTATGTTTTAATCGCTGAGTCTGCACTTGAATATGTCGCGTTTTATCTTTCCTAGTTATTTGGCCTTATTGTTTTGCTTACCTTTGCCGCTTGCGGGTGTAATCCCTTGGGGTTGGGCCTTTTTTGCGGGCTTGTCTTGTGGTTTGTTGCTGGCTCAGTTTTATTTAAATTCTCAAGCTTCTGTGCGCTCTGGCAGTGCTCGATTTAGTGGTGTTCAGTCTAGCGGCCGTGATTTTATGGGGATTCCGGCTTTCAGTTATCCGGTTCTTTTGCCTTTGTGTTTTGTTGCGGTGTTTATTGGGCTGCAGTGGAATATAGGGCGTATTAGTGCTTATGTCATTTCGCTGTATTCCGTTAATACGACTGATATTGGTATTGCTATTTTGGGCTCTACCCCGCTAGACCCTACGACCGATATTAACGGTTCTGTCTTACTTTCTTATTTATCGTCTATGGCGCGTCATGATCTGTATTTGGATTTTTTACAGACGGTTGGTTTGTGCAGCTTTTTTGCTTTAACGCTGATGTTGCTGAATTCTCGGGCGCGTATTACCGCTGCGATTTGGGTGGTGATTTTGGCGGGTGGCTTTCAGGCGGTTTATGGTTCGTTGATGGTTATGAGTGGTTTAGAGCTGGGGTTCTTTTCTAAAAAGATTGCGTATTTGGGTAAGGCGACCGGTACGTTTGTAAACCGTAATCATTTGGCGGGGTATTTAGAGATGTCGCTGGCGCTGGGTATTGGCTTTTTATTGGCGTCGTCGACCCGTTATTACGGTGATTGGCAGCAGCGTTTGCGCCAGTTTATTGAGATGCTATTAAGCCCTAAGGTGATTATGCGGCTTATATTGGCGATTATGGTGATTGGCTTGGTAATGACCCGTTCGCGCATGGGTAACTCGGCGTTTTTTGCCAGCTTGATGATCGCCGGAGGCTTGGCGTTATTGTTAATGAAGAATAAGTCTCGCTCGACCACGATTTTGCTTTCGAGCTTGCTGATTATTGATATTGCCATTGTCGGGATGTTTTTTGGGGTCGAGAAAGTCGCCGAGCGTTTGCAAGGTTCCAGCATCGAGAAAGAGAGCCGCGATGAGGTGAGTCGTGATACCTTTAACATGTGGTTAGATAATCCTATTTTGGGTACGGGGGCTGGCAGTTATAAGTATGCTTACCCTGGCTATAAGTCGGATGATGTTAAGGCCACTGCGCTTTATGATCATGCGCATAATGATTACGCTCAGTTTTTGGCGGAGTTTGGCATTATTGCGTTTTTGGCGTTGGCGGCTGCGGTTTCGATTGCGTTGTTTTGGTCTATTCAGGCGATGCGAATGCGGCGTAATAGTTTGCAGCAAGGCTTGGGGTTTTCGGCCTGCATGGGAATTATTGCGATTTTAATTCATTCGTCGGTCGATTTTAATCTGCAGATTCCTGCCAATGCGTTTATGTTTGTATTTTTGTTAGCGATCGCGTGTATTGCACGTTGGAGTAAGTTGCGATGATAGCTTTGTTTAATACCCCGCACAGCCAGCTGGTGACGTTTGAGAAAAATGCCCACGGTACTGATTATATTGTGGGAGATATTCATGGCCATTATGAGCGTTTGATGAGTCAGTTGGGTGAGTTGAATTTTGATTTTGCCTGCGACCGCTTGTTTTGCGTGGGTGATTTGATTGACCGTGGCCCAGACTCTGCCAAGGTGCTGGCAATGCTGGCCGAGCCTTGGTTCTTTTCGTTATTGGGTAATCATGAGTATTTTATGCTGAGTGGTTTAATGCACAATAACAGTAAGCATAAGATGCTGTGGTTACAAAACGGCGGTGAGTGGATTGCCAGCTCAGACCCTAGCCAATGGCCCATGTGGTTTGAGGCATTATCGAATCTGCCAATTGCGATGCAGCTAGAAGGCCAAGACGGTAAGCAGTATGGTTTGTTACACGCTGATTTTCCTAGTGATGACTGGTCGCACTACCCTGACTTTGACCAAGAGGAGTTAGAGACGTGTCTTTGGTCGCGCCGTAATTTTTCTAACCGCAGCAGTCATTCGGTGTCGGGCATTGATTATTTGGTGCATGGGCATAACTCGACCGGCAATGTGGTGGATGGTGAGAGCGAGGCGGTGCAGATGGGCAATCGTTTGTATATTGAGCCTGGGGCTTATAAAGGGGCTCGGTTTGTTTTGCTTGCTGTTTAAAAGCTTCTGATTACTAATTGCACAACTGTTCATTAACTGTACTAAAGTGCCGTTTTATATCGCTATCATGTCTCTATTATGTAGTTTATTTGTAATTTCCACCCTTACCCACTTGTACTTATCGCATTTCTTTCCAATACTTGAAGTTCGTAATTTATTTAACGATTACAGCCCTCTTAACAGGCTAGTATTTTAAAACTTTCCCGGAAGCGCTTTGGGTTTTTCCATCGCGAGCTGGGGGATGACTTAACTATGAAAAGGACTTATTCATAATGAGTAACGTTACCATCAGCACAAACAACAAGACCAAAAAGTTTGGCTCTTTCAAAAAGGCAGCACTTGCGGTCGCCATTACCAGTATTGCGTTAACCGGTTGCCTTGATTCTGGCGGCTCTTCTAGTGATAAAAAAGACGAAGTTGTTAAACAGGTTTCTATTTCGGGTCTTGCGGTTAAGGGCTTATTAAGCAACGCAACCGTGACGGCTTATACCATGAGCCGCGTTAAACTGGGTGAAACGACAACGGCTGCTGACGGTACTTACTCTCTTCCGCAAACCAATCATCAAGGCGCTATTTTAATTGAGCTTACAACCAATACAGAGACTCGCACGGTATGTGATGCGGCGCCTGGTTGTGGCACGAAAAACGGTGTAGCCGTTGGTTTTGGTGATGATTATGCCTTTAATGATCCTAATTTTATTCTAACCTCTGTTTTGCCGAATCCTGCTCGTGCAGCGAATCAACAACTGATGGTTACGCCATTAACTCATTTGGCCGCTCAGCGTGTTGTGAAGCAAGGTTTATCTGACGCAAGTGACATTCAGGGTACGATTAACGCGACGGCTAAGTTACTTGGCTTGGTAGGCGTTGATATTAATACGTTAGCTCCGGTTGATATTACTAACCCTCAAGCGGTTCAGTCAGCTTCTAATGAAGCTAAGATTTACGGCGCATTGGTTGGTGCTATCGCGACCATGGCTGAAGAAGATACCAATGCTTCTGTTGCTGATGTGATTAAGAACCTGACGGACGATTTTACTGAAGACGGTGGTTTAAAAGCTAACTCGACAACTCCAGGAACGATTTCGTTAAATACTATTTTCAAGAAAGCTGGTGAAGTGGTTGTTGCGGCTAATTCCAAAGCGGCTACCGATGAAGTTGAGATTGAGTTAGGCGCAACGGGCTCGACCCTATTACGCGAAGAAGAAAGTGCTGATAATAAACCAGCCGATGAAGAAGTAACTCCTCCTGCTACTCCGGTTACCCCTGGCGAAACAACAGACGCTGATAAGTTAGCGGTTTTATTAGAAGATGTGGCTCTTTGGGATAATGCGATAGAAGACGCGAGCGCGATGTCTATTTATCAGCCATTTAATGATCAGCTAGACGCTGCGGGCGAATTGGCCGATACGCTAAGTGAGCAATCTGCGCTAATCAATACGATTGAAGGCTTGGTTGCTAATGAAGTTGAAATAAACGAATGCTATTACTATGGGCAGAATCCTGAGACCAATGCTACTGAGTGCATGGGTTATGATCACTACACAGAAACCGCTAACGGCCCTCTTTTAGAAGCGTCTCAAATAATCACTAAGTCTCTTGATCTTGTTGGTTTTTATGAGCGCCATGTACGCTTAAACGGTACCGCGGGTATTTCTGAATACAGCCTATCGGCAGCGCTTGGCCTTGGTTATATTGGTGAATACGACCACGTTGCGGATGACGTGACAATTACCATCGTACCAACGTTCGATGGCAATAACCGCATGACGTCGACTACGGTTGATGTAACACATTCAGAAGCTTCTGGCGCTGCGAGTAATGTTTTGTATAGCGTTTCTCGTGATGAAGGTGCTGCTAACTCTAGTAAGCTAACCTACTCTATTACTAATGTTGATGGCCATTTTGGTGCTGATACCGGTGGCGCTAGCGATATCGATCTTTCAGGCACGGGTGGCGAGGTCGAAATTACCCTTGCTAATAACTCTGCACTTCAAGCCTTTATTGGTGTAACTGAAGGTACTGACGCTGAAACCTTGATGAATGTTAAGGGTTTAGAATTCAGCCTTAACCTTGCAGTTGCTACAGGCTCTGCCGATGGCGTAGCCGATACTGAAACCGCTACGTTTGATGTGACGGGTAGCTTTACTCACGCAGTTGGCCAGACAAGCTCTGCTGACTTAGTGATTGAAGTTAATGCAAGTAATACGGTAAGTAACGAAACCGCAGTGGGTACGATTACCCTTGAAACTGAAGGAACGATTACAGAAACGGTTACTCAAGCGGCTAATGCTTTATCGCCTGTTGAGCTTATGCATGAGTACATTGCCAATTCAGCCGGCATGAGCTTTGAAGGTTCTATCAATTTAGCAGGCGAGAATAATACGTCTACTAGCTTTGACGGTAATATTACTTCTTCAGCGACTGCATTAGACCCTGACGCGTTAGGCAGGCAGGAAGCTGATAAGATAACCATGGAGTTTGATGGTGCGGTTATCATTACCGATGCCGAAGGTTATATCACTAACTTTACCGGTGAAGCGAAAGTAACGACTGAAGCACTTAAAAATGCTGACGGCTCTGCTTTTTACCTAGGTGAAGATTTACAGCAAGAAGCGACTTCAATGAATCTTACGGGTAATCTTTCTACTCAAACATCGGCCGGTAATGCCTCTGTTAATGTAGAAGCGGCCATTACGTTCGATTATTCTGATTTGATACTGCCTTCAATTGCATTGCCTGAAGAAGGTGATGAAGTTGGTTCTGTGACCTTCTCGTTTAAGGATGCGGTCTACAGCGATCTATACAATGATGGCTCTTCGCAGTTATCTTCTGTAACCCTAATGGTTGATAACTCAGCGTCTTTAAGTGCTTATGCGGCGTCGCTTAATGCTGCACTGCCTGGTTTAGACGCAGTTGTTTATGGAAGTACTACGACTGATTATGTGATTGAAATCAGAGATTGTAATACCAGTTACTGCTCTGTTTATATTGATAACAACCATACCAGTGAGGTTTATATAGGTGGCATTAAGCCTGCTAACGCACTGCTTTCTACGATCAGTTCGGCGGATGCTCAGCTATATCAGCAGTCTTATAGATTCAATCCTCACGCGGACATTTCTACGACCTTTGGGGAGATCGGCATTGCCCGCTCTACATACAGGGGCTTCTATAGTGATGAAAACCTGGTTGAATTTACTAATCTAGACCCTGTAACTAAGCCAATGTTTGTGATGTATGGCGATTACCAAATCGATTACGATGTCATCGAAACCGCTGATCATTACCGTAAAGTAAGCGCTTCGTTGAAAATCGATACAGCTCTAGCCGGTATTGAAGATGGCCATGTGACGCTAACCGTTGAAAACGTAGCAACGGATGATTTCAAAGCCTCTGCTCTTTTCTCTTACGGCCCTCGTGTATTGAAGCTTGATCTTGATACTCGTGAAGCAACCAATGCTAACAAGTCTTTTGTTACTATCGAAAATGCTGACATTAGTCTGAAACTGGTTGCGACATGCGCAACTGAAACAGACGATCAAGGCATGCAAGATACTGACATTATCGCAGCTTGCGAAGGCGATTTAGACTTTAGCGGTGACATTTACATCAATGGTTCTGATGAGAAAGTCGCGGTTATTGAAGACCGTGACGGCCTTCAGGTTATTAAGTTTGTAGCGGGCGATAGTTATGGCGTTGTAATGGTGCCTAACTTAGACTTCGTTAAACAGTAAGCTTAATATTGAGTTTTAAACGTTTATGAAGAAGGGCAGCTTAGGCTGCCCTTTTTTGTAGTAATATAATATTTTTAAAAACACGGAAGTCTTTTTTTGCTAAGCCATCGACGAACATCTTCTGCAACCAGCTTGAAGCAAAGCCAGGCACTTCTTAAGCAACTGAGATTATGCGCTAAACGCCTGATAATAAGATTGCCGCTAATAGCATTACTAGCCACGCCACTTACGCTACAGGCCAGTGATTCAACAGTCAGCACTCAAGATCCTCAAGATAAGACAGATCACACTCTTGATTACACACTCGATTACACTCTAGAACACTTCAGCTACGCAGGCCCAATGGCGGTTATGCAACTAGCAAACGACTGGAATGGAAAGCTAAAAAGCGGAAAAGACGCCATTTCATTCATCCAGAGCGAAATATCCGCACGCTACAAAAACTTAACCTTAGGCTACCTAGTCAGAAAATCACACCAATTCAAAATCGGCAACGACCTAGCCAGAGGCTTTTATTATTACAATAACGACATCACACTAGCCGAACAAATGCAGATAAACGCCAAAATGCAAAGCAAAGTCTACGCAGGCAAAGGCCTAAGACTAGCCCACACACTCCACCTCCCTTACTTGGACACCCATCATAAAACCGATACCCGACTGCATGGACAGCCACCCTACAACTACGTGGACACCCACCTTAACAACTACGTGGACACCCACCTTAAGATCACACCGGGCATCGTGGTTTTGAGGCTTGATGAGATTATTTGGGGTGGCTTTGATGGGAGTTTGTTTTATTCCAGCCCTGATGAGGATGACTGGGGCGGGACGATTGATCTTGATTACGGCTATACCAAAGATTTCATTGCGCGCAGACCTTTGGAGGGTGAGCATTTAGGCTGGCTTTATGGCTTGGATCTGGATGTTGAGTGGAGCAGCCCTTGGCTTGAGGCTAGGTATAGCGGCATTAATGTGTTCAGTCGAATTTATTGGAAAGGCATGCCGAGAACGACCGCTAAGATTTCTACCGAATCAGCGTTTTATCTTATTGGCCCCGAATATTTTGATGATGCTGTATTAAACGCGCCCGCCTTACATTATCTGGAAGCCAGCACCCCGCTCACTTTTGCAGATTCAGCGCTGAAAGTTTTTTTAGTGCCCGACCTGTATGCCATTAGCCAGAATATTCATTTATTCAGTAGCGCGCAGATCACACCGATTCGTTCGTTTTATTATCATGGTTTTCAATACCGAACAAAGCCTGGGGCTTGGGGTAGCGAATCGCCGATTAAGCTGGGCTTACAGCATGACTTTTCGACCAGAACGACCAAGCTTTCAATGCAGCATGAGTATGTTTCTATGGAGTTTGCTAGCCAAACGATGGATGTCTCTAAAAGCCAGCAGGTGGTGCTGAAGCTTGGGCTGCATGTTTCGTTTTAAAAATACTAAATCGCAGGCATAAAAAAACCGAATCATAATTGCTTATGTCCGGTTGATTTATCTTAGTGTCTCCCGTTCTTCTCAAAAGAAGGAAGATGGTATCCCCAAGGGGATTCGAACCCCTGTTACCGCCGTGAAAGGGCGGTG
>CAJXUD010000006.1 GCA_913061415.1 uncultured Oleispira sp. | reverse complement strand
CAGGCGGCGAATAATACGCTTATCCACAGCCCCGTCAACTGCTTTCTGGAAATAAACCCAAAAAGATCAGATTTAGACGAGAGACGTTCTATTTCATTCAAAAATAGAACTATCTCAAACTGAGACTTACAGCCTAGGCCATATTTTGGAGATTGCCATGGAATTTGAATTTATTATTCAGGCTATTTGTTATGGATGCGCTAGTTATAGATACACAAGCAGTTGATTCACCATCAATCAATTCATGATAATTAGAACTACTAGAATCTAGCCACCTATATATGAATGGATTTAACAGCATATGCATGGATTTAACAGCAAGATTGCTATTAGAGCACCTTAGCCACTTAGTCAGGCACAAATAACAGCTCTTCAGGGATTTCCATATCTTCACGCATCTCCAAACGAATGGTTACCCTTCTATTGGTAGCTCGACCTTTCGAAGTATTGTTTGAGGCTATTGGATATCTTTGCCCGTGAAATCTTAGGGTAATCATGTCAGGGTTTATTCCCTTCTTTATTAGGTAGCGCTCAACCGACTCAGCCCTTCTTTTAGACAGTTGTCTATTATCATATCTGCGCCCCCTATTATCAGAGTGCCCATCTATATAAAGAGCAAAGACTCTTGGATCTTGCCCCATATAATAGATTATACGATCTAATAGCTCTTCATCTTCAGGACTCAACCCTTCTTTACCACCACCAAAGTATATTTTATTGCGTGATACTTGTGAGAAATTCACAGGTAGAAGTTGATCAGTACACTTTAAGTACTTGTAGTAATAGTCTTTAAAATGAATCGCTGACAAATTAATTTCTATATATTTAGATTCATCATAATAGGTTCGTCTTGTAATAGCAGGCTGCTTCCCTTCTAAAAGAGCATGTAGAAATTGATTACTGCGCTCTGAGTCTAATTCTAGGTTAGGTTTATCATCAATCAAATCAGCAAACCCTAGGTGTTCTGATTTTTTACTGGGATGCCAAGGCGCAGGAGTAATTGAAATACCCGCCCTTCCCGTCTTCATCAGATTTTTACGAGTCTCCAGTTGAAATACAATATCTTCACCTGCCTCATGGTAAAATACGGCAGTGCCATACTCAGGTAGAGTTTGTTCAAATCGACATTCGAAGATAGACCCTGAAATTTTCCAATCAGTATTCTCAATTCCACTACCGTATTGCAGCGCCATCGACTCCAATGAAATAGACAACAGCCCAAGTAAGGCAAAGAAGATTGCTGCTAACCGAGCTAAAAAGGAATAGAACACATCATTACGCATAATAAATAAACATCTCAATTGATCACTAGAATACTAAAACCTAATAGGTTATCGGCCAAAACTTCATTAAGTTAAGGTAGTTGAGGTACAATACCCGCATATATTTACAGTTTAGCTAAGGTTTTATACATGACACAGCAACTCACCATCACACGTCCTGATGATTGGCACTTACACCTACGCGATGGTGAAGCTTTAAAGTACACCGTACCCGCAACGGCTGCTTATATGGGCCGCGCGATTATTATGCCAAATCTACAACCCCCTATTATGTATGCTCGCCAAGCATTAGAGTATCGCCAGCGTATTTTAGATCAGCGCCCTGAAGGCAGTCAGTTTGAACCATTAATGGTGCTTTACCTTACTGACCGCACCACCCCCGATATGATTCATGCTGCTAAATTAAGCTCGAACATTGTTGCCGCTAAGCTTTACCCTGCAGGCGCAACCACCAATTCAGACTCGGGCGTAACCGATTTAGAGAAGCTTGATCCAGTACTAGAAGCATTGGCTGAAAACGAAATGCCGCTCTTGATTCATGGTGAAGTGACACATGATGATATTGATGTTTTTGACCGCGAAAAACGTTTCATTGATGACGTTATGAAGCCCACCCTAGCGCGTCATCCAAATCTTAGAGTTGTTTTCGAACACATAACAACTAAAGATGCGGCTGAGTTTGTTGAGCAAGCGGGCCCAAATGTAGCGGCAACCATTACTGTTCAACACCTCGCCTACAATCGTAATCACATGCTAGTCGGCGGTATTAAACCTCACTTCTATTGCTTACCTATTTTAAAACGCAATATTCACCAACAAAAATTGCAGGAAGTTGCTATTAGTGGCAACCCTAAATTCTTCTTGGGAACCGACTCAGCGCCTCATGCAAAGGGCGCCAAAGAATCTGCTTGTGGTTGTGCGGGCTGCTTCAGCGCTTTTGCTGCGATTGAATTGTACGCTGAAATTTTTGAAGACTTAGGTGCTTTAGACAAATTAGAAGGTTTTGCAAGTCACTTTGGTGCAGACTTCTATAACTTACCTAGAAATACCGATACTATTACTTTAGATAGAAAAGACTGGACCGTACCAAGCGAAATGGCATTCGCGGGTGATGTAATCGTTCCAATTAAAGCCGGCGAAGTGATTCGCTGGCAAGTTGCTAAATAACATAAGATTTAAATAGCTAATCGTGCGAACAATCGCTTAAGGAATTACTCAGTGGCTGAGAAAAAAGAAAAAACACTAATGGCACAACGCTTCCGCGGATTTTTACCCGTGGTCGTCGACGTTGAAACCGGTGGTTTTAACTGCAAGACCGATGCTTTATTAGAAATAGCCATGGTTACACTTCGCATGGACGAGAGCGGTTGGCTTTATCCACACGAAGCCATCGATGCCAATGTAATTCCTTTTGAAGGTGCTAACCTTGAAAAAGAAGCCTTAGACTTTACTGGCATTGATCCTTTTGATCCTTCTCGTGAAGCCATAGGCGAGGAAGAAGCAATGACTAAAATGCTTCAGTTTGTGCGTAAAGAAGTAAAATCCACAGGTTGTAACCGTGCGATTTTAGTAGGTCATAATGCACACTTCGATCACGGTTTCTTAAAAGAAGCGATTGAGCGCACCGAAATAAAACGCGATCCATTCCACCCCTTCTCGAGCTTCGACACCGCAAGTTTAAGTGCATTGTCACTTGGGCATACAGTATTGGCTAAGTCTTGCATGCTTGCCGACATTGATTTCGATAACAAAGAAGCACACTCAGCAGCCTACGATACTTGGAAAACAGCAGAGTTATTTTGCTACATTGTAAATCGCTGGAAAGAACTTGGCGGCTGGCCGCTTAAAGAAATATCTGACGGTCCAGAAGAAAGTTTCGCTGACATGTTCAAATAATTTTATTGAATGCGGATGGTTTAATCACAATTAAACTAAGTACCGATCAAGTTTAATAAAAATTAAAGCAGTTCGATAACCTCGAACTGCTTTTTTTTGTGCCCAAGATTAAGCACAACTTCATCACCTAAATTACAACCCAGTAATTTTTCAGCCAAAGGCGCTTTTGCCGTTATTGTTCGAACCTCAATGTCATTTAGACTATCACTATTCAAACTATCACAACTAAATCCAAGTACATTCAAACTTAGCACCTGACCACCTGCAACGGGAAGCACCCAAAACCACTGTGGCGAAGCCGCTAGAGAATCGTCCTCTAACTCTTGTATGCAAACCAAAGCTCCAATCGTGATTCGACTTTCTTCACTATAATCTAAAAATTCAAAATGATTTAACAGCATGACCTGCCGCTGAAGCTCAGCAATTCGCTCAGACTGCCCATGCGCTAAATACGCCGCTTCTAACGCCAACGTATCGTATTGATTTTCGGGCTTACTCTGCTCATGCGAAGCCAAGGCGTGTGCTTCATTTACCGCATTAAGTGTCGCATCAATTTCTTGCTGCAGATGTGTAATAAGCTGAGTTAATAAATCTTTTTTATTCACAATGGGTTTATTCAAGAGAGAGATTTTCCGCTATATTAACGGCATTAAAGAACTGATTATAGATTAGGACGATATTCATGAGCTATGTTTTTTGCCAAACGGTAAAAATGGATCAACTGGAGGCTATCAAAGTAGAGCATCCATTATTCAGTGCTACCCTATTATTACAAGGTGCTCAACTGATTGAGTTTACGCCCAATAGCCGTCCTAAAGGTGACAAACACCAGAAAAATTTACTCTGGCTCAGCGATAGCGTTGAATACAAGCAAGGTAAGCCATTACGCGGCGGCATTCCAATTTGCTGGCCTTGGTTTGGGAACTTAGACAAAAACCCGAAGGTCATTCAAGATCAGGCTAAGCCAGAAGCTCGGTCTAGCGCCCATGGCTTCGTTCGCTCAAAGCCTTGGGAAATACATTCCATTATAGAAAGCTGTGAATACATTGAGATCATATTAGAACTGTCTGAGACTCCCGAAAGTAAAAAGATATGGCCTTACGAGTTTAACTTAAAAGCACGCTTTGTCTTCTCGAAGACCCTCATGGTTGAACTTATTACTACCAATACTGGAATAGAAAGCTTTGCCATAAGCCAAGCACTTCACACTTACCTGCCAACAAGCGACATAACTAAAACCTATATCCATAATGCGCACTCAAGTCTTTATATCGATGCTCTAGACAACTGGAAAGAGAAGAAACAGGTAGGCAGAATTGGTTTTAATGAAGAGACCGATCGTTTGTATTTTTTTACTGAAAGCGACAAGGAAAATTCTGAATATCAATTACGAGTAGAGTCGCCAGGCCTGCAACTCACCTTAAATAATTTTAATAGCCAAAGCGCCGTTATTTGGAATCCTTGGATTGATAAAAGTAAGCGGCTAAGCCAGTTCAGTCCAGCGGATTTTAACAAGATGTATTGCATCGAAACAGCTAACGTTATGTCAGATCACAAAATTGTAGAACCCAAACAACAGCAACGCTTAAGCTTCGAACTTAGCGAGCTTTAATTAAGTGCAGCTTCATTAAGTACAGCTTCATTAAGTACAGCTTCATTTATGGCGCTTTAGCTAAGCGCCCTGTTTAATATTACGAGAACTAGAGTAGCTTAGCGCATACACTTTTCTGGCTGGCTAAAAACCTGACTGCCTAAAAACTAAGTTAGTAACGTTGAAGAAACAACTGTATTGGAGCAAGTCTGCGCGACATCAACAATCAAACGGCGTAACCACTTATGCGCTTGATGATGCTGTACCAATGGTGACCAAGCCATTTTCAACTCAAAAGGCGGTACATCAAAAGGCGTTTCCTTGACATGTAAGCCTGACGATTCAGCCTGCATTTCGGCCACTTTTCTAGGTAATGTTGCGACCAAATCATTATTCAAGGCTAGCAAAGCTGGCATTTGATAGTGACGGGTAAATACAGAAATTTTTCGTTTATGACCTAGCTTACTTAACGCGTTATCAACCCAACCTAAGCGAATGATTTTTTCAGGGTCAATACCAACACCGGCGCCCATACCTGTTTTACTCACCCAAATATGCATACTATCGAGATACGCTTCTAAATCGAATAAGCCAACATGTGGATGATCAGGATTTACCAAGCAAACAAAATCATCTTCCCATAGGGTCATTTGATGAAACGACTGCGGCATTTCGTCAAAACGGTTAATAGCCATATCGACCCTACCCGCTTCCACATCCTTAAAGGTCACATCTGAAGGGGTTAATACATCCAAGATCACACTTGGCGCTTCTTCACGTAGACGCTTCACCAACTCAGGAATCAGAGTCGACTCAGCATAATCACTGACCATTATGCGAAATACGCGATGGCTAGAACTGGCATCAAACTCACCTTGAGTTTGTAAAGCCGCTTCTAGTTCATTTAAGGCTTTTCGAATGAGTGGCTGTAATTCGAGCGCACGCTCGGTAGGCGTCATACCTTCACTGGTACGAACTAACAGAGGATCGTTGAACAGGTCGCGCAAGCGTTTTAGACCGTTACTCATGGCAGGTTGAGTTATACCCAACTGCTGAGCTGACTTAGTTACACTGCCTTCACGCAAGAGAACATCTAGGTAAACCATTAAATTAAGGTCAACGCGATCAATATTCATATAAGCCCTGGAGATGAAATCATTTATTTGATGAATGCAGTTAGTTTAACCTATACCTTCAAAAAATAGTAATCCAAAAACAAAAAAGCCCAATCCCTTTCATAAGTTATGATAAAGGGCTTGGGCTATTTAAAGTAGATCTTAGCAAGAGCCTTCAAAGAAGGTTCCACTATAAATTAATGATCAATCCATCTTAAAAGTTGTACGCTACACCAATCATGGCAGTCAGCGGTTTTTGTGCACGCGCACCGTTTTTAGGCGCACGAGCAACCACATCTTCACTATCAAATACGTTTTCAACCGCGGCATAAACTCGAGCCTGCTGATTAATCTGATAACGACCCGCTAGATCTACTACTGTATAAGCATCAATTTCTTCATTTGCATTACAGGCAGCTGTTGCGCAAGTTTCGCTATAATAGTTCACGTTCATGTCAGTACTAAAGCCTGAAGCATGAGCTAAACCAATACGTAATTGTACTTGTTGGTCTGCTAGACTTGGCAACTTATCACCTTTTTCTACCTTATCCCAAACGCCATCATCCTCAAACGTAGTATCAAATTTTGCATCCGTATACGTATAGGTAATGCCCATTGGTAATGAGATGGCTTGGTTTAACTGAAGATCGTAATTAACCAATACTTCTAAGCCCTGAACTGTTGCTTCACCGGCATTGCTAGCGTCACCAACTGAACAGTTTCCGGCACCGCCAGAAGCAGTACAACTACCCAACAAGTTTGAATAATCACTATGAAAAAGGGTTGTTTCTGCATACAAACCTAAGTTTGTAAAACGCATACCCAACTCAGTATTTAATGCTTCTTCTGGATCACTTTTGCCATCATTTGGAGAAGGCGAATGACCTTCATGCATGCCTGCAAACACAACTAATGCGTCATTAACTTGATAGCTAGTACCTAATCCAAATAAGGTTACATTTTGCTCAGTTACCTTGGCCGCGCTACCTTCACGCTCAATTTTATAACTCTCATGACGTACACCTGGGCTCACAACCCATTTACCCAACTGAATATCATCGGCAACGTACGCTGACCATGCTTTTGCTGTTGTTAAACGCTCATCAGGCTGGCCTTTAGACACGTAAGTAAGATTACCATTAGCATCTTGCTGCCAAGTTTCTTTAGGCTGACTACGATCTTCTTGGTCTTCATGATAACGAGCACCAAACTGGAGGTTATGTTCCACATCACCTAGGGTTAACTGGTGAGCGATTCGGGTTTGAATACCTTTTGATTCATAAGCACGATTATTGTGTTTAATAGTAATTGCTGCCGCTTGCTCGCCATGAAGTACAGAAATTGCATCAGCTTGAGTTGTGATATTTGATCCACAATTACCCGTATTAGCGCAATCAATTACTTCATTAATACCATCTCCGCCAATCTTATCAACCTTAAACCAATCACGTTTAAACTCGATGTAATAACCTGTTGTCGAAATGCTGGTATTACCAAACTCAACCAAGTGGCTTAACGTTACTTCTTTGTGCTCGTTATCCATCTCATCTTGCTGAGTTAACCCATAACGAGAATGCGCGTCTTTTTTGAAATCCGCTTCGGTTAAACCGACATAAGTTTGGTCAGATAACTCTGTTGAATACTGCAACTTAAGATCAACTTGATGATATACATCAGCACTGCGATCGCTGTTCACTCGGAACTTAGCCATCAAGTCATCTTTCTCAAAGCCTGTTTCATCATCAGCATTTTGAATCGTATCAAAACCGTCTGCCTGATGTTTTTGACCTTCAACCATCCAGCCATAGTTCTGCTTGCTATCACCTACATTCGCATAGGCACGAGCCATATTATCCGAACCATACTCAAGGTTGGCTTTACCACCAAAAGTTTCAGGGATTGGTGTACTTAGTAAGTTTAAAGCTCCACCAACAGTATACGGACCATTCTTAATCGCCGAAGATCCTTTCATCACTTCAGCGCCGCTAATACGGCCAGCGGTTGGAAAATAATACGCTGAAGATGCCGAGTAAGGCGCTGGTGCAATTAAAACACCGTCTTCCATTAAGGTAATTTTGCCAGAGCGATCATCACGAGTACCACGAATACTGATGTTTGGGCGCAACCCATAACCTTCTTCATTACGGAAAGAAACCCCAGGAACGCCTGCTAAGATCTTTTGAATATCCGTGTATTCAAACTTGGCCAATTCTTCGGAATCAATAACGTGTGCAGAGCCAGCAATCTGCTTAGCTTGCTCTTCACTACCAATAATAGTAACTGCTGATAGTTGATGCTCAGCTTTATCAATCGCTGCATCATTCGTATTTGTAACGTCTGCCTGAGCACTAACCGCTGATAAGGCAAAAGAGATAGCAATAAGATTTTTCATCTTCAGAAACTCACTTCTTAATAATTTGAGCGCATTTTATAGTACTGACAGTTAGCGTCAAACAATAATTATTCGTATTTACATTAAGATTTAGTATAAGTTGTTTCAAATCAGGATTTTATGACTATTGCGTTAATAAGACAGACACAAAAAAACCAGCGCTGATTTTCATCAGGGCTGGTTTTTAGGTATGCAATCAGTAATGGAAGACTAGTCTAGAACTAGCCAATCATATTACTCAGCAGGAGCGGCTTCATCTAACAAGGCTTTCAATTCGCCTTTACCGTGCATCTCAGTGATGATGTCACAGCCGCCTACTAGCTCGCCTTTTACCCAAAGCTGTGGGAAAGTTGGCCAGTTAGCGTATTTAGGCAAGTTAGCGCGAATGTCTGGGTTAGATAAGATATCCACATAAGCGAACTTCTGACCACATTCCATAACATTTTGAACGGTCTGAGCAGAGAAACCACACTGCGGGGCATTTGGAGAGCCTTTCATGTACAACAAGATATCGTTGCTTTCGATTTGCTCTTTGATTGAGTCCATAATATCCATAATGCTACCTCACTCTTCTTTCTATAAAATTGGTTAAGATAAAACGTGTGTCTATCTAAAATTCTTTATTGGCGCGGATTCTACTGAGTTTCCGACTGTTTTACTAGGTTAATAGCCCTTATGGCATAAGCTATTGATCTTTATCAGTATCTAGAGCGTCACTCACCTCTGCACCCAAATGATCACCGTAGCCGCCACCGCCTGGTGAATGGATACAAAAAACATCGCCTCTGTTCATTTGTATATCGGTGCAGCCTTGCAGAAATTCAAGCCTAGGGACGGGATTTCCGGCAGAGTCAAAGGTAAAACGCTGCACAAAATTCATCCCCACTTTACCCGCGCCGCCACCAGCCATACCGAAAGTTGGTACTTGGCGATGGCCTGAAATAATGGTCGCACTCATCGGTTTTAAAAAGCGGATATGACGCTCAATACCATCACCGCCGTTAAATTTACCCAGCCCACCCGAAGCCGGACGAAGTGCAAAGTGCTCTAACATCACTGGAAAGCGCTGCTCCAGAATTTCAACGTCGGTTAAGCGTGAATTGGTCATATGACTGTGCACACCCGACGCCCCATGATTATTGTCTGTCGCACCTGCACCGCCACACAAGGTCTCGTAATATTGAAGCTCTTCGTCGCCAAACGTGAAGTTATTATTAGTACCTTGGCTTGCAGCCATAATGCCAAGCGCACCTAATAAGGTATCCACTATATATTGAGCCGTTTCAACGTTGCCTGAAACAACGGCCGCAGGATATTGCGGAGCCAGCATAGAACCTTTAGGCACAATAATATCCAGCGCGCGGAAAAAACCTGCGTTTAAGGGCATATTTTTGTTTACCAAGCAGCGGAACACATACAGAACAGCGGCTTTTGCGACAGATGTAGGCGCGTTAAAGTTACCTGCATGTTGATCGGAAGTACCGCTAAAATCGACCTTCGCACGGCCGTTGTGCTTATCAATCGTGATGACGACTTTAATTAAACTGCCATCGTCCATTGAGTATTCAAACGATCCAGAATCCAGCTCTTTTAAACACGCCTTTAAGGTCAACTCTGCATTATCTTGAACGTGGCCCATGTAAGCCTGCAAGGTTGATAAACCGTATTGCTGGCTTAAGCGATTTAATTCTTGCGCCCCTTTTTCACAGGCGGCTAATTGTGCTTTTAAATCGGCAATATTTTGGAGAATATTACGTGCCGGAAATTCATGATCAGATAAAGCAGCGGTGATCATTTCAGTTTGAAAAACGCCTTCTTTTACCAAGCATAAATTATCCAACAAAATGCCTTCTTCATTAATATGCTGGCTACGCGCTGGCATTGAACCTGGTGTAATCCCTCCGACATCGGCGTGATGCCCCCGAGCAGCAACATAAAAATTGGCAGCTTCAGAGTTGATAAAAACAGGTTTTACAATCGTGATATCGGGTAAATGAGTACCGCCGTTATACGGCGTATTTAATACAAAGGCATCACCGGGTTTCATGTTTGGATTGTTATCAATCACTACCTTGATGCTTTCGCTCATAGACCCAAGATGCACAGGAATATGCGGTGCATTAGCCACCAGCTCGCCGTTTTGATCAAATAAAGCACAGGAAAAATCTAAACGTTCTTTGATGTTCACACTAGCAGCGGTTTTTTCTAAAACAAAACCCATTTGCTCGGCAACAAACATAAATAAATTATTAAAAACTTCTAATTGAATGGCGTCGGGAACTGGCTCAGTTTTATCTTCTTCAATCTGTTCGTTATTTGATTGTTCTTGGTTTTGTTTAACGCTCACGCTTTGACTTTCTTGAGTCTGATGATTATCTAAACGAATTAAAATTAACGCCCCACTTTCGATAACATTCCCCGCCCAATTTGGCTCAATAACAATAGTTGAATTACTTTCAGCGATTAATGCTGGGCCGACAATATCAACATGTTTGGGCAATTGCTCACGGCGATAAACCGGCACTGAAAACGTTTTAACCTTACCATTTTGTTGGCACGTCATACTGCTTTCGGCTATGGGAGTAAGAGTATTTTCTTCAGCAATTTTTGCAGTAATCGTCGCATTAATGGGGGGAGTAATATGTTGATCGTTTAAATTGTTCGCATTACTGCCACTGGCAACACGCTCTAACTGCAAAGCTTCTAGTATTAAAGGTCGCGCTACATCAGAAAAACCAAACGTTTTTTGGTGCAATTGATGAAACTCTTTCGCCACTGACATCATGTCTAAGTTATTAGGCAGTGATAATAATAGCGGCGTATCCGTGCCTTGGTATTTCACATGAATACGCCAAAAGTTTTGAACCGTTTGTTTTTTATCAGCACAAGATTTTCTCGAAATAAAGCGATCGGATTTTTCTTGAAGTCTTACCTGATTCAATTCAATAACATCAAGTACAGAGCACGAATTATTATCACCCTCATACAGGATTTGTAATGACGCATCTCCCAACCAACGTTCATTAGCTAAACCAATACCATAAGCCGATAACACCCCAGCGAACGGATGCAAATAGACTTGTTTCATGCCCAGCGCTTCAGCCACTAAACACGCATGCTGCGCACCCGCCCCGCCAAACGCATTCAGCACATAATTACTCACGTCATAACCGCGCTGCAAAGAGATTTTCTTCACCGCATTCGCCATGCTTTCAATAGCGATGGTTAAAAAGCCTTGAGCGATTTTTTCTGCACAGTAATACAAACCGCTTTCTTGATTGATGCTGTTAGCGAGGTCTTCAAACTGCTTTTTAACCCCCTCAAAATCCAAACCTTGATTACGCTGTGGGCCAAAGCATTCAGGAAAATATTCCGCTTTCACCTTCCCCAATAACACATTACAGTCGGTAATCGTCAGTGGACCGCCATTGCGATAACAGGCAGGCCCTGGAAACGCTCCCGCACTTTCAGGGCCGACTTGAAAACGACCATCTGAGAATTTAACAATCGAACCACCGCCTGCTGCCACGGTATGAATATTCATCATAGGTGCACGTAAACGCACACCCGCTACTTGGGTTTCAAACTCGCGTTCGTATTCTCTAATAGGATTCTTAGTATTGTCAGAACTGGAAAATTGATCAGCATTAAAGTGCGCGACATCGGTAGACGTGCCGCCCATATCAAAACCGATAATTCGATCAAAACCATCATCACAAGCGGTTTCAACCATGCCAACAACGCCACCTGCAGGGCCGGACAAAATGGCATCTTTGCCACGAAATTTATGAGCGTCGACTAAACCGCCGTTGGATTGCATAAAGTAGAGTGGAACTGTTTCTTTTGCGGCAGAAAGCTGGCTATCCACTTGCCCCACATAACGCCTAAGAATCGGAGATAAGTAAGCGTCCACTACCGTAGTATCACCACGAGGCACTAGCTTAACTAATGGGCTGACTTCATGACTGAGCGATACCTGCTGAAAGCCCAATTCACGGGCTAAACGTCCTGCTGCTTTTTCATGTTCTGGAAAACGATAACCATGAGCAAAAGCAATCGCAATAGACTCAATGCCCTGCTTACGCCACTCAATTAACCGCACCGCTAAGCCTTCTTCATCAAACGGTAAATCAATAGTGCCATCCGCCAGTAAGCGTTCACTCGCTTCCTCTATACCGACATATAACTGCTCTGGTAAACGAATATCAAGCGCAAAAATATCAGGGCGAGTTTGATAACCGATTTTTAAAATATCACCCAAGCCATGACTGGTGACTAACAGCGTTGGTTCACCTTTACGCTCCAACAATGCATTCGTCGCAACGGTGGTCCCCATTTTCACTTCATCAATTAACTCGATCGGCAACGTTTGATCATCAGCCAAACCGAGCAATTCACGAATACCCTGGATTGCAGCATCTTTATAATGAGCAGGATTTTCAGATAACAGTTTATGCGTAACCAAACTACCGTCAGGCTTCTTCGCCACGATATCGGTAAATGTGCCACCACGATCCATCCAAAACTGCCAAGCTGCCATTATGTGTGCCTTTTTACGCTTTAAATATTCTAAAACAGCCACTATAACAAAATTAACAACAGTTTTAGCGCCACAAATTTAGATAGAGAGATATGACGTATTTACAGACGCCGCATACTTTCGTATGATCCGTGCTTGATTTTAAGGCGACCCATGTCGCCTTTTTGCGTTTTTGCAGTCAATGAAATATCAATTTAAAAGAATTCGGAGTAAGACATGCCGCCAATCATGAACAACCCAATCATGAATACTTATGGCCGGCTTCCAGTTACTTTTGTCAAAGGTGAAGGCTCTTGGGTCTTTGATACTGACGGCAAAAAATACTTGGATGCATTAAGCGGTATCGCCGTGTGTGGCTTAGGCCATGCGCACCCAGCAGTGACTCAAGCTATCCGCGATCAAGCGGACAACCTTGTGCACACCTCTAACTTGTACGGCATTGGCCGACAGCAAGAGCTGGCCGAACGCTTAACGCGCATATCTGGTATGGATAACGTGTTCTTCTCAAACTCGGGCGCAGAAGCGAACGAAGCGGCGATTAAAATCGCGCGTAAATACGGTCACGATCAAGGCATTACAGAGCCACAAATCATCGTAATGACCAAAGCGTTTCATGGTCGTACCATGGCAACGCTGACCGCAACGGGTAATCCCGCCGCACAAGCAGGCTTTTCGCCGTTAGTACCCGGTTTTATCCGTGTCGCCTATCAAGATTTGGATACTGCTAAAGCCATGGTTGCGGTGAACCCAAACATTGTGGCCATTCTGCTAGAGCCTATTCAAGGCGAAGGCGGCTTAGCCACCGCAAGCAGCGAATACATCCAAGGCCTGCGTAGCTTATGTGATAAAAACAACTTATTAATGATGTTAGACGAAGTACAAACCGGCAACGCACGTACCGGCACCTACTTTAACTTTCAACAGCATGGCATTACGCCCGATGTATTAACCACAGCCAAAGGCTTGGGGAATGGCGTACCAATTGGCGCTTGTCTTGCCAAAGGCAAAGCGGCCAATGTTTTACAGCCAGGCAATCACGGTTCTACCTACGGTGGTAACCCGTTAGCGTGCTCAGCGGCGATTGCGGTGATTGATAGCATCGAAAAAGAAGACATTTACAACAATGTGAAAGCCCGCAGTGAACAAATGCGCAGTGCTTTTACAGCACGCTTAATCGATAACGGTTTAGCGACTGAGTTACGTGGCACAGGCTTAATGCTGGGTATTGTTATCAATCAAGACTGCCCGCAACTGGTAAAAGAGGCGTTAGACATGGGTCTATTGATTAACGTCACCTCTGGCAATGTGATTCGTCTATTGCCACCACTGAATATTAGTCAGCAAGACGCGGATCAGGTGGTAAACCTAGTTTGCCAGCTGGTAGAAAATTTAAAGTAAGGAATCGCCATTATGGCTAGACATTTTTTAACATTATTAGATTTAGAACCTGCTGAACTTGACTGGGTTATCAATCGCGCCATCGAATTAAAAAAGATGCAGCACGCGGGTGAGATTTACGAACCTTTAAAGAACCAAGTACTGGGTATGATTTTCGAAAAGTCGTCTACCCGTACGCGTATTTCTTTTGAAGCTGGCATGACACAGTTTGGTGGCAGCGCGATCTTCTTATCGTCTCGCGATACTCAACTGGGTCGTGGGGAACCGATTGAAGACAGCGCTCGCGTTATGTCTCGCATGGTCGATGCAATCATGATTCGCACCTTCGAACATGACATTGTAGAGAAGTTCGCCAAGCATTCTAAAGTGCCTGTGATTAACGCATTAACCGATGATTACCACCCATGCCAGCTATTAGCCGACATGCAAACGTATAAAGAACATCGCGGCAGCATCAAAGGCAAAACAGTGACTTGGGTAGGCGACGGTAATAATATGTGCCATTCCTACATCAACGCTGCTCGTCAGTTTGACTTTAAGCTGAACATTGCCTGCCCTGAAGGTTTTGATCCACACCAGAGCTTGTTAGACGCCAACGCTGATCGTGTTCAGATTATTCGTGATCCGAAAGAAGCGGTGATTAATTCTGACCTAATCGTCACCGACGTTTGGGCGTCGATGGGTCAAGAAGAAGAGCAAAAAGAGCGTGAACTGAAGTTTGCCAATTATCAGGTGAATAAAGAACTGATGGATCTAGCGAACCCAGATGCGCTATTCATGCACTGCCTTCCTGCTCACCGCGGTGAAGAAGTCAGCGCTGAAGTGATGGATGATTTGGAATCAGTGGTTTGGGACGAAGCCGAGAATCGCTTACACGCTCAAAAAGCCCTGCTTGAGTTTTTGATGTGTCAGAAAGCTTAAACGCTTAAAGCGGTTTACCACAGAGGCACCGAGCCGCTGCGCTACACAGAGACAACCAGAGTAAAAAAAGCATAAAGATTTAGGTCTTTGTGCTTTTTTTGGATAGTTCTTTAATTTTGAATAGCGGCTAATGCAGAACCTAGGACAAAAGATTCAGCTGCCCCGTTTGCTCCGAAGCTAAATCTTTAACGACTCGATTACACCCTTCCTGTTTAGCCTGATACAACAATTTATTAGCCCTCTCCGAAGTATCATAGATCGTTTCTGGTGCTCGATATTCTGTAATACCAACAGAAATTGTAATGTCAAAATGTTGTTCAGAGAAGCTCATGGTTTCTACAATATGACGTATACGCTCAACCACAATCGCCGCGGCCTCAAGGCCAACATCATTCAGCAACAAAGCAAAGGTAGTATCGCTATAGCGCGCAACCAGATCCACCTCTCTTACCGAGTCTTGCAACAAATGCGCAAACTGGCGTAATACATCATCACCCGCTTCCGTACCAAATTGGTCATTAATCGCTTTAAATTTATCAACATCGACATAAGCTAAAACAAATCGACTGCCATCACGGTTGGCCAGAGCTCTTTGCTTGTCTAAGCTATCGAACAAATGACGACGATTATAAAGCCCTGTTAAATCATCCGAAATCGCTAACGTTTCAATCTTGCCTAACGCCTCAATCAAATCATGATTGCTCGTCGCCAAACGCTCTCTCAATAAACTGAATTCAGACCCCAAAATACAAAACGCCAGCATGGCAGTTAGAAAAGAAGTACCGATGATAAATTCTAGCTCGGGGGCCCAATTGCCCGAGTTATTGAGCTGGAATAAAAATAGCGTAATTGCATAGCTGGCCAAAATAAATAAAGTGATGCCGAAAAAACCACGGCGCTGCACCCTAAAGGCACCAAAAGACAAAATAGTGAGATATGCCATCATTAAGGCTGCTCGTATTTCAACGGTATGGTAAAGAATGACAGTGACGAATAAAATAGCCCAAATCATATGCGCTAAACTCGTACTAGGAGCGGAAAGTCCACGGGAAAAGCGATATAAAACAAAGCCCACAGTAGCAACATGTCCAGACCAAAAACACAGAAATAAGACGAGTAAATTAGCCGCTTCTATCTGTACATAACCAAGGTGATAACAAAGAAAGAATACCAGCGAATATAATAACGCACCGAAGCTGGCTAAAGACGTTCGTCGTAAAGTATCAACTCGAGAGTTACGCTGTAAGCCCTGCTGATAATGCTGCCGAGAACTGGCTTGAGAATCCAAATAAACGTCCATGCTATTTTTCACACCGATCTGCATACAGCGAAAGAAGAAAAGTGAGTATAAAGGTCTGATCAAATGTCGCCATGTCAATTTACGAAATATTGTTCACTAACACGGCGCTATTAATCCAGTACAATTTGAGTGCTATTATTGTGTCAACAATCCTTGCTGCCCAAAACTTTACCTACGGCCTCTAACCAACCTGCATATAAGCGCTCGCGATCACACTCGCTCATGTTCGGTTCAAACTTAGCCTCGTTAGACCATAAATCCGCTACTTGTTCTAAGCTCGTATAAACACCTGCCTGCAAACCGGCCAAATAAGCTACCCCCAGCGCCGTCGTTTCGGTCACTTGAGGACGCTCAATGGTTACGCCTAAAGTATCGGCTAAAAACTGCATGAGCCAATCATTCACTACCATGCCACCATCCACACGGATACTGGCCGGACGAGCCCCATCCTGAGACATTGCCTGCAGCAGATCGCGAGTTTGATAACAAACAGACTGCAAGCCAGCAGTGACAATTTCTTTAATACCGGTATCTCGAGCCAAGCCAAAAATAGCGCCCCGTGCTTCAGGATCCCAGTAAGGAGCCCCAAGCCCAGTAAAAGCAGGCACCATATAAACTGAATTATCAGCACCGGTTTCTTCTGCCAAAGACTGGCACTCGGTTGCATTGGAAATAAGTTGCAAGCCATCACGAATCCACTGAATCGTGGCCCCAGCCATAAAAATACTGCCCTCTAAGGCATAGCTGGTTTCACCATTAATTCGATAGCCAATCGTGGTTAATAAACGATTTTTCGATTGTAAGGCCTGATCACCAGTATTCATGATCATAAAGCAGCCCGTGCCATATGTGCTTTTTGCCATACCTGGAGAAAAACACGCCTGGCCAATTAATGCCGCTTGCTGATCTCCTGCAATACCACCAATAGGAATTTCAGCACCGAATAAATCCTGCTGGGTATAACCATAATCAGCAGCACAATCTCGCACTTCAGGCAACATATTGGCAGGCACGTTAAAAAGCGCCAATAAATCACAATCCCACTGATTGGTATGAATATTAAAGAGTAACGTGCGCGACGCGTTAGTCGCATCCGTTGCATGCTGAAGACCTCCGGTTAATCGCCACAATAAAAAAGTATCAATGGTTCCGAACAGTAATTCGCCCTTATCGGCTCGCCCTCTAGCGCCTTCAACGTTATCAAGAATCCAAGCAATTTTACTAGCAGAAAAGTAAGGGTCTAATAACAAGCCCGTTTTAGCGGTTAGCTTTTCGACCAAACCTTCTTCTTCTCTCAACGTCTGGCACACATCAGCAGTTCTGCGGTCTTGCCAAACAATCGCATTATAAATAGGAACTCCCGTCACTTTATCCCAAACAACGGTTGTTTCACGCTGATTAGTAATCCCTATCGATAAGATATCACTTGCCTGTAACGCGGCTTTTTTAATGGCATCTCGGCACGTACATTCTGTCGTACGCCAAATTGTTTCTGGGTCATGCTCTACCCAGCCATCACAAGGAAATATTTGCGGAAACTCTTGCTGACTGCTGGAAATGATATGGCCATCTAAGTCAAAAACAATTGCACGGCTGCTAGTAGTACCTTGGTCAATAGCCAATAGGTAACGGGACATAAGGATAATTCCTGATTTAACGGTATTTTTATATAATTATGTCAGGGATTTTACGTGGCAATACTGACCGAGCCAAGTCTTTCTCTTCATACCGTCTATAGTTAACAAATAAGTTAAGACAACAAGCATATTAACAAAGATCACAATTTAGACTTGCATAGGTCAGGATGCCGAATGAAAAACAATCAACCCGTAACTCAAAAGGAAGTGCTGTTAGACGATACAAACCACTTAGTATCGTCTACCAATGTTAAGGGGCAAATCACTCACTGCAATCAAGCATTTATTGATATCAGTGGCTTTAGCAAAGAAGAGTTAACGGGATCAGCCCATAATATTGTGCGTCACCCTGATATGCCAGAAGCCGCGTTTACCTTTATGTGGGAGCAATTAAAAAGTGGCCAGCCCTGGCAAGGTTTAGTCAAGAACCGCTGCAAAAATGGAGATTTTTACTGGGTTGATGCTTACGTCACACCCGTCCTTGAGAATGGTCAAATTGTCGGTTATGAATCAGTACGAACCAAACCTCATCGCGACCAAGTGACTCGAGCTGAAAAAGCCTATCTGCAACTAAAAAAAGGGCAAAGCCCACTTAAACCTTACAAGAATATTGCATTAACCTTGCTGCCACTTGTCCCCTGGCTCATCGCTTTAGCAGGTTTATTAAGTTTGACGGATCAATATGCGGTAACGTTATTAACCTTATTGCCACTGATGACTTGGGTTTTTATCACTCAAAATAAAACCACCAGTGCATTTGAAAAAATATCCTCTAACATTTCAAACGATGCATTAGCTGCCTATATATTCTCGGGGAAAAGAAGCGTACTCGGCAAACTAGAATTTTCGCAACACGTATTAGAGCGACGCCTTCAAACCGTTTTAGTACGTATCAGTGATAATATGGGCCCCTTAAATCAACTTGCTCAATTCTCACGAAAAATGAGCGATGACAACCTAGAACAAGCGCGTCGCCAAAATATAGAAACAGACCAGCTCGCTCAAGCCAGCCACCAAATAACGCAATCTGCCAGTGTGCTGCTCGACAATACCGAACATACCAGTACCGCCGCAACAGAGGCTCAGCAAAGTGTTAAACAAGGTCACGACCTCGTGACCAGTACAGCCAGCAAAATCAACGACCTAACTTTAGAGCTTAATAACACATCAGCTGCGGTAACCACGCTTGCCCAAGAAACAGAGTCTATTAAACGCTTTTTAGATGCGATTAAAGCCATTGCCGAACAAACCAATCTACTTGCATTAAATGCCGCAATTGAAGCCGCTAGAGCCGGCGAGCAAGGCCGCGGCTTTGCCGTAGTCGCTGATGAAGTGCGAAACCTAGCACTCAGAACACAAGAATCGACCGCCGAGATCCATACAATTGTTGGCAAGCTCGCAAGTGGCGCCGACTTAGCCGTCTCCAATATGGAGCAAGGAACCGAGCACGCCGCAAATTGCTTACTACAGGCAAACCAAGCCGACGCATCACTTTCTGCAATTCAAGATAATATTGATGCCATCCATAGCAGTACGCAAAATAATAGTCTATCCATTCGTCATCAAGCGGATACGGTATTGCAAATTGAACAAGGACTGAATCGACTCGCGGGTTTATCCACAGAAGTTGAAAAAGTTTCTGCGCGCAATGCACAAGCCAGTGATGAGCTAGCCCTACTCATGACAGAACAAGAAAGGATTATTGAACGCTTCAGATAAATCTTCTAGTTGAGAAAATTGCATGTTAACGATAGTATTGCATTAATTTTTCTCACTTAAGAACTGATCCATGTTAGAAATAAAGCATCTCAAAACCGTACGTGCATTACGTGATGGCGGTTCTTTAGTCGAAGCGGCAAAACAACTGCATCTCACTCAGTCAGCGTTATCACACCAATTAAAAGATGTTGAAGAGCGCCTAGGGCTCAGTTTATTTGTCCGAAAAACCAAGCCTATTCGTTTTACCCGCGCGGGTGAACACATTTTAGAGCTAGCCGACAAAGTCATTCCACAGCTTGAACAGACCAGTCGCGACATAAAAAAATTAGCCGGTGGTCAAGCAGGCCGCTTACACATGGCAATAGAATGCCACAGCTGTTTTGACTGGCTTATGCCCGCTATTAATAGCTTTCGGGACCAATGGCCAGAAGTTGAAATTGATCTAATGGCTAGCTTTCATTTTGAACCCTTGCCCGCATTAGCTCGCGGAGAGCTAGACTTAGTGGTAACTGCAGATCCAACTCCGATGTCTGGTATTCATTATCAACCACTCTTTCGCTATCAAGCTCTACTGGCGATTGCGAACCAAGATAATCTCACCGATAAAAAATACATAGAAGCTGAAGATCTAGCCCAGCAAACCTTGATTCATTATCCTGTGGAACGAAAGCGTTTAGACATCTTCACTCAATTTCTTGACCCCAACTGCATTGAGCCAAGCTCAACCCGTCAAGCAGACCTAACTCTAATGATTGTTCAACTCGTCGCGAGTGGTCGCGGAGTTGCCTGCTTACCAAACTGGGCGCTTCAGCCCTACCTAGATGCTGGATTAATCAGCTCAAGACCGCTAGGGAAAAAAGGCATTTGGCCAACCCTTTATGCCGCCATCAGAGAAGAACAAATCGACAGTAGCTATATGAAAGATTTTCTCAAGCAGTCATTACATTCGTGTAATAACAACCTAGTCGGTATAGAGCCTCTTAAATAACAGGCAAAAAAAAGGGGATCCATAAAGGATCCCCCAAAAAGCGATATAATCGCTACATTCTCACCACGCGTCCAAAGGATACGTGCCAAAGATACTGCCCGTGATGCACCTAACTGTCTGTAATGTAAGAGTGTATTAACGTAACCATTTGTTACTGCCTAATATACTAAGAAATCTCTTGATGACGCTTTGGCCAAACCAAACTGAATTTCGCTCCGCCTAAAACCTCATCTCTACTGACCATCGCGCGGCCACCGTGCCAATAAGTAATACGGCGCACAATCGACAATCCTAAACCATAACCACCAGAGCTGCGTGTACGGCTATCATCTAAGCGAGCAAAAGGAGTAAATACTCGATTCCATTCTTCTTCCGGAATGCCCGGCCCATCATCAGCGACATCAACTCGACAGGTATCAGCACCTACCGAAAAGGTGACCACTACTTGTGACTTTGCATATCGACAAGCATTACCAATCAAATTTTGAATGGCTCGATGCATATAACGGTATTCGACTTCTGCTTCATGTTGCGAACCGACGGCACCGCCATAACGAACATCAACATGCTCAGGAGGGCGTGCTTCATCAACCAGCTGTAATATCAGCTCCTGAATATTAGTGAGTTCGAAGTCTAATAACGGACCCCCCTCTTCTAAGCGAGCGTAAGTTAAAATTTCGTCAATCAGCTCATCGAGCTCTTGAATATCGGAATCCATACCCGTGAGCTGCTTCATCACAAACGGATCATCACCCGCGGTATCTTCAATGATTTGCACACCAAATCGAATGCGCGCTACCGGTGTACGAAGTTCATGAGATACAGCGCGCACCATTTCACGCTGCACACTAATAAGGCGTTGAATGTGATCAGCCATCTGATTAAAGGCTTGTCCTAAACGACTCACCGGATCAGAACCACTAATCCCAACTCGCGCATTCAAATGTCCTTGAGATAAACGACTGGTCGCTTGCTCTAGCTTGCGCAAACGCATTTCAAAGGAGTTAACGACCCAATAAACCCCTAATCCTAATAACATAAAGCCCGTCAATACGATGATAATAATGCCCAATGGGGTATAACGTTTGAAAGCAAAAATAGGCCCCATCCTAATGGCTTGTTCTTTACCCGGTATCTTAACCAGAGCGTCGGCGCTATCACCACCAATGGCAATCCGCATCAGTACGTCACCGTACTGCATGCGGCCTAAATCCCCTTTACTTAATTCAAAACTATCTAAAGGCAGCAAGCTTAATGAGTAGCCAAAATGAGGCGATATTTTCTCTAGGAAGGTTTCAATGGGCTGACCACTGCGCTGCCAATCTTCCAGCAACAGCTGACCTGTCGCTTGAGCTTGTAGCTCGGTTACATTACGAAGGGTTGTTTTGATTAAATAGCGTTCATTCAGCACCGTAATCAATTTCGCTTCTTGACCAATATCGTCAGAAAGAACCAATACTTCATGTCGCGCCAAGCGACTCAATTGGTATTCATCCAACTGCGCTTTAGATTTACTCACAATATCAATTTGTGCATCAAACCGAGCTTCTAATTCGCCCTGCTCAGTAATATCGTTACGTAATCTCTGTGTGATGAGGTGCAAGCTGCCACGAACGACATTTTGATTGAACTGCGCGCCGCGAACATGATCGACCAACTGAAGCGCGGTCATACACAGCAATACTACCAGTATCAAAGCCGCTAATAAGCCAGAATAAACTCGAATAAAAATGTGCTTTCTCCTAATATTATTCAAGTAGAAATAAAACACCACTCAGAATGAGTGGTGTTTGAGGAGCAACCTTAGTGCACGATGTTAAATTTCTTTAACAAAGAGATAGCCTTTACTACGGACTGTCTTAATGCGTTTAGGGTTGATCGGATCATCACCGACCTTAGGTCTAATTCTCGAAACTCGAACATCGATCGAGCGATCCTGTCCATCGTATTCAATACCCCGAAGTTGATGGAAAATTTCTTCTCGGGTCAAGATATGGCCGGCGCTGCTCGATAATAACCACAACAAATCAAACTCTGCACTGGTTAAGTCAATGCTATTACCATCTAACCAAGCTTCACGCATCGAGCTATCAACCACTAGATTACCAAACGTCAAACGCTTAGCAGATCCTTCAGCTTGCTCGTCTTTAGCCTCTGTTTTCTCTTTCATTCGGCGTAATAAAGCACGAATACGAGCCAATAATACTCTCGGTCTAACAGGCTTAGCGACGTAATCATCAGCGCCCATTTCTAACCCCAATACCTGATCGAGGTCTTCGGTGCGAGCAGTCAACATCAGAATTGGGCCAGTATAATGTGGCCTAACAATTCGACAAACGGCCAAACCATCTTCTCCTGGCAGCATCAAATCCAGTACAACAAGGTCCGGCTGCTCAGTTTTAATACGCTCAATCGCGCGACTACCATCACCTTCTATGGATACTTTGAGACCATTGCTCTCTAAATAGTCCTTTGTCAGATTGGCTAATCGTTCGTCATCTTCAACAATCAAGATGCGCCAGTTTTCGTCCTGACTGTTACCATTTTTTAATTCCACACTATTTTCCTATCCAATTTTTTGAACTGCCGACTACTTGCTGTATTTTTAACTGCCGTTATATTGAAAGGCTTAAGTATAACTTTAGACGCTTAATCAGTGCTTTGCACTGACTTCCAATTTTTTCTGTTACAAATGAGAAAAAAGCAACCTTTGCTAGGTTCTATTTTAGCGTATTTTGGATATTATTTGTGTCCACCGATTTTCCACAAGTTATCCACAAGCCGTTAGTTTAAAGCAAACCCGCAAACACTATATAGGGTGGTAAAGTCAACTCTATAACGCCATATCCTGTGTTTTATAGAAATTTGAACACGATACTAATATATCATAAATATAGTAGCCAAGATGCGCTGAAAAAGGTTGAAAGAGAGGACTATTCGCCATATCCTGTGTCTCAGTTTAGAGCGTCACTAGGATTTATTTACTACACGCCATTTGCTATAAAATCAATCTAAATACCAAATCTAAACGGCATTTAGTATTCCTTTTTAAGAGCAAAAAAATTGATACAACAGGATTCCCAACAGGCAACCATATTATGAACAGCGCGCTATTTGTTACCAAACGAGACGGTCGCCAAGAAACCATCGATTTAGAGAAAATCCATAAAGTTGTCACTTGGGCAGCTGAAGGATTGAATAACGTTTCGGTTTCTGAGGTCGAGCTAAAAGCTCACTTACAATTTTTTGATGGTATTACTACCTCAGAAATACACGAAACATTGATCAAAGCCGCTGCCGACTTAATCTCTGAAGAAACGCCAGATTACCAATATTTAGCAGCACGCCTAAATATTTTCCATCTGCGTAAAAAAGCTTATGGCCAATTCGAGCCACCTACGCTTTTTGATCACGTACAAAAAATGGTGGCGGATAACCGTTACGATAGCGAGCTACTAACCGATTATACTGCTGAAGAATTCGCCGCGATGGACGATTTCCTTGTGCATGGTCGCGATATGGATTTCAGCTACGCTGCAGTAAAACAGCTTGAAGGTAAATACCTTGTACAAAACCGCGTTAGTGGTGACATCTACGAGAGTGCTCAATTCTTATACGTATTAATCGCGGCTTGCCTGTTCGCACAATACGATAAAGAGCGTCGCTTAGACTTTATCAAACGTTTTTATGATGCAGCCTCTAAATTCAAAATTTCGCTGCCAACACCTATTATGGCGGGTGTACGTACACCAACGCGCCAGTTTAGCTCGTGCGTATTAATTGAAGCCGGCGATAGTCTAGACTCCATCAACGCAGCGTCTAGCGCGATTGTTAAATACGTTTCTCAGCGTGCGGGTATTGGCATCAACGGCGGCCGCATTCGTGCATTAGGCAGCCCTATTCGTGGCGGTGAAGCTTTCCACACTGGCTGTATCCCTTTCTACAAGCACTTCCAGACCGCGGTTAAATCCTGCTCTCAGGGCGGTGTTCGTGGCGGCGCAGCAACGTTGTTTTACCCATTATGGCACCTAGAAGTTGAATCACTGCTGGTATTGAAGAATAACCGTGGTGTTGAAGAGAACCGCGTACGTCACCTAGATTACGGCGTTCAGCTGAACAAATTGATGTATGAGCGTTTGATCAAAAACCAAGACATCACCTTGTTCTCTCCTTCTGATGTACCTGGTTTATACGATGCGTTCTTTGCTGACCAAGATAAGTTCGACCGTTTATACAAGCAGTACGAACAAGATCCAAGCATTCGTAAAAATACCGTTAAAGCGGTTGATTTGTTCTCTACCCTAATGCAAGAGCGTGCAGGTACTGGTCGAATTTATATTCAAAACGTTGACCACTGTAATACTCACAGCCCGTTCAACCCAGAAGTTGCACCGATTCGTCAATCAAACTTGTGCTTAGAAATCGCTTTGCCGACTAAGCCATTACAAGATGTAAATGACGAAGAAGGTGAAATTGCATTGTGTACCCTAGCGGCCTTTAACTTAGGTACACTAGAAAATCTTGATGAACTAGAAGAGCTTTCTGATTTAGTCGTTCGTGCACTTGATAGCTTATTGTCATACCAAGATTACCCGATGATAGCGGCACAAAAAGCCAGCTTAAATCGTCGTACGCTGGGTGTTGGTGTCATTAACTACGCGTATTTCCTAGCCAAAAACGGTGTTAAATACTCCGACGGTAGCGCAAATGGTTTAACCCACCGTGCGTTTGAAGCGATTCAATATTACTTATTGCGTGCGTCTAACAAGCTGGCTCAAGAACAAGGCCCTTGTGAAGCCTTTGGCGAAACCACTTATGCACAAGGTATCTTACCGATTGATACCTATAAGAAAGACGTGGATAAGTTCTGTGAAGAACCTTTGGTTTATGATTGGGAAGCGTTACGCGACGATATTCAAAAAACAGGTCTGCGCAACTCAACACTCACTGCATTAATGCCTTCTGAAACTTCGTCTCAGATCAGTAACGCGACCAACGGTATTGAACCACCACGCGGTTATATCAGCGTTAAGCAATCGAAAGACGGTATTCTTAAGCAGGTTGTTCCTGAGTTTGATCGTTTACGCAGAAACTATGAGCTGCTTTGGCAGATTCCAAATAACCAAGGTTATTTGCAGCTTGTCGGTATTATGCAGAAGTTTGTTGACCAAGCAATCTCGGCCAATACCAACTACGACCCATCACGCTTTGAAGGTAATAAAGTGCCTATGCAGGTGCTGCTGAAAGACCTATTAAGTGCTTATAAAAACGGCCTTAAGACGTTGTACTATCACAATACCCGTGATGGCATGTCTGATCCACAAGCACCAGAAATTGAAGACGATGGCTGTGAAGGCGGTGCATGTAAGATCTAACGTTTAGATTTTACATGACCCCAGACACCTCGTTGTCGTAAAGAATACGCTGACCCTAATGGGAATTATTCAGCGTATTTCTTTTACCCCTTAGTATTTTAATAACCGTTTTTTTATAGTTGTAGCCACTTATGTCCTATACCACGTTTAACCAAAAAACTTTTGATACGTTAAAGCAACCAATGTTCTTTGGCGAAACTGTGAACGTTGCGCGCTACGACATTCAAAAACATAAGATCTTTGAAAACCTAATCGAAAAGCAGTTGTCTTTTTTCTGGCGCCCAGAAGAAGTCGATCTTGCTAATGACCGTAAAGACTTCAACGATCTGCCCGATCATGAACAACACATTTTCTTGAGCAACCTAAAATACCAAACGCTTTTGGATTCTGTTCAGGGTCGCTCTCCAAACGTTGCGTTCTTGCCGATTGTATCGCTACCCGAGTTAGAAACGTGGATTGAAACGTGGTCTTTCAGTGAAACAATTCACAGCCGCAGCTATACGCACATTATGCGTAACGTTGTACCGAACCCTGCTGAAGTATTTGATGATATTACTCGCAACGATTTCATTACTCGTCGCGCAGTGAGCGTTACAAAGTACTATGACGAATTAATCGAAAAATGCAGCTTTTATACACAGCTGGGTGAAGGTACTCATACGATTAACGGTAAAGTTGTTGATATTAACCTACGCGATTTAAAGCGTACTCTGTATCTAACAATGGTTTCAGTAAACGTATTAGAAGCCATTCGTTTCTACGTCAGCTTCGCTTGCTCTTTTGCTTTTGCCGAACGTGCAAAAATGGAAGGCAACGCCAAAATCATTAAGCTAATTGCTCGTGATGAAGCTTTGCACCTAACCGGTACACAGCACATTTTACAGATTATGGCCGCCGGTAAAGATGATCCTGAAATGGGTGAAATCGCCGCTAGCTGTAAAGAAGAAGTTCGTGAGATTTTCTTAGACGCCGCCGAGCAAGAAAAAGAATGGGCAGGTTACTTATTCAAAGACGGCTCTATGATTGGCCTTAACCAGCAGATTTTGGCTCAGTACGTGGAATACATTACTGACCAGCGCATCGTTGCGATTGGCCTTCCACCGATCTTTAACGCTAAGAGCAACCCACTACCGTGGATCAACTCTTGGTTGAACAGTGATAACGTTCAAGTAGCCCCACAAGAAGCTGAAATCAGCTCTTATTTGGTAGGTGCATTGGATAGCGCAGTCGATACCGATGATTTTGGCGATTTTGACCTGTAACAAATGAACCAATCAAGCTCCAATCACACAAGCTCTCAAGAAGATTTTCTTCTTGAGAGCTCTGCTTCTAGCCATGAAGAACTCCAGCACGAAGATTTTTCACTAGAAGCAGACCCCTTCGATGACTCTCTAGACAATCCGCTCGACGCTGAGCCTGTCCAAGAAAGCTTATTACTCAATACTGAAGATTGTGAACAGCCTGAAGCCAGTGCTCAGATTGATCTGGAAGGTATGGATAAACCCTTACATGCCGTTTCTATTTGTCATGACTCTCACCCTGTGCAAACCGTTAGTTTTCAGCATGCCAATACACTATTAGAATCATTAGAAGCGCAAGACGTTCCGGTTCATTACCAATGCCGTGAAGGTTACTGCGGTAGCTGCCGTACTCAATTATTAGAAGGCGAAGTTCATTATACTGAAGAGCCCATGGCTTGGATTAATGACGATGAAATTCTACCCTGCTGCTGCATCCCCAAAACGGCTATTCGAATCAAGCTTTCATAGCTGACACAAATCAATACACAATTCTCTACTTGCCCTACTATCTATTAGTAAGTTTTATATTAATGGAGATAAATATGGCTTTTTTATGTATCAACCCAAAAGTAGCGATGATTCGACTTCGCGCAGGTGAAGGTTTAGAAGAGCTAACAGGCGAGTTCTACCTTAATCTCGACAAAGTTATTGAAATTCGTATGAAGCCTGTTCGCGCAGAACACGATGGCGACTTTTGCGCCGACGTGCTGATTATCTTACAAGATAAGACACACGAATTTGTTTTCCGTAACAGTCCTGCTGGCAATAAAGCAAAACAAACATTAGCAGGCTATTTAGCCGAGCAGTCTATTAATTGCTAGTAGTTATTTTTTAAGCAAATATATGGCAAACTTAGGTGATTCTTTAATGCATGTTTTTATGTATTTTTCGTATATTCATCATCTAGGTTGCCATTATGAGTTTAGCATTCCCTCCTCTTGATCAAATAGCTCCACAATTCACCACAACTGATCAAAACGGCGAAGAAGTTTCTTTGGCCGATTTTAAAGGTAAAAAAGTCGTTCTGTATTTTTACCCGAAAGCTTCAACACCAGGCTGCACCGTTCAAGCCTGCGGAATTCGCGATAATAAAGATACCTTCGCTAAAGCCAATACCGTTGTTTTAGGCATTAGCCCAGATGCAACCAAACGCTTAACTAATTTCACCACCAAGCAAGAACTAAACTTCCCTCTACTATCCGATGAAGATAACTCAATTGCTGAAAGCTATGGTGTTTGGGCATTGAAAAAGTTCATGGGTAAAGAGTATGTTGGCATTCACCGTGTGACCTTCATTATTGATGAAGAAGGAATCTTGCGCCATATAATGGAAAAAGTTAAAACCAAAACTCACCACGACGATGTATTAGAAATTATTAATACGCTATAGTTTTTAAAACGGCAGCCGATAACGGCAGTATGAATCTGATTGCTACAACGTTAAAAACTGCATTCTTATTACTCTTCATTGGCTTTTTCGCAAAAGCCAATGCGGGTAATAATGCACTCTCTTGCGCAGCAAAAACGGACCTTCAATTTATGGGTGCAATTCCAGAATTTACGTCCAGTAATATTCCACTGCAAGGTTTCCAATGCCAACATATTCCCTTCTATTCAGGCTTCAAAGGTAATTGGTTTCCGAGCCCGCCTAAGTTGTATTTTAGTCAAACCACTCGTTTTTTAACCAACGCAATTTACTCATCAGAAACCGCCATCGATTCAGATTATAGCCAAGATTGGAAAGTAGACCTTTCCATCAAACGCTTTGGCCGTAGCCAGCTTTTAATAATGATGGGCAATAAAAAATGGCAACAAACTCTAGAAGCGAAAAAAGCCGTCACTCATATCCCATCCTATGCCACTGATTCTGATGACGGTGTCATTATTAACCGCAATCAAAATGCTGTCTTTAAACGCGCTGAGGACTATATGGGTTTAAGCATCGTTTTTCCCTATGATTCAAAACAGGGATTAACCGAAATTCGAATCCAGCACACGTTAATTACTCAACCCATTCAAGCTAATATCATCTCATTTGAAAAACACAGTTTATTTTCTTCACAAGCTAGGATAAATGAACTGCTAGTGATCAGCCAATCCAATCATAAAGGCCTTAATATTAACTGGCAGATGGGCTTTGGGATGGGAGAGGTCAACGTGAAGCCTGAAAATGCGGTTAATTTAGCGGCGGAATACAGCGAAATACTCAGTTTAAGAGGGCAATTGGAAATATATTATCAATATAGGATTAATCGCCTGTGGTTTAGCCATGCCGGCTGGAAAAGCGATATTCAATATTGGCAACAGAGTGCAGATAATAAAGATTTTCGTCTAGCCAGCGCAAAAACGATGGAACAGCAAATTTTCTTAGGGTTAGGTCTAACGTTTTAAAATCGCTTTAAAGACGCCTAATTCATTTTCTAGAATAAGAAGGCGGATAGATTAATCAAGGTTTTCATTTAATTGCTGGCGATACTCTCCAGGAGTCACCGACTGCCAACGTTTAAAGGCCCGATAAAAAGTACTGCTTTCAGAAAAACCCAGCTGCAAAGAAATATCCATTAAAGAAAGTTCTTTACGAGCCAGTAATGTGAGCGACTGCTTATGGCGATATTCATCGTGCAACTTTTGAAAGCTGCTGCCCTGTTCTTGTAATTTACGCTGTAGGCTTCGGCCACTCATGGCAAGCTGCGCCGCTATTTCATCACGACCAATGCCTACATCGGATATATGCAATTGCTCTTGAACCCTTGTAATGATACCTGGTTCAATCAATCGTTTTAGTTGCGTATCGGCTATTTGCTTATGGACCGCCGCTAACCCTTGATCAAAGCCAGGTAATGCTTCTTGGATCAGCGATGTATTTAGTTGCATGCTGTTTTGAAGGTGCCCACACTCCACATCACAACCATAAAAAGCCTGATATTGAGGCAAGCCATCTTGATAGTTATGAGTCAGTGTTACCTTTATTGGCACGATATCCCGCGAGAATAACCAACCTGCTAAACCGTGTATTGCTACCATGACTGCATCAATTTGGTGATAACTGAAGTTACTGGCTGAAGGCGTATAGATAAGCGTCGTTACTTGGTCTTGAGAAACCATCGAGAAGACTCCTCCATCGCTAATCAATCGCTGATACTTTAAAATCTTATCGATGGCGTCTCCCAGCGTTGCACTGCTGAGCATTGTGGAAGCAAATAGCTGAAAATGAGACGGTTTAAGAGATCCCCCCACTTTAAAGCCAAACAAAGGATCTTTACTGAGCTGTTCAATAGAGCGCCACAGGGCCAATGTATCATCTAGGCTGATACGCCCATGGCCATCACTTAAATGCGCTTTATCCAGCCCAGCATTCGTTAGAATGTCGCTTTCATCAAGGCCCTGCAACGTAGCAGCTTGCAAGACAGCTTGTACCCATAGCAGTGATACTGTTTTCAACTCTGCACTCTCATTATTTTTATTCTCATCACACAATGTCTATTCAACATTTCGTATAGGTTTAAATATACTGACATTTACGAATAAAGTCTTGCAACTAAAGCTTCACAGGGGAAATTGAGAAATAAATATTATAAGTAGGATGCCGAAGGCGGAGAGGCTTTTTACTGTATATGGATAGCTAGCTTGTCATTAAGCTATTTCGGTTTTTATAACAATAATTGGTATTGCAATAAATAATGATTTCACGGCCTTTATCTTGAGTTTTAATAATATATAAATCATCAAACCCAGGAGACACATCATTAAAAGCGGCACTGTAAATTTGGCTGGCAAGCAGTCTAAACGAATGCAAATTAAGCAGCTTAGAATCTAAGCGAGAAACAGTCAATCCAGAAGAGGGAGATGCCTTTTGCAAAAGAGAATGTACAGGCTGATACAGGTTCGAAGTTACCATGGTTAGACTTGCGATTGATACACAAAAGATAACCGCGAAAGAAACTACCGAAATGCGTTTCATGCTAACCCCCTATCCGTTCTATATTAATTTAAGTATAGGTGGGTTCTAGCAATTGGCTCGGATCAATTAGTAATAAAGGAAACCTGCAAGTATTGAAAATGCATATCGAAACATTGAAATACGGCCTGTCAAAATTACGTTCAAGCATGCACATTAAGCACTTAGGTTAATGTGCCGCTTGTCGGTTCATAGAGACTAGTAACTCCGCTTCTGCCCTAGCAACGCCACAACTAGATACCAGATCATCAGCCGTTGCGCCCATACCCACTAGGCGCTGGGCCTGTTGATAAAGCGCCTCATCGGTCGTCGCCAAAGCGGGCTTGCGCTCATTTTCAGCAATGCGCTGTTCTAATTTCTTAACACTACGCCCTATACCAAAAGTACTTTTACTCATCGCTTCAAAATCATGACGTAACTTATGTATTTCTTGCTTCCAACTATCACGGTCATCTTGATACTTTCTTTTTATTAAAAAAAATCCAGTAACCGTTGCAATAACAAGCAATATATTACTGATCAATAACCAATGAACCATAGACACTGATGATAATAACATCATGATTAATACTCCTAAATCTGGTTAAAAACCAGAGATTTCCATCCACTCCTCATCAGACATAAGCTTTTCTAAATCAACCAAGATTAAAAGCTCATCATTTTTATGACAAACACCTTGAATAAACTTAGCACTTTCATCATTGCCGACATTGGGAGTGGTTTCTATTTCAGACTGGCGTAAATATACGACCTCAGCCACGGCATCCACCAATATTCCAACAACTTGGTTTTCCGCTTCAATAATTACTATTCTGGTCTGATCCGTTGTCTCTGCATTGGGTAGCGCAAATCGGGAGCGCGTATCGATGACAGTTACAACATTACCTCGCAGATTAATAATTCCTAATACATACGGAGGTGCACCAGGCACTGGCGCAATCTCTGTATAGCGTAAAACTTCTTGTACCTGCATCACGTTAATACCGTAGGATTCATTTTCTAATTGAAAGGTCACCCACTGTAAAATCGGATCCTCTGTACTTTTCGTGGCATTGGCGGACATAAAACTTCCTCTCTAAGAAAGATCAAATTAGTTGGCTTGCGTCAAAAAACGTATTGCACCTCTCTTAACTATAGTAGAGAGCACAAACTGTACCAGCTTAAATTAAATATATTTATACAGGCTTACAACTCTGGTCGACGTACTGTAATAATCCATTTACATCGATTAGCGCACACATTTTTTCAATAACCGTCCCTGCTAGCCACGTTCGCTTACCGCGCTCGCCACGCCATTTTATTTCTGACGCATCTAATCGAACAGTATCGTCAATGGATTGGCATGCTATCGCCCAAGGGGTTTTCTCTAACTGAATTAAATATTTAAAACCCTGCTCAGATAAACACTGCTTTCTTTCTGGCATGATTAGCTTAGCCGTATCAATAACCTGCAGGTGGTGCTCGTCCGTGTGAACCATTCCCAGATACCATTTAGGTTGACCTACCAAAGGTTTTACATCGTTCGATGTAATCTCATACACCCCACCCAAAAACAATAAAGGAACGGCAAGTTTCAAGCCACAGACACTAAAGACCAAACACTCTACACCTTGGCTTGACCACGAATCGGGGTCTGTTAATGATACTGACGTCTGTGTATCAATAACCACTTCGGGTGAGGTGATGCGTTCAATAACGATTTCAGGGATTTCGACCGCCGGGGCTATTTCAACAGGTGCTATTTCAACAGGTGCTATTTCAACAGGTGCTATTTCAACAGGTGCTACTTTTACTTCTTCCTGTACCGGTATTTCAATGGTTTTTTCTATTTTCTGCGGCTGCTCAGTTGCAGTGACCAGTAACTGATCAAGATAGTTTTGTAGAACGCCTTCTACGACATTAACCTTTGTATCTGCATCTTTAAGGATTAATGGTGCACCATCTGGACGTATCTTATTCAAAACACATAGCCTCAGAAGCGAGACTCAAACAGCGCTGAGCAATAACGGTTTTCAATTTTGATACGGGTAGCTTATTTAAAATACTAAGGCCATTTAATAAATGAATATATTTTACCGTTTTATGGCCAGACCCCAAAGTTTCAGTCGTCAGCAAATAACGACCTGCAGCAATGGTATCTTGTGGGCAAATAGGTGAGTTTACCGCCTGCGATAATCTTTCATCCCAGGCACGGTTTTCATCCCAGACATTGCTATCCACTAAAAGCATATCGAGGTAACCCGCAATAATCTTCTCGCTACTGGGCTGTTCGACGTTCATGCTTTACCTCCTCTGCCTGCTCCAGCTCTGCTAATAAGTGCCGATAAGCTCGCACTCCACGAGAAGAGCTGTCTAGTTCATTCGGAAATAACCCCTCATGACTGGCATCTCTAAATTTAGTATCAATAGGAATAGCTTCTTGCCATACATGTTCAGGGTAAAGCTGTCTCATTTCTTTTAATGTAATGACAGAAGCTTGGGTTCTGCGATCAAATAATGTTGGCACAATGGTATAAGGCAGCTGCCGATTTTGTGAAGACATGACCATTCTTAAGGTATGAACCATGCGTTCTAAACCTTTTAGTGCCAGATGCTCTGTTTGCGTAGGAATAACCAATCGTTGGCATGCAGCCAAAGCATTAACCAATAAGACACCTAATATCGGCGGGGTATCGAGTAAGGCATAATCATAATCATCCCAAAGCTGGGCTAATGTTTTTGCCAGCACCAATCCCATACCGTCTTGTCCACTAACTTGCCGCTCTAGCGTGGCAAGAGATGTCGTTGCCGGCAATAAGTCGACCCCTTTGCGCGAAGTAGGTTTAACCACCGTTCGAATATAATCAAGGTCTTTGCAGCGCTGATTAAAAAACAAATCATAAAGGCTTGTCTCTAAGCTGTCGGGGTCATAGCGGAAGTAACTGGTAAGCGAACCGTGTGGGTCCAGATCTATAAGAAGAACACGGGCCCCACGCTCTGCGAGCAGACCACCAAGAGAAACAACTGATGTTGTTTTTCCGACGCCACCTTTCTGATTTGCTATCGACCAAATTCGCACGGTTTGCCGTCCTTATTTTGACAACGAGATTTATAATACTGTTGTCCTGCAAGTATTGTGCTCATTTCACTGTTTCCTCTCTCGCCCAAGGCTGATTAAGACTGCCTTGCTTAATTAAAATTTCAACGCGGCGGTTTGCCAAGCGGTGTTCATTACTATCGTTGGCAAATAGCGGCTTATGATAAGAAAAGCCTATCGCCGCCATTCTTTGTGGAGCAACCCCAAATAATTCAAATGCTCTTACCATTGCTACCGCTCTTAATGCTGATAAATCCCAATTACTAACAATGTTTCTCGTACTAATTGGAACATCATCGGTATGCCCTTCAATATTTATTTCATTAGGGATAGGCCTTACCACTAATGCCAGCTGTTCGATCATATCCATCATTTCATCATTTATTTCCCAACCACCTGCCGGAAATAATGTATCGGTTTTTAAGCGTATTTTTACCCACTCGCCCTCTTGATCAAGAGTAAGATCCTTACTATCAATAAAAACCTGCAACTGCTGCTTGACCGTTTCATAGAGCGGCATCACACCATTATTGTGATCAAGAATCGTCGTCGATACTTCTGGCTGTGGTAGCAGCTGCTGCGAAGGGGTTGTGAATATTCCTTCTAACGCTTCTTGCACTGCCTGATACTGTTCTTCGTTTAATGATTTCACGCTGTACAACATAATAAAAAATGCACACAGCAACGTCATATAGTCTGCGTATGAAATTAACCAACGATGGCGATCAGGCCCAGATTGATTACTCATAAATCAATACCTTCTAATCGATAACGAATCAGCTGTGGATTAACCCCTTCACGAATTGCCATCACCCCAACAATCATAGCTTTATGATAACGAGCACGCTGCTGTATGAACCCTCGCAAACGACCTGCAATTGGAATCGCAATTAAGTTTGCCGCCGCTACACCATAAAAGGTAGCCACAAACGCCGTGGCAATACCTCGTCCTAATTCTTCCGGTTGCTCAAGATTAGATAGAACCTGCATTAAGCCCAGCACCGCCCCAACAATCCCCAAGGTTGGTAAATAGCCCCCTAAGTTATCAAATACTTCAGCGGCAGAAAGATCTTTTTCTTGATGAGTTTCTATCTCTAAATAAATACTTTTTTCAATAGAGCTGGGTGGCTGACCATCTGCCAGCATGACTAAAGCACGCTTCATGACAGGATCTGACTCAGCCTGAGCAATACCATCTAAGCCTAGAACGCCATCTTTACGATAGGCATTACCGCAAGTTGTTAGTTTTGTTAAAAGAAGATCAAGAGAGAAGTGAGGCGGAGCAATAAGCCAGGATGATAATTGTATGGCTCTGACCCCAAGATATGCAGGCGTCTGAACAGCCAAAGCCAAGAAAGATCCTCCAAAGACAATCAATAACGCAGGCGCATTCCACAAAGCTAATAAAGACCCCCCCTCTAAGACATGCCCAAATACGACACTAGAGACTGCACCAAAAAGCAATAATATAACTAAACGATCCATCAGTTTGCTACCTCAAAAAGTTTTGTCCCAATCGTCTCAAGTGAAAGAACTTTATCGACAATTCCTGCATTGATTACAGCTTTAGGCATTCCGTAAATAACACAACTGGCTTCGTTCTGAGCCCAGATTGTGCCACCCGCTTGTTTTAAAAGTTGAGCGCCTTCTTTTCCATCTGCCCCCATCCCTGTGAGTATGATTGCCAATGCTGTAGAGCCAAAACTCTTTGCTGCTGACGCCAGCGCTATATCAACACTTGGCCGATAGCTGATACGCTCATTGCTTTCATGAATTCTAATACTGCCATCATTTCGGCGATCCACCATTAATTGCATTCCACCAGGGGCAACATATACATGTCCAGCTTGTAATTTATTGCCGTTCTCTGCTTCCGATATACTTAAAGGACTTAGCTTATTTAAGCGTTCTGCAAAGGCTTTAGTAAAGGACCCCGGCATATGTTGAACAATGACGATCGGCTTAGAGAATGACTCAGGAATTTGCTTAAAGATAGTTTGAAGCGCTGCAGGGCCACCCGTCGATGTGCCAATAATAACTACTTCAATATGACGCAATGATTTTTCTCGGAAACTAAAACGATTATTAAATTCAGGTGTTTTTAGGGCGTCTGAATCAACGTTTACTGGTGAGTAAGTTGGTAGTGAACTAGACCTAGAGGCTAGGTTGTCTATTTTATTTTTAGTCCTACCTCGAGTCGCAGCGACCTCACAAATTTTATCGGTCAAGGTTTTATGCAATTGAGCTTCTGAAGCGGCGATTGCATCAAAGCGTTTAGATAAAAAATCAACAGCTCCCGCATCTAATGCATCTAGAGTAATGCGAGCGCCTTCATAAGTTAAAGACGAAAACATCAAAATGGGTATTGGACACTGGCGCATGATTTCTCGGACCGCAGTCACGCCATCCATAACCGGCATCTCGTAATCCATAGTAATAACATCAGGCTTTAGTGCCAACGCCTTTTCAATCCCCTCACGGCCATTACTCGCAGTGGCAACTACTTCCAGACGAGCATCGGCATTAATAATTTCAGTTACGCGGCGTTGAAAAAAACCAGAATCATCAACCACTAATACCTTTAGCTTTTTGGAAAGTACCACAATATAAAATCACCTCTTTACGCAGCAGTCATCTGCCGAGCAGAATAATGCTGGAGCATGCTAGGCACATCTAAAATTAAAGCGATTCGTCCATCCCCAGTAATTGTTGCACCTGCCATACCCGCAGTACCGTGCAACATCGCACCTAAAGGCTTGATAACAACCTCCTCCTGCCCAATCAATTGGTCCACGACAAAGCCTGCTCGCTGGTTACCAATTGAGACAACCAGAACATGAGAACTTTCATCGGCTACTGCATCTGCTTCACCTTTCACCAACCAACGTTTCAAGTGGAATAACGGGATCGGCTTATCTCGTACAACAATTACCTCTTGCCCATCTACTACATTCGTTCGAGACAGGTCTAGATGAAAAATCTCATTAACACTGACTAAAGGAAATGCAAATGCTTGATCTTTTAACATCACCATCAACGTCGGCATAATGGCCAAGGTTAACGGTACTTTAATTTCTATTCGGGTGCCCTTGCCAAGCGTCGAATCAATATTCAGGGTACCGTTTAATTGAGTGATTTTGGTTTTAACCACATCCATACCAACACCACGACCCGATACATCCGAAATCTGTTCTTTGGTTGAAAACCCTGGTGCAAAAATAAGGTTATAACACTCATTATCGGTTAAGCGATCTGCCGCATCCTGCTCCATCATGCCTTTTTCAACCGCTTTATTGCGCAAGACATCTGCGTCCATACCACCACCATCATCTTCGATAGACAGTAAAATATGATCGCCTTCTTGCTCAGCGGCCAAGGTCACTACGCCAATACGTTGCTTACCTTGAGCTTCTCGTACGTCAGGCATTTCAACGCCATGATCGACTGCGTTTCGAACTAAGTGAACGAGTGGGTCTGCTAATGCTTCAACTAAGTTTTTATCTAGGTCAGTTTCCTCACCTCTTAGTTCTAAATTAATTTCTTTCTTAAGTGAGCGTGCTAAATCACGTACTACTCTAGGAAAACGACCAAATACTTTTTTGATCGGCTGCATTCGTGTTTTCATGACGGAAGACTGTAAATCAGCCGTCACAACATCTAAGTTTGATACGGCTTTTGACATAGCCTCATCATTACTTTTTAAACCTAAACGGACCAATCTATTTCGTACTAATACTAACTCACCGACCATATTCATAATGTCGTCTAAGCGTTTAGTATCTACTCGCACCGTTGTTTCAGCAGTGGGGGTAGAGGATTCCCCTGATTTAGCCGGTGGTTTGGCTGGGGGTTTAGCAGCGGGCTGTACCACTGCTTTTTCTGCCACCGGTTCAGGGGCTTTTACTTCTGGTTTTTTAATCTCTGGCGCAGCGCTTGTAACCGTTTCTTTTGCAGGTTCAACGCTACTAACATCGGCTGCGATAGAATCGCCTGCCGAAGGGTTCTGTCCTTTACCGTGTAAGCGATCTAATAAATCTTCAAATTCAGAATCGGTAATTAAATCATCTGAGCCGGATGCGGCGGGTTCGCTTGGCACACTGGCCATTTCAGCTGCTGAACTTGCGGTAGTAGACGTTTCTGCGGGAGCAGCCGCTTTACCCGTACCATGAATTTGATCTAATAAAGCCTCAAATTCATCTTCTGTTATTTCATCACTAGTCGATTCCGCAGCGGGCTTTTCGTTGACGTCTAAAAATAGACCATCATCATCCAAACCTTCATTATCAGTATCTGCTGTAGCCGCTACTCCTGATTTTGCAGTTTCACCATCGAGCGCATCTAATAATTTCTCAAACTCGTCGTCAGTAATATCATCAGATTCTTCAACGGTGCCAGCCGCAGTTGGTGCAGCGCTGTCAACAACAGGCGTCTCCGCTACAGGTACAGGCGTTTCTACAGGAGCAGTGGTTTCTGGCTGAGCTAACTTATTTAATGTGGTGAGTAATTCTGGTGTTGCAGGCTCTGGAACTTGGCCGTTGCGGACCGCATCAAACATTTCATTAACGGTATCGAGTGCCTGTAAAATAACATCCATTAGATCTGACGTTACGGTTCGCTTACCATTTCGCAAAATATCAAATACGTTTTCAGCTTCGTGACAGCAATCAACCAAAGCATTGAGCTGTAAAAAGCCAGCACCACCTTTTACGGTATGAAAGCCACGAAAAATCGCGTTTAATAAATCATAGTCATCTGGTCGCTGTTCAAGATCAACAAGTTGCTCTGACAGTAGCTCTAGGATTTCTCCTGCCTCAACTAAAAAGTCTTGGAGGATTTCTTCATCAGCATCGAAACTCATCCATTAGCTCCTTAAAAACCAAGACTTGAAAGTAAGTCATCAACATCATCCTGGCCACCGACCACACCGTCTAAACTGGTATCTGTCTGAGGCCCTTCTGCTGTAACATTTTCACTTCCATCTTGTGGGATATCGTTTGAGCTCGGTTCCGTATGGGTTATTCCCGTAATACGATCAACTTCACCCGCCATGGCGACTAGGTCTACCAAACGTGATTCGACCTCTGTAACTAACTTAGTGACACGATTAATTACTTGACCTGTCAGGTCTTGAAAATCCTGAGCCATTAAAATATCAGATAAATTTGACGATATTTTTTTCGAACTCATCTGTGTTTTTAATAAATATTTATCTATTTTTTTCGACAGTATTCTAAAATCATCAGGCGCCAGTTCTTTACGCAAAAACTTTTGCCATTCTTCATGTAATTCTTCAGCACCACCTTGAATTTCAGAATTGAGAGGCATCCCCTCTTCAACTAAATCCATGGTTTTATTAGCGGCCTTATCTGTCATTTCCATGACATAAGATAATTTATCTGAGGCCTGTACCATGCCCGTTTGCTCACTGAGCTCATCACCGGCTTTTAGGTTTTTTATTGCTTCATGTAAACCACGCGTTAGCTTTCCTATCTCTTCGTATAAGGTTCGGTCACGCACATCGTTAATACTATTAACGACCTCAACTACTTTTCCAAGATCACCATCGTCGATTTTTCTCAACAAGTCTTCAGCAAGTTCTTTAATATCCTGCTGAAAGGATGGCGCATGAGTATCCAAATGCATCTCAGCCATGCCAATTCCTTGTTATAAACCTTCTACACGCTCAAAGATTTTTTCAATTTTTTCTTTAAGAACAGCAGCAGTAAAGGGTTTAACCACATAGCCGTTCACCCCTGCTTGAGCAGCGGCAACGATTTGATCGCGCTTAGCTTCCGCAGTAACCATTAACACAGGTAACGTTTTTAATTTATCATCAGCTCTAACATGCTTTAACAAATCAAGTCCCGTCATTCCTGGCATATTCCAATCGGTCACCAGAAAATCAAATTCACCTGTTTGCAACATGGGTAAAGCCGTTAATCCATCATCTGCTTCTTGTGTATTGGTAAACCCTAAGTCACGCAGCAGGTTTTTAACGATCCTTCTCATTGTAGAAAAATCATCCACAACAAGAATCTTCATATTTTTGTCCAAAGCGACCTCCAGATGCCAGCTTCACATTGTATCTAATAACTCCTATTAAGAAGTGTAGACCGTGATGGAGCATTAGCCAGAAAGAAAATTAATAGTAATTACAAAGGGTTAGAATTTTGTCAGTGATACCCTTTAATGGGTTGTATTTTCACCAATAGCGTTATTATAATTTTTTAAAACTACAGGGCGTTTGTTGAGTCAAGTCCACTCGGTTAGGCGTGACCTTAGCCTTAGAGCCGCTTGACTATGTATCTGGCTCACTCGAGATTCACTGATACCCAGTACCGCACCAATTTCTTTAAGGTTTAATTCTTCATCATAATAAAGTGCTAAAACGAGCTGCTCTCGCTCGGGTAGATCTTTAATCGCATCTGCGAGTGAGGACTTGAATGCATCTCTCTCGATGCCTAAGAATGGACTCGGACTCGCACCCACCAACTGCTCTTGGCCTTGCTCGCCCTTTTCCATTACATCTTCAAAACTGAATAAACGACAACCGGCAGAGTCTTTTAAATGTGTATGATATTCATCAACACTCATCTCTAAATGCTCGGCGACCTCATGATCTTCAGCATCTCGACCTTTCGCCAATTCGACTTCTTTGATCGCTTCACTTATACGGCGAGAATTTCTATGCACCGAACGTGGCGCCCAATCGCCGCGACGAATTTCATCGAGCATTGAGCCTCGGATTCTTATACCCGCATAGGTTTCAAAGCTGGCGCCTTTTTCACCATCATACTTACGCGCAGCTTCAATTAACCCAATCATGCCCGCCTGAATAAGATCATCCAGCTGCACACTATCCGGTAATCGGCCCCTTAAATGATGAGCAATGCGCTTAACCAGCAAAGCATGATCGCGAACTATCTCATCAAAATTTGGACTACTGACTTCATCGTACATAGCACATCCATTCATTACAGGTACTACCCATGGGCTCCTGCTTGGACCAAATTCTCAACAAAGAATTCAAGATGCCCGCGTGGGGTTGATGCTAAAGGCCAGGCATCAACTTTTTTGGCTAAGCCTCTAAAAGCTGTAGCGGCCTTAGATCGCGGATAGGCTTCAACCACAGCCTTTTGACGTTGTACTGCACGACGTACAGCATCGTCTTGAGGAACAGAGCCGACATACTGCATCGCCACATCCAAGAATCGATCAGTTACTTTAATCAACTTTGCAAACAGCGCATGCCCGTCTTGTGGAGTACGAATCATATTGGCAATAACGCGAAAACGGAAAACACCATAATCGCGATTCAATAATTTTATTTGTGCATAAGCATCGGTAATCGATGTCGGTTCATCGGTTACGACAATCAAGACTTCTTGTGCGGCTCGTGCAAAACTCATCACCGCGTCAGAGATACCGGCCGCGGTATCAATCATCAAGATATCAAGTTCATTTCCAATATCACTAAATGCTTGTATCAAACCCGCATGTTCTCGACTGGTCAGCATCGATAAATGCTGAGCGCCCGAGGTTGCTGGTACAATTTTTACTTTGCCTGGACCATCAACCATCACTTCACGCAGAGTGCATTCTCCGCGTAAAACATTTTCAATCGTTTTATTAGCCGTTATACCGAGTAATACATCGATATTTCCTAGGCCTAAATCCGCATCAAGTATTACAACGCGTCGACCTAACTCTGACAGTGCACAGGCAAGGTTTACCGTTACATTACTTTTGCCTACACCGCCTTTACCACCAGCGACTGCAATTACTTGTACTGGGTGTTGAACCATGCCTACACTCCGTGCTGCATAAAGTTATTATTCATAGCCGAACTCACTTCTGATGTTTGCCAACGAGCTTGGGCCATTCGTGCCATTTGCTCGGCGAGACGTACCATTTTTTGTGCATTTGGAAAATGGATATCGTCTGGTATATGAGGGCCATCGGTTACCATATGAATTGGCAAACGAGTTACAGATGCAATACTCATAGCTTGCCCCAGACTAAAACATTCATCCAATTTGGTAAAAATACAACCATCGATTCCCGCTGGTTTAAAATGTTCATAATTTTCTTGTAAACAACGAGCCTGGCTCGTTAATGGTAAGGCTAGTAAAGACTTCACTTTATTTCCTGCCCCTTTAAGCATAGACAACTGCACAGAAAAATGTGGATCTTGAATGGCTAAACCTGCGGTATCGATCAAAATAAGTTTTTTATCACTTAATTTATCAAGCATAGCCGACAAATCACCATTAGGCTCTAGCACTAATAAGGGGACTTCCATGATACGAGCAAACGCTTTCAATTGGTCGTGTGCGGCAATGCGATAGTTGTCCATGGTGATTAATGCAATATCATTGCTACCGTGATTGATGACGTACTGCGCTGCCAGTTTTCCGATTGTAGTGGATTTTCCTGCACCCGTTGGCCCCACAAATGCAAAACAGCCACCCGTTTCCAACATATTAGTATTCGCTAGAGGTAAGTCTTCTGCAATAAACTTGAGGCACTGTGCCCACCCCTTCTCAATATCGTCATCATCTTCTGGTAAGGCACTGACTAATTTATCGGCCCAAGACGGATCAATACCTAAGTCTTGGCAACGCTGCCAAATTTGCGCTTGCTGCCAACTCAAAGGACGGGTTGGATTCCAAGCATTACCTTGCTGGCTAACCAACCAGTTTTTTAAATCTTTTAATTCTGCAGTCACCTGATTAAAAAAGGGTGTCGCCTCAGCATGACTCATATTAGCCGCGGTCTGACTGATCGATTGCTGTAATTCTTCTTCGCTTAACATCACAGCATCCAGCGCTGCAGATTGTGCAATAGTGCCTTCTTTAATGCCCAACAAGGCTTCTTTTAATGCCGCTGTTGTGGATACATTAGAATGATCGAAGGTAGGTTCTTCTTGGCGAATTTTGCCTGTACTTTGCTTAGCCTGTTCCAGCTCTTGCTGCAACGCTAGCTGGCGATCAATCTCTTGCTGTTGCTGTTCATTCGCCATCTCTTGATAATCAAGAGCCGCAATAACCTCAACACCCTTTCCGACACGCTTGTTGGAGAGGATAACGGCATCAGGGCCCAATTCTTCTGAGACCATGCGCAAAGCTTGCTGCATATTTTTGGCAGTGAAACGTTTTGCTTTCATGTATTAAGCCCCCACCGTTGCTACGATCGTGATGGTTTTATTATCAGGAATTTCTTGATACGACAGCACACTTAAATGCTCAATCGTATTGCGCACAAAACGAGATAAGATTGGACGTAATTGACTAGAGACAACCAGCACGGCGGCACGGCCTGCATTCTCTTGTTCTTGCGTTGCATTCATCAGTGAACGCTGTATTGCATCTGCCATGCTTGGCTCAATTACTAATGTATCCATGTTACCCGTCTGTTGTGCGCTTTGTTGTACTGTCTTAAGCAACAACTGTTCCAAAGCAGGGTCTAACGTCATAACATGCAGCTCATCCGCGGTACCAAAGATGTTTTGGATAATAAGACGGGCTAAACCTGTACGTGCAGCCCCAGTTAGAGCGGCAATTTCTTGACTCCGTGGCGACATGTTCGCCAAAGACTCGGCTATCGTACGCATATCTCGTACCGGTACATCTTCGCGTAATAAGGTTTGCAGTACCGATAGCAACTGACTAATCGATACCGTATTCGGCACCAACTCTTCGGCAAGTTTCGGCGACGTATCGTTAAGAATATCCAACATTTTCTGAACATCCTCATGACCAATTAATTCATGAGAGTGTTTTTGTAAAAGCTGGTTGAGGTGTGTTGCAACAACTGTACTCGCATCGACCACGGTATAGCCCAAGGTTTGCGCTTTATCTTTTTGCGTACTTTCAATCCATAAAGCTTCTAGGCCAAAGGCAGGGTCAAGAGTTTCAATACCTTCTAGCTTGCCAAAAACTTGCCCGGGGTTGATCGCCATTTCACGCTCTGGGTAAATTTCAGCTTCTGCTAACGTAACCCCCATTAGCGTAATACGATACTGACTCGGCATTAAATCTAAGTTGTCACGAATGTGAACCGAAGGCATTAAGAAACCAATATCTTGCGATAGCTTTTTGCGCACGCCCTTAATCCGCGCCAATAATTGACCACCTTGGTTTTTATCGACCAACGGGATTAAACGATAACCGACTTCTAAGCCAACGCGATCGACAGCTTCTACATCATCCCAACCAAGCTCTTTAACTTCTTGTTCGGGTAATGCTTCTCCTGGTAATGGAGGCGCACCCACATTAGAAACCGCCTTACTGGCCGAGCTGCTATCTTGCGCAGCTTTTGCATTTTTACCCGTGACGGGCTTGCCATCAACAAATACTCCCCCTTCACTGCGCCAATGAATAAAGTAAGCCCCAGCCCCTGAAAGAAACGCAGCAAAAAGAAATACCATATGCGGCATATCGGGAATGATGCCCATAAAAAATAATACCATTGCCGTAATCGCAAGGGCGCGAGGGGAAGCGAAGATTTGACCAATGATTTGCTCACCGACATCTTTTGCATCACTGTTACGCGTCACCATAATGGCGGTGGCGGTTGAAAGTAATAACGACGGTATCTGTGCAACCAGCCCATCACCAATGGCCAAAATAGTATATTTCTGTACGGCGTCAGCAAATAACAGATCATGCTGGCCCATACCAATCGCAAAACCACCGACTACGTTGATCACAAGAATTAGAATCCCTGCAATGGCATCCCCTTTTACAAACTTACTGGCACCATCCATCGAACCATAAAATTCGGCTTCAGCCGCAATCTCGGCGCGTCGCGCTTTGGCTTGGTCTGCATCCATCAAACCTGCGTTTAAATCAGCATCAATAGCCATTTGCTTACCGGGCATAGCATCCAAGGTAAAGCGAGCACTTACTTCCGCTACGCGCCCCGCACCCTTTGTTACTACAACAAAATTAATAATCATTAAAATGGCGAATACCACTAAACCCACAGCATAGTTACCGCCAATCAGTACTTCACCAAAAGCCTCGATCACTTTACCGGCAGAGTCCCCTCCCTCATGCCCTTCCAATAAAACAACACGAGTAGAGGCAACGTTCAACGCCAAGCGTAACAACGTTGCAATCAATAATATGCTGGGAAAGACACCGAAATCGAGAGGCTTGGTCGCGTAAACACAAATAAGAAGAACAACAATGGAGATCGCAATATTAAACGTAAAGAAGGTATCCAATAGAAAAGGCGGCAGGGGTAATGTCATCATGCCCAGTAAAATCAGCAGCATGATAGGAATGCCGAGATTACCGGTAATAAGGGTAATAAAATTACCTCTTATTTGATTGAATAGTTGTCCGCGATCTAACGTGGCCATAAATACCCTAGTGCAAAAAATTGACGTTACTTAGTCTGTTAGCAAAAAGGGTGCACACTTTATGATTTATCTACTATTTTTTTAAAATAAAAATATTATTACTCATATTTTGTTAACGAACTGTTTAATCAACAGACTCATAAACAGACTCATAAACAGGCTGAAAAAGTTTATTAGGTGTTATTCGCATCAACACGCAAATCTTGTGGTATTGGCATAGCTGGGCGACGCTCTGGTTTAGCCCCCTTACCTTTCGCATACTGATCAACCTGATAAATATAAGCCAATACTTGAGCAACCGCGACAAACAAACCTTCAGGGATTTCTTCATCAATGCGCGTATGTGCATAAATAGCACGCGCTAGTGGAGGTGCTTCCATCTGAGGAACGTTATGCTCCTTAGCAATTTCTCGTATTTTGAGTGCCGTTTCTTCAATACCTTTCGCAACAACAACCGGAGCGCCGGTACCGCCACTGTATTTTAATGCAACAGCGTAATGCGTTGGGTTAGTAATCACCACATCGGCATCGGGTACAGCACCCATCATTCGTCTTTGCGCAGCCTCTCGCTGCATCTGACGAATGCGTCCCTTCACTTCAGGCTTCCCTTCGGTATCTTTAAATTCATCTTTGATTTCTTGTAAAGACATTCGCAGTTTTTTGGTATGACTATAAATCTGCCAAGGCACATCAATCATTGCAATGATCAAGGTCGATGCACATAAAATCACAGCAGCCCATAAGACAATCTCGGTCGAGCGTTTAATCGCAGGACGTACAGCAGCACTTTGTAAGTTCATGGCGTCTTGGAAATAAAAGGCAATCACAAAATAGGCGCATGTCCCTACGACTAATACCTTCCCCCAAGCTTTAAATAGTTCAACTAAAGAGTTAGCCGAAAACATACGTTTAAGCCCCGCGAGCGGACTTAAACGCGACATTTTAGGCGCTAAAGCTTTGGTACTGAATAACCAGCCGCCGACACCCAGCGGAGATAAAAAGGCGGCAATCAAAACCAAGATGAACCAAGGAACTAAAGCCGAAACTGCTTCCCACATAGATTCTGACATGTGGCTAAACATATAACTGGTATCAAAGAGTGCAGCACGTTCGACATCTAAATTTAAACGAGCGATGTTATAAACCTTATCGCTCATATAAGAGCCAAAGGCGACTAAACCCAATGCACCAAATAATAAAATCGCACTGGTATTCAGTTCTTTTGATCGAGCGGTCTGTCCATCGTCTTTCGATTTTTGTATTTTCCGCTCGGTGGGTTCCTCTGTTTTTTCTTGACTGCTGTCTTCATCAGCCATAATAAGACTCCAATAACATAGCGTTCATCTTGCTAGGGCGTTCGTATTAATGAACGTAAAAATCCAAACAAGGTTTCTAATAATGTATGAAAACTTTCTCCTAAGTGACCAATCGTCAGCCAAATAATGGCTAGACCAACCAACATGGTGACCGGAAAACCTAACGAGAAAATATTCAACTGAGGTGCTGCTCGCGTCATCACACCAAAAGCAAAGTTAACGATTAACAGCGAGGTTAATGCAGGCAGTGCAATCACAAGCGCTGATGCAAACATCCAACCACCCCAGCGAACCATTCGACCATAATCATCCGCGGTCCAAGCACCACCACCAATAGGCATGGTATAAAAACTTTCAACCACTACCTCTATCACAACCAAGTGCCCGTTAAGAGCTAAAAACGTCAGACTGGTCAAAAATAAAAACCATTGGCTTACAACAACAACCGATACTCCCTGTGCAGGATCAACGGTTGTCGCAATCCCTAAGCCTGTTTGCATCGCGATTAATTGACCCGCCAGTACAAAAACCTGCGTCACTATTTCGACCATAAAACCTAATACAATACCAATCAGCATTTGTTCGAAAATTATAATAAAAGACGCCAAAGACATCGGTTCAACATTGGGCATCGGTGGTAGTAAAGGCGCAATAATAAGAGTAATAAATACAGACAATAAAATTCTAATTTGCCTAGGCACTAACTTACTGCCTAATAGCGGCATAACCCCAAGGCAACCTGCTATACGGGCAAAAGGATAAAAGTATTGGCTCACCCAGCCATTGAGTTCAAGTGCGGTAAATTCCAGCATAGGTATGAGTTAACCAACCAAAAATGGAATATTGGTATAAATACCTAGGGTAAATTCAACGACTTTATTAACCGCCCATGAGCCGAAAAAAATAAGACTAATAAGAGTAATAATTAATCGAGGCAAAAAGCTTAAAGTTTGTTCGTTAATTTGAGTAGCTGCCTGAAAAGTCGCCACCACCAAACCGACCACAAGACTGGGGATAACCATGACAAAAACAATGGTCACAATAATAAATAAAGCCTGGGAAAATAAATCACCAATTTGCTCTACCCCCATACCGACTCCTTAGATGATTTATTCATTCTTATTGCTATTTTTATTGATATCACTATAACGTGCTTTAACCGCCACTTGGTCAAATCGCAGCTTGTTTAAAACGTAGCTTGTTTAAAACGTAGCTTGTTTAAAAGGTTGCTGCCTAAATAGTACCGAAGCTATTGGCCAACGTCCCCATGACCAAAGCCCAACCATCAATAAGTACAAACAACATAATTTTAAACGGCAACGAAATAATAATGGGCGATAGCATCATCATACCCATAGCCATTAAGATACTGGCAACGACTAAATCAATAATCAGAAAAGGGATGAATAATAAAAAACCAATCTGAAAAGCTGTTTTTAGTTCACTAGTCACAAAGGCAGGAATTAATATATGCAGCGGCGTTTCATCAGGGCTTAATAAATCCATTCTTCCCGATATCCTTACAAACAAATTCAAGTCTGTTTCACGGGTTTGAGCCAACATAAATTCTTTCATTGGCTCAGTCGCTCTTTCTAACGCTTCTAAGGGTTTGATGGTTTCATTCAAATAAGGCTGTATCGCGACCTCGTTCACCTTTTCAAAAACAGGCATCATAATAAAAGCCGTTAGAAAGATAGACATACCTAAAACTACTTGGTTAGAAGGGGTTTGCTGAAGGCCGAGTGCCTGACGAAGAATGGCTAATACAACAATGATTCGAGTAAAGGCTGTCATCATCATGATGATGGCAGGCAGTAAACTCAGCAGCGTCATTAACGCTAAAATTTGGATAGTGACCGTATATTCGCCACCGGTATCGGTTTGCTTGAACGTTACCGCAGGAATGCCCAGCGCATTGATATCGGCATAACCCATTATTGGAAATAATAATAAAAGTAAAGCACTGCAATATTTCATGTTTTATTTAAAGCCTTTTTAAATATGGCTTGAAATACAGGAGATTGCTGCTCGACATCATCTAAATTAATGGGGGTTTCTAGCACTAATAAAGTCTGAATAGAGTGCGGGGTTATACCTACTAAAATCTGCTGTTCCCCTACCTGAATAAGAGATATCTTCTCTTTTAGCCCAATCGAGGTAGTGGAAAGAGTTTTGATCAACTTTCCTTGTCCTGCCAATCCACCAGTATTGGATTGGCTCATACCTTGTAAACGCTTCGCGAGATACGCCAATAGCAAAATCAAAGCAATCATGCCAGCTAGCGTGAAGGCAACTCGCCCAATAGACGACATAGGATCAGCAGGTAATGGCGTTGTTTTCGTTAAAGCATCTTCCGCCTGAACCCATAAAGGCAGCAGGAAAATCCCCACACCCATAATCCGCAGCATTGCTTGTTTAGCGTAAGCGCTGAATTCTTTCACTTTGACTCACCACATCCGTTAAACGTATACCAAACTTATCATTTACCATCACTACCTCACCGTGAGCAATAAGGGTTCCATTAACCAGTACGTCTAATGGCTCACCTGCGAGGCGATCAAGCTCAACCACTGACCCTTGGTTTAATTGAAGGAGGTTACGGATAGGGATTTCAGTTCGCCCTACTTCCATTGAGATGGAAACAGGAATATCAAGAATCACATCCAGTTCAGGCGTTAGCTCATTATTAGTGGGCCCACCTTCATCTGTCAGTGCATCCAGCGGCGCTTGCTTAACGGAATTTTCTTCTTCCGCCATCGCATCACCCCACTCATCATCAACCCTTCCAGCCTCAATCGTTGTAGGGTCTTCTGCCATCGCTGCCGCCCAATCATCGGTCACCGATGCATCACTGGCGTCGTCGACTCCCGCAGCCACATCATCAACTAAGCTATCAATATCGATATCATTCGGGTTTTCTGATTCGCCTTCCGCTGCAGATTCGTTTTCAGACGTACCTTCATTTTCAGGTAGCTTTTCATTCTCGTCTTGAGAGTCATCACTCATAATATCCCCTTAACAACGAACTAGCGTCGCTTATGGTTAAGTTGTTCAATAATCTTAACAGCCAGGTTTTCATCAGAAACACCTAGCTTTCCTTTAAACATTGGCACGCCTTGAGCTTCTAAAGTGAAAAACTCAGGCATATCAATTGGAATAATATCGCCACTTTTCAACGCGGCTACTTCTCGCAAAGAGAGCTGATGCTTAACAACAGTCCCGTGCACCGCAACTTTCGCATTTAAAATATCTTCCCGCAGCGACTGCTGCCAGCGATCATCAACATCATCGATGTCACTCTGCATACCTGCATCCAGTGTTTCTCGAATAGGTTCAATCATCGAATACGGTACTGTGATGTGCATGTCACCGCCACCACCATCCAACTCGATATGAAATGTACTGACCACGACCACTTCAGAAGGGCTCACAATGTTAGCCATTGCGGGGTTCACTTCAGAGCCAACATACTCAAAATCAGCATCTAAAATAGTACTCCAAGCCTCTTTATAATCTTTGAATACTTGCGCCAAGACTAGCTGGATAACTCGAATTTCTGTGGGTGTAAATTCACGCCCTTCAATTTTTGCATGACGCCCATCACCACCAAAAAAGTTATCCACGAGCTTAAAGACTAATTTGGCATCCAATATAAAAAGTGACGTGCCTCTAAGAGGGCGAATTTTTACGAGATTCAAACTAGTGGGTACATATAAGGTATGAACGTATTCACCAAACTTCATTATCTGCACGCCACCCGATGCAACATCGGCACTGCGGCGTAAAAAGTTAAACATGCTAATTCGGGTATAACGGGCAAAACGTTCGTTGATCATTTCCAGGGTTGGCATACGACCACGCACAATGCGGTCGTTACTGGTAATATCGTAAGCCTTAACACCCGCAGAATCGATATCCGACTCGGGTTCTAAATCTACATCATCGACCCCATGTAATAAGGCATCAATCTCGTCTTGGCTTAGTAAGTCTTGCACGCGCGTTCCCTTATTGCATCACAAAGTCAGTGAATAAAACGGCCTCGATACCTTCTACACCTGCTTCCGCTTGTAAGACGGCCGCTAACTGTTCATGAAGAATATCAATGAGCTCACTACGACCTTCTGGAGTACGTAATTGTTTAAAGTCTTGCTCTGCCAATACCCCAACAATGGTATTTCGTAGCATTGGATTATGCAGTTCAATCGCCGCTATAACCGGTTGAGAGCGAGTCATAATTTCTATGCTGGCCTGCAAAAATCGCTGTCGAGTACCCACATTGTAATTAACAATAAATCTTGGCTTCATTTTTATATAAATTGCAGGAGTTGGTATATCTTCAACCACTTCCGCAGTCTCACCTTCGGTAACCGCTCCATCTTCACTCTCATCGCTATCGCCAGCCATTAAAAAGACCGTAACGCCTATAGCAATACCAATTAATAATACGATTGCCACAATAATGATGATTAGCTTTTTCTTTCCTCCACCCTGCTCTTCAGCATTGTCTTGATCGAGGGTCAAATCTTGTTCTTCAGCCATAACGTCAGTTCTCCGGTGCTTATAGTCAAAATAGCAATACGCATGCCATGTTTTTGCGTCAAAAAAACATAGACGGTATCTAAGGGCCTGTTTTATTTGTTAACAGGCCCTAAAGACAGCTTAGACAAGGTATGAGCAGGCGTTAAACAAAGGTATCTAATATATTATTATTTTTTGCTTTTGCTATATCGACACTGATTTCTTCTCCCTCTTGCTGAAAAGTGTCAGAATCCGGTGATTGTTCCTTACCTTGCTGCGAGTCAGAATCAAACGCTGACTGATCTCCTCGCCCAGTATCGGCCTGCACATCAAACTCAGAAAGCTCTAATCCCTGACCCGCTAGCATATCGCGCAGTCGATGCGCGCTACTTTCAAGCGCCTCTTTTACTTGATGATTCTGCACTTGCACATGAACCTGTGTTTGCTGATCATCTTTAATGTGTAACTTCAACTCAAGACTCCCCAACTCCGGGGGGTCTAAATGAATGGTCACTTGCTTAATATCTTTAGCGGCGTTCATTGTGATGCGCTCTGTTAATGCATCACCCCATGCTTGTTGCCCTTTACTTAATTTAAGAGTTTGGTCATCTTGTTTGCGTTCTAATGAATTTGATTTCGCTTCAAGTTCGCCCTTTTCTATCATCTCACCATCAATCAACTCATCTAAAGATTGACTCGTAGGGTCTTCGTTCAAAGCCAATGCAAGATTAATATTTGCTTCAGCAGAGGTTAAAGTCTTCAATGCGACAGGGGCTTGCGGTGTCGTCATGAGTTCGAGAGTTGATTTTTTAGAAGTTGCTGAAGTTGACGTAGACTCCGAACCAAGAAAACGTTCATTTAATTCACCTTCATCCTCTAGGTCGCTCGCCGTCATAATGTCGGGGGTCGTATTCTGGTTTAAGTGCTGTGCCATGACAGAAGGGGATTTAGAGGATTCTGTGGCAACAGCCACTGCGCTCAAAGTATTAGCCTGAGAAGACACGGTTTTCTGATCGATTAAACTAGACACTAATGATTGTGCATAAAAGCCTTGCTGCTCAAGCAAATTTGAAGGCGTTTCGTTTTCTGTAGATGCTTCTGTAACGCTCTCCCCCTCTGCAATAGGGTTCAACAGAAGTGAGGTGTCCGAATTAGAAGCGTCTGTATTCGAAACGCTGGTATTAATTAACAATGAATTTGAAGCGAGCGCTTCAAGCGGCAAAGCTTGGCCTAGGTGCGGCAAACCTTCATCCTCTAAAGGCATGGACTGTCCTGCCTTATCTGGCAACAAACCTGAAAGTACACTGGAGAAACCTTGCTCTCCAAGACCCTCTATTCCAGATAACTTAGGATCAGCAGCCACTCCGGCTGAGAATATTTGCATTAAGCCATGTTGTGTCGATTGAGTTTCCATAGGTGCTCCCATTAATCATACTTAGTGAGAGCAAAGGGCGGGCCAACTAGGAAGGGAGGATAAAAATTATTTAATGAGTGATAAAAGAATCGTTTTAACGGATTGATATTCAACATCCGTTTCTGAAATAAGAGACTGAATACCGTCAAAATCAACGTCTCGCGCTTTTTGTTCTATGTTAAAACAAACTTCTGCTAAAGGCAGTGCTGAAAGGTTACTGGAAGCGCCTTTAAAACTATGAGCAATTTCTTTTAATAATAAAGCATTCCGCTCATCAAACGCACTTTGCATTGCAGGTACTCGAGGATCAGAATCAATGATAAAAACCTGAATTAATTCAGAAAATTCATCTTCCATAATTTCTTCTAGCATAGCAAGCGCTTCAATATCAAAATGAGCGTTTTTATCCACAATTAACTCCTAACATCTAAACTTTATTTTTCTGTGGCCAGTGTATCTCTGCAACTACTTTATTGCCACACCCGACATATTCTAATGAATGACATAATGCATTAATAAGGGGTAAACCTCGACCGCTATATATGTTTTTTTCTGAGGTATTATCAGCAATTTCAAGCGCTTTTTCATGGCTTACTTTTTTATAATTAAATCCTTCACCACTGTCTTCTATACTGAGTTTAAATATACCTGTACGGCCATTTTTAGACGTATGCTGCATCTGTATTTTAATAAACCCAGATTGAAGTGCAGTTAACCGCTGTTCACGTACCGCATAAAATTCAGCAAAACCTGCCGGTGTTGATTTCATTGCAGAATCTAATGTTAATAAGCCATGCTCCAACGCATTAGAAAATAGCTCTGATACCACCGTAAATAATTGTCCTCCCATCACTCGTAAAATAGGAACTTCCATCATTATGTGCATAACCAGTGGCAACGGATTAAAATTTCTTAACGAATCAGCCCCTAGTTCATAATCAATTTTCCAATCACTAGCCACTGATGATGACCTTCGAGAAGATACTGCTTGATCCACGGCCTCATCATCAACCATTTTCAACTCAACAAGCGTTGTATCATCATCTTTCTCTGTCTCACCAACAAACTCATTAATGCTTTTTTGTACCGCATCAAATAATACATTCGGATCAATATCATTACTAAAAATAGACCTTAAACGCTCTTCTCCAAACATTTCACCTTGACTATTTCGGGCCTCAACAATGCCATCCGACCACATAAAAAATCGATCTTCAATGTCCATACTGTGTTCGGTCATGTCATCATTAAACTGTTCAGTTTTTAAAACACCCAGTGGTAAGTGCTGAGATTGAATAGATTCAAGATGACTGCCCTTGTTAGTTAATAAATAACAATCCGGCACTCCACCCATCCATACACTCATACTGCGCTCAGAAAAATTCAAACTAACCGCAGCAGCGCAGCAAAAAAAACCAACGGGAAGTATCTTTTTAAGTTTGGTATTTATCTCTCGTAATATCATTTGAAGGCCGAAGCCCTTTGCGGTCATACCATAAAATATCTCTGCAACGGGCATCGCACCAATAGCTGCCGGTAAGCCATGTCCGGTAAAATCGCCCAATAGAACATGCATACCACCTGCAGGCTTTCGCGCAGCAAGCAGTACATCACCATTAAAGACCGCCAATGGAGAAAGCATGTATTTAATATTTTCGGCATCTAGACAACCTGAGTGCGCTACATTATCAAAAACAGTTTTCGCCACATGCTGTTCGCGTAACATATGCTGATTATGCTCAACAATGGTATCGCGTTGCTTTTGCAGTATTCCATGCATATTTCTCATACGCACAAATGCATCAATTTTCGCTTTTAGAATGATATGATTATAAGGTTTTGTTAAAAAATCATCGCCACCAGCCTCTAGACAATCCGCAAGGCTTTGAGCGTCAACAAGTGATGTTAAAAAAATAATAGGGACGAGTTCTTCACCGGCAAGACGCTTGATTTCTTTCGCAGCATCTTTACCGTTTAGCAGCGGCATGATGACATCTAATAAAATAATATCTGGGGATTCTTGTAAAAAATACTCAATGGCTTCTTTGCCATTTTTGGCCTCAATAACATGATGCCCTTCTTTACTGACAATTTTGCTCAATAACAATCGATCAACAGGATTATCGTCAGCAATAAGAATCTTCATGAACGCAACCCGTTATTTAATCGTAAACAACTGCTCAAAATTTGAAATACTCAAAATTCTTCTCACATCGTCGTTGCACTTAGTGATGGTTATACACGCATCATCACCACCCGCATAATCTCGTAATAGCAATAACATACCTAACGCGGAGCTATCTAAATACGAGGCATTCCCTAAGTCGACAACATAAGACGTAATTTTTGATGACGCTACTTCATAAGCTTCTCGAAACTCTTGGTGCGCACTAAAGTCAAAACGACCTTCAACCTTGATCGTTACCTCTTGTCCACTTTCATCAATCTTCGATTGAACACCCATGCCTTAACTCCTTAATGATCTCTTTATACTTTAGTCTATATTTGATACTAGCCTAGTAATTTAAAGAATCCTTTTTATTGTGCTGATTTAAGCATTTTTTCAGTAATCTTCGATAAGGGTAAGAGCTCATCGACAGCCCCCAGCTTATAAGCCGCCTGTGGCATCCCCCATACCACCGAAGTAGCCTCATCCTGAGCGTATGTAATCGCTCCTGCTTGTTTTAGTTTAAGCATGCCGTGTGCGCCATCATTTCCCATACCCGTTAACATTACGGCGACAACACTTGAGCCATACATACTTAATATAGACTCAAACATGACATCAACCGCTGGCCGATGGCGATTGATTCTCTCAGTCTGTATGATTCTACACACTTTATTATTGCCCGAGTTAGCCACAGTAAGATGATAGTCTCCCGGCGCGATATAGACACAACCAGGGCGAATAAGCATCCCTTCTTGTGCCTCAAATACACTCACCTCCAAGAAACGGTCTAATCGCTCTGCAAATGAAGTACTGAAAACTTTAGGAATATGTTGTGAAATCAAAATAGGCGGACAATGAGCGGGGACCGAGGCTAATACCTGCTTAATCGCCTCTATGCCTCCTGTAGAAGCACCAATAGCAATAATCTTTGAGTAGCCTGCCTCTGATTTTGTAAGCGCCATGACGGCCTTATTCTGACGATAAGGCTGGACGTGTGCAGAGGATGCCATTCGCACTTTTGTAATAAGCTCATTGGAAAATATTTTAAGTTTAACTTCAGTATTTGCTTTGGGCTTGCAAATATAATCTACCGCCCCGACCTCCAAGGCCTCTAACGTCTCAGGAGCACCGCGTTCCGTGAGTGTCGAGACCATAATTACAGGCATTGGGCGCAATCGCATTAGATTCTTTAAAAATTGCAGACCTGACATCTTTGGCATTTCGATATCAAGGGTTAAAACATCCGGAGATAACTGCTTAATTTTTTCTCTTGCATCAATAGGGTCTTCCGCCGAACCGATGACCTCGATATCAGAACAACTATTGAGTATTTCGGTGAGCATTTTTCTAATCAAAGCAGAATCATCAATAACTAATACCCGAGTTTTTTTCATTTTGTATCACCAAAAAGTTCGATATTAGACGTATCACTCTCAGACTTGCTCTCTACACCCACATGTTTTTCGTATGCTGTTTCACGGCGAATAATCGTATCGTTCTTAACATTTTTAATACGCCTAACTTTAACGCTACCTGTATCTGGAAAGAAAAGGACTTTTCGGGCATAAATATCACCCACATCACTGGCGACTATATTTAACTGCTCTTCTGCTAAGTACTGATAAACAAATAGAATATTCTTTTGGCCAATATCAGTCATGCTCGCCATCATTTGGCCGCCACCAAAAACTTTAACTTCAAAATTCTTCTTTTCGCCACCCAGTTTTATAATCGCATTAATCAAATACTCCATGGCCCAATTACCATAGCGTGACGCTGAAGTCACTGAGTTACTTCCCCAGCTATCACTCGAAAACTCATTCGTTTGCGGCAACATAAAATGATTCATACCTCCAATTCCTTTTTTTGTATCGCGAATACAAACCGAAATACAAGAGCCTAATACGGTCGAAATCATTTCTCCATGACTAGAAACATACAATTCACCAGGCAGTATTTTTGCCGACCAGACTTTATTAAGTCCATCCCAATAGCGATTAATATGTTCAAAACCTATAGTGACTGGTGGCTGGGGAACACTAGAAATATCGTTTAAAAATCCCATCAGAAAATTTTCCGATAAATAGTGTGTCCTATATTTTCAAAACGATTACTGACACCGTTTAAGTTCTCAGAGTGACCTATGAATAAATAGCCACCAATAGACAACATATCAGCATATCGATTAAATAATATTTTTTGCGTGGGCTTATCAAAATAGATGACGACATTTCGGCAAAATATCACATCAAACGGCCCTGACATCGGCCAATTTTCTAACAGATTCAAACGTTTAAAGTGAATGTATTTAGAGACCTTCTCTTTAACTTTTACTTCCTTGTTATTACTGCTGTGCTGAAAAGATCCCTTAATGGTCGCATCATTTAAGCCGTCAACGTCGGCTATCGAATACACAGCCTGCTTAGCCTTAGCCAGTACATCTGAATCAAGATCTGTTGCCAAGATCTTGATATCCCAATCGCCCGGCATTGACGCTTTTAATAACGTCATTGCAATAGAATAAGGTTCCTGCCCGGAAGAACAGCCAGCCGACCAGATACGTAGGCGCTTAGCCGTAGCATTTTTTTTACGTAATTCCGGCAACACGGTCTTTTCTAAGTAGTCAAAATGATGATTTTCGCGAAAAAAAGACGTCAGATTCGTCGTAATAACATTAATAAAACAGGACAGCTCTTGAGTCGTATTCGCTTCTAAATAATCCAAATAATGAGTAAAACTGAATAAATTTAATTTTCTTACTCTACGGGCAATTCGACCATAAACCATATCGCGTTTATGATCCCCAAGAACGATTCCTGTATATCGCCCCGCAAGCCCAGCAATGCGTTGAAAATCTTTATCCGTCATAGGAAATTCCTTATTCCTATAATCTGTATTTACATGATCTCTCGACATAAAGATTAATTAAAACTCCTGCCATTCATCATCTTCCGAATCACTCATAATAGCGCCTTGACTAGGTATGGTGGTTGGCGATGAAGGTAATGCTGTTGTTGATGACTGCACCTCGACAATAGACTCAGGCTTATATTCTGCCATACGCGTAATAGGGCTATTATCCAGCGTAAAAAAGTCCATCAACGTCATCATCGCTCGAGACTGTTCCGCCATTGATTCGCCTGCTGAAGCTGCCTCTTCGACTAAAGCGGCATTTTGTTGGGTCATTTCATCCATCTGTACAATTGAAGTATTGACCTGATCTATTCCAGAGGATTGTTCTTTTGCTGCAATACTAATCTCTTCAATCATATCGGTAACGCGCTTAACCGCCGAAACAATATCTTTGAGTGTTTTGCCTGACTCATTGACTAAGTTGGTGCCTACGGTCACTTTATCGACACTGTCGCGGATTAGATCCTTAATTTCTTTTGCAGCACCAGCAGAGCGCTGTGCAAGATTACGCACTTCTCCGGCGACAACGGCAAAACCACGCCCCTGCTCTCCGGCCCGAGCGGCTTCGACGGCGGCATTTAATGCCAATAAATTGGTTTGAAAGGCAATCTCGTCAATCACTCCAATAATGTCGGCAATTTTATTGCTGGCCTGATTAATCTCATCCATTGCCGCTACTGCGCGACTCACTACTTCACCGCCTTCTACTGCTTGTTTACTGGCTGAAACGGCTAATTCAGTAGCGTGGGTTGAGTTATCACTGGTTTGCTTCACGGCACTGGTCATTTCTTCCATGCTTGAAGCTGTCTCTTCAAGATTCGAAGCCTGAGACTCCGTTCTCTGACTCAAGTCAGCATGCCCCTGAGATATCTCGCTTGCCCCTGATGAAACCGCAGACGCAGAATCACGAATATTATTAATAATTTCGGTCAGTTTCTCGACCGTCGCCGTTGAGTCTATTTTAAGCTGCTCAAACGAACCCTGATAATCAGCCGTAATGGTTTCTGTCAGGCGACCATTGGCTAAAGCATTAAACACTCGCGCCATATCATTCACGACATTATCAGCAACACCCACTAAATCATTAAGCCCTGTCGCTAAGGTTAAAAAGAAACCTTCTTTATCATCAACTTTTATTCGATGAGATAAGTCTCCATTGATCGCTGCCTGAACCAAACCATCAACTTCTTTTTCTACGGCAACTTCATCAGTACGATCCAACCATTCAACTACAGCACCTAATCGCTCCCCTTGCTCATTTTCAATCGGATTCGCAACCAGTACAAAAGTTCGTCCACCTAAAACGATATTGGCCTTATAAGTACCCGTTAATTTAGCAACGAGGTCTCGCTGATGAGATGGGTGTTTATGAAATGAATCGATACTTTGCCCAAGCAAATGACTCGCATCAAAATTCGGAAGGTCTTTGCGAATATCCGCCTCTGCATGCTTCATCATTTTTAGCACAGCAGCATTCATGTAGATAATATTAAAATCATTATCGGCAATCATGGTATTGCCGGTGACAGAATCTAGCGCTTGCTTAACTCTGGCATTTGTATCAGCAATCACTTTCTCGGCCGTTTCTTGTGCTAGCATTTCTGTTTTATCAAGCCACTCTACAACGGTGCCTAGGCGCTGGCCTTCTTCGAAGACGGGCGTAGCAATCAAACTAAAGGTGCGCGCACCCACTTGGATAACCGTTTTATAAACACTGGCTAATTTTTCCAGCATCTCGCGCTGATGCGCTGGATTTTTATGGAAAACATCTATGTTCTCACCCATCAAATTATGTGCATCAAAATTCGGTAATGCCATTTTCAAATCGGCTTCAGCCGCAATCATCATTTCTGTGACCGTTTCGTTCATATAAATGATGTTTAAATTTTCATCTGCCATCATCACATTGGTATTACAAGCATCTAACGCTTTGCGAATCCGAATATTTTCTTTAGCAGCCTGCTTCTCTACATGCTCTTGCGCAACATCTTCTGTTTTGTCAGACCACTCAAGCACCGTTCCTAAACGTATCTGTTCGTCACTAAAAAGAGGAGTAGCGATGAGCCGTAGCGTTCTTCCACCAATGACAAACGTTGTTTTATAAGTATTCTTTAAACTCGCAATCATATCTCTTTGATGAAGAGGTTTTTTATGGAAAGTATCCATATTGCTACCGACCAGGTCGCCACTTCTAAAATTTGGCAACTCGCTGCGGATATCAGCTTCGGCATTTTTCATCATAAGATTCATTGTGGTATTGGTATAACAAATATCATTATTCGTATCCGCAATCATGATATTGGTATTACACATGTCCAACGCTTTGACCAAACGCTCAAGATGCTCTAATTTTTCAACCTCGTCTTGATCATCTTCTTTTGTTAAGTGCCACCAGCCAAGCCCAATAGATACAGCAAACGCTAGCATCACGACCACTATGGCAAAAACAGTATTAAGCGCAGTTACAACGAAATACAATAGGGCAATTGTAAGTGGCAATGCAGTGAGTGCCGGCGTAATCCAATGAGTCGTCTTATACTCTTTTGACATGATATATTCCCTTTTTGTCACCTTGTTATTGTTTGTTTTCTTCATGCTCTGCAGTCGACTCTGAATCCAACCCTGAAGCCAGCTCTGAAGTTAACGTTAGCAGCTGCTTATCGATCGTTAACAGTCGATTCACATCCAACAAAATAATCATGTTATCTTCAATTGACACCAGTCCTTTAATAAACTCGGTATTCAAATCTTCTATTAAATCAGGGCTGTTTTGTGTATCAGAATCACTGATGGCATGCACTTCAGATACAGCATCAACAACAATACCCATAACGCGTTCGCCACGCTCTGTTTCAATTTTCAAAATAATAACAACGGTAACAGGGCTATATTCAACACTTGCTAGATTAAAACGGCTGCGTAAATCCATAATAGGGACAATGGTTCCTCGCAGGTTAATGACCCCTTTTATGTAATTTGGTGCATTAGGAATAACCGTCGTTGGCTCCCAACCTCTAATTTCTTGAACCGCTAGAATATCTACGCCATATTCTTCACCGGCCATAATGAACGTTAAATACTGTTGTTCATCATCTGTACCGTGTCCAGAATCAGCATCCTTATTGTTTAATTGAGCTGCATTCATAATGCATTTCTCCTTTTAAGCAGCGTATTAAGCAGCATGAATGTGAGAGTCATTTTTTTTATCCGAAGTCCGAGTATTTAACCCTGATACATCTAAGATTAAGGCTACCGTTCCATCGCCTAGAATAGTCGCGCCAGAGATTGAGTCGACTTTTTGATAATTTTTCTCAAGGCTTTTAATGACCACTTGCTGCTGACCCAATAACTCATCAACCACAACGCCCACCTTGCCATTATCCCCTTCAACAACGACTAACATTGCACCTTCAAGATCCTGCCTTGCCGTTTTAATGTTAAATATATCCTGCAGACAAATAATAGGAACGTAGTCATTACGCAACTGCATAACGTATTGACTGCCCGTAATATTGTTTAGCATGGATTTTTCTAACTGAATGGATTCGACAATAGACACTAAAGGGAAAATATAAATTTCGTTACCCACCTTAACGAGCTGGCCATCAAGTATGGCTAATGTCAGGGGTAATCTGATGGAAAATATGGAACCTTCTCCAGGAATTGACGATACTTCTATCGAACCATTCAGCTCTGTAATATTTCGTTTAACCACATCCATACCGACGCCACGACCGGATACATCGCTTACAACATCGGCTGTTGAAAATCCTGGCTGAAATATCAGGTCATAAATTTGGCCATCGGTTAGATTGTCGTCTTTCGTAATTAAGCCTTTTTCTAGGGCTTTATCACGTATTCTATCTTTGTTTAAACCTGCGCCATCATCCTTCACTTCGATGACAATGGAGCCGCCATGATGAAAAGCATTGAGGGTTATTTTTCCGACGCTCGTCTTGCCATTACGGATTCGTTCTTCGGGACATTCCAGCCCATGATCTAAAGAATTTCTGACAAGATGCACCAGTGGGTCACCGATTTTCTCCATGACTGTTTTATCCAACTCAGTATTTTCTCCGATCATTTCAAGATCAACTTCTTTACTAAGCTGCTTACTTAAATCTCGGACTAACCGTGGAAAGCGACTGAAGGCAAAACTAATGGGAAGCATACGAATTTTCATTACACTTTCTTGTAGCTCTCGAGTATTTTGCTCAAGCTGAGCAAGCCCTTCTTGCAAACGTTGAATTCGACTCATATCAAATTCTTGCCCTAACTGTCCGAGCATTGATTGAGTGATTACCAGCTCACCAACCATATTGATTAAGCCATCGATCTTATCGATGGATACTCGAATTGATGTGGTTTCTGTACTCTTTTTGGTGACTTTTACGCTAGCGTTGGCTTTTGCTTTAACCTCGTTACGATCAATCTCGCAGCTATCTATCTCGCGGCTATCAATTTTGAGGTTATCCTCTGCTGCAGCACTGACTTTGGGGTCGGTATTGACGGCGTCGTTATTGTGTAATGGAGGAGAAGTTTCACCTTCAGGGACGAGTGACTCAGGAACCGCTTCGACAGTTGTATCACTACCACTATCCGACAGAGGTTCATAACGAATATCACAATCGTCTACGACCCACTCAAATATTTCTTCTATATCGGATAGTTCAACGTCAGCGCGAATATGAATAGTCCACGAGAGATAGCACATTTCAGGGTGCATTTCTGAAAACTTTGGCAATGATTGTCGATGACACTCCACCTCAAAACTTCCGTTTACGGCTTCAGCTAAGTCTTTCAGTTCACGAAACATTCGATAGGGTTCATTGCCCGTACAAAGCACGTCTTCGCATGGAATAAAATGGACTATCCAGCCTGCCCTGCCTTGCTCACTCGTGCTTTTATCATCGACGCACGGTTCACCCGCATTCTCACTCTCCGTAGAGTTTTTGCTATTATTTGCCAGTACTTTTTCAAAATGTATTTTAAGCTCATCAGCTTGAGCCATATCTGGTTCATTGCCTGCTTGTAGATCACTCATCAATCCACGTAAACAATCAACACACTGCAAGAGCATATCAATATGTTCTTGCTCAATATCACGTTCACCGCTGCGAATTTCATCTAATAAGGTTTCTAATACATGAGTAAATCCGGATATTTGCATAAATCCAAAAGTACCCGCGCCACCCTTGATAGAATGGGCCGCACGGAAGATAGTATTAATCGTCTCAGAATCAACTTCAGCGATATTTAATGCTAATAAATTGGATTCCATAATATCAAGCCCTTCGAAACTCTCTTCGAAGAAGACCTGGTGAAATTGTGAGAGATCAATACTCATAATAATTAACCCAACACTTTTTTAATTGTATTTAATAACTGGTCCGGATTAAAAGGTTTTACTATCCACCCGGTTGCTCCGGCTTTCTTTCCGGCCATTTTTGTATCGCCAGAAGATTCGGTTGTGAGCATCAAGATGGGGACAAATTTATACTCGCCCAATTTACGCAGCTCCGTTACCAATTGAATACCATCCATCACAGGCATATTCACATCGGATAAGACCAAATCAAACTGCTGAGTTTTGGCAATGTCTAGGGCTTCACTTCCATCACATGCCTCTCTCACGTCATAGCCTGCACCCTTTAAGGTAAACGAGACCATCTGTCGCATCGAGGTTGAATCGTCTACCGCTAAAATAGTTGCCATTGGCATACTCCCTTTCTAATAACTACTGCGTAATATGTTGTGTTAGTTCAAGCGGCTCAAGTAAGCCTAATAGCTCAGCCACATTAAGAACGGATTCTGAAGGTTTAACCCAAGTCACCCGGTGACCTTGTTGCTTCGCGGCATCAATAAAATGAGTAATTAACTGCAGCGAGGCGGTATCACACTGCTGTACGCCTTCAGCGATTAATTCTATTTCGGTATGTTCCAATAAGGCAGATTCTAACTCGGTATAAAAGCTTTCCACTTTTTCGATGGTCATCCGCTCACTGCATACAATTTGATGCCCTTCAGACATGTCATTTAATTCCTATTGACGTTTACTCTAAGAATAGACGGCAATTAGAAAGCTGCGAATTTTGATTTGAATATTAATAAGAAATTTTTACTTCAGCTAGCGGGCTGCTCGTAGTTAAGGGCAGGCATTTAGAGCTGAATATTAGATAGAACGAGTATTAGACTTGGCGGTTACGAGCACTGCGCGCGGCAAACTCATCCATCATTTTTTGATCTTGCTTATCTTCTAGCGCAGAGGCTTGCAGGGCAAGTTTTTCGATTAACTTACGTAATGCCTCAGCTTTGGCGCGAGCATCTAAATAAACTCGCTTAGCGCCATCAGCTTGCTGGCGAACTAAGTTAATCTGTTGCTCTTGATGGCCACTGGCATCTTTAATCTGTTCAATAAAGGCAATGGTATTTTGAATCTGTCCACCTTGAATCGGGGCCGCGTGCTGGCTAGTTAAGCTGTTGCGGTACTCAGCCATATATTGTTCTAATTGAGTGAGTTTCTGTATTTCTTGCTCCAGTTTCTGTTGGTACTGACCCCATACTTGCAAATCTTGCTGCTCTTTATCTGCGGCCATTTTAAGTACGAAGCCAAGACGCTTGATTCTTTGCTTACTCATTCACTTGCCCATTCACATCGGCCTGCGGCACATCCGGTAAGATAGCTTTTAGTTGCTCAAGGCTCGCGTCAATTTTTACACACTCACTTAATTCTTGCTGTAAAAAGCTTTGAATCATAGGAATTCGATTCAACGCTAGGTCTAGCGTTGGGTCTGTGCCTGCTTGATAAGCCCCTACACTCACAAGATCTTTATTTTCTTGATAATGCGCATATAGCTGACGCAACATCTGCGCCTTTTGCAGCCATTGTTTCGACACAATTTGAGGCATAGCACGACTGATCGACGCTTCGATGTCGATGGCGGGGTAATGACCTTCATCGGCTAATTTTCGAGATAATACGATGTGGCCATCTAAGATGGCTCGACTGGCATCGGCCACCGGATCTTGCAGGTCATCGCCTTCGCTTAATACCGTATAAAACGCCGTAATCGAACCACCACCCGCTTCTCCATTACCCGCTCGTTCTACCAATTTAGGGATCTTGGTAAATACAGAAGGTGGATAGCCTTTCGTCGCCGGTGGTTCGCCGACGGCTAATGCAATTTCACGCTGGGCTTGGGCATAACGGGTTAAAGAGTCCATCAGTAATAATACGTTTTTACCTTGCTTGCGGTAATACTCAGCAACCGATGTGCAATACATGGCGGCCCGTAAACGCATCAAAGGAGAATCGTCTGCCGGTGAGGCAATCACAACAGAGCGCGCCATACCTTCTTCACCTAAAATTTCATCAATAAATTCTTTTACTTCTCGGCCACGTTCACCGATTAAACCAACCACCGTAATATCGGCTTCGGTAAACCGAGTCATCATTCCCAGCAGCATACTTTTACCCACACCACTACCGGCAAATAGACCCAAACGCTGGCCACGGCCAACGGTCATTAAGGCATTAATCGAACGAATGCCAACATCTAAGGGGGTGCGAATGGGATCACGGTGTAAGGGGTTTATCTGTTCGCCTTGTAGCGAGCCTTCTTCAGCCTGTAAGGGGCCTTTACCGTCTAAAGGACGCCCTACGCCATCAAGGACTCTTCCTAACAGCTGAAAGCCCACTGGCACGCCGCTAGAACCTGACAAAGGGCTAACTTTGGTGCCTGCTTGCAGGCCATCAACTTGCTCAATAGGCATTAAAAAAATACGGCTGCCATCAAAACCGACAACCTCAGCTTCAATGTCAGTATCATCGCGGCGTTCAACCATGCAGCGATCGCCAATCTTAACGACTAAGCCTTCGGCTTCCAAAGTTAAGCCGACCATGCGAATTAATCTTCCACTGGCTTTTTTTTGCAGTGATAATTTATTGAAATTAATGTCGCTAATCTGATCGCTTAAACTCATGTCACGTCATCTTCTGCGGATAGATCGTTTTGATTATCGGTTGCGGTGTCTTCTATAGTTTCTTCAACAGTTTCTTCTATAGCCTCTTCAACCGTTTCTTCAACGAGAGCTTCTTCAGTATTAACCTCTTCCACAACCGCTAGCTCTGGGGTCTCTGTTTCTATCACCGCCTCTGCTTCTATCGCGGCGTCGGGTTTATTAGTGGTTTCAGTGTCAATTGAAGTATCTAATTCTGCATCCAATGATTCTTTCGATTCAACACCTGACTCTTCAATACCTGACTCTTCAATACCTGAAGTGTCATCAGCAATAGACTCATCATTATTATTGCTTTCTATTAGCGGTTCGCCTTCAATATCGGTTAAATCAAGCTTTTCACATTCTTGATCTATTCGTTCAAACACAACGTCCATACGTTCTTGCAAACTGAATTCTAATAACGACTGAGTCGTTGTAATTTTCGCACTGCCCGTCTCTAAACTAGCATCTACTTTGTAATTCATTTCACAGCCTGCCGTCTTTAAACCCTCTTCTAAAAACGTGGAATCGGCTGAGCTCACAAAGATTTTAATATTTTCAGCACCACTAGGAAGCTGCTCTAATGCCATAAGCACTTTTTGTGTAATTTGATCATCACCCTGCTCTAATTCACGGCCAATAATCGTTTCGCAAGCGGTTTTTATTAACTGGCTTAATACCGCGGGTAAAGCGCTGTCCTTTTCAACTAGGCTTTGCTCTAGCTGCTGAGTTAGCTTTGCCAAGTTACTGGCGGCCAAGGCGATTTCTTCTTTTCCTGCAGCCAAGCCTTCTGCTTGCCCTGCTTCAAAACCCAAACGATTTCCTTCTTGGGTACCTTGCTTATGCCCTTCTTTATGGCCTTCTGATTTGCCCGTAGCGATACCTTCTTTTTCGCCCTTTTCACGGCCTTCGTTTAAGCCTTGTAAAAATCCTTCTTCATAGCCTTCATTACGAATAGTTTCTAACTCTTCTACCGTAATCGGTTCAACCACTTCGACCTCGTCTTCAGAGTCTTTTTCATCTAAAGCGGGTTTCTTTTTAACCGCTGGGCCGCCACTCCAATATGGCAAATCCCACGGTTTAATCTCAATATCTTCACTACTCGCTTGAAACTCTTCGTCCTCATCACTCATTATATTCTCCGTAGTCGTCATCGCTATTCAATGGTTTACACCATAGCCTCACCACCACCACCAAGCATAATTTCTCCCGCGTCAGCCAAGCGACGAGCAATGGTAAGAATCTCTTTCTGAGCATTCTCTACTTCACTCACCTTCATTGGACCTTTTGCTTCTAAGTCATCACGTAACAATTCTGCTGCACGCTTAGACATATTCTTAAAGATTTTTTCTTGCACCGCATTATCAGCACCTTTAAGTGCAACCACGAGAAGATCAGTCGATACTTCACGCATTAATGCCTGAATACCGCGATCATCGACATCAACCAAGTTATCAAATACAAACATCAGATCTTGGATCTTGTTACCCATGTCTTCATCGGTTTCTTTGATTTGTTCAAGCAAGTCATTGGCAATCGTACTATCAACCAAGTTAACAATACCTGCCGCCACTTTAACCCCACCCATGGTTTGAGTTTGTGTTCCGGCTTTACCAGAGAATTGACGCTCTAGAATATCATTGAGCTCTTGCAGTGCCGCAGGCTGAACCGCCTCTAAAGAGGCGACTCGCATAATAATATCGAGACGTACTTTTTCATCAAAGTTAGACAGAATTTCAGCCGACTGATCGGCGTCAAGATAAGAGATAACAATGGCTTGAATCTGAGGGTGTTCGTGTCGAATCAAATCAGCAACCTGACGAGACTCCATCCATTTTAAGGAATCCAACCCAGTGGTACTGCCACCCAGCAAAATACGGTCGATCAAAGCACCTGCTTTATCATCACCTAACGCTTGAGTCAGCATATTACGAATATAATCATCCGAGCCTAAGCCCATACCTGTTTGGCCGCCAACGGCTTGAAGAAACTCAAGCACTACGCCTTCAACTTCATCTTGTCGAACCCCTTTTAGACTCGACATCGAAGTACCTACTTTCTGAACTTCTTTTGGCCCCAAGTGCTTTAAAATTTCAGCGGCGTCTTTTTCACCAAGACTCATCAACAAGATAGCCGAGCGCTCAACTCGAGATAAATTCGCCAATAACTCTTTCGGACTGGTTTCTGCAGGCGTTGTATTTTCAGCCATGTGATTGCTTTACCTTATGCACGTTATTCATCTTCAGCGTTAATCCATTGAATCAGCACCTGGGCAACACGTGCTGGGTCCTCGGCAATCAGACCTTTCAATGCATCCAGCTGGCGTTCAAAGCCGTCTGAAGCACCGGGTAATAAGAAATCATCAGCACCAGACAGGGTCACTCGATCTTCATCAAACTCATCACTAGAATCTGAGAAGTCGTCCATTCCCATGCCGTCTTCATCACTACGGCCTTTATTGGCAATACTATGAATGGTAGGACGAATGACACCAAAAATCAGTACTAACAAGAACAGCCCTGCTAATACCTGCTTCATAATTTCCCAGAACCAAGGCTGACTCCAAAACTCAGGGCTGCCCAGTTCAATTTCGCTCTTACCCATAAACGGCGAGTTAATGACATTAACACTATCACCCCGTGCGGCATTAAAGCCAACCGCATCTTTCACTAATATTTCTAAACGTTCTAAGTCGTTCTCTTTCCAAGGAGAAAATTCCATCTCGCCAGTTTCAGCATTCATCAACTGCTTGTCATTAATCACGACCGCGACGGTTAAGCGATTAATACGCCCAACCTGCTGCTGTTTATAACTTAAGGTACGATCAACTTCATAATTTCGAGTAGTTTCGCTGCGTTTATCCATTGGATTCATAGGTAAACCAGTCGCTGGGTCGATCTGCTCTGGGGCTTCAGCTTGCCCTGGAGGCTGATTTGTTAAAGCACCCGGAATACCGCCTTCTGCACCACTCACGGTTTGTTCGTTGATTAGCTGTTCGCTGCGAATCGCTATTAGATCAGGATTAAATGTTTCTTCAGATTGCTCCACGACCGTAAAGTCGATATCCGCCGATACCTCAGCCTTATAATTTTCAATGCCTAATACAGGTTTTAAAATACTATTTACACGGGTGCTGATTGAGTCTTCAACACGCTCGGTATATTGCAATTGCTTTGTCGCTAATAGCTCTTGATTATTATGCTCAATCTTCGATAGCAGGTTGCCCTTTTGATCGACCACCGAAACAGACCCTTTATCCATTTCGCTAATCGAAGAAGAAACCAGATTCACAATCGCCTCAACTTGATCTTTGTGCAAGTTGGCACCGGCATAGAGTTCTAAAAACACCGATGCTCTTGGCTGGCGATGATCTCGAACAAAAACCGATTGCTTGGGTATCGCAAGATGCACTCGTGCATTTCTTACCGCCTGAATACTGGCAATTGTTCTCGCAAGTTCGCCTTCTAACCCACGACGATAGCGCGCTGTTTCAATAAAATGGCTAGTCCCAAGATTGGATTCATTATCCAACAGCTCAAGCCCGACCGTTTTGTCATCAATCAAACTGGCAGCGGCAAGCTTTAACCGCGCATCATGCAATTCGTCGGCACGTACCATCAATACCTGCGAGGTAGGATCTATTTCAAATTCAAAGCCTTCGCGCTGCAGAACCTCAACAATTTCTTGTGCATTATAATCCTGCATGCGATTGATCAGAGGTTTGTAGTTAGGTTCTTTCGACCAAATAAAGATGGCAATTGTCAGCGCAATCGCTAAAGCAAATCCACCTAACAAAGCCGCTTGTCGAACGATGGATAGCTTATTAAAACCGGCGACGACAGGATGAAGATTACCCTCATTTTGTTCGTCAGTGTCTTGGGCCATCAAGTCTGATGACGCATCATCCGCGGCTTTATTTTGTTCTGGGTTAGCAACTGCATTAGCCATTTAAGAATGCCCCACTATACTGGCATGTTCATAATGTCTTTATACGCTTCTAATAACTTATTGCGTACTTGCGACATTGCTTGGAAAGACACACTGGATTTTTGCATCGCTACCATCACTTCTGGTAGATCGATATTAGGATCGCCCTGCGTATATCGAGTGCTCAAGCTACCTGCGTGCATTTGCGTATCATTAACCTGATTAACCGCATTACCCATCATTTCACCAATACTGGGCGTCGACGACGATGAAGATAAATTCATCTGATTACCTGGGCGTGTTTCAAAAGCAGCGGTTTGGTTGATCAAATCTTGTTGAGTAAGTTCATTACGAAACTGAGAAGGCGTCATACTTGCCGGATTGATGTTTGAGCTATTCAGGCTATTAGCAGAAGGCGTATTAAAATTAGACGCGCTAGGTGATGTCATCATCGAAGGATCTAGCTGACTTCTTTGCTGCTGAAGCTGAGCCGCAAAACTATTTTGCGGAGCCCCTACGGAAGCATTTTGCTGGGTTGGTTGAATCGAGTTTTGCAGACCCGCTGCAGACGCTGGATCTGCGGTTTGCATTTGCTGGCGCACTTGACGCATCTGTAATAAAACAGAGTTGATATCCGCACGATTAACCATAACCAACACCTCGACCTTTTATTGGTGAAGTTGACGCTTTTGAATCAACTTCATCTATATTTTTTTGGCACTTTTGCCATCTATCTTTCCTTTTTGCAACTTGTGGGCCAACTTTAGAATTGATTAAAGATTAGAATTATTTTCAAGAAGTGCAGCCTTATACCAGCTGCGCTTCTATATCGATTCCCTCTTCACGCAGCTTGGCAACCTTATAACGTAAGGTGCGTGGGCTAATACCTAACCTTTCAGCTGCTTCTTTACGGCTCGGCTCTTCGTTTAATGCCTGAACAATTAATTCAACTTCTCGTTGTTTCAAATCACTGCCTAACGCGCTACCCGTTGCATTATCAACCACTGAAGCGTCAGATAAACTACTTACAATATTTTCTGACGTTTCTGGCATGTCAAAGCGACGATTTTTCGGCACAGGGGTTAAGACTAAATCTTCAGCAGTAATCTCAACTCCTTGCTGCATAATCAACGCGCGCTGTACGGTATTATCTAACTCTCGGACATTACCTGGCCATGGGTGTGATAATAATTTTTTCTGTGCCTCGGCATTGAGATTCGGTACCGGTTTTTTCATTTTTCCCGCATGTTTTTGCAACAGTAATTGCGTCAGCGGTTTTATATCTTCAATCCGTTCGCGTAATGGCATCCAGTTCAATGGAAATACACTTAGGCGATAATATAAATCTTCACGAAAATGCCCGTCCGCCACATAATCTGCGAGCTCACGGTTAGTGGTCGCAATAATTCGCACATCAAGATCGATGACCTTTTTGCCACCTAAGCGTTCAACCTGCTGCTCTTGCAAAACACGTAATAACTTAGCTTGCAGCGAAATATCCATTTCTGTTATTTCGTCTAGCAATAACGTGCCGCCATTGGCTTGCTCAAACTTTCCTGGTGTAGCGGCATAAGCGCCAGTAAAGGCACCTTTTTCATAACCAAACAACATCGCCTCCAGCATATTCTCTGGAATGGCCGCGCAGTTAATAGCCACAAACGGCTGTCCAACTCGCTGTGAATGCTGATGAATATAGCGTGCCAATACTTCTTTACCGGTTCCGCTTTCTCCTGAAATCAAAACGGTAGAATCCGTTGCCGCGACCTTCTCGGCCACTCGGAATAAGTTTTTACTTACCGCCGATTCCGCGATCGGCTTATCCTCTTCCACCACAGCAGCTGTCGTTTGGTATTTATTAAGTAACGAAAGCAGTTCTTGAACTTCAAACGGCTTCATTAAATAATCGTTAGCCCCCAACTGCATCGCTTTAACCGCTTGGCCAACATCGCCATATGCCGTCATTAAGATCATCGGCAACCACGGCTGATTTTTTTTAACATGCGCCAATAATTGCAGCCCATCCATTTGCGGCATATTGATATCACTCAATACAATATCCAACGAGGTTTGAGCAATAACCTTAACGGCCTCTACGCCATTACAAACTTCATGCACTTGATGGCCCTTCATCATCAAAGAATCAACAATGGCTTCTCTTAAGTTCGGATCATCTTCAACCACTAGAATTTTCATATTTTTCTCCGTTACTTATGTGCAATTAGCTGCGCTGCAACATTTCATTATTATTGTGTTATTGACCATTAATACCTTGAAGCAAGGATTAATGACTGATGTTTGTTTTATCTTTTGCAATCGGCTGTGCTGGTAAGCGGAAGCTGGCAATAGCACCGACTTCACCAGCAGAACGAATCGAAAACTCACCGTAATGCGCTCGCGCAATCGCCTGCACAACCGCAAGCCCTAAGCCTGTGCCGTTACTTTTGGTCGTAAAAAATGGTTGTAAGATCTGATCGTTAATCGCACTGGTAAACCCTGGGCCATTATCTTCAATTTCGATATTCACCTGATACTGAACATTTACGCTCACCCGTACTTTTAACTTGGCATCTTGTCCACAGGCTTCTAAAGCGTTATTCACCAAATTCATCAGAGCGCCAATTAATGCATCTCGATTGCAGTGAATATGAACATCTACTTTATTAACCTCAAACTCACAGGTCGCACGGTGTTGTTGCAAAGGAATTTCTAGCGCTTCTTGCCAATCATGCAATAACTGCGATAAAGCAAGATCATCATTAAGAGGGGCTTCTCCGCGAGCGAAAATAAGCATGTCACGAATTTGATGCTCTAAGTGATGCAGTCTTTGCATCATTTTATTGGCGAATTTTTCTCGCTGCTCTGGCTGCAGTTCTGAACTTTGCAAATGCTCGCCATAAATCATGGCTGCGCTTAGGGGCGTTCTAATTTGATGAGCCAATGACGCCACCATATTCCCCATCGACGATAAGCGCTGGTGCTGGCTTAAACTTTCTTGCAGCTTTCGTGTTTCTGTTTGATCTGTGATTAAAATGATTTGCCCTGGCTCGGAGCCTAGCGATGCGGTTTGTAAACTCACTCGGCGGCCATCGACTAAAGATATTTCGTGCCCATCATCGGGCTTCGGGCTAAAGCTTGTTTTAATCACATCGCGCCATAGTTCACCTAATAACGAGTCGCTATTCGCTTGTTTATTCACATCATTATTTGCATTGCGCTTAACTGCGTCAGGCAGTAATAGCGCCGATGCTGCTGGGTTGCACTCACGAATACGCCCATCACCATCTAATAATAAAATCCCACCAGGCAGCATGTGCAATAAACTTTCAAGACGCTCTGCAATCCGCTCCTTTTCAGCCAACTCTTGCATTCGCTGATAAGAAACTTCTGCAAGTTCCCCACTAAGCTCCTCTACTTTAGATTCTAAAAATTCATAGCTCTGCGAAAGCCGATCCGACATCGAACTGAATAAGTTAAAGGCATCTTTTAGCTGCTCACGGTTAAGCTGCTCTTGCGACAAGTGTTCTCGACTTGAAAGATTTTTTTGCGCTGTATCTAATAAAGCGACGCTAGCCATAAATATTCCTGCCTGTGTCGGTAATTCGACATCAAAATAGTATTACTAGCTATTCAGCAATTAGCGTGCCGACTTTACGTCGTGATTTTTTAATTAAAGTGACAGAAAATAAATAAGGATCAGAACGAACAAAGCAGGATGAGGGTAAAAAGACATCAATTATCAAAAATGAAAGGATATACAAGAAAAGGGAAGAAAAGAAAATAACACGTTAGACGCATAAAAGTGGGGGCTTTTATGCGTCTAACTTTTTTGCTTCATATAAAGACATATATAAAGGCAGACAGATACCGTTTATTACGCCGTTTCTTTTTCTTTACGGCTTATATCGTACTTACGCATTTTTTCTACTAATGTCGTACGACGAATTTTTAACTTCTCAGCAGCTCGTGCTACCACACCCGTGGCATCATCAAGCGCTTGCTGAATTAACGATTTTTCCAAATCATTAAGATATTCTTTCAAATCCAAACCATTAACCGGCAGTAGTGCTGGTGAGTCAATTCCAACCAAACCGTTTTCTACTTGTGTCACATCGGCTAAAACTGGCGCTTGCATCATGCCATTTTCATCGGTTTCATCAACGTGACGGAATTTCTTCGGTAATTCATTAACACCCACCACACCATAAGGGTGAAGAATGGCTAATCGCTCTACCAAATTGGCGAGTTCGCGAACGTTACCATGCCATTCATGACTGCATAGCGACATAATAGCCGCTGAGTTAAAGCGAATAGAACCTCGTTTTTCATACTCCATACGAGAAATTAATTCGTTTAATAATAAAGGTAAATCTTCAACTCGATCGCGTAATGCAGGCATCTCGATAGGAAAAACATTCAATCGGTAGTACAAATCTTCACGGAAGATTTCACGATCAATCATCTGCTCTAAATTTTTGTGGGTCGCAGCAATAATACGAACGTTGGTTTTCATGGTCTTAGTACCACCCACCCGCTCATACGTATGTTCTTGTAAAACACGCAATATCTTAACTTGCATGTTTAAAGGCATATCACCAATTTCGTCTAAGAAAAGTGTACCACCTTCGGCCATTTCAAAACGGCCTTGGCGTGTAGTAATCGCCCCCGTGAACGCGCCTTTTTCATGGCCAAATAATTCACTTTCTAAAAGTTCTGCAGGAATCGCACCACAGTTAACAGGTACAAATGGACCCGATTTACGATTGGAATGATAATGCAGGTTACGAGCAACCACTTCTTTACCCGTACCCGATTCACCCGTAATCAATACGCTCACATCTTTATCAGCGACTTGCATAATAAGTTCACGAACGGTCTGAATCTGTCGGCTAGTACCCACAAGGCTTCTAAACAACTGAACATCTCGGCGCTCAGCGCGGCTTCGGTTGTGAGTGAACTGTTCACGATAAACTTGGCAACGATGTAGGCTATCTAATAAGTTGTTATAACTAGGTGGCATTTTTACATTGGCTAAAATCGCACGGCGTAAATTTTCTGGAACAGCGTCTGTGGATTCATCACCAAAATACAAAATAGGTGCGCCATTATCCCAAGCGATAATATCTTCAACCATTTTAGACAGACCAATATTCGTACAACTGCCTAGAAGGACAGCCGAAATATCATTGCGTTCAGTAATTTCCGCTTCTACTTGTTTGCACCAAGTATCCGAATTCACTGTAATCGCTTCTTCCCCAAGAAAGTCTAAAACAACTTTAAGATCATGACTCCGCTGAACATCATCGTCAATCAACAGAACCTTAATTTCTCTCCACATGGGATACATGCCTTAATTTAAAATTTATTATCACTAGCATCCAAGCCAGGCCCCGCCATCATTTTGACTTTGCTGTTAATAGTAAAGTAGCTATTCACTGATAGGTCAAACTTCTGGCACTCATATTTTTATTTTTATAATTTATTTCTCTGTAGGCTTTTATAGCTGATTTTGACGCAAGATGACAAGCATCTTTAAGCCCTAAAGAGTGCTTAAAGATGATTATCATTAAAAAAGCTGTTTTTTTACAGTATTTGATTAGTCTTTATACAGTCAAAGACTTTAGAGAAGACTCGCTGATATTGGCGCTTTTATTGACACTTTTGCTGGTTGAAGTTAGATACTCTGCACGAATACCATCCCAGCCTGATTTCACTTCTAACAGCAACTTCATGACTTCATCAATCATTAATGTGTCATTTGCACTAGAAGCCTCTAATAAACGACGATTCATATAGTCGTACAAACGTTCAAGGTTTGATGAAATTTCACCACCATGATCATGATCAAGACTTGATTGTAAGGTCGCGATGATTTCCATTACTCGGCCCAGCAACTTAGCTTTGCCTTCATAGTTTTTATCATCAATCATATTTTTAGCTTGTGACATCCGCGTCAGCGCACCTTCCATTAACATCTGAATCAAACGATGTGGGTCAGCACCTTCTACTTCTGATGTCATACCGACTTGGCGGTATTGATTTGCACCTTTGCTATACATAACTCAGCCTCTTAATTGATTCTTCTCTCCTTACTTATGGCGGCCAGAGTTGAGAATACTTTAATAATTAATTTGCTTACTTATAAAGGAATTAACGGTAAGTCGCTGCCGCTAAAAGCGGCAATCTAAACATCCAACACGTCATAAAGACCCTAACCCATTGAAAAATATAGCTTTCTTATATTGGCATTAGGCTTGCTTAGTCTCATTAACTAGAAATAAATTTGGTATTGAACCATGAACTTTTTACACGCCTCTGATGCAAAAACGGCTCACCCAATTGACCTCGACGCTTATTCGTTATGGGTGCAAGAAGCGAGCTATGACTTTGCCAAACTACAATCACCTGAATATGACAGTACGCTGAATAATGGCTTATTGGATGCGACCTTGTATAAGGTTAAAAAAGCGCTCGATATCAACCCAACAGGCATCAAAGGTTTAAACTTAGCTGCACGTATTGAGTTGTTCCGAGATAAGCCAAACCAAGCGCAAACACTGATTAATCGTGCACTCAGTATAAGCAATGATAGTCCAGCCGTTTTATACACAGCCGGTCACATTGCGTTAGCACTTAGGCAGTTAGAGCAAGCAGAAAAATATCTTAATGCTTCACTGAAGATTTCTAAGGTAGCAACTCGCTCGGCATCATTATTAGCATACACCTATTTAGAGCAAGGCAAATACGTACCGGCTTTTCAGATGTATCAAGAACTGATCAAGACAGAAGCACATGATCCTTATATTCGAAACAAGTTGTTCGAATCTGCGTCTTATATCAATGCGGATTTTTATTCCGAAGAATTAGAAGCAAACGTATTACGTTACTTAGAGTTTGAAAATGTCGACCACTCATTACTGAGAAACCTGACAACAACACTATTACATCATAAACTTCAAATTAATGAAGCCAGCACACCACTTTCATTCGACCAAATTGCTGGTGATCCACTCTTACTCAGTAGCTTACAACATTTTCATTTTTGCGATGCGTTATTAGAACGACTTTTTATTAGCCTTCGACAAACAATGTTATTTAATACCGTTCAAGATATGACGATTCCTAGCAGCCATTTAAACTTCGCTCACAGCATGGCAATACAAGCGCAATTGAACGAATATGTCTGGCCAATCACATCCGATGAAGAAAAAATAATTGAAAGCCTAGAGCAGCTGTTATTACAAATCACTGAAGAAACACAATGGCAGCTAGACGATATTGCGCCTGCGGTCATTATATTGGCTCAATACCAAGACTTATCGACTACAAGCATTGCAACCGTCTTTAACAGTGAGACCGTACAACAAGCACTTGAGCATAGCAATTTAAAAGACATTGTTAAGTACGCAATTAATACTCGCAATGATGAAATTCAACTCGCGAAAAAATTACCCTTCTGGTCTAACCGCAACCCAGCTAATAGAAATGTAATATCTGAACGAGTCAAAAATCAATACGAAGACAACCCTTATCCTCGTTGGAAAGATATTGGTTTTAATACCGCAAGTAGTTACCAGAGTGCTCTACTTAAGAATTTTCCTGATTTAAATTTAAGTCATTGGCAAGGTAAGCAAAAGCTCAATGTTTTAGTTGCCGGCTGTGGTACGGGCCGACAAGCTATTCGCCTTGCGAGTTATTTCAATGATTTAAACATTGTAGCCATTGATTTAAGTGGCCGCGCCTTAGCTTATGCAAAAAAACAGGCCGAAAAATACGGTGTTAATAACATCCAATTTATTCAAGCAGATATTTTAGAATTTAATAACTTTCCAATGCTGTTTGATGTTATTGAATGCTCTGGGGTATTGCACCACATGGAGCATCCAGAAGCGGGCTTAAAAAGTTTGAATAAATTGTTATCTCCTACAGGCGTTATGAAAATTGCGCTCTACAGCCAATCAGCACGTAAGCAAGTGATCACTTTGAGAGAAATAGTGGCTAAAAACAAACAGCAAACAGGGGCCGATATCAATCAGCGTCTATTACGCCAAGCCCTGTTAATGAATCAAATACCTGGTAATTGGTCGGATATAGTTAATTCACATGATTTTTATAGTATGAGTAACTGCCGTGATCTGATTTTTCATGAGCAAGAGCATCAATTTACACCGCAAGGCATTACAGATTTGTTAGCAAGCAATCACATGGACTTTATCGGTATGTTACCTACCCCAAATGCGTTAAATGCATTCAAGCAGCAGGTAGGCGACTTATACGATAAAAATACCTTAGATAACTGGCATACCGTTGAACAAGAGCATGAGGGGATTTTTGCAGGAATGTATCAATTTTATTGCCGTAAGCAATCAAATATTAAGTTTTTATAAAATGATCTAAAACTAATATTTAAATCTGCATTAATTATCAATAGAATCTGCAATAAAAAAGGCCTTTGACTAAATACCAAAGGCCTTTTCAATAAGTGATTTATGAGTTTTTAATAACTGCGTACAACATTTTTAAAACATCAATTTTGATAATTTCATCTAAAGCTTTTAAACAACGAATAACCACTAAGCCATTACTTCTTAGAGTTATTCATTGCCTCAAACTGCTGGGTTATAAAATCAGACGTTGAATTTAACTTTGATACGATCGCATCATTATATAAAAACTGACTCTTAAGACGCGCTTCTTGTGCAGACATTCGCGTATCAAGTCGCTCTCTCTCCTCTTCTAATTGCACTTTATCATTATCTAACGCATTTTGTTTTGTGGTAATTAAACCCGTCTTATTATCGAGCAGCGATAACAAACTAGCATTTAATTGATCAGCAAAGCCCGAAATATAAGTAACAGAGCCACGATCCCCTAACGCGCCTCCAGTAATTTTTAAGCGCACACCACTTGATGGATCAATCTGACCTTCTTGGGCTTTACCCGTCTGGCCATCCGCTTGTCCGTTGATAAAACCAAAGATTGCAGAAGTTGGCCCAGGTACGTCCACCATTTTAACCGATGAGGACGCCCCCGTAGAGCCTGAAATAATGCCGAATTTTTGATAAGAAAAAGACGCAGGGTCATCGTCATATTCGACCTTAACTTCAATACCATCTGCTTTAAATGTGACATCGTCATTAATCGCTTTCTGTAACGCGGCGGCTAAGCCAGCACCCGAGTTATAAGAACTTGGCTGAGCCAGACTAATCGTTCTTTCGACACCATCAACTTCAATTGTAAAGCTATTATTGGTTGCGTCTAAATTAACTCCAGCGGTAAAATCAGCCGCGGAATTTGCAATGTAATACCCATTACTGGCTTTTTTATTACCATCTGTTGCTGACAAATATTGGCCATTGCCTTTAGCCTCAACGCCATTAATTTTGCCTTCAATGTTCTTTCCTTGTGCGACGGTTGGCGTATAAATACTGACATCCTGCAGCCCGATTAGCGAGATGGCGGCGGCATCAATATCACTAAAAGAGACTTCGGTAGCATTGCCACCAACATTGATTTTAAACGAACCCAAATCGGTGACTGGATCGTACTTGTATTCAACATCAGCCTCTAAATCATAACCGTAACGTCGGGTTTCATCGAAACCAAAAGTATCGTAACCATTAGAAACGGTACTGGCAGCTAAGCCTAAGTCAGCCGAAGCATTTGCATCGATATTTTTAACTTCAATGCTCGCACCCGAGCCATAAGTTGCAGCCGTTTTAACGCCATTTTTAGCCAGCGTTTCAAAATATAAATTACCGCTACCATCTAGTTTGGCAACCACATCGCCTTCAGAGAACTGCCCACTGCCTACCAAGGCCGTATCAACAGCACTTTGCACAATATTCAACGTGGATGCAGCATCATTCGTACCTGCAGTACCATCGCCGTTCACATCAACGTTAATATCAACGCCATCAACCGCTAAAGTAAAAGTTGCATTATCACCCACACCACTAAAATCAATACCGGTTGTGATATTGGTCACGGCAGAACTGGTATCACTAATAGCACCCCGCCCATCAGCCGTAATTTCAATGTATTCATTATGACCCGTCGTTACCGACGACAACTTAACACCCGAACCATCCAAACTTGCGGAAACAATTCCAGCGCCATAGGCGGTATCTAACGCCGCTTGAATATTCACAATATTATCGGGGTCATTACCATTAACAATAATTTCTTTTTCGACACCCGACACATTCAGCATAAATCCAGAATTACTGGTAGAGAAATCGATAGGAGCACTAATATCGCGTGTTCCAATATTACTCACGCCACCTTTGGTTAATCCGACAAACGCAGGATCTGCCGCCAAAGCAGTATCCATCGCCAACTCAATCGCTGTGGCTAAGTCAGCACCGCTTAAATAAGTACCCGATGGCACGCTGACCTTTGTCGTTGTGCTAATACCATCGACAGCCATATTAAACTCAGTGGCCGATGCAAACGTTAAACCAGGATCATCACCATTGGTTTGTACGCCCTGATCCGCTTTTAAACCCAATGCCGTATCACTGCTTGTGCTACCGACACTGGTAATTTCAATCTGTTCACTGCTACCCAAAGCCGATGTCGTAAAGGTTAAATACCCATTATCATCAAAGTCGGCAATGACAGCGCCGTTCAAAGCAGTTGCATCAATAGCGGTTTGAATCGCCTGTAGAGTATCTTTACGGTTACCAATATCACTATCACCGTTTAGATCATTACCCGCCGCATTCAAGTTCACCGTAACGGCAACAGGACCACCACCAATATCCAAAGAAAATGACGCATTGTTCGTGGCAAAATTAATACCATTACTTTCTAAAACCGTGCGTGAACCCGGCTGAGTAGTAGAACCTTTTCCTAAAAATGCATCACTGTTCAGTGTTGTTAAAGCAACGGCATCAAATGCACCTTTACCCGTGGTATTAAACCCTAAAGTATTGGCAGTATTTGAATCGGTACTGGTAAAAGAAACTTGTGATTCGGCGCCGTATTTATTTGACGTTATTGAAAAGTTTTTATCGGTAGCGCTATAGCTAGTCGATACCGCATAAGAAAGACTTTTAAATGCATCATTACTGTTTATTTGAAAACTGATTTGCTTGGCTAATTCTTCACCCGTAGCATAACTCCCTTGAATTAATTCAATCGCAGCAGTTGTACCATTGATATTAATACTAAAATTATTGTTACTACCATCAATCATAACAGGGCTAGAAAAATCTAAACCCGTAACACTGCCTCCCGAATAAGTAGCCTGAGTGGCAAGTTGAGTAACTTCTATACCATACGTGCCTGGCTGCGTATTAATTGAGTCATTCACATAACGAATTTGTGAATCGGTAGCTTCACCACTTTTAGACATAATGCTAACGACGGTATCACGTTCTTCTCGTATCGCCTTTGCAAAAACAGCCGGATCAAACTCTAAAAGGTAATCATTATTTTTATCTGTATTCACGCCCAGCTCGGTTAATGAGCGGTATTTAGTACCTGATAAACCGGCGATTGGTTGACTGATCATAGAGCGTACTTGCGATTGAATCCCTCGAATTGTCGAATCACCTAATAACAAACCTGCCTGATCACTTTCTGAATTGTACGAGGTTAAGTCATCAGAGAATTTTTTGAATTCATTATAAGCATTAACAAAATCCTGAATTTTTTCTTGAATACCTGCCGTATCGGGAGCAACTACAATTGAAATAGGTTTACCGACGTCGGCTGATAATAAATTTAATGTCACCCCAGGAACAACTTCTTGAATACTATTTGATTCACGAGTGATGGTGAGACCATTGGCTTTCAATAATGCATCTTCACCTTTTGCCGTTTCTGACATAGTGCCAGCACCGGTTTGAACTTCGTTATAAGCAATAGAAGACAATCCCGATGTTGCTGTGCCGCCCAAGTCATCCTTGGTCATAATGCGCATGGCATTATTTTCACCGGTTTCTTCAGAGGTGATTACTAAGCGATAACCAGAACCATCATTAATGATCGATGCTTTTGCCCCAATGTCCGCATTATTGATTGCTTCTCGAATACCACTCAATGTTTTATTCGAATCGTCAATCACAATGGGTGAGCCGCCTTTAGCAGGATCAACATCCTGACTTAAAAAGCCACCCGTACCATCATAAGTAATTTCACCAAAGGTAATTTGAATTTCACCCGTACCAATTATTTCATCAATACTGCTGTACGCATCGGTAACCACACTGTGTGCTTTTGCGGTATTTAACACCTCTACACTGTAAGTGCCTGGCTCGGCTAAAATAGACGCTTCAGTTGTTAAAATAGCTTCATCAGAAGACGACGCTGTGGTTGAACCCGACGTGGACGGTAAAGAAAGTGCGCTGGTAGCAACTTGTAGGGTAGACGATAGAGATTTAATTTCACCATAGGCAGTAATGCGAGCATCGATAATCGTTTCTTCACGTTCAAAGCGCTTATCCGCCGCTTCACGCTCGGCCCCGACAATCTTATCGACCAAGTCATTGGTTAAAACCCCTGAGCCTAACCCTAATGATTCAATAGCAGCCATGGCCTGCCTCCAGTATCTTGTAAACCGCGCCTTTAGCTTAAACGCAAAAACCCCAGTACTAACCTTATCGGCCAGTCTGGGGTTATTTTTAGCTGCTTTGTTAAATTAGTGGCTTAAGTTCTACTAAATAGTTCTTAATGTCACACTTGTGCGCTAAACAATAACGATGGTTCATCATCATTCAAGTTCTGCGCCAACTCTAAAGCTAATTCGTTAGGAATCTGACGAATCAATTCTGAAGATGCTTTATCAAACACCTTAATCACTGTCTTTCCGCTGTCTTCATCCATTTGAAAGTCTAGTGTACGTTCGGTCGATTGCACATATTCATTCAATTTAGAAACAGCATCTTTTACTTGTTCATCACTGATATCGGCAATAGCCCTAACACCCTGTGGCAACTCTTGGCCACTCTCGATTTTACCAACAACTGATGCTCGCTCTTTGCCATAAGCATCTGCAGCAGAAGAGAATGAAAGCGGCTTTGCGTTTTGTTGAACTAGCGAAACGCGATCGCTCAAGGTTGCTTTCATATCATTCATAAATCACCTCAATGGCTTAGATTCATAATCTCTAAATGGTTGAAACTCTCCTATGCTTAATGGTTCCATTTGAGCAATAGAAGAGTCTCGTTAAGTCTTACGACTTATCCTAGAAGAGATAGAACCTGCTGGCCTGATGCGTTAGCTTGCGCTAGAACTGAAATACCTGCCTGCTGTAACACGTTAGTACGTTGCAGTTCTGCTGTCTCTGCTGCGAAATCGGCATCTTGAATTCGCGAGTTAGCCGCGTTCAAATTTTCAGACGAAATCTGCAAGTTACTAACTGTTGATTCCATACGGTTTTGGATCGCACCTAAGTCAGCTCGCTGGCTCGCTACCTGGCCAATGGCATTATCAATGGCAACCAAGGCTTCTTGAGCACCAGCTACTGTTGAGATGTCCACATCAACCAAGGCTTGACCATCTTCACCACCACCAAATTTACCTGCAACCAAGCCTGAATCTGATAGGCCCTCGGCCCCACCAGTACCAAAGCTTACTTCAAATGCTGAAGCAGAAGTTAAGGAAACCGTTGAATAGGTTGTTTCAGCACCACTTGCGTTAGTATATGCTTTCACACCTGTCGCCCCAGTATTCTGGCCAACGTTTGATGCATTAAGACCAAAGTTTTCTATACTTGTGCCTAAGTCAGTCATAGCCTCACCAGCACCACCATCAGCAAACAATGATATATTTCGACCATCTGCAGCGGTTAAGGTAAGTGATTGTCCGTTGTCTGTAGCAACAATACCCGTTTGACCAGAAACTTCATTAAACGCAGTGATAGCGGCAGCCTTATTCTTCTCATAATCTGCAGTTTCTGTAAGGCTAATATCTACGCCATTCACCGTTAATGTAATGCTATCCCCAGCAGCAACCGCACCAGCCGTTGCACCAAACGTCAGCCCTACAGCCCCAGATCGAGCATTAGCGCCGCCTACAACCTCTGTTGCATTAACTTCAGCGGTAACACCCGTTGAATCAGAAGCCTTATTAATTGCGGCTGCAATGGAAATACCTGAAGCAGCTGCATCTGATGATGCCGCACTGGTATCGGATGCCGTATCATCCAAAGTACTTGATGCTTTGATCACAACATCATTAATAACTAAATCACCATCCGCCAAGCGTTTTTCAGAAGCTTTTGCTTCACCAGAAGCAACTGCCACACCCTCTTGTGTTAGTGCTCCTACCGTTACATCATATCCAGCTGCATCAAATTCAGCTTGAATAGCAACCAGTGTGTCTGCACCCGGAAGCGCAATTGTTACGCCAGAAGCCGCTGCTTGAGTTACTGCTAAGGCTGCCGTAGCTGCTGTAGAATTAATGGTAGTTGCTGCGGCATCTGCGCCACCAACTTCTTGCTTAGTAGAGCTTGTAAAAGCAGTCTGAGCTGAATAATTACCGGCCGCTAAGCCTGAATTCGCTAGATTACCATTGCCTGTATCATCACCACCAGTGATGTTAATACTGGTATTCGCATTTTCAGCAGTTAGCGTAAAGCCTGCTTGAGACTGCACGGCAGCAGTACCTGCTGTATTTGAATCCGACAATCCAAAAATTGTTAAATCATTGACATCATCCGTACCAGAGTCAGATGTTAATGTAACATTTCGACCATCTGCAGCAGTTAAAATAACACCACCATCATTACCACCATCAGAAGCCATTACGCCAGTTTGTTCGGCTTTAGCATTGATTGCTTGGATTACGGAGCCACGGGTCGCTGCTTTATCGGCATCAGAGGAGTTAGCGGTGCTCTGCAAGGCTATATCAACACCATTCAAGGTGATCGTTGCTGTATCTGGAGTAATCGCAGCTTGATCTGACATATCAGCACCAAGAACAACGTTTTCATCAACTGTTGCAGTCACGCCAGTCTTCTCACTAGAATCATTAATTGCCGCAACCTTTGCAATAGCCGAGTATTCTTTTCCAGAAAACGATAATTGATCATCACCAGAAACAGAAGCTCGAATATTCTCACCATTAATGACAAGATCACCATTTCCAAGCTTAGAACTATTACCCTGCGAAGAAACACCCGCCTGAGAATCAGAACCCAACTTCTCAGATGTTAGTTCAGCAATCGAAACATCAATAGTTTGGCCAGCATTTGCACCAACTTGGAAGCTTGCCGTGAAAGAACCATCAAGTAACTTACGACCATTAAAATCAGTTTCTTCAGACGTTCTCGTGATCTCAGAAACCAACTGACTTACTTCTGCTTGAAGTGCATCGCGGTCAACATCTGAGTTGGTTGCGTTAGAAGACTGTACGGCTAGCTCACGAATACGCTGTAAGCTTTCATTCATTGAGCCCAATGCGCCTTCTGCGGTTTGTGCTAGTGCGATACCATCACCTGCGTTACGTACTGCTACGTTCAGACCTTTAATCTGAGAGGTGAAGCGTGTAGAAATCGCCATACCTGCTGCATCGTCTTTTGCACTGTTAATGCGAAGACCTGATGATAAGCGTTGTAACGCTTGCTGGTTTGAAGACTGTGATTTGTCCAAGTTACGCTGTGCGTTCAACGAGGCAATGTTGGTATTTATAATTTGTGGCATTTTTTTAACCCTCTGTTAGTTCTGAACGCCCAAACTTCTGGACAATTCTTTATTTCAATAAGGTTAACGACACAGTTTGGGATTACTTTAGAAATTAATTTATTATTGTTTAGTTGCATTTGGAATAAAGGAATGGGTTTTTACTACCTTGTTTGGTTTTGGAGTTTTATTTAAGGTTTTTATAAAATTTCATCGTTGTAGCAATGAAGGTAGACTGCTTTGAGCTGGCGGGCTTTACCATCGTGGCATGGGGGGTGCTGAGCAATAATCAGATACAGATATGTGCCACGAAGGGTATCGAGGCGCAGCGTTTCATAGAGATGATATTATCAGTTTTGGTTTGGTAATTTCGCAGGTATTCAATTTTTTGAATACCTACTTAGGGTTTTTTTTATTTCTACTTATATTTATATTTTTCACAGGCGGTTAAACAGAGAAAGGTTTTGTATTTTTGCATAGCTTTGCTGTGCTGTTTCTAGCAAAAATGTTTGTAAACTTAAACGACTGACAGCTTCTGCGAAGTCTACATCACTGATTTTTGATAGAACTTCCTTACTGACTAGGTCGATATCTGCGGCTTGTGCTTCAGTATTTTCTACTACATTGAGCCGCGCACCAACTTCACTGCGTATTTGTGAAATGCTTGCCTGTGCATTATCTAAATTCTCTAATGTATTCGCTAGTAGATTTTTTAATGCTTCACTATCTACTGGAATATCTTCTAAGGAATTCAAACCATCTTTTAAACGATAAAGTGTATCGGTTAAACTTTGTTTTTCTGACGAATTAACCAAAAATTCATCACCTGGCTGTACCTTGCCACTGATTTTAAGTTCAAGCCCTGCGATTATGACTTTATCACTTGGTTTAAACGCTCGATTATCAACACCCTCTACAACTCGCCCATCAGACGCTTGACGAACGGTATAGTTAGGCCCCGGCGGCGAGATGGCGGTTTCTGGGTTAAATGTGATAATAAGGTCTTCTGGGTATAATTTATCATACTCTTCTTGGTCGACGACAAAACCAGGATTAATTACGCCGGTGCCACCGTTAGTCGGGTTTACTTGTGTATTAAAGGTATTATCAGAAGCTTTTACATCAACAAATAACTTTTTCCCATTATCCCCAGTGGCAACGGTTGTTGAGGACGCAATGGAGATAAATCGCTGGCCTTCGTCTCCTGCGTAATCATAGCGGCCATTTTCATTTTTTTGAAAGGGCTGTGTATTGCCTTTAAAGCCGCCAAATAAATATTCACCACCCGCATCTTTTGAATTCATCAAATCTACGGTGGCTTCTAGAATAACATTAACTTCGAAGGCTATAGCTTGACGGTCACTGATGTTGACGCCTCCACCTCCCGCCTGAATAGTCAGCTCTTTTAGACGATCCAAATTTTCGGTAATCCCTGCCATTTGGGTTTCTTCTAACGCTAATCGGCCCTTGGCCCCCGTCATGTTTTTTCCAAACTGCTCTCTTAAAGCCGAGTCTTGCTGCAGCTGTAATATTTTTGTCGCCGCAATGGGGTCATCTGCCGGGGTTAATACTCGTCGACCGGTAGAAACTTGTTGCTGGGTTTTACTGACCTGAGATTGATTATCCATAATCGAATTCAGCCCTTTATTAAACGACTGCAAGGTAGAGATACGCATGTTAAAAGTCTCCTTATGACTGAATTAATTAACGGTCTTTCTTTAAAAACGGTCTTTATTTAAAATGTATTTATTAAAGTATCAAAAATATCACGCGCAACTTGAATCACTTTGGCAGAAGCATTGTAAGCAAGTTCATACTGAATTAAGGCGGCGGCTTCTTCATCTAGGTTAACCCCAGAGCTGCTATTCACCGCATCTTTAGAGTTACGCAGCAATACTTCACTTGATTCTTTATTTATGCGCGCTCTACTGGTTATAGAACCCACTTCTTCTACCAGCGTCGCATAAGCACCGCTAAAGCTGGTATTTCCATTAACAATTTTTTTTGTTTGCAAGTTACCCAGTGCAACACCGTTGCGGCTATCAGAGGTACCGTCTTTATTAAACTGTACAGTAAATTCGTCACCATTTTGAATCAGCCCTTCTATTTCAACATCAAAGCCAAAGTGAACAGACTCACCTACGGGGTTGCTATCAAATAAATTATTTCCAGGTGGGTCTATTTCTAAGCTGTGACCTTCATCAAGTACAACTTTAATTTCACCGCCCATGGCAATTTTGCTACTGCCATTAATCCCTGTTGCAGTTACGGGCAGTTTTGTTTGAAAACTAATCCTGCCCTTTTCATCAATATCTACTTGTAAGTTACCTGGGTGAACAAGGCCTGAATTATCAATTTTATTTTGAATTTCATTTAAGACAGCGGCCCCTGAACTATGATTCCCCGTCAGCTCTATGCTGTACATTTTTTTATCTGGGCCTTCAAACTCATAAGTATAAGGACCGTCTATTGAAAAGTCATAACCATCTATTTCTGTTAGGTTAACAACAGGCGACTGTCCCGTTTGAATCAGTGGAATGTCTTGAGAGTTAGATATTGAAAAACCATCTCCTAAATCTCCGGTTAATTCAAAGCTTAAGTCTTCGCCATTTAGCGCAATAATCGTTACAGTTTCGCCATCACTCTTGGCAACAATTCCCATATCCCGAAAATCAAAATTGGCATTAATTCGATCGGCTATAAAGTTGGCATCTAAAGGCTCGGGCACAACTGCAGGATAATCATCGGCATATTTTGTTTGCGTCAAAGCCAAGGTATCGGTGAGCGTGATGCCATTTAGAGATAAGTTTGTATCCATAAATGGATTAGCATCTAGGGTGAAGTCGCTTAACTGAACCGTTGTTCGTGCACTTGCTTCCACCCCATCTCTCTCTGAAATTAGCCGCGCTATTTCTTTCGCCGATGCATTTTCTGGCGTGATTAATAGCGGCTGAGCTATTTGCGCCCCTGTAATAGGATCTTCACGATTAATGGTAATACGTTCAGGGAAAAAACCATTTACAGCCGTTACTGTAGGCGCTGGTGATGGTGCCTGATACGTGGGCATTGTTGGTAGATATCCACCAAAACTGGTGAAGGCGGTTTTACCTTCGTCGGGTGGTAAAATATTATTCGATATACCCGGAATATAACGTTGATTCATCAAGGGTGGAAAGAGTGGTATCGGATTACCAGGGTCTGAGTTATCCAATACGTCATAACTTGTGGCTGACGTAAACTTCACCAATAAAGGAGGGTCCATCTCGCCTTCGCTGGCCAAATAAGGTGTTGTAATATCGTAAACAGCACCTTGTGAAATAGCCCCTGTTCCGCGGTTACCAATGGCCGAGTCAGTAGAAATCGGTGAGGCAATGGCGACTTCTTCTGGTCGAGTCACGCGCACATCAAGATTGCCTGCTGCGGCACGCGTTGGTGTAATTAAAAAACGATCTCCTGCTTGAAAAGTACCCGCTTCTAAGCGTATTTCAAAGCCATCAACTTCAACCGTTTGCGGAAGCTCTCCGGTTAGCGCAGTTGCTTCTAATTCTTGGCCGGTGGTATCGTTATAGACTTTAAACACATACTCCCCAGGACCAGGGAATTCTAATCGATAATTATCGGTGGTTAACTTCGAACTATCGGTGATATGCGCTGAAACTAAGCGATCATTGGGTGCTTTGTTGCGGCCATCACCATGTACCCTCGCATAGCTATTACTCGGCGAGTTTACGTCGTCAAAAAAGTTACCGCCTTTTGAGCCTTCGTAATCAATACCCAGCTGATGTTGTTGATTAAATGCTTCGTTAATACTTACTGCGAGACGACCTAAACCATTAATCGCTGGCTCTAATACCACCTCACGAAACTGTAGCATTCCACCCAGCTGTCCACCTTTAATTTCAGCTGTGACGTCTACGACGGTATCACCTTTACGGAAATACAGACCGAATCTGGAAGAATCAGAATCTCCAGCCTGGGTAAATAGCTCACTTGATTCATTTCCAATTACTAAAGATTGCCCATTACCGATCATGACATTCATTGCACTGCCATCTTGGATCGTTACCTCAACTGAGACCAATTCAGAAAGCTGGGTTATTAGTCGATCACGCTGATCCAGCATATCATTCGGTGGTTGGCCATTAGATGCGGCTAAAGCAAATTGAATCTGTTCGTTAAGGTCAGCTATCGCATTACCAATGGTGCTAATTTCTCCAGCAATAACATCCATTTGCCCATTAATAATTTCGCTTTGGTCATTCAGTCGATCACTGATAGTAGAAAATCGATCGCTAAGCCCGTTGGCTTCACTGATCAAAACTTGTCGGGCCGGAAGTGACGAAGGATCATCTACCACCGATTGCAAAGCGCCAAACATTCTTTCGATGCCTGGCTGTATGCCAGTTCCTGAATCGGCCAATAAACTGTCAATTTGTGAAGCGTTAACCGACAAAACTTCATTCTCATTAAATGCCGATGAGTCGCGCTGCATTTGCTCGGTTAAGAATTCGTCATAAACGCGCTTAATAGAATCAACGTTAACGCCATTACCGGTCCAAACACCGCCGCTAAACTGAGGCGTATTTTCATTAAAGTTTACCGTCTGGCGGCTATAACCTTCAGTACCCGCGTTAGTAATGTTATGACCCGTAACACTCAGCGCTGTTTGCTGAGCTTTTAAGCCAGAAATACCTATGCCTAATAAATCACCCACGAGGCACCTCTTCGCTATTTTGCGCTAATGGCGTAGTATTTAAAGTTTGCTGCATCAGTTCGCTGTTGGCGATGCGCGTTATTTTTTGTGCGTATTTAGGGTCTGTCGCGTATCCAGCTTGCTGCAATTCTTTTGCGTATTGTTCGATATCTGTTCCTGCCGCCATCGCCTTTTCATAACGCTGTGCCTGCAAGAAATCAGCATAATCTTTTAGGCCCGCTTCGATGCTAGGGTATGAGCGGAAATCTGCTTTTTCTGTTACGCGCTGACCATCTCGATATTCATGAGTAGTGACACTCACTTTTTCACCACTCCAGCGACTATCAGCCTTAATGCCAAAAAAATTAAAACTGTTTTCTTGCTCGCCTTGGCTATTTTCACCATGGATCACAAACTTTCCCCAGCCAGTTTCTAATGCGGCTTGAGAAACAATCGCTTGAGGGCTAACACCCATTTCTTTAGCCACTTTTTGCGCCGCCGGATAAAGTGTTTCTATAAACGCCTCGGGGCTGGCAAACGTTTGCAGTTTATCAGCTTGCTTTTCAGGGGATGTATCTTGCTCAGTTTTATTCACAAACGACGCATCGATTTCAAAACCCGCTTGTTCTTTTTTAGGTTTAAGCTGAGTATTTTTCTTTTCAATTTGGTTAAAGTCGATCGCATGAGAAAAGTTTTTGCGACGATCATCCAATGGCTGCCACTGAACCTCTTTACGTCCCTCAGGATCGCCATATTCTTGATTAAGCTGACGATAAATAACATCTGCCAATCCCATACCCTGCTTACCGGTTAAACTGACCGATAATTGGTCGTCATACATTTGTTGATAAAAATCTTCTTGCGGAGAATGCATAATCGAATCTTCTTGAAAAACCTTATTCGCATCACGCATCGACTTCATCATCATTTTGACAAACATAGATTCAAACTGCTCAGCCACTTTACGCAAAGCTTCGCCTTTGTCTTCGCGACCAATAGCATTAATGCTTTGCAGACTATTAAGGTCTGTATAAACATCTTGTGGCTGTGCAATCTGGCTGTTAATCATGGATTGACCCTATTCGGTTCATCTTTTTTTGTTTCTAGTGATTAACAGAGCAATTTCTTTGCCAAGTTTTAAAATGCTTGTTTTATGCGGGATTCGGGAGGATTGGACGTAAAGTTGGATGTGGAAGTGGCAAGGAATTGCCGCATAAAAAACGATTCACTACAGCGGCGTATAAAAGGAGCGGATGACAAACCTAAACACCAGAACTATTCTGTCCATACATTTTCAACTTCGACCGCTTCAGGTTGCGGTTATGATAAGCCTGTTGTTCTTTTTTTAGCTGTTTTTTTACCCCGTCATCTTGCTCTACCATCGCTTTTAAGCGAGCCTGATCTTGAGCTGTAATTCTCTCGGGGTGAATAAATAACAATTCTATTTTTCGTTGGCGCTGTTCTATCCTTTGATCACTTAACTCTTTCACCCCTTGTCTCAACAACGAATGTATCTCTGCCGTCATGGTTTCTATCTCGTCAAGTAACGAATTGCTCTTTGCCATTGTGCTTCCTTAAGCTCTTCTTAAGGCCTCAGATAATGAAACCCGCATTAAATAACCACAAGCTCGGCTTTTAATGCGCCTGCTTGCTTCAATGCTTCTAGTATAGCCATTAAGTCGCCTGGTGCTGCGCCGACTTCATTTACCGCTTGCACGATTTGATCTAAGGAAACTCCCGGGCCAAATTTAAACATGCGGCTATTTTCTTGGGTAGCAGTGATATTAGTTCGTGGGACAACGGCGGTTTCTCCATCGCCCAATGCGTTAGGCTGCACAACATCTAAGTCTTCTTGCACCATCACCGTTAAGCTGCCATGCGTTACTGCGACGGGCTCTATCCTTACATGCTGCCCCATTACAATAGTGCCTGTGCGCGAGTTAATAATCACTTTCGCTCGTGCATCACCTGTCTTGACTTCCATATTTTCGATTATCGATAAAAACGAAACACGTTGGCTTAGATCTCGTGGCGCACTAACCCTAATCGAGGTGCCATCTAAGGCTTCTGCAGTGCCTGGACCTAACAGATCATTTAAAGTATCAATGATGTGTCTAGCCGTTGTGAAGTTTGCTTGATCCAGATTCAGCACCAAGCTATCTCCATGTCCAAACCCATTTGGAATCGCACGTTCTACTGTCGCACCATTTGGAATTCTACCAACACTAGGAACATTAACGGTAAGCTTAGAGCCATCGTTTCCTTGAATGCCAAAACCACCCACCACTAGATTACCTTGTGCTAACGCATAGACTTGCCCATCAGCCCCTTTCAATGGCGCAAACAATAAAGAGCCACCGCGTAAGCTTTTGGCATTACCTAACGATGAAACCGTGATATCCAAACGCTGGCCAGGTTTAGCAAAAGCAGGCATCTCGGCAGTAATCGATACCGCGGCTACGTTTTTTAGCTTAGGGTCAGTGCCATTAGGAATGGTGATGCCAAATTCGGCCATCATGTTTTTAAAGGTTTGTGTTGTGAAAGGCGCTTTATCACCTGTGCCGTCTAAACCAACCACTAAGCCATAACCGATTAATTGATTACTGCGAACACCTGCAATTGACGTTATATCTTTTATGCGTTCGGCATAGGCTGTATTTAATACCAACGGTAATGTTAAAAATACGAACGCGATAAAGCGCCAAATAATCATCATATATATTTTCCTAAGCCCTTCATCAGTCAAACTGTTCATCATCGTCTCCAGAAATTGACACTTTTATAGAAGTCCTGCAATTAGAAGGGCCACCAAGCGCTATTCGTCATGCGACCAAACCAACCTTCTTTGGTCGAGTTATTTAAGTTGCCACGGCCACCAAATTTGATTCGTGCATCGGCAACTTTACTAGACATCACGGTATTTTGCGGGGTGATGTCTTGCGGGCGGATCAATCCAATAATGCGAATGTATTCATCACCTTCACTTAAGGTTAACCACTTTTCTCCGCGTATTTGCAAAACACCGCTGGGTAATATGTCTGAAACCGTTACAGAAATCGTGCCACTTAAACTATTACTTCTATCAGCGTCGCCTTTTCCTTTAAACGAGCGCTTATGATCAAGATCGATATCAAGTCCTAAGTTTCTCCAACCCGGTACGGTATTAAGGATGTTGGTTGGATTTGAAGAATTACTTGAATCTTTTTGTGATTTTGTTTCGGCCGACTTGGATGAGTTATATTGTTCATCAAAGATGACAGTAATAATATCGCCAACCTGCGTTGCTTGCTGATCGGAAAATAAACTTAAACTGTAATTTGATTTATACAACGAGCCATTAATATTCGGCGCAGCGCGCAAGGAAGACGATGGCACTGGGGCATACTGCGGATCATTAGGAAAAACATCTTTTTCTAATGGCACACTGGTGCAGCCAGTAAGCAGTAATATTGCGGGAATTAAACTGTTAATAATTTTCATACTATTTCTCCGCGTGTTTCATCTATTCGCATGTTTAATTAATTACGTATTTTGAGTTAAGAACTGCAACATCTGATCGGCTGCTGATACGACTTTTGAATTCATTTCGTAAGCGCGCTGAACGGTAATCATTTTCACCAATTCTTCGACCACTTCTACGTTTGAATTTTCCAACGCACCTTGCTCTATCGAACCAAAGCCATCGTTCGCGGCAATACCCACATTAGGGGCACCACTGGCGGCGGTTTCTTTGTATAAGTTTCCACCCGTTGATTGCAAACCCGCTGGGTTAATAAAATCAACCAAGTCAATTTGCCCTAACTCTTGCGGTGTAGGATCACCAAACAAGGTCGCTTGCACAATACCGTCGTTACTAATCGTCAGTTGATTGGTCAGCTCTGGAATGTCTATTTGAGGCTCTAGTGCATAACCATTAACGTTCACAATCGTGCCTTCGGCGTTAATGTGAAAGGTACCATCGCGGGTATACGACTGCGTGCCATCCGGCATTTGGATTTGGAAAAATCCGCGACCGTTAACCGCCATGTCTAATGGCTGGTCGGTAAGCTGTAAGCTGCCCGTGGTAAATACTTTTTGCGTACCGGCGGTTCTTACCCCTGTACCGACCTGTAAACCCGAAGGTAAACGCGTATCGGCCGAAGAGTTTGCCCCTGGTTGGCGCTTGATCTGATATAACAAGTCTTCAAATACCGGACGGTCTTTTTTAAAGCCCGTTGTTGATACGTTCGCCAAGTTATTCGAGACGGTGGTTAGTGCTAAATCTTGTGCTTCTAACCCACTTTTACTGACCCATAATGCTGGATGCATACATCACCTCTGCACGTTAATTCTATTATTGCGCACTTAATAGTTGTGTGGCGGCCGCGCTATTTTCATCGGCCGTTTTCATTAGTTTGATTTGCATTTCGTACTGACGATTCATCGCTAATACTTGGGTCAATTCGGTAACAGCATTGACATTACTGCCTTCGACAAATCCATTGACTAATGACATGTTAGGATCAACATTTGCACCAGGATCACCTGGCTGGCGGTCACGAATTCTAAATAAACCATCGGTGCCTTTTTCTAATGTTTTTGCATCGGGGTTTACCAATCTAATTTGCACAACTTCGGCAACGGCTTCAGCACCCACACCTTGTGGGCGAATAGAGATCGTACCGTCACGAGCAATTTCAATGGTTTCAAAAGGCGGAATTTCGATGGGGCCACCATCGCCCATAAGCTGTAATCCACGCGCATTCATTAAGCGCCCTTGCGGATCAACCGATAAGTCACCCGCTCGGGTATACGCTTCTTCACCATCGGCCCCTTCAACGACAAACCAACCTGGGCCTTCGATGGCAACATCCATCTGACGTCCGGTTTCTTGCAAAGGGCCTTGGCGAAAATCACTAGCAGGACGTTCGGCCATAGCAAATGCGCGAGTAGGAAAGTGATCACCAAATACAGGCTGTGCTCGCGACTGGGTATAATCCGATCGAAACCCTGTGGTACTGGCGTTGGCCAAGTTGTTTGAGTGGGCCGTTTGGCTCACTACGTTTTGCTTGGCACCGGACATGGCAATGTATAATGCGCGATCCATAACCTAACTCCTGAAACTTAAATCTGTGTGTATTGCTATTAACTAGAGGTATTGCAAAGTAGATGCCAAAACTGAAATAGTCTGGTTATTCGGGGCTTCAAGGGAAGTTTTTGGGAAATAGAGCAAGAAAGGATGCAAAACGGCAATAAAAAACGGCAACCTCGCCCCGCCTTATTGAAGATAAGACGAGAAAGATTGCCGCTACAAAAAATAGGAAGCAGGCTAATGAATGACTTATATATTCAAAATGGTCTGCGTCACTTGGTCCATGGTTTCAATCGTCTTAGCACTGGCTTGGAAGTTACGCTGAGCGATGATTAAGCCCACCAGCTCTTCTGAGATATCGACGTTAGAGTCTTCTAATGCCGACGCTCGCACCTGACCGAACGATGCGGTTCTTGGCGAGCCAACCGTTCCCACGCCCGACTCAAATGATTCCGCCCAACCGGTGCCACCTAATGGTGTTAATCCTTCAGGGTTACGGAAATTCGCTAACGCAACTTGGCCTAATGCTTGTGCTTGGCCGTTAGTATAACGCGCAAAGATCATCCCTTCTTGATCAACTTGTAGGCCCGCTAAACGCCCTGTTGTATAACCGTTTTGATTCACATCACTGACCGAGAATGAACTACCAAACTGAGTAGTGCCGTCCAATACAATTTGAAAGTTCGAGTTTGTTGCAGGGCTTGTTAACGGCAACCCCCCTTCTAAAACGTTTACAGAATTAACCGCCCCAGTAGGATCGCCATTTTCGTCCACTGGATCCCAGTTAGAAATATACATGTCTCCAGTGGCTTGAGTATCTAAAGTTCCATCTTGATTAAAGAACAATTCAAAACGAGCTTGCGAAGGGGCAAGGTTCTCAGGGAAATCTAATGTGGAATCTGGATCTCCAACATTTTGGCCATCAACCTGTACATACATAGCCCAGATATTTTGTTCATTTGGACGACTAGGATCTAGCGGCTCTTTCACAAAATACTGCGTCATAAAGTGACTGTTCCCCAAGCTGTCAAATATCTCGGACGACGTTTCATGATTGTAAGTATCTTGATCAGTAGGATCAAACGCATTCAAAATAACAGGGGTGAACTCATCTTCCGATAGCGCACCAAATAATCCCGATACACTTGGCTGTGGGTTCGCCAAAGAATAACCTTCATTCAAAGTGAACGTAACGCTACCGCCTACTGCCGCGGCTGTTGGCGCGGATACTGTTCCACCCAATACAACAGGACCGGTATTTTCAGCTCCTAATACCATGACACTGTCAGTTGGCGAGGTGCTATTGATCTCTAACTTCACATCACGACCGATTTCGTTCGTAATGATCAGATCGCCAGTTTCAGTAATAGACGCTAAAAACCCTGGTAACGTCGTGCCACGGAAGCCGTTAATTTCATCCGCAATTTCCGGCAAACTGGTCGAGCTTAATGCCTGTCCATTAACCGTTAGGGTCATGGTATTACCCGGGTTGTTATAGCTGGATAACGGCACAGTCATAACCGTATTCGCAATGGAGGTAATACCCGCCTGCTGATTAAAAATACTGGCTACTTCGTTTGCTTCTGTACCTTCAGGAATCGTTAATACTGTTTCAGCTCCTTCAGGATCCATAAGCGTTACTTGCTGCTCTGGATATTGGTTATTAACCCCTTCAATACCGGTTGTTAACAAATTAGTATTCGCTGGATTGGATTGCAATATTGCGAATAAGTCATTGGTATTCACTTCTTCGCCCGGAGCTGAAATATTAGAAATACTAATAATAGAGCCTTCACCTTCTTCTACTGCAACAAGCTCTAAGGTAAATTCTGGTGGTACGGTATTAGGCAATACTTCAACGGCCTGCGCTCTAATTCCAACATAGTCATCCGCGTTTTGGCTGTTCAATTGACGATTAATACTGGTCGCCAATTGTTGCACCGAGCGATATTCTTCGTCTAATGAAATTAACACTGAGCCTGAGCGATTCTCTTCATCAGGAGCAGGAACCGTTAAGTTTAAACGAAAGGAGTTTGATCTATCAATTTCGTCCTGACCAGCAACAGCAAATAGACTATCTAATCCAAGCGCTGCAGCGGCTAAAGGTTCTGCTACTGTGCCCGTTATCGCGATACCCTCACCCGTCCCAGTAATACTATTGGTAAAGACTAATTGTCCGCCCACTGCATCAACCGTTACCTTACCGCTTAATCCGGTTGCTCCGATGCGTACATCAATCTGTTCCTGTATTGCGTTCACGACATCATCAAGGCTGGCATAAGTTGCAGGTGGGATAATAATATCAAATGGACCTGCACCATTACCGCTCGAACTCGTTACTTCTAAAGCAAACTGATTATTGGCTTGAACAGGCTCTGTACCACCGTCAAAACGGTTGGTCGATAAGAAACCTAGATCCGTTAAACTAAGACCCGATGAAGCCCCAGCATTATCGGCTATCTGAACAAAATCACCGTTGGCTGCTGGCCCGACTTGAGCTTGAAATCTAAGGCGACCCGATACAACAGGAACTTCCACAAGGGTTTCTTCGTTACCTGCACCGGCAATCGCAGTAATTTGCGCATTAATAGCGTTGGCCATTGAGGTCACGTCGACGTTGGCCGAACCGCCAAACGTCGCTGCATCCAATGTAATGTTATAGGTTGCACCACCTTCCGTTGCGATACTAAACGCTAACTCATTGGCTCCACTAAAATCTAGACCAGCACCACTGTATGGGTTGTTCGCTGTCAATTCATGTGGGGCGCCAGGGCTTGAAGCTACAAGAGCAAGAGGCGGCGTAGCCGTTGTTCGAGTCGTCGTTGAAGTACCCGGAATTGAACGGAAATCCGCACTAATTGGCGTTGAACCTACGAATAATTGCGAACCAGCGGTTCCCGGAACTGCACCAGAGTTTGCACCAAATACCGCATTGAAGCTGATATCATTGGTTGAGAAACTCGTGCCATTCGTTGCATTAATGCCTGCACGTTGAATAATCAATTCGCCCGTCGCTGACGTTGTCGCCGCAAGCTGCTGAGATCCAAACACATCATCAATAGCCGTTTGAATTTGCGATAATACACCCGCTTCCGGTGTTCCAGCAGTAATGGCAGGTACGCTAACTGTTTGTAGGCCATTACCATCACCAATATCAAATTGAATATCTGCAACACCTGCGGTACCGGCTGTACCAATTGCCGCCACAGTATTAGTGCCTATAGTCCAGTCAACCATGGCAGGAGTACCCGCTGTCGTTGGTTGCCCTGCAGCAACTAATGTAGAAGCCGTTGATTCTATAATGCCAGAATCTGGCACACCAATGGCTAGCCCACTTGCAATTAACTCTAAGCCTTGCTCTTGCAGTACATCTTCACCTGCATCTAGATTCAACTGCGCTGATACTAAACTGGTTAATGCTGGAGCTTGGTTGCTTACTTGTATTTGAAGATCTCCTAGCACACCACCAACAACACCCTCGCCATTAGCCGCAAAGCCCTGCACTCGGGCATTATTATTGGCAACAATATAGCCATCTTTATCCAACCCAAACAAACCAGCGCGTGTATATGAAACAACACCTTGATCTTCTAAAACAAAAAAACCATTACCATCAACGGCCATATCTAGCGCATTTTCGGTGCCACTAATATTACCTTGGCTGAATTGTTGGCGAACGTTTTCAACCATCACCCCGCTACCCACAGGTTTACTGCCGGTACCGAGCAATGTATTGGTATAGACATCACCAAATTCTGCACGGGATTCTTTAAAACCCGTGGTGCTTGCGTTGGCAACATTGTTACCCGTTACTTCCAAATCTGTGGAAGCCGCGCGAATACCACTTAAACCAATATTAAAGCTCATAATAATTTCTCCACGACGCCACGATTATTCGTTAACAATTTGTTTGATTTCATCCATTCCTGCACGCTTGCCACCGGCAAGATTTAGCGTTGCAGAACCGGTTGAGCTTAAGCTGACACTATCAACACGCGCACTCATCAGAGTTGTAAACTCTTCTGTTTTGCCACCGACGCCGCCGCTCACTTTAAAGCTGTATTCACCAGGAGGGTAAGGTGCATAAATAGGTTTACCCGCCTCGTCTAAAACTTGTTCGCCATTTTCATCAACGTAAAACTCTTGGCGATTCAATTGGCTGTAATCTAAATCAACAATCTCGCCGTCTTTCATTAGGTTAAGTCCGTCCCAACGAATCGACATTTCACCGGCTTCGTGATTGCCTAATGGAATTTGTTCCAACAACTGACCATTTTCATCTTCAATGGTTAACGTCAAATTAGCGGCTGATTCTGGTAAGTCGCTGAAGCTGCTGACAATGCCTTTATTCAGTAGCAAGCCCATGTCGTTACCTTCAACAATGACCGACTGCCCCACTAAAGATGAAGCCTGCAGTGCTTGGCTTGAACGCATACCATCCGACATGCCTTCCGTTGTATTATTTAACTTATCCAGCCCTTCTACCGTGGAGAACTGGGCAAGTTGAGCAATAAATTCGCCATTATCTTGAGGATCTAAAGGGTTTTGATTGTTGAGTTCGGCAATCATCAGTTTTAAGAACTCATCTTGCCCCATCTCATTGCTTTTAGGCTTATCAGCATTTTTTACTGTATTCGAATATTGATCGAGTACCGAAGAAGCTGGGTTTGAATTATCAATAGTCGACATGATTATTCTCCTAACATCAAAGTACGTTGCAGCATTTGCTTCGCTGTTTTAAGTACTTCTACGTTCATTTGGTAGCTGCGAGAAGACGACATCATGTCCGTCATTTCTTCAACGACATTTACATTTGGGTAATACACATAACCTTCTTCATTCGCTAACGGATGGTCAGGCTGAAATCTTGGCTGCAAAGGAGCATCACTTTCTACAATGCCGAGTACTTCAACCCCCGCTCCAATTTCGTCGCCCTTTGCATGAAATTCGTTATCTTTATTCACATTCAAAAATTCGTTATGCATGACCGCAAAAAAAGGCTTACGAGCACGATAAGTTTCATCAATACTGCTGCTTGCGCTTTCAGCGTTGGCAATGTTACTGGCGGTGGTATTTAGTCGAATCGATTGCGCGTTCATGCCTGAACCTGCGATATCAAAAATATTACCTAATGACATAATTATTCTCCTCGGATCGCAGATTTAAGGCCTTTGAATTTTCCATTCAAAAATTCAAAGCTTGTATTGTAGTCCATGGCATTTCTAGAAAAGATGGTTTGCTCTAACTGTGTATCAACCGTATTACCATCAATCGAAGGCTGAGACGGATTGCGATACATCAGTTGATTAGATTGACTAGTGCTATTTGAACCCATTGAGATATGAGCACTGTTGGTTGAGCTCATCGCCATACCCGATTGAGTTTCTTTGGCAAGCATCGCTTGAAAGTTCATATCGCGTGCTTTAAATCCTGGGGTATCAGAGTTGGCTAAGTTATTGGCCAAAATTTCTGCACGCTTGCCGCGCAATAACATCGCATCGGAATGAACCCCTAAAGCATTGTTGAAATTGATTGAACCCATAACGTAACTCTCTTCTAAAATGTGCATGTAAGAGTTATAGCAAAGGCCATACCAACTTTTAAAATTATTTTATTTCGTTGTTTTTCAACAACTTAGAAGACTTCGAGTTTTTTTAAGCGGCAAGATAGAACAGAAGAGAAGTAAAGCGGAAAAGATGAGATGGGTGAGCGGCAAAGCCTTACCGACTATTTTTTTCGGGTGGTAAGGCTTGATAAGAAATCCCTGGATTAAACTGTTGCATGCGATACATCTTGGATAATTGATTAACCGCTTCCGACGCACCCACAAACAAATGGCCATTGTCATTCAAGGTGGTATGCATTCGTTTTAATATATCAAGCTTGGAGTCGGCCGAAAAATAAATCAGAACATTACGACAAAAGACGATATCGAATTTTCCTAACGCGCCAAAGCTTGTTTGCAAGTTTAATGAGCGAAACTCTATGCGACGCTGTATTTCCGCATTAATTTTCCATTCATCATCGCCTTGCTGGGTAAAATATTTTTTTAAATGAACATCACTCATTCCACGCTTTAAAGCTAACTGTGGATAAATACCTTCTTTAGCGATATCTAAAGCCGTCGGCGAAATATCCGTCGCAATGATTTTTACATCACCACTAAGCGTTCCAGGATTTTTTCGTTTGAATTCTTCTACGGCAATACTCAGCGAGTAAGGCTCTTGACCCGTACTGCACGCCGCTGACCAAATTCTGATAGGTCGTCGGGTTTTAGCCAGCTCTGGCAGGAGTTTTTCACTGAAGATTCTAAAAGGGTGGTCATCTCGAAACCATAATGTTTCATTGGTGGTCATTGCATCAATAACCAACCCTTTCAATGTTAAGTTACGCTCCATGGCAGTATTGAGCTCAGCAAGCGTGGTAAAACTTTCACTTTCGAATAAGCGTCTTAAGCGACTGGTAATTAAATATTCTTTATTATCACCCAGCTTAATCCCGCTGTATTGCTCTAGCTTCTGTTGAAACTGATCGTATTCCGTTGCGCTGATCAAGAAACTCATGTACTTAACTCATCTTTTAATTAACTTTTAGTAATTAGCTTTTAATAATTAATTTGTAACAATTAATCGTTTTAGCGATTAACTGTTTTTATCTATTAACTACTTGGGCTTTTTAAATTGCTCTATGCGTTTAACCACAACATCACCTAGGATGTCTGGATTAAATTTAGAGATAAAACCATTAGCGCCAACCTTTTCTACCATCGCCTTATTAAACACCCCACTTAAAGAGGTGTGTAATACAATATGAAAGTCGGAAATACGAGAATCATTACGCACATTGGTCGTTAAGGTATACCCATCCATTTCGGGCATTTCGATATCAGAAATGAGCATCAAGTATTTATCTTGAATCCTAATGCCCGAATCTGTCAGCTGCTGAAGATGCTCCCAAGCCTGTTTACCATCATTGAGTGCGGTAACTTCTACACCAATTTCTTCTAAGCAGCGACTAACCTGTTTGCGTGCAATTTTAGAATCATCAACAATCAACACATGAAGCGCTTTCGCTTCTTCGGCAACTTCTTCCGAAACGACATTATTCGACATGGTTTCATTCATCGGTGAAACTTCGGCTAAGACCTTCTCAACATCAATGATCTCAACCAGTTTTCCATCAACTTCGGTTACCGCCGTTAAATAATGCTCACGACCAGTGCCTTTTGGTGGCGGATGAATATCCCCCCAATTCATGTTGACGATACGTTCAACACCGCCAACCAAAAAGCCCTGCGTTTTTAAATTGTATTCAGTGATAATAACAAAAGCATTATCAACATCCCCAACCTTAGTACCGCCGGTCGCTAGGCTCAGGTCCATAATGGGTAAAGTACCTACCCGCAGATGCGCCACGCCTCGAACAACAGGATGGCTGTGAGGCAATACCGTCATCTTTGGGCATTGCAAAACTTCTTTCACTTTAAATACATTAATACCGTATATCTGAGGGCCTTCCATTCTAAATAACAGAAGCTCTAAGCGGTTTGCCCCTACTAGCTGGGTTCGCTGATCTACGGACTCCATCAGTCCTGCCATAAATATCTCCTAACGCTAACGTCTTCGGCATGACGTTTGCTGTATCTCTATAAAATCGACCAAGGTGTCGTAAAAATGACACAGCAATTACAGTTCATTGTTTTTAGCATAGTTGAGAATCAATAAATGAATAGCAAATGTGGAAGATTGAATAAACACTCTTTAATATTTTTTATCTGTTTGAGTTTTTTTTCATCCTTTAGCCACTCTAACGAGGCCAATTTGGTCCCTAATTCAATAACATTAGAACAGTATGTGAACGATATGGTATTGGCTCAGTGGCAAACCATAGGACAGCGTTCAGGGACAACGAATAAAGTCATCATATCGGGAATTCCTGATGGCTATAAAGCCCCAGAGTGCCAAAGCCCATTAAGTGTCGTATCTAGAAATACACTTAGATTAGGACGAAATAGCATTGAAGTTAGCTGCCAGCATCGGGCAAGTTGGTCATTAATGCTGAATGCCGATATTGAAGTATGGCGTGATGTTGTCGTTTTACGGGACCATCTGCCGCGTGGACAGCGGGTGAATAATACCAACATTGCCCTGCAGCAGCGTAATATTGGCGATCTGCAACGCGGCTATTACACCGATATAGCAGACGTTCTTGGCAACATTAGTAAGCGCTCACTTAAAGCCGGAACAGCGATTAGCCCAAGCATGATCGACTTGCCAATTATCATCAAGCGCGGCCAGGCCATCACGCTAAAAGCAGAGCGCCCTGGTTTCTCGGTAAACATGAATGGAATCGCCCTAAAAAAGGGTCGTAAAGGCGATCGAATCAAGGTTAAAAATAGCAATAGTAACAAGGTTCTCTACGGCAGAGTCGCAGGCTCTGACTTAGTTTTAATAGATTGATGCTTTTTAGTAAAAAAAGATTAAAGTTCTCAAGGCAATAGCCGATACAATACCCATAGGAGTCTAACTAGATGCAATGGCTTGGAGAAATATCCATGAATATCAATAAGTTAACAAGTGGTCTTGATGGCGGGAGCAGAGCAAAAACTGATGCTGCCAGCCAACAAAACCAAAAAACAGAAGAAAATAGTAAAACGACGGCGAATGTCAGCAGTGGCGATCAAGTAAAATTGAGCTCCAGCAGCATGAACATTCAGCAAATTGAAGCTGAAGTGAGCAAGATGCCTGATGTCGATGATAAAACCATTGATCGCATCCGCAGTGCTATCGATAGTGGTGAATATAAAATAGATTATCAACAGTTGGCAGGAAAAATGCTTGATTTCGAAGGAAAGCTTAATTAATCCTTGGAGTCACCGTGTCCAACTTACATGAAATATTTTACTTACAGCTAAGCCAAGAATTAGAAGTCGCACGTACATTGCATAGACTCCTTTGTGACGAACGCGATTTGCTAGACCCACCGAATATAGAAGAACTCAGCAAGCTACAAGCCGTTAAACAACAGCAACTTGATGAGCTTCAATCTTTAAGCCAGGCACGATGTGCTTGGTTAGAAAAGCAGCAAATCCCTCTTGATAAACACTGCTTTCAGCACCCATTATTACAATCACCCCAAAGTGAACATAACGAGCAGTTAGCCGCCTTGTGGCAACAACTTGCCGATCAGTTTATAGAGAACCGTCGATTAACCGACATTCTGTCTATTATCGTGCTTAATGCCCGAAAAAAGACACAAGGTTTAATGAAAATCTTGCGCGGACAAAAGAATACTCCTAACTTATATACTAAGAGCGGCCAAACACAGGGTACATCAACGGGTTTAGGCTACGCAAAAGCTTAGTAAGCCATAACATAAATGGCAGAGGGAATTATGGCAGACGAAAATGCAGTTGAAGGTGACCTTGATGAAAGTAACGCAGTAGAGCAAAAAACTGCAACAGTAAGCACTGCAGCCAGTAATGACGAATATTTTTTAGAAACCTTAGAGGATATTTATGGCGCATTACGAAAAATTATTTTAATGCAGCAACCTGTGTCGATCACTATCGAAGGCAGTGACGAACATTACACATCCGCAATTACCAATGCTAGCCTCAAGCACAGCAGCTTCTTTCTGGACAAGGTTGTACCTGATAGTGGTAACGAATTAATTCGTTCTGGCAGTCGTTTTTCTGTGCTAGCCGATAGCCAGGGTGTGAAAATCGAATTTAATATGACGGGCCGAATCAAATACCAGCCTAGTAATGAGCAATATCGTGTTGAATTTCCGACTCAAGTACTTTATTTACAACGTCGCACCGCATACCGAGTGATGATCTCTCCAGCTCACAAGATCTTAGTAAAGTTAAAAATGGAGGATGGTGGGGATAACCTCATAGGCCAGCTTGCTGATCTTTCTTCGAGTGGTTTTAAGGCTATTTTTAAAGGTGATTCTGTAGAGCGCTTACAAAACAATAGTAATATTGCCGTCGCCCGCATCAAGTTTAATGACCAAAACAACATGGATTGCAGCCTGATCGCACGCCACGTTGTCGGCACACAAAATGGCAATACCCAAGTTGGCTTTGCTTTTAATATTGTTTCTGGCATGGGCCAGCGTTACCTAGATCGTCTTATTGGCGAACTGCAATGGGAAGAGCGCCAAAGAGCAGAACAGGCTGAGCTGAATAAGTTGAAAAATAACGAACAACTACCAAACCTACAAGATTAGCCGGTGTATTAATTAGTACGCGTACTAAACAGGTTAACGAAGATGCGAGCCGCGTATTTATTCTGTTACAATGCCGCCATGACTGATATCGACTTCTATATATTATCCGCACAAGAGCCGCAGCAAAGATTAGACTTTGCTTGCCGCCTCGTTGAAAAAGCTTACCGCAGCCGCTGTAAGGTTTATATTCACCTTGATAACGACGCCGAAGCGAAAGCTTTTGATGAGTTGTTATGGAACTATCGCGAAAATAGCTTTATTCCCCACGGTCTCGTAGGCAGTGATGACCTTGAAGAGAACTGCCCCGTGTACATTGGCTCTGGTGATCAACAAGCACCCCACTTTGATGTACTACTGAACTTAGCCACTGAAATTCCAGCGACCTTTGCCCGCCATAAGCGTTTACTGGAAATTGTAATTCAGCAAGATGCGGTTCTAGCGGCGACTCGACTCCACTATAAGTTCTATAAAGAACGCGGTTATCCGATTAATAACATCGATATGCGCATATCTGATTGATTTATTACGGCAGCTGACCAGTTGGACAATTATTCTGCCTCAAGGCTATAATACTCGCATAGCCGTTGGATATTGCAGCAAAAGCAATGCTTAGTGGTGACCTAACCGAAGTTTATAACGATTATTATAATGGGAATAACCATGAATTTTACCAAGCTTGCTTTAGCAACAACAATGACTGTTACCGCTGGTGCTGCCAGTGCAGAAACCTTCTTTTATGATAACAGCGTATCTGTGTTGTATGGCCAAGACTATGAAGTAATAGAGTCTGATCAAGCTGTTGTTACTTTTGAACACTTTAGCGCTAATAGCTGGGGCGATATCTTTGTTTTTGCTGATCGCCTAATGTCTACAGGTGATGAAGATGGTGACCAAACTCAAACGTATATCGAAGTTGCACCACGCTTTAAAGTATCTGACTTTGATGGCGGTTTGGTTAAAAACTTATACGTTGCGACCACTTGGGAAATGAGTGAAGACGAAGATAACCTTTTGGTCGGTTTAGGAACGGATTTTAATGTTCCTGGTTTCCAAAATCTTAGCTTAAATGCTTATCAGCGTTTGAACGATAACTACGAAAACAACTACCAAACAACGTTAGTTTGGGGCGTACCGTTCGCAATTGCAGGCCAAAACTTTATGTTTGATGGTTTTTGGGATTGGGCAACTGCGACAGATGAAGATAATAAAGCAGCCACTAGCAACTTCACATACCAGTTGAAATGGGATGCGGCACAAGCTCTTGGTACTGACAATAAAGTCTATGTGGGTATCGAGCATGCAACTTGGGACAACAAGTTTGCAATCGAGCACTCCTCTGGTTTCGATACCAAAGAAAACGTTGTAAGCGCATTGGTTAAAGTTCATTTTTAATAAACTGAATTTTAATCAGTCGAATTTTAATCGTAGATTTCTAAATCTAGATTAAAATAGCAGCCAGCCTGCCTTAGCAGCCTAATTCTCTATTAGGCTGCTATCCTTTCATAGAACATCTCATGTTAATGTTTCACCTTACTACCCTCTTTTATTTAATACGATGAGATCACCTCATGAACGATAATAGTGAATAAACCCGTCAAGGCGTGCGCACTAAGGGCGCTGATTTTTCATCTATTCAATGTGTGAAGTCGACTAATTACCCCCCACTAAGTCGACATCCATTTAAACAGATATCAATTAAAGGAATAAGCCCGTGACTGAGTATCGTATAGAGAGTGATTCTTTTGGGGAGCTAAAGGTTCCCGCAGACAAATATTATGGTGCTCAGTCGGCGCGCTCGCTCATCAACTTCCCCATAGGCATAGAGACGATGCCCGAGCCTTTAATTCGAGCATTTGGCATTATTAAACGATCTGCAGCACAGGTTAATATGACACTTGCAGGCTTAGACCCAACCATTGGCAATGCCATCGTTGAAGCGGCCACCGAGGTGATGGACGGTACACTCAACGATCATTTTCCGCTATCGGTCTGGCAAACGGGTTCGGGTACTCAGACCAACATGAACGCCAACGAAGTGATTTCTAATCGTGCAATAGAGGCTTTAGGCGGTGTAATTGGCAGTAAAACTCCGGTGCACCCAAACGATCATTGCAACATGAGCCAGTCTTCAAACGATACTTTTCCTAGCACTATGCACATTGCAGCAGTTGAAGAAATTGTTCATCGTTTAATTCCTGCACTCAGCCATCTTCATGGTGCTCTGAAACATAAAGAAGAAGAATTTGGTCATTTAATAAAAATTGGCCGGACCCATACGCAAGACGCGACGCCAATCACACTCGGCCAAGAATTTTCTGGCTATGCGACTCAAGTTGAATACGGTATTCGACGAATCGAATCGATATTACCCGCGCTATATCCTTTGGCCCAAGGAGCGACAGCGGTGGGGACTGGGATTAATTCTCCCGAAGGTTTTGATCTACACATTGCCGCAGAAGTTGCCCGAATCACCCAGCTTCCTTTTACCACGGCTAAAAATAAGTTTGAAGCCATTGCTGCCCATGATGCCATTGTTGAAGCCAGCGGTGCACTTAATACGTTAGCGGTGAGTTTAATGAAAATAGCTAACGACATTCGCTTTTTAGGCTCTGGCCCTCGCAGTGGTATTGGCGAAATCCGTTTGCCAGAAAACGAACCCGGCTCATCCATCATGCCCGGTAAAGTGAATCCAACTCAGTGCGAAGCCTTAACGATGGTAGCCGCTCAAGTAATGGGCAATCACGTTACCATTTCTGTCGCTGGCTCTAATGGCCATTTTGAATTGAATGCGTTTAAACCCGTCATGATTTACAACCTTCTGCAATCTATCCGACTGTTAGCCGATAGCTGCGAGAGCTTCAGCGATAAATGTATTGTCGGTATTACCGCGAATGAAGTACGTATTCATTCGTTACTCGAAGAATCCTTAATGCTAGTGACGGCATTAAACCCTCATATTGGCTATGACAACGCGACTAAAATTGCTAAAAAAGCGCATCACGAAGGCACTACATTGTTAGAAGCAGCGCTCGCACTTGAGCTATTGAGTGAAGAAGATTTCAACCAATGGGTCGTGCCTAAAAATATGCTCTCGCCAGATAAAAAATCAGATTAGCCTTTAGTCCTTGACCTGTGTCTGGGACACAGGTGTAACCTCTAGGTTAAGCATTTTAGTCCTACATTGATGCTATGCTCTCACCATTTTTTTAAGGAGGCTCGACATGCCCGTTTATGAATTATTAATTGATGGCGCTTCTTGCGGTAGCTGCGTCAAAAAAATTGAAACCGCTATTCAACAAGTCGAAGGCGTTGAAAAAGCGGAAATGAACTTTGCCCAGCGCACAGTTTCAGTTAGCACGACTTCTAACAGCGACGCTTTGATTCTGGCGGTAGAAAAAGCCGGTTATAACGCCACCCTGAGCCAAGCCGAAAACGAAGAACAAGCTCTTAGCGAAAAAGAAGCCGCCGACTGGGTTTATTATAAAAAATTAATGCAAGACATGATCCTTGCTCTGAGCTTGGGTGTACCACTGATGTTATACGGTTTAATCACTGGCGAAATGAGTGTTAATAGCAGCCAAGAACAAATCGTTTGGTTTGTGGTTGGGGTATTAACCTTATTAGTGATGGTATTTTCGGGTAGACATTTTTATGTCGGCGCATGGCAATCATTTAAAAACCATTCTGCCAATATGGACACCTTAATCGCACTCGGAACTGGCACCGCTTGGCTCTATTCCATGGTCGTGGTCTTCGCCCCTGAAGCCATTCCAGAAATGGCGCGCCATGTGTATTTTGAAGCGACGGCGATGATCATTGGTTTAATCAACCTTGGCCTTGCGATGGAATTAAAAGCCCGTGGCAGAACTTCCGATGCGATTAAGCGTTTAATCGGCCTACAACCGAAAACCGCACGAGTGGTTCGTGACGGGCAAGAAATTGATATCGACATTGACCAAGTAGTATTAAACGACATCGTGCGCGTTCGCCCGGGTGAGAAAATTTCTGTTGATGGCATTGTGACTGAAGGTCATACCGCCATTGATGAATCCATGCTCACCGGTGAACCCATGCCCGTTGAAAAAACCGAAGGGGCAAACGTTGCGGCTGGCACTATTAATAAAACCGGTTCGATTCTTTTTAAAGCGACACGAGTAGGTAAAAACACTTCTCTCGCTCACATCATTCGCATGGTGAAACAAGCCCAAAACTCTAAACCACCGATTGGGCGTTTAGCCGATGTTATCTCAGCGTACTTTGTACCCGTGATTATGATCATCGCGGTGGTCAGCGCCATGGTGTGGCTGAACTTTGGCCCTCACCCAGCCATTGCTTATGCATTGGTCACTGCGACCACTGTATTGATCATTGCCTGCCCTTGCGCCCTTGGGTTAGCAACACCGATGTCGGTAATGGTAGGCATTGGTAAATCGGCCGAAGCTGGCGTATTAATCCGTAATGGCGAAGCCTTACAAACCGCCTCACAAATCACCGCCATGGTGCTGGATAAAACAGGCACCATCACGTTAGGCGCGCCTAAGCTGACTGACATATTAGTTACCGACATAATGGCTGCCAAAGGCTTTACCGAAGCGACTATTTTGCAATTAGCGGCGACCTTAGAAAGCGGCTCTGAACACCCGCTTGCCATGGCGATTATGGAAACCGCTAATGAAAAAGGCATCGAAGCAGGCACAGCCCATAGCTTTAAGGCAATTGCAGGTCATGGCGTGCAAGCCGAGGTTGATGGCAAAACGTTATTATTTGGTAACGAAAAACTGATGCGTTCAAACAAGATCGACCTAGATGATTTTGTTGAACAAGCACAACAGCTTGCAGCTGAAGCAAAAACCCCTATGTATCTGTCGATTGATAATCAGTTGGCCGCCATCATTGCGGTTGCCGATCCGATTAAAGACGATTCCATCGCTGCGATTAAACGTCTGCAAGACAATGGTATGCGCGTGATTATGCTCACTGGTGATAATCGCGCCACAGCAAAAGCGGTGGCCGATAAAGTCGGCATTACCGAGTTTTTCGCCGAAGTGCTGCCAGAAGAAAAATCCGCCAAGGTGCAAGAGTTACAAGCCCAAGGCGAAATTGTCGGCATGACGGGCGACGGCATTAACGACGCCCCTGCCTTAGCTATTGCCAACGTCGGTTTTGCCATTGGCACTGGCACCGATGTGGCCATCGAAAGCTCCGACATTACCTTAATGCGTGGCTCGCTACACGGTTTGGCTGATGCCATTGCCATTAGTAAAGCCACTTTGCGTAATATTAAACAAAACTTGTTTGGCGCGTTTATTTATAACGCTGCTGGGGTGCCGATTGCGGCGGGTGTTTTATTCCCAGTATTTGGTTTGTTATTAAACCCAGTCATTGCCGGTGCAGCGATGGCATTTTCGTCGGTAACCGTGGTAACCAACGCCAACCGTTTACGTTTTTTTAAAGCCGAAGAGCATTAAAAAAAATCGTTGAAAAGAATATGAAAGGAATAAGATTATGTTAATGATTAATTTAGCTGGGCTGCTACTCATCGCACTAATAATCTGGTGGTTTTGGTTGTATAAACCAGAAGTCGTCGTGATTGATACAAGCAAGGTCGACAATAATGAGTTTGTGATCACGGTAGAAAACGGTACTTATTCGCCGTCACGCATTAAAATCGCAGCCAATAAACCAATGAGCATTCAGTTTATGCGCAAAGATCCATCCCCCTGCGCAGAGGCGGTTTTAATCCCTGCATTGCAGATCAGTGAGTCTTTGCCGTTGAATAAGCTGAAAACGATTCAGCTACCAGCCATGGATGCTGGCGAGTATGACTTTCATTGTCAGATGAATATGATTCAAGGAAAAATTACAGTGTCGTAGCCGACTGAAGCGGCGACTAAAACGGCAACTAAAGCGGCGACTATGTGTTTTTTATTTTAGTCGCTTCATACAGTTCACTTCTAGTATTCTCTTCTGACATTGTGCTCGCGAGCTGTTTCGCGAGCTGCTTAATGCTTAATTTTTATTACTACTTAATTATTACTCTGATTATTAATGATGCCCAGTGTCGCCCTTTTTTCTCGCAGTCAGCACTTGATACTGCTGAGCATTTAAATCAGGTAATCGTTTTATAAACGATACCATATTCCAGATACGTTCATCATCATGGCCCGGTGCCCAAGAAGGCATACCCGATGCTTTAATTCCGTGCTTAATAATCCAAAAGCGGCGTTTATCTTCTGTATTTTCATCATCACTATGGGCATGATCATCATGTTTTATCGCTAAATTAGGAGGCACTGGGTATAAACCTAAACTAAAGTCACTGCTGCTTTTTTCCGGTTTAAGGTGACAGCTCGCACACATATCATTGTAATCTGCGCCACCTGCCAATAATCGCGTTGATGCATTAATATTGTCAGGTACAACGATGTCTTTAGCCGCACGCGCGATCGATTGCTCTCTTAATGTTTCTAAGACCCAGTAGGTTGCTGGAAAATGTTTAGAGTCAGCACCCATTGGGTAGATGCCTGAATAAATAAAAGCGAGTGCGCCCAATAATAAAATGCTCGCCAGAAGCAGTAATTTTTTAAAACAAGATATTGTCGTCATCGTTTTCATCTTGATGCCCTATTTAAATTAACTATAAAAAAGGCGCTAAGATTAGCGCCATTAAAACGATTAATGTTGATGTTCATCATGACTGTCATGATTCGCTTTCATTTTCATTCTCATCGATTCTTTATCTTTTTCAGATGAGTGCATATTTTTGTGTTGTGAGTGCTTCATATCCATTTTTTGTTTATCACCCGACATTGAGCATTGCTCCATCATGGCCTGAGCGACAGGGTCGGTCATATCCATTTTACTGTGGTCCATGCCAGCACACTTTGGCTCTTCATTTTTTGTCATATGCTCTGATGGATCATGAGCTAAGGTCGTTGATGCAATAAAGGCGGTAGCCAATAAAGCCATAGAGTGAATCATTAATTTTTTCATTGTTATATCCTTTTATTTAAAACCAAAAACGTAAACCAGCAACGTATTGAGTATCAGTAACGTGATCACCAGCGTCTCTCATCAAATCTGCCGTTGCAGAAAAGCCTCGGCTCCACTCAACCCCGGCATACGGAGCAAACTGGCGGCTAATTTCATAACGAAGACGCATACCCACTGCCCCACTGGATAAGCCAGAGCCGATACCATTATCCAAATCTTCTTTGCCATAGGCGGTCAACTCTGCGCGCGATTGCAAAATGAGTTTTTGAGTAAACAGTAATTCATATTCTGCCTCTACCGCTAATGCCGTTCTGGCGTCTTCGCCTAAGTAGGCGCTTATATCAAGTTCAAACCAATAAGGTGCTAAACCTTGCAGACCCACGGCTAACCACTGTCGATCTTTGCCTTCGTCGTACTGATCTAAACGCACACCGACCTGGGCATCAAAATATCCACTGACAGCCTGACTATATAAAACATCGGCTTGCACTTCCTCAAGTATGCCATCAGAAAACTCACCCTCTGTTTTCAATACCAAGCGGTTAAAGGTTGTGCCGTACCAACCTTGTAAATCGAATACGGTATTCTCGCTTTCAAGGTCATATTCCAAGCGATCAGCGATCACCGCCCAAAAGGCATGCTCATCCGCAAGTTTGAGCTGTCTCGGCCCAGGCTGTGCATAAGGTCCTTCGGTAAGGGTATAACCATTAGAATAGGCATGAGGATCGCGAGCATCCATCGGCGCATCACCACCCTGAGCTTGCATACTCGACATATCGTGACCTGACATATCGTGACCTGACATATCGTGCCCTGAATGATCCATCTCTTGAGCCCCGCGAACAATCTCTCGATGCTCTCCAGGGTATTTTTCATGCTCTCTCGCAAGAGTGAGTGGGCTACTTAAAAGCCCAGCGATGGTTAATACCAGCGTTAAATTTTGAGTATTTTTCATGATACAACTACCTCGCGGAACATACCGGCATCCATGTGGAACAACAGGTGGCAATGCCATGCCCAACGCCCTAAATCATGTGGTGTGGTTAAAAAACTAATTCGTTGTGCTGGTTGAACCGGTATCGTATGCCGACGCACTCTTAACTGACCATCATCACTTTCTAAATCACTCCACATACCGTGCAAGTGCATTGGGTGGGTCATCATGGTGTCATTTTGCAAAATAACCCGAATGCGTTCACCTTGCTTCATTGCAACTGGGGTACTCTCGCCAAATTCCAAACCATCAAATGACCAGCTATAGCGTTCCATATTTCCCGTAAGATGCAGCTCTATCTCGCGTACCGGTTCACGCGGATCATCAAGTATGCCGTCTAAAGAATGCAAATCTGCTAACGTCAGTACTCGACGACCATTGTTTCTTAAGCCGATACCGGGGTCGTCTAGGTTGGTTCTTGGCATGTCGACTCTCATATCAACCGAAGGCCCATACTCCGTTTTTGCATGATTGACGGTTTGAGAAGGCTTAGCCAATGCGCCTTTACGTTCGTGATGCATGCCATGCTGACTATGGTCCATCACCATGTTTCCGTGATCCATGGCACCGTGATCCATTTTGCCATCTTTAGCATCACTACCTTCCATTGAGCCACCTTCCATTGAGCCGTGATCCATTTTCCCCATCATGTCTTTCATCGCTAGCCATTCAACCGGATCTAGCTTAGGTACTGGAGCCGTCAAACCCGCGGCGACCGATAACGTGCCTCGTGCATAACCTGTGCGATCCATACTCTGAGCAAATACGGTATAAGCTTGCTGCTGAGGTTCTACGATAACGTCGTACGTCTCGCCTGGGCCAAATCGAAATTCGTCAACCTCCACCGGTTTCAGGTTCTGGCCATCGGCTTGCACGACCGTCATTTTTAGACCAGGAATGCGTACGTCATAAAATGTATTACTGGAGCCGTTGATATAACGTAAACGAATTCGTTCACCTGGTTTAAATATTCCAGCCCAGTTGCCAGCAGGTGTCGTTCCATTGATCAGATAAGTCATCGCAGACGATGATAAATCGGCTAGATCTGTTGGGCTCATTCTCATCTCACTCCACATTTGGCGCTTATCAATTGCCCCAGATAAACCCAATGTGGATACGTCACGAAAGAAATCACCGACGGTAGGCTGGTTGATATTATAAATATCACCTTGCACCTTTAACTTACCAAACACCTTCATGGGGTCTTGATCTGTCCAATCGGATAAAAGCACCACATGATCTCGATCTGAACGAATCACTTCTTCTCGTGGCTCAATAATTAATGCCCCATACATGCCGGTCATTTCTTGAAAGCCACTGTGCGAGTGATACCAGTACGTACCGCTTTGCTGTAATTTAAATTGATAGGTGAAGGTTTCCCCTGGGGCAATACCATCAAAACTGATACCGGGTACACCATCCATTTGGTAAGGCAGAATAATGCCGTGCCAATGAATTGAGGTCGGTACGGATAAGCGGTTAGTCACCTTAATAGTGACTTCATCGCCTTCACGAAGGCGTAATGTTGGTGCGGGAATAGAGCCATTAATTGTGGTTGCTAATCGGCTGCTGCCAGTAAAGTTCACGGGTGTTTGTGCAACTTCTAGCTCAATAAGTTGGCCACTTAACTCGGGGGCGGTGCCAAGCTGGGCTTCAAGTGCTTTGTCTTTGGCTTGTAACATACTGGGTGCTGTCGCAATCACGCCACCTGCGGCTAAGCCTTGAACAAACCGACGGCGAGATAATGCAGACCGACGCATTACATCAAGTTCTGTTGAATTCATCTGAGATCCTCTCAATATGTGAGTCATACCCTTATATTATGCTCACACCCATGACGCTGACATGACCCGAAGATGACAATATTGTAATGTGCAGGTCATCTTCATATTCGCAAAATGCTTTATACTCATATCTATAAATCATGGCTATAAATCACGGTGACAGGATTCTTGTTATAGTCAGTGCTTTAGAATAGTTAAAGGTCTTAATCTAGGAGTATGGTCATGCGGTTATTGGTAGTAGAAGACGAATTAAAATCCGGTGATTACTTAAAGCAAGGATTAGGCGAAGCAGGTTTTCAAGTATCCCTTGCCCGCAATGGGTTAGATGGTCACCACCTGGCCATGACCGAAAACTTTGATCTCATTATTCTAGACATTATGCTGCCTGATGTTGATGGCTGGCGAATTCTTCAATCGCTTAGAGAAAACCAATCCAATACCCCAGTGTTATTTTTGACAGCCCGCGACAGTGTGGAAGATCGAGTTAAAGGGCTGGAATTAGGGGCTGATGATTATTTAGTGAAGCCTTTTGCTTTTGCCGAGTTATTGGCTCGAGTACGAACGTTATTGCGGCGCGGTATCTCTCCTAAGCAAACAGAAAAGTTATCGATAGCCAACCTACATCTCGATTTATTAAGTAGAAACGTTTTGCGGGATGACAAAAAAATCGTCCTCACTCAAAAAGAGTTTGCCCTTTTAGAACTGCTCATTCGTCGCCAAGGGGAAGTATTACCCCGTTCATTAATTGCATCGCAAGTATGGGATATGAACTTTGATTCTGATACCAATGTCATTGATGTTGCGATTCGCCGCTTACGCGCAAAAATTGATGACAACTTTGAGCCCAAGCTGATTCATACCATTCGCGGTATGGGCTACAAACTAGAAGTTGAAGGTGACTAACGGAATGAATAACCTGAATCGTTCGAGTAATCATAAAAAGCCCATTTCTTTAACCCTTAGAATGATTGTATTCGTGGCGGTGACGATTAGTCTGTGTCTGTTTACGATCAATGCGGTCGTTCTTGATGTCGTAGAGCATCACTTTAAAGAACAAGATGCCGATGAATTAACGGTTATGAACCAATCCATTTTTCAGCACCTACATAAACTCTCGGCTTCTAAGGTTAATCAAGGTGCCATGTTATCTCAGGCGGTATCGGGTCATCATGGAGTCTACTTTCAAATAAGGAATGCACTTGGAGATATTATATATTCAAGCCCCGAGCTTAGTTTTTCTACTAGCCTTTCTACTATTCTTTCTAATTCTGTGTCTAATCCTTTGTCTGATGCTGGCTCAAATAAAAGTCTTAACAACTCCCCTATTGTTGAATTAGATGCTTTACACTTGTGGGAGTCTAACGGCCATACTTTCCGTGGCGCTTTTACTCCTTATGTTATTGGCAACGACTCTTTTATTATTATTACTGCAATCGATATGGAGTTTCATAAAACATTTTTAAAAAACTTTCGCCAAAGTCTCGCGTTAGTCATGGCACTTGCGGGCATCGCGACACTGCTGGCCGTTTGGTTTGGTGTTTTTCAAGGACTGGCGCCATTAAGACGATTAAGCAATAAAGTAAAAAGCATCGAAGCGGATCAATTAGATTTTAGACTGGATATAAAGTCGGTCCCAAAAGAATTAACAGGGTTAGTCTTAGCCTTTAATCAAATGATTAACGGTTTAGAAAAAAGCTTTAAGCAGCTATCTCATTTCTCTGCTGACATTGCTCATGAGCTACGCACTCCATTAACAAATATTATTACTCAAACCCAAGTAGGCCTTAGCAAACCTCGCGACATAGAAGAATATAAAAACTTACTGTATTCAAATTTGGAAGAGCAAGAGCGTTTAGCAAAAATGGTTAACGGCATGCTTTGGTTAGCAAAAAGTGATCATGGGCTCGTTAAACCGGTTTTGGAAAACATCGATTTACGTCAAGAGATATCCGACTTATTTGAGTTTTTCGAAGCGTTAGCAGAAGAGCAAAATATTGAATTAGCATTAGAAGGTAATGCGCTATTTATTCACGCTGATCGCTCAATGTTACGCCAAGCTTTCTCGAATTTACTGTCTAACGCTCTGCGTCATACTCAATCGGGAAAGACCATTAAAGTTAGCATCGAAAATACATATGCTCATGCACTTATTAGTTTTGAAAATGCAGGGGAACATATCGCTCAAGAGCACTTAGAAAAGTTATTCGATCGCTTTTATCGAGTTGACCCTGCGAGGCAGAGAAATAGTGATGGCGCTGGTTTAGGGCTTTCTATTGTTAAGTCGATTATTGAATCCCACAAGGGCTATACCGAAGTAACATCAAATTCTGGAATGATACGATTTATGATTTATTTGCCTCTAGTTAACTCTGAGCACCATTAATGAATGCCTAATTTTTCAACTGTACATAAAAAAAAGCGCCCATAGGCGCTTTATTCTTAACTCTATTTAATGCTTTTATTAGAAACGAATAGAAGCATTAAGTTGCATAAGATCGCCATCAGCGTCTTGGCCTTGTGAAGCATAACCTACGCCAATACGAGCGATAGGCGTTACAAAGTAATTAGCACGAAAATCAATTGTTGACCCATCGTAATTATCTGCCGTCAAAAGTGAAGCTCCAGCACCAATGCTTAATGCTTTATTTAAATAATAATCTGCACCAGCGCTAATGACATAAGCCGATTCGCCATCATTATCTTGAAAAGCAAGACCCCCATCAAATGCTAATGACGTTTCCCCCTGCAGTGTATGCAATCCATGTAGGTTGGCTGAGAAAGTAGAGACATCACCACCATCGAGATCACTATCATAGGATTCATAAGAAGCCACTACATCCATAGTATTACTTATGTAAGTACCCACACCTATTTTGATGGAGCTATCATCTTCAACGGCGGAGTAGCCAGCTTCGATAATAATATTTTTATCTGTTACAAAACGACCACCAATACTTGTTGCTTCAACAGAGTCTGCTCCGGATACATCTGGCTTTACGGTAACCCAAGTAGCATTAACAAAAGATGATTTATCTAAAAATGCAGCTTCATTTAAAGGGCCCTTAGATGTATCCACTTTTTCTCGATGAAGCTGAGCATTTAAGCCAAAACCATCGACATCAATTCCTGATTGATCTCAAGTCATGTAGGCTCCGCCTACTTCAAACTGATAATCTTGTGCATAAACTACCGAGGATGATAGAAGTGCAATAGCGGCCCCTAATAGAGTTTTTTTCATTTTTATATCCTATTAAATGTTTTTCAGACAATACTTAAAAATAACCTGCATATAATAATTTATGCTCATCAATACAAAAGTCAACGCAAGCAGCTCGAAGATGATACTCAGTCGCTCATTTCTGAATCGAGTGGCTTTAAATAATGCCTCAATAACAAAGAGTTAGCGTTGAGATTCAACTTATTTAAGAATAATTCGCATTTAAGTGTTGCAATACAAATGAGAATGGTTATTATTAAGTTATTCCAACGGGATGAAGTTTGAACCCGCTCAGTACGAGCAACCGAAGTTAACAGCGAGGTAAGGTTTAGATTGAAACTTGGAGGATGTTGATTCAGCCGCTATGGGAGTGGTGGCGGGATCAACGTCTCGGAGCAATTCTTCACGGCGTTGTGTAAGAGATCTCTCTCATCAAGCTAATCACGGTTATTTCGGCCAGCTAGATATTTCACTTTTAAAGTGAGATAACTAGATCTGGCCTCTTTTTTGTATCATGATAAAGTCATGACTTCAGATATTCATCACTACGATAATGGCAAGCCACTCAATCGCTCGGAATCGCTTAAGCGAAAAATTGAACGTGACGCTGCTAGATATTTCTTACGCTGGTTCGAAAGCCTCTATCAGATTCCTATGCGAAACATATGGCATAACGAACCGTCTAAGCCCGATATTTCATGTCATTTAGATGGTGAACCCTTAGATTTAGAAATCGCACATTTATACGCCAGCGCCAGTGAAGCTAAGATTTTAACTCAAGAAATTATCTTACAAACACAAGGCACTGAAGCCGCAGTCAATGCCAGCGATAAGGAGCTAGAACTGCTTAATTATTTAGCGGATCTTGTCGAGATGGATAGTAAGCTACGCTTAGAAACCGCACTGACGCGCCTGCTCACTAACAAAGCAAAAAAAACGTACGACTCCCCTCGCGTATGGCTGGTGATTCGTAACGCGAGTCCGCTTTGGAAAAGCAAGGAGTTTGAACAATGTATTGAAGGGTTTAACATGCCAAAAAATCCTTTTGAGCAAATCTGGCTCTTACCAGAATTTGATGGCAGTGAGCCGCCCATTAGAATTTTTTAGCGGCTGTATTTACTCTTAATTCATTCCTTAACTCATTCTTTAATTAAGAGGTCGATTTTACGTTGCTTCATATCGACTTTATTCAAAATGACTTCTAACTTATCGCCCAGCGCATATTCTTTGTTCGGATCTTTAAGGTTTGTACTATGCACCAAACCTTCCACACCCATCTGGTCTAATTCAACAAACAAACCAAAATTAGCAACACCGGAAACCGTTGCACTAAAAGAATCACCGCTGAATTTCTGCATGTACTGACACTTCAACCAATTTTCAACTTCACGGCTTACTTCATCCGCCAACCTTGATTGATTTGAACAATGAATGCCTAGCTCTTTCATGTCCTTTTTATCGTAAGGATACACCTTATTGCCAGCGCCTCTATTACCCACAAGACTCTTTAAACGCTGAAGGGTAGACTTCTTCTTATCCGCTAACTTTTTACGAATAGCACGATGCGCTAACAAGTCAGGGTAACGACGAATTGGTGAGGTAAAGTGCGCATAAGCATCGTATGCCAAACCAAAGTGACCATCATTTTTTGGCGAATAATCCGCTTGGCTCTGCGAGCGCAATAACATAGTACGAATAATCGACGCATCACCACGGCCATCAATCTTATTCATAAGCTGATTGTAGTGCTGAGAGGTCGGCTTATCACCGCCCGCTAAAACCAGACCTTTCTCAGATAAAAACTCGCGTAATGCGGTTAACTTTTTATCCGTTGGCCCGTCGTGTGATCGGAACAAAGAAGGAATCTTATGCTCGTCTAAAAAGTTCGCTGTCGCAACGTTGGCACACAACATAAACTCTTCAATCATCTTATGCGCATCATTACGAATAACCGGAGACATACTGGCTATTTTTTTATTCTTGTTGAGATTGAATTTCAATTCCTGAGTATCAAAATCAATCGCGCCACGCTTACTGCGGGCAGGAATTAATACGTTATACAGCTCATGCAGATTTTTAATGTGCTCAATAATATCGGGATTGGTATTGGCAACGTCTCTCGCCATTTTTGACTGACGCTTTACCGCAACCGCATTGGCTTGGTCATAGGTTAAGCGAGCATGTGAATGAATCACCCCTTCGCTAAACTCAGAACTGATCACAATACCTTTTGCATTAATGGTCATGTCACAAACAATCGCAAGACGGTCAACGTCTGGGTTTAATGAACACAAACCATTCGACAAGGTTTCTGGCAACATAGGCACAACGTGACCCGGAAAATAAATCGAGGTCGCACGGGTTTGCGCTTCTACATCTAATACATCATCAGGACGAACGTAATGAGATACATCGGCAATGGCGACCATTAAGCGCCACTCTCCCGATTTCTTGCGTTCGCAATAAACCGCGTCATCAAAATCTCGTGCATCCGCGCCATCAATGGTCATGAAAGAAAGGTCACGATAATCGACGCGGCCTACCTTATCTTCCTCGGCCACTTCAGACCCAAACGCCTCGGCATGATCGAACTCTTCATCGGTCCAACCTTCTAAAAGGCCATGGCGATGCAAGGCCACGGTAATCTCCATACCTGGGTCTTCAGGATGCCCTAGTACTTCAGCAATCTTTACCAGGGTATTTTGGCGAAACGTTGGGTATTCCACAATATCGGTATTAACCAACTGACCCGCTTGCGCATCCATCAGCTTGCGATCATCAACATCCACTTTATGCGAGATCTTGCTGCTATCAGGCACTAGATAAAAGTCGTCACCTTTGCGTTTCAATATTCCGACTATTTGAGTGGTATTACGCTCAAGAATTTTAATAAGCTTATTAAACGAACGATTACCCGAGCCTGGAGGTGACATAAGCACCTGCACAGTATCGCCATCAAAGACATGGGATATTTCACCCGCGGTTAAAAACAGATCTTTCTCGGTATCGCTATACGATACAAAGCCAAAACCGTCTTGATGAATACTGATCTTGCCAGACACCATTAGGCTCTCGTCCATCAACGAATAGCCCTTATATTTATTAAACATAAGCTGGCCATCACGTTCCATCGCACGTAGGCGGCGTCGTAATGCTTCTTGGTCTTGAGCGCTGTGTAAGTCGAGCGCGTCAGCAATTTTCTCTCGGGTTAAATTGCCTTTCTTTTTAGCCAAGAGTTTCATGATGAATTCACGGCTAGGAATAGGGTTTTCGTACTGATTTGTGGAGTTTAAAATAAAAATATTCTCTTTTAGAACCGCCCATTACTTTGTAATGTGTATTTCAAAAATATATCTTTAAAATAGCGATCTACAGGATCTTTGATCATCTAATTTCTTAATTAAAAATTTTTTATTAAGACGATCTCTATTATCAACAAGATAATTCTGACTAAAAGTATGGCGATTGAAGGTAACTAATAACTACGACAGGAGGGTTATGACTAACGACTTTGAAGTGTGCTTAGATAAAATTTAAGGTTTGACACCAAACCAATACACCAACACTAACAGCAACTGTAACAATATGATAGCTCTATTTTCGCACCAGCATGATCAATTATATACTGATATAACCGTAGTTTAGACTCCAGTTAGACTCAAGACCTGCCATTAATTCATGAATACCGAATTTGAAAGCCCATCTTGTTTCAATAAAAATATCCCTGTAAAGTGATTTCACTAACGTCATCCGACCGTCACAGCGACCGTCAGCACTAAAAATGACGGTTAATAATAACGATTCATACTCAGCTATCAATACGGAACACTTATGAAAAAACTTCTTATTTTTACGATGACAGCACTGATGTCTTTTCAAGCGCTGGCTGCCGATTTAAAAAGCCAGGATATAACTCAGTGGTTAACCTCTATGCCAATATTAAAGCCATGGTTAGAGAAGCACGAAAGTGAGCTAACGGCTAACATTAGTGAGCCAAACAACCCAGAAGTTGTCTTTAACGAATCAATCCCAGCACTAAAGAAGGCAGGGCTTTATGATGAACTAAATACTAAGGTCAAAGCACTGGGTTATACCGATGTTGAACAATGGACGAATACTACCCAGCAGGTAACCTTTGCCTGGATGGCACTGGAGATGTCACAGAAGAAATCACAGATTGAAGCGGCTAAAAGTCAGTATGAAGCAATGATCGCTAATCCTGAAATTCCAGCCTCTCAAAAGGTAATGATGGAACAAATGATGGCTCCAGCATTGGTTATGGTGAAGTTGGCGAATCAGTCTTCAGAAGCGGATAAAAAAGCAGTAAAACCGCACCAAGATAAGCTACGTGCTTATTTTGATGCAGAGCAGCAATAGCCCTCTATTTAAAGAAACGCATCAGCTCTTGTAGCTTACGTGCCTCGGTATTCATCGAGGCACTCACCGCACTGGTTTCTTCTACCAACGCCGCATTCTGCTGGGTCATGGTATCCATTTGCGAGACGGCGGTATTAACATGATTAATCCCCGTTGCTTGCTCTTGGCTCGCTTCACTAATACTAGAAATCAAGCTCAGAACTGATTCAATTGAACTAACAATCCCCTTCAGCGTTTCACCCGAATCATCGACAAGTCGCGTACCTTCTGCGACCTTAGTAACACTGTCATTAATCAGAGCTTTAATTTCTTTCGCCGCACCTGCACTGCGCTGAGCAAGACTTCTTACTTCGGCAGCCACAACCGCAAAACCACGCCCTTGCTCACCCGCTCGGGCTGCTTCTACCGCCGCGTTGAGGGCTAATAAGTTGGTTTGAAAAGCGATTTCATCAATCACACTAATAATATCGGCAATCTTCTTACTCGCGCCTCCAATCCCTCTCATCGCAACAACCGCCTGATTGACAACCTCTCCTCCGACCGTCGCTTTCTGATTCGCTTCTGCCGCAAGTGATACGGCTGATTTAGCGTTATCGGCATTCTGATTCACGGTTTGAGTAAGCTCTTCTACGCTTGAACTAGTTTCTTCAAGACTCGCCGCTTGGCTTTCGGTACGCTGACTTAAATCAGCGGTGCCCGTTTGAATCTCGTTAGCCGAGGTTGATACAAAATTAGCGCTGGTTCGTATTTGAGAAACCATGTCAGAAAAGCGCTCAATCGTTGAGTTAATAGCCTCTTTCAGCTCATCAAATTCTCCTTCGAGCGGTACGGTAATCAGATTCGATAAGTCCCCTTGCGATAAAGACATTAATGATTGGCTAATTTCTTTGACCGCATATTTTCGCGCCGATACATCGGTGGCATATTTTACGACTTTAAAGGGCTTACCATTCGCATCCATAATCGGGTTATAGCTGGCCTGAATCCAAACTTCCTTTCCGCCTTTGCCAATGCGTTTATATTCTCCTGAATCAAAATCTCCCCTATTGAGACTTTGCCAAAACTGCTTATATTCGGCTGTTTCTCGCACACCTGCTTCAATAAATAGACTGTGATGGTGACCTTTTATTTCATCGAGCTGATAGCCCATGGCCGATAAGAAGTTTTCATTGGCACCGATAATCGTACCGTCCATGTTAAATTCGATCACCGCTTGAGATTTTCCGATGGCTTCTATTTGCCCTTGAAAATTGGCGTTTAACATTTTCTGTGAAGTGATATCCGTTGCATATTTTACGACTTTTAGAACTTCTCCATTAAGCCCTACAATTGGGTTATAGCTGGCCTGAATCCAGACTACTTTTCCGCCCTTACCTAAGCGCTTAAACTCACCCGCCTTAAATTCCCCCTTCGATAAAGCATGCCAAAAAGACTTATATTCGGGACTATTTTTATAACCAGACTCAACAAATAAACTGTGATGTTGGCCTTTGATCTCATCAAGTGAATACCCTAACGCACTTAAAAAGTTTTCATTGGCATCCTCAATAATGCCGTTAATATCAAATTCAATTACTGCTTGAGATTTGCCTATGGCGTCAATTTGCCCCTTATAATAAGCATCCAATAACTTTTGCTGAGTGATGTCAGTCGCATATTTAACAACCTTTATGGTCTGTCCATTCAAGTCTAAGATCGGGTTGTAGCTCGCTTGAATCCATACATCACTGCCATCCTTGGCTATCCGTTTATATTCGCCAGACGAATACACACCGTTCTTTAATTCTTGCCAAAACCGGCTGTACTCTGGGCTGTTGCGATAGTCAGCTTCTACAAATATACGATGGTGTTTTCCTACAACTTCGGCTTGGCTATACCCTAGAGCCTTTAAGAAATTCTCGTTCGCATGAATGATGGTTCCATCAGGCTCAAACTCTATGACTGCAAGGGACTTTCCAATGGCATCAATTTGTCCTCTAAAATCCGCTGCTTGCATTTTTTGTTCAGTGATATCGGTCGCATACTTCACAACCTTGGCGGGTTTACCATCATCATCAAAGATCGGGTTATAGCTGGCTTGAATCCATATCTCTCGATTCCCTTTAGCCATACGCTTAAATTCGGCTGAAACAAATTCACCCCGATTTAGCTGCTGCCAAAAGTGTGCATATTCAGGGCTTTGAGCTTCTTCTTTATCCATGAAGATCCGATGATGCTGCCCTACTATTTCATCTAAGTGATAACCGACTGTTTGTAAGAAATTATCATTGGCGGCCAGAATGGTTCCATCCATCGAGAATTCTATGACGGCTTGAGACTTATCAAGCGCCGACAGTTTTGCTTCCAGCTCTGCGACCTGTCTTTTTAAGTTTTGGGCCTGCTCAGCGTTAAGTTTCTCTTGGGCTATTTTGGCTGATCGATTAAAAAACATGATATTCCTTAAAGTCCATTTCAGATTAAATGGTGATATGACTTTAAGTATAGAAGAGCTTTTTTAAGGCGATTGATTTTTTACGAAGAAAAGTGCGACGTAATCCCCGTAAAAAGTAAGGGGATTATGTCTATATTATGTCTACATCACACCGATAAAGAGATGTTATTCGCCGCTAGACTTTCTGAATCTAGGGTGATTTTTAACTTTATTATGCACACCTTTACTGAATGATTTGGTATGAGCTTCTAATAAATCCACGCCATAAAGAATCAAGACTACCAGCACCGAGATTCTAATGGCGTTTAAATGATTGCCAGTAGATATCATCACACCGACAGCCGCCAGTACCCAGATGGTTGCCGCCGAGGTAACCCCCACCACAGCGCCGTCTTTGGCAAGCATAACCCCAGCACCCAGAAAGCCAATTCCGGTAATGACTTGGCCTACTACGCGTGAAGGGTCAACAATATCCCCTTTCAACATAAAAGCGGTTGCCAAAAATAAGTAAGTACCCAGTACAATAAGAGACGACGTGCGAATACCCACTGGCTTGCCTCTGAACTGTCTTTCTAGGCCAATGATTGTGCCACAGAAAATAGCCGTAAAAATCGCATCCCAACGATAGGGATCGATATTAATGAGTTCTTCAAATGTCATGTTATTTCTATTACTTCTTTAAATCATCAGTTTGACTTTAGTCTACGTAAGGCTCTTCAACATAAACATCTTCAACATAGCGGTCCTCAACATATGGAGGCTCCACGTACGTCTCTTCGGTATACGTTTCTTCTACGTAAGTATCTTCGACATAAACCTCTTCCCGATACTCACTTTCACGGTACTCACTTTCACTGTAAGAGGAACTGCTGTCTTCCGCGCAATCGATCCAGTTTTCACTCGCGTCTTGATAGACACCGTATTCAGCGCATTGCTGCTGACGACTCATTGCGGGCTCTTCCGCAAAGGTCTTTTCTAGCAGCGTAAATTGCGTCACACACAGCAGCGCTATTACAAAATTCCATTGTTTAATTGGCCACATAATATGCCTTCCTCAAAATCAATACTTTAAGGATCAATTATCAGCAGCAGGCATGGCAAAGTACAACGAAAAGAACTTATCTTAACGATAAGTCATTTTGTTACTAGTCTGTGCGCGATAGACACATTTTTCATCATTCAACCTCTGCCAATTCTGCCCTCATTCCGCTATAATTCCCGCCATTTAGCATTATTCCAAATTATCCAAAGAGCATTCCGAAGAAAGACTATGGAAAAGACATATCAGCCTCAAGCACTTGAACAAGAATGGTACAAAACGTGGGAAGAAAAAGGCTACTTTAAGCCTTACCAAGATGGACTAGATGGCGAAGGTTATTCCATCATGATCCCACCACCGAATGTCACTGGTTCATTGCACATGGGCCATGCTTTTCAGCATACCATTCAGGATGCTCTTACCCGCTACAAGCGCATGCAAGGCAAAAAAGCCTTATGGCAAGTGGGAACAGACCACGCTGGCATCGCCACGCAAATGGTTGTTGAGCGTAAGCTAGCCCAAGAAGGCCAGCCAGATCGTCACGAACTGGGCCGCGAAGAGTTCACCAAAAAGATTTGGGAATGGAAAGAAGAGTCTGGCGGCACTATTACTAGCCAGATGCGTCGCCTAGGTAACTCGGTTGATTGGGAAACAGAACGTTTCACCATGGACCCAGGTTTCTACAAAGCCGTTGAAGAAGTATTCGTTAAGCTTTACGAAGACGACCTTATCTACCGTGGCAAGCGCCTAGTTAACTGGGACCCTAAGCTACACACCGCGATCTCAGATCTAGAAGTTGAAAACAAAGACGTGAAAGGCAAGATGTGGCACCTACGCTACCCGCTTGCTGATGGCCTTACCTACACCGATAGTGAAGGTAATGAAAAAGACTACATCGTTGTAGCAACGACTCGCCCAGAAACTATGTTGGGTGATACTTGTGTCGCCGTTAACCCAGAAGATGCTCGCTACCAGCACCTTGTGGGCAAAGACGTGATGCTGCCATTAGTTGGCCGTCGCATTCCGATTATCGCCGACGAATACGCCGATATGGAAAAAGGCACGGGTTGTGTGAAAATCACCCCTGCTCACGATTTTAACGATTACGAAGTTGGCAAGCGCAACGAACTGCCAATGATCAATGTATTAACGTTCAACGCCGACATTCGTGAAGAAGGCCAAACCTTCAACTTCGATGGCACCGTGAACGAAGAACTGTCTGGCTTCATTCCAGAAAAATACCGTGGCCTAGAACGTTTCGCTGCGCGTAAAGAAATCGTTGCCGATTTTGAAGCCGCTGGCTTGCTGGTAGAAATCGTTGAAAACGACATGGTTATTCCTTACGGCGACCGTGGTGGCGTTGTTATCGAGCCAATGCTGACCGACCAATGGTACGTAGACGCAAAAACCATGGCGAAGCCTGCAATTGCAGCCGTTGAAAATGGCGACATCAACTTCGTTCCAAAAAGCTACGAGAACATGTACTTCGCGTGGATGAACAACATTCAAGACTGGTGTATTTCTCGTCAGCTTTGGTGGGGCCACCGTATTCCCGCTTGGTACGATGACCAAGGTAAGGTTTACGTTGCGCAAACAGAAGCTATGGTTCGTGAAAAATACAATTTAGATGCGTCGGTTAATCTTTCTCAAGATAACGACGTATTAGATACTTGGTTCTCTTCAGCCCTTTGGACGTTCGCGACCCAAGGCTGGCCAAACCTAGACGACCCAGAAGTGGCTAAGCGTTTAGCCGACTTCCACCCGTCTGACGTATTGGTTACCGGTTTCGACATCATCTTCTTCTGGGTTGCACGCATGATCATGATGACCATGCACTTCTGCAAAGACGGCGAAGGCAAAGCACAAGTACCGTTTAAAACCGTTTACGTTACCGGCTTGATCCGTGACGAAACTGGCGCGAAAATGTCGAAGTCAAAAGGCAACGTACTTGACCCAATCGACATGATCGATGGCATTGGTATTGACGAGCTATTAGAAAAACGTACTGGCAATATGATGCAGCCTCAGTTGGCTGAGAAAATTGGCAAGCGTACTAAGAAAGAATTCCCAGAAGGTATTTCTGCTCACGGTACCGACGCATTGCGTTTCACTCTAACCGCATTAGCATCGACTGGCCGCGACATCAGCTGGGACATGAAGCGTCTTGAAGGTTACCGTAACTTCTGTAATAAAATCTGGAACGCCTCTCGTTATGTAATGCTATCAGTTGCAGGCGAAGACGTTGTTGAAGCTGCGGCTGAAAACGGCAGCAAGATTGTTATTACCGACGCAATGAAAGCAGCGTGTGGTGCCAATGGCGAAGAAGCGATTCTATCGTTAGCCGATCGCTGGATTATTTCTCGCCTACAGTTTGTAGAAGCCGAAGTAACTCGCCACCTAGACCAGTATCGTTTTGATTTAGCCGCACACGCTTTGTATGAGTTCATCTGGAACGAATACTGTGGCTGGTACTTAGAACTATCTAAGCCAGTATTGTGGGACGAAAACTCTAGCGAGGAAGCGAAGCGTGGAACGTTAGGCACCTTGGTTCGCGTACTAGAAGCGACCATGCGTTTGGCTCACCCATTCATGCCGTTCATCACCGAAGAAATTTGGCAGCAAGTGAAAGTACTTGCAGGCAAGTCTGGCGATACGATCATGCTAGCGCCTTACCCAGTTGCACAAGACGCGTTCCGTGATGCCGATGCAGAAGCCGACATAAAATGGCTACAGGACGTTATTACAGCCGTTCGTAATATTCGTGGTGAGAAGAACATTCCACCAAGCAAGCCACTTGATTTGTTATTCAAGAACGGCGGCGATGACGACTTCCGTCGCGCTGAAGAAAACCAAACCTTCTTGAAGAAGCTTGCTCAGTTAGAAAACCTAACCTGGTTAAACGAAGGCGACGAAGAACCAATGTCAGTGACGCAGTTAGTTGGTGATATGGAAGTTCTGATCCCAATGGCTGGCTTTATCGATAAAGATAAAGAAGTTGAGCGTTTGACTAAGTCGGTAGAAAAGCTGGATAAAGAAATCGAGCGTGTGAATAACAAGCTGGGTAACCCAGGGTTTACGGATAAAGCTCCGGCGGCTGTGATTGATAAAGAAAAAGAGAAAGCTGCTGGCTTTGCTCGTGATATCACTAAGTTGAAAGATCAGATAGAGAAGATTAAGGCGCTTTAAGCCTTTTGAAGTTAACCCTGCCTCTACTGCATACTTGCATAGAAGGCAGGTTAACTCTAAATTAAGCTATATTCTAAACATTTAGCCATCTTCAGGTGGCAACAATGAACCGTAATCAAGCAATTTTTTGGTGTTCAATTTTACCTAGATGCTATTCTCGGCACCTGATTAGATTTAATCACTCGCAAAGCACTTAAATGACAATTAGAGCCTTACGTCACTTCGCCTTAAAATAAAAATTCTCATCTTTCCCCTTCAATTACCTACTATTCTAATCACCAATAATTTTGACAAATGTCATAATAGTGAAACTAATTGCGGTCGTTTTATGCAATCTAACCCCTAGGCTTCTATAATGATAGGTAACTAATTAGGCAACTAATACTTATTAACTACAACAGATTGGATAAAGATTAAGTGAATAAAACTTAATACAATTATGATAAAACGACTGGTTTTTACATTATTCCTACTCACGGCAAGCACTCTATGGGCTAAAACTGCCCCAGACTGCCTTAATTTACATGTTATAGAGAATGCACCTATAGGCTTTAACAATACCGGTGGGCAGCCTGCTGGCGTTCATTGGGAGTATCTTGCGGCAATAGAAAAAGCCAGTAACCTCTGCCTCGATAAAATGATATTACCCTACCCTAGAATCTGGCAAAGCATCGAGAAAGGAAGGCACGATGGCGGTATCATCTTCAAATCTAAATCCAGCTCAGAATTTGTAGATTACGTAGCCAAAATCCGTAGGGTAAAAATCGTTGTTATACCTGTGAAGGGAGTAGAAATAAACAGCTACGAAGACTTGAAGAACATAAGAATTGGTAAAACAAGAGGCACTAATTTAAGTGAGCAATTCGACCAAGATAGCAGTCTCAATATTATAGAACTCAATACTTACGACCAAGCCACCAGAATGATTGATCACGGGCGTATAGATGCAATCGCAGGCAGTGCTTTGGTGCTTAGCTATCAACTTAAAAAACTTCATGCACTTAATAGTGTTGATTTAACGCATAAGCTCGTATTAGGAGAAAAAGAGCAATGGTTGCAACTTTCTAAAAAATCACAACACCTCGATAAAATCCCACAACTTAAATTAGCTATTGAAAAACTTAAAAAGAATGGTTCATTCGCTAAAATCATGGATAAATATTATGGTAACGAGTGGAGAGTTATTAATCAGTAGTTAGAATATTCGATATCGACCACCGTTCTCTTTTTATTTTTATTATTAAGAGATCTGTAGGCCACGCTTTATAAATTCTTCTAGCCATACATCATAAGAGCCATTTATTAGCTCTTTGGAAATCCTTAAGTATTCACCAGTATCATCTTTTACATTTAAGTTCAGGTTAATGATTTTTTGTGGGCATGATTTTTTATTTTGATCGAGAACCAATAATATTCTTGGTTTTAATTTATTATTTTCGTGGGTTTCAATAACGATACCGACCTCACCATTTGTTAATTCAACAATGGCTCCTGGTGGATAGATACCTATGCATTTAATAAATTCCAATGCGAGCACTGCGTCAAATTGAGTGTCTTTGCATTTGTAGATAATATCGAGCGCTTCCATTGAGGCTCGCCCTTTGTCATAACAGCGGCTACTGGTAATCGCATCATATGCATCGACTATGGAAACGATTTTTGCGAAATAGGGGATCTTGCTTGCATCTAGTTTTCTAGGGTATCCCTTCCCATCCATGCGCTCATGATGACTGTGAGCTATATCAATAACATAATGCTCTCTTTTCGGCATAGTCATTAGAAGGTTCCGCCCGAAAACGGTGTGCTGCTTCATAATGTCAAATTCTTCATCAGTAAAGCGCCCTTCTTTGTTGAGGATCTCTACCGGAATTTTCGCTTTTCCTACATCGTGCAGTAAGCCACCTAACGCAATTTTTTTAATATCGTTCTCGTCATGACCCAAATGTCTGGCGAAGGTTGCTGAAAGAATACTGACATTCAAAGAATGCTCTGCGGTATATTCATCTTTATCTTTGATCTTGGTCAGCCAAGCCAGCGCATCTTTATTTTGCAAAATACCATCAACAATATGATTAACCGTTACACGCGCTTCATTCATATCGATCATACGACCAATGCGAATACCATCCATAATGCTGTTAACGGTCATTTTGGCGGAGCTATAATCTGCTTTCGCTTGTGGAAGTGCTTTTTCAGTCGGTATTTTATTGATATAGGATATGCGCTTTTTACCTTGCGGTGGCCTACTCATTATTACCTGATGTTTTCTATTAATCGTATTAGGAGCAGGTTCTTTACGTGAAAAAAATCCTTTTTTCTGTTTACGAGGCCGAGGAATTGAATGTTGAGTATGTTCGCCTTGAGAGAACGACTTACCTTGAATATAAACAAATTCGCATTGTGAAATTAACGAATCAATTTCGTCATGATTCTCAATGATAAATCCTTGCATCAAGAAATTTGTCTCTGTCCAAGGGCGGTCCAATCGAACAACATGCATACCTAACTGCAATTCGCTAACAGGTATCATAACCTCTGTGTATTCGATGGCCATTCAATATCCAATTTGGTTGAGTATGCTTTCTAGAAAACAACGTTTGTTTATTAAGTATAGTAAAAACCCTTTGGTTATCAACATTTTATCAAATAAACGAGGTTGACTATATACCCCCCTATTTTAATCGCACCAGGAAATAAGAATGATAATAATTATTATTTACAAATATTAAAACAGTCAGTATTATTGGTTCTTTAATCCAAAATCTATTTAACTTCTCCACCAAAAGACAACGGATGTTATTTTGAAATTATTACTTTCTTGCTGTACTACATCATTTCTAATTGTAGCTAGCTCAGCACTTGCAAATTCCGACACTCGCAAAGCTCCTAATTCTCTAGATCTAGGGATTGGATACAAACTGTATGCTATGAACCTACCTTCACGGGTTTCAGCAAGTAAGAACGATGATACTAATAAGTTTCCTGCACTCGCACTAATCGCAACAGATGATATTAACGAGTATGTGAGTATTCGATTTGAGGTCGCAAAAGGCCTTGAAGATGCAAGCTCTGGGTATGATTTTTCAATTGATGCCCCCATCAACCCAATCAAAATTAAAGAAACTTATACAGCTGAATTAGATTACAGCCTTAGCGTTGCTGCAAAATTTAGTTTACTTACTAATTCACCAATTCGACCTTCGCTAGACAAAAAGGTTGCTCTATTACGTAGTTCCTCTGTCTTGCCCGCGCCAGCTTCGGCTAAAATAACACTTCGAAACTCATCATCCAGCTTGTCCCATCCTTTAGTATCCGAACGTCCATACGAATAATAAAAGTCTTCATTTTCGACACCTTTATCGTTCTTTGTAACAAGTGAAAATTGACGATTTAATGGGATGTACTCTTCGTTTTTCATACTTATCTTTCGGCCTAATTGTTGGGTCTATTAATCAGTAAGGAAAAACTGACATTATATTTCCTAATGATTGTTCAAACGTTTAAAATTTTTCATAACTACCTCATCATTAGGATCAACCTCCAAAGCTTTCTCATAATACTTCCTAGCTTCGTCATAACGCTTAGTAGCACCATACAACGATCCTAAATTGGCATAGCCATAAACCTTATTCGGATAATACTGAATCAATGCTTCAGAAACGTTAATCAACAAACGATCACCCTCTTCCGATTCCAATCGAAACAACATAGCAGTACGAGGTAACAAGCCTTGAATCATGAACTCTTCAGGATCACCTTCCATAGAACCGACTTTTCCCCACTGCCATTTATTATCGATTTCTTTAGAGGTTTTAAGCATGCTGATTAACTGGTCGGCCATAACAGAATGCTCACCGATATTTTGAGCAATAGAGACTATGCCGAAGTGGATATCGAGCTGATTTGGAAAGAACCTGAGATTATCTTGAGCAATACGAAGCGATTCAAGAATAGAGATTTCATCGAAGCTGACGACTTCACGAAGAAAGCCTTTTGTATTGTTGCCATCTAGCGATGTAAGTTCGAAATCACCTTTCTTTGCTTCGCCTAAGCCCGTCGTAAAGTGAGTACTACGTGCTTTGTTAAAGCTGTAGTTAAGTAATAGAACGGTGTAATCAGGATCTGTGGTGGCGGTGGCTCTTTCTTCTGCTAGATAGGTTTCAACAACATCGAGTTTGTTTTGCTTAATATTGTCGATAAGAAATTTGAATTCGCTGTCTTCTAGCGAATGGGCTGTATAAGAACATAGCAGCGAAATACAGAATAGTTGCAGGCTTAATAACAGATACTTCACGGAAAATCCTTTTCGTATGTGTCCGTTTATTAAGTAGACACCTTTAGTGATCCTCCCATAGTAACAATGTATTTTGTCAATGTTAATGCCTTATGAGACATAAGGGCTTTTAGTTTGGGCCAACTCTCACTGCATCTTATATTTGATTACTAAAAACGTTTCAGCTGAAACGCTTTTTGCACTATTTAGAGGCGTTTCATCTTGAATATTGGTTTTAACTTTAAACTGTTGCAGTCTCTTACTTAGCGCTTTCTTCACTGCAAAACTTGCTAGATATATTATGAATGAAACAGTGGTATTTTGTTCCTAGCTTTAGCGTTAATATAGGTGCTAAGGATATTAGCCATAACAATCACGGCATAAAGGGAACTATGAAAATTAATAAGCTAATACCATTCATTTTTGCATGTGCAGTTTCATTTCTAGTTACAGCCTGCTCTTCTGTCAGGTTTGTGACGATTAAAAATGACTCAGCAGCTAGTATTGATTTTCAAGGTGAGTTTATTACAGCTACGGATAAAGTTGATAATTTAGATTTTCAGCTAAAACCTGGAGCTTCTAATTCTTGGAGATATGAACTTAGTTCTTTTGATAGCGATGTACTGGATAAAGGACTTAACAAAATAACGTTATCGGTTTCAAGCGAGTGCTCAGTTACGCTCGACAGAAGCCAGATCGAAGAAATGGCAGAAAAAAATGGCATGTGGTTTATAACCATTGATGCAGAAGTAATCAGCTGTAAATAAGGTTATTTACAGCTCCTAATACACTAGCGGTTATTTAAAGCTTTTTCGGCAACTAGGTTTATGCAGGTTTCTTCATCTTGAGTAAAAACGTACTTACTATAACGTAGCCCTCTATGAGAAAGCGGCTCACATTCTTGATAGCCGTTATCGCTTATTACATTATCAATTAAAAAGTGAGCAGCGTGTGGCAGAACAAACATGACGACGATACTAATCAACGCTATTTTTATCACGAGCTTCTCAACACTAAAAGAAACCTTTCGTTGAAAGATCGCAGAATAAATGACTGCTACAGAAAACGAGAGTGCTCCAACTCCTGTTCCAAGCATATACATTGAACCTTTATCAAAGGTAATTATATTACTCATATTCATTAGGTCAGAGACTAAGTCATTTAGACTGCTACCAAACCACGCTAAACTCCCGACGGAAAATGACACAAAAAATACGACACTTAATATCCTAATATAAAAAGGCTGGACTACTTCGCCATTCATTTAATCAATATCCCTAGGGGTAAAATATATCTACTATTTCAATACCGCGGTAATAACACTTTGGCAGAAGAATACCTGCTGTATCCTTACCCGTATATCAGAACAAAGAACTAGTTATCTTTAAAATTAATTGACTGCCTATTCACACCCAACGAACCATCAATCGCCATTCCCAAATCCATTTGCTCCCCCTCACACTTAGTCACGGCTGTTTTTTCATCTATCGTGTGATAAATCTCATTAGTGATTGCACCTTTTCACTCACTGCTTCTCTCACTATCTAACTCACTGCCTATTGCGCTCGAGTCACAGCACGCACAGGTAAAGATCGCAGGGTTGGCGGCGATGATGTTTTTATCCTGCGGTGATCGATTAAACGGTGCTTTGCAAAACTTCTCGATTTTAGAAAAACATAAACGCTCAACAAAACGCTGGGGCTTGCCTGTTATTAAGTTATTACTTGCAGGATTGACGGATAGGAAGAACGAGCCTTTGTGCAATTCACGATGATGGTAGCGGCATAGTGTCACGAGGTTATCGAGTTTCGTTTCGCCACCATCAGCCCAGTGTTTTATATGATGGCCTTCTAAATAGCGGGTTTCGCAGCAGCCTGGAAATTGGCAACCGCCGTCGCGTATTGCTAAGGCGCGTGAAATGTCATGAGCTTCTGAAGACTAAAACTTCGACGTTCTGATAACACCGAAGCCTTTAGTTTCATAAAGTCATTACTGCTTAATAAGCCGCCGCCATCAACGCATCACACGCTTCATGCGGATTACCGGTCGCGTCATAACTTTTTACCCATTCGCCATAGTTGTGCACTACAGGAATATCTTCTGGATGAAAGCTCGGTTTAAAATAACGCAGTAGATTTGGGGTGAAAGATGAGAGAAGGCCTTTTCTTGGGCCATACAGCCATGGAAGGTTTTTGACAAACATTTTACGACGCTGCCACTTAGTAAAGCCATCGGCTTCTAACATCTGGTCGGCAAAATGAAACATGAAATGAGAAATAATCCATGTCGCACGCACCATCGCTTTGGCGCGAGTCCAGTAGCCAACCTTTGCGACGTCTTTCATTACATTGAAGGCGACCGATCTATGCTCCATTTCTTCAATAGCATGCCAAGCAAATAAGGCTCGCATTTTAGGGTGCATGCCTGTGGTGGTTTCTTTATTAGAAAAATACGTATCCGCCAATAATGCCGTAAAGTGTTCTGCTGCTGCCGTCACTGCAAGGTTGTATTCAGGCGACAATCTCTTTTCATCTTTTTTGATTTGATTTTTTTGCTCGGCCAACAAACGTTCCATTGGTATTCCTTGTCTTTCCAACAGGTTGTTGTATTTCGTATGCGCAATGCCGTGTTGGGCTTCTTGCACGGTAAATTCTTTTACTTCGTGAATCAGCTGCGGGTCGGTAATTTTGTCGCGAAAAGCACGCACACTTGAAATAAAGTAGCGTTCACCTTCTGGGAAGGTTGATTGCAAAGCATCGTGTATCCGTGTTTTAAACGGATCATTGGAATGCCAATATTTTGGAATATTTTCATCCAAGCCAAAATCAATATCTTTACGTGCTTCGATTTCTGGTTGAGTTGTTTTTGTCATTATTTTTTCTCCATTGCAGATAACAGTTCGTAATGTTCTGGATCACGCAGATCACTCATCTCACGATTTAATATCCAGTTGCGTAACTTCAGTGGTAACAAGGTTAGAAAGCGCAACAAAGACGATTGATGGCCAAAGACCATGCGCTGTTTACCGGTTTTAATGCCGTCGATCACGATACGTACTGCGGTTAATGGGCTGGTTTTCAAATACTTTTCTTCAAACTCAGCGCCATTTTTAGAGTCTTTCGCGATATTGGTTTTGATACCGCCGGGGTGTACTAAGTGAACCGAAATAGGCGTATCGGCCAGTTCAACCATGAGAGATTCGCTGAAGCCACGTACGGCAAATTTCGACGCGCAATAATCACTGGTACTTGGGGTTCCGATTAAACCGAATACGCTGGATACGTTGACCACTGCCCCTTCTTGATTTCTCAGTAACTGCGGTAAAAACGCTTTGGTCATATTGACCACTGAGAAAAAATTAACATTCATCGTCAGCTGAAATTGCTCCATGTCTTGAGCCCAAACTGGCGCCCCGCCACCACCTATGCCAGCGTTGTTAATAATCACATGGGCATTGCCGAGTTTGTTTTTTACTTTTTCAGCAAAGGCCTGAACATCCTCTTGCGAGCCGATATTCATCACTTCACAGCAGGTGTATTTATCGGTAATTTTTTGCACCATCGCATGAGTTTCAGCCAAGGCTTTTTCATTAACATCCGTCATCGCAACTAAGGCGCCAAGACGGGCAAACTCTAATGCATACTCTCGACCCATGCCCGAGGCTGCGCCGGTGACGACAACCACCTTATTATTAAATTGCTTCATATTTCAGCCTCCGTTTTTGCGTGCGTCTTCTGATTAGAAGCTGACTCTTTTTTTGCTTCGCTAGACTTTAGCGGGGCTTTTGTACGGGCATAAAACTTTAAGCAATCATCGGTGACTGAACCAAAACGCAAGTTTTGCGCATCGACTTTATAATCCATCGCGACATCCCAAGGGGCACTCATGCCTCGGCGAGGTAAGTTATCAATGGCTCGCTGAACATAACCGGCACCAAAATCTAATAGTGGGCGGGTTGGCATATTCGGGTTTGGCAATTCTGGCTGACAGATCTGCTTATCTTGCTCTGTCATGTGCTGCATAATGCGGCACAGGTGTTCGCAGATCAGACCCACTTTTAATGTCCAAGAAGAGTTTGTATAACCAATCGCGTAAGCAAAGTTCGGTACACCACTGAGCATTAAACTTTTATAAGCAACAGACTTGGGATAATCAATCGGTACGCCGTCGACGCTATAATCAATACCACCAAACAGCTGCACGTTTAGCCCTGTTGCAGTGATTACAATATCTGCATCGAGTTGCTGGCCTGATTTCAGCTTTATTCCTTTTTCAGTGAAAGTATCGATATGATCGGTAACGATGGAGGCATCACCTTTACTAATCGATTCAAAAAAATCACCGTCTGTGACTGCACACAAACGCTGATCCCAAGGATTGTACGGTGGGTTAAAGTGCGTATCGACTGGATAGTCTTTTGGTAATAGTTTTTTATTGCCAAGGCGAATTAATTTGCGCGCGGCATTTGGAAAACGCTGGCAAAAACGCCACCACCAACGAGTCAGATTTATATTTTTACTGCGCACCATTTTGTACGCTAGTTTTTCAGGGAAGATTTTTTTAATCACATTGGCAATCGGGTCTTCTGTTGGCAAGCTCACCACATACGTTGGGGTGCGCTGTAACATGGTGACATGCTCTGCTTTGTCTGCCATTGCTGGCACTAAGGTCACTGCCGTTGCGCCACTGCCGATGACCACAACTTTTTTATCTTGATAGTCTAGATCTTCAGGCCAAGTCTGCGGATGAACAATCTGACCTTTAAAGTTTTCACGGCCGCTGAAATTTGGAGTAAAGCCTTCTTCATAACGATAATAACCCGCTGCTGAGAATAACCAGCCTGCTGTCATGACTTCGGTTTTTCCTGTGGCTGTATCGGTAAACTCTACTCGCCAATGCGCATCTTCACTTGACCAGTTAGCACTAACAACTCGGCTATTAAAGCGGATTTTTTTCTGCAGCTCATTTTCGTCCACGGCCTCACGTAGGTAATCCATAATGCTGCCCGCATCGGCAATTGCCTTTGGACTTTTCCAAGGCTTAAATTCATAGCCAAAGGTATATAAATCGGAATCAGAGCGAATGCCTGGATAACGGAACAAATCCCAAGTGCCACCAATATCACCCCGAGATTCTAGAATGGTAAAGCGCTTGTTTGGCTGATCACGTTGTAAATAGTAAGCCAGACCAATACCGGAAATACCGGCACCAATAATCAATACATCTGTATCTGGGTTAGATCCCTTGGAGTGAGCATTCATAGCTTGCCTTTATTTTTAATGTTATTCGACAAGATTCATCTTATGTACCTAATTATCAGTACGCAATGTAAAAAATAGCCATTACGCAATAGACCAACGACCGCTAAGTAACGATTGTTTTGTACACATTGCATAATTAATAGGGGTTTTTAGCGTGTTCGATACCGCCAAACTATACATTGATACTGCTCTAATACTGCCCATAGAAAGTCATTAGATTTATGAGTACAGGTTAGGTAAACTAAACTGAGCTATTACTCTAATAATCTTAACAAAACGAATTCACTTATGACTCCATCAGAAAGACTTCAGGCTACCTACCAAACGCAATACAAGGCCTCGCGTCAGCATGCTTATCCCAGCATCAACGAACGCAAAGACAACCTAGAAAAGCTGGCTCAAATAATAGAAAGCAATGCCGATCGCATCTGTGCTGCGATTGATAAAGATTATGGCGGCCGCTCTACCAATGAAACCATGCTATTGGAAATCACCCCGTTATTAGGTTCAGTCACCTACGCCAAAAAACGCATCAGCAAGTGGGCTAAGCCAAGAAGCCGTCACGTTGGCTTAGCGTTTAAAGGCGCAAGCAACAAACTGATCCCACAGCCTAAAGGCGTTGTCGGTGTCGTTACTCCATGGAACTACCCATTATTTCTAGCACTTAGCCCATGTGTTAGCGCCCTAGCCGCCGGTAACCGCTGCATCGTTAAGATGGCCGCTAACTCTCAAAACTTGTGCCGTCTGCTGGATGAACTGGTATCGGCGGTATTTGACGAATCTGTATTGGCTGTTATTCCAGCCACCTCGGCGCGTGAATTCTCTTCCATGCCTTGGGACCACATGGTGTTCACCGGTTCTGCCGCAACGGGCAAAATCGTGATGGAAGCCGCGTCTAAAAACCTAACACCTGTGACGCTAGAACTGGGCGGTAAGTCTCCGACCATCGTCGCCCCTGACTACGATATACGCACAGTCGCTGAGCGCATGACCTTCCCTAAATTCTTAAACGCGGGCCAAACCTGTGTTGCCCCTGATTACATATTTCTACCAGAAGGCAAGGTTGAAGAGTTTGTTAAGCACGCAAAAGAAATCGTGGGTAGCCGTTATGACAGCGTCAACAACTCAGATTTAACCGCAATCATCGACGAAGCCGCGTTTAGCCGTTTGCAAGCCACGCTAGAAGATGCCAAAGATAAAGGCGCTGAGGTTATCAACTTATTACAAGGTGATGCCTTAAACGTTGCCGACAAAAAAGTCGCGCCGCATATCATTGTGAATCCAAGCGATGACATGATCGTAATGCAAGACGAAATCTTCGGCCCATTACTACCGATTAAAACGTATAAATCATTGGATGAAGTAGTTCAGTACATCAACGAACGCGATCGCCCTCTTGGCTTGTACATGTTCACTAACGACAAGAAAACTCAAGACGATTTATTCTACAAAACATTGTCTGGCGGCGTATGCATCAACGACTGTATGTTCCACGTTGCTCAGCACGATATGCCATTTGGTGGTATTGGTAATAGCGGCATGGGCCATTACCACGGTGAAGAAGGCTTTAAAGAGTTTTCGAAATTGCGCCCTGTATTTAAACAGTCTGCACTGACTTCAAAAATAATCCTGTTGTTGTCGCCTCCCTACGGCGGACTGTTCAAGAATGTTGTTAATTTGATGCTAAAATTTAGATTGTAGTTGTTGATCTAGTATTAATTTAATAAAACCGTTCTGCTGGAATTTGGCAGGACGGTTTATTATTCTAGCCATATTAAAGTGCTTAGCTAAAGTGCTTAGCTAAAGTCATTAACTAAGCTGCCGATAACGTATGTGAACTTACTAGTGTGCACATCGCTATGGGATCCGTATATGGATATACCTAAATTTTCCAGTTATTCACACCTCCAGGCTTCTGCAAGCCAGTCTCCAGATGCTTTTGTAGCTAAACAGCGAACCAATACGGCACAGGCCAATCAAGGGGTACAATTAACGCTGTCACAAACCGAGTCACTTAGCGAGTTGTATCAGCCTAAACCTACCTATGTTCAACACTCGGTATCCAACACCACACAAAATAGCGAGCAAACCCAGCGATTTACCCATCAACTTAATAATGAAAATTCTGACAACCGCTTCAAAGGCCTAGGCACTCGATTTAATGAGCTATTGGATAAGCCAAATGAGCCTTATCAGCAAGTATTACGTCGCTACAGCTACCAATCGGATAGTGCTAGCGCAGGTAAGGTAGATTTCAGTGCGTTTGAGGTATCTTCTAAAACTAAAACCCAAGCTTTCAATCTAGCGCTAAAAACTAAAAGCGGCGCGACCATTCAATTTTCTATTGAAAGTTTTAATGGCCACGGGAAAAATCCAGATACCTTGGTTTATGAGTTTGAAGATTTTAGTGTTCATAAAGTAGGCCAGGGTGCCAGCTTTCGCAGTACAGAAATCAGCTTTGAAGTGGAAGGCGATTTAACCAAGGCAGAGATTAAGCAATTAAAAGAGTTCAGTGAAAACTTAGAGGCATTTTCTAACGCGCTGTTTAATGATGCAAACCCTAGCTTGAAAGCCCTCGATCTCGCGTCTTTTGATGTTATTAGCGAACTGAGCTTGAATAGCATGGGCGGCACCAGCAAGCCATTAACACTGGAATATGAAAATAGTGACGAAGAACGTTTTATTGAAGTTAATTACGATGGCAATAAAGCGCAAATCGATCTCACTAAGCTGGGACAAAGAGTATATAGCGAACAAAGCAAAGAGCAGGTGATGGAACACTATTTGGGCATTTTAAGAGACAGTGCTGAGAAAGCTCAGGCAGACGATATTCAGGCACTATTGATGCTTGATGTCTTCGCTGCTGGCTTTGACATGAGCGACAGTGAAGTAGCCCGAGCGAAAGAGTTGGAGCAAGATCGCGCTACCGAATTAGCGGGTCACGATGCCTTTGATGCAGAAAAAAGCAAAGACGCTCTGCTGCCAATTCCTGATTTTAGCTTTCACTTCATTAGCCATAAAGAACGATTTAATATTGCCGAGAAACCTGAGGAATATTCCGGTTTTTCTTTAGAGCTATCGGTACATACTAAACAAGAAACTGAAGGGCCGACTACCTCTACTACCTCGCAACAAGATTTTAAACTGGAAGGGGCTTATTACGAAGCGCTTGGATTATTAGAAGAGCCCGACTTCGCAACCCAAACCTACCGTTATAACGAGTTTAAGTATGACGTTTCCAATACCGTCACCACTGCGACGGGGAATCAGCAATTGCTCTCTGCCTCATTAGAAAAAACCAATGACAATTTTGATTCAAAAAAAGCCTACTATAAAGGCGAGTTAATCGAAGACAAAAAAGAGGAGTCCGGGCCTGAAGCTAGGCTGCTCGACTTCACGGAACGCTTAGGCTTAGAAGCCGAGTTGACGCAAAAACAAATTTTAGAAGATGTTCTGATCGACCCTTTTGAGGATCAGTAGCTTGAAGTTGCCGTATTCAATCATTACTCGGCGCGGTTGTCGGCGTTTATGGTGTCTTTATTTTTAATGCTTCACTGATTTTATGCACAAAAGGTGCAACGAATATCACCGATAAAAAAGCGATCGGGAATGCGAGGCTAAAGCCTTTTCCCCAATTCATTAAGAATTGTGGATGAAAGCCCTGGTGAATGGCGGTTAATACAAATGACATAATCGCAGTCATGAACGCTGCCATAAAAAACGGAAAGTAAAAACGCTCTAATTTTCTCATGCTTCCTCTACCCTCGAATGCCCATCAACTTATCCACAGAGTATCACTATCTTGTCAACCCTATATGACAAGATAGTAGTTGCTTGCCAATAGCTTGTCAACTAACATTGACACTATGAATATACCCGACCTATCTCAAAATCTAAAAACCTTACTTTTCAAACGCTTTGAATGGTATGAGCAAACACTGCTCGCGTCGCTTGAAGCGCAAGGTGATGTCAGTTTAACCATGGCTCAATCACGTGCACTAGCGGTACTAAATGGTCAAAGCAGTAGTATTTCTGAGCTAGCACGTAGCTTGAACATTTCTCGTCAGGCCGCTCATAAAACGGTGAGCCGCTTGGTCGAGTTAGATTGGATCAAGCTCGAAGATGGCGATAAAGGCAATGAGAAGGTCATTAATTTTACTGAGCACGGCCAGCAAATGCGGGCCACAATCAAAGAGCACATGATTAAAATAGAAAAGGATATTGCCGCCAATATTGGGCAACAAGAATACAATAGTCTAGTGCGTATTCTTACGACCGATTGGCAGTAGTTTTTACTATCCTAAATACCAAGGCTCAGAGCCTTTCCCCTTAATAAGTGAATAGAGTATGATTTGGCTATTCACTTATTAAGGATATGTTGCATGAGCCAGCAAGGACAGTTTTCTCTTCTCACGAAACGACGGTTTCTCCCCTATTTTCTAACCCAAGCCTTAGGCGCGTTTAACGATAATTTGTATAAAAACGCGTTGTTATTATTAATTGCGTTTGGTGGAATTAGTGCAAAAAGTGATTCGGCCTTACTTACCAATTTGGCCGCAGGCTTATTCATTTTACCGTTCTTTTTATTCTCTCCTATCGCGGGACAAATTGCTGATAAGTTCGAGAAATCAAAACTGATTAAATGGGTAAAAGGGCTTGAAGTCATCATCATGGGCTTAGCCGCTGCGGCGATTGTGATGGGTAATGTCTGGATGATGATGTTATTGCTATTTTTAATGGGGCTGCAGTCTTCTCTTTTTGGCCCGGTTAAATTTGCGCTATTACCGCAGCAGCTCGATGACGACGAACTGGTCGGTGGTAATGCCTTGGTTGAAATGGGGACTTTTATCGCCATTTTAGTTGGTACGATTACCGCGGGTATCTTCTTTGATTTTGAACAAGGACTGTATTGGATTGCTGGCGGCATTGTTGTTTTCGCTCTGTTGGGTTTTTTCTCTAGTCAGTATATTCCTAACGCGAGCGCCAACGATCCTGAATTAAAAATCAACTGGAACCCCTTTTCTGAAATGGTGCATACCATTCGACAGGCAAGAGAGAATCGTTCAGTCTATTTATCTATTATGGCAATCAGTTGGTTTTGGTTTATTGGTGCCAGCTATCTTACGCAGTTCCCAAATTTTGCTCGTGATTTTTTAGGTGGCTCGACACAAGTTGTAACCCTGCTATTAACCTTATTCTCCCTTGGTGTGGCGTTAGGTTCTTTGTTATGTGAAAAGCTGTCGGGGCATAAAATTGAGCTAGGGATTGTGCCTATTGGCTCGCTGGGTATGAGTATTTTTGGTATTGATCTCTATTTTTCGGTGGCCGGTATTCAGGTTATGGAAGATATGTCGGCGATGGCTTTTATTCAGCAGCCAGAGAATTTTCGTTTGATGTTTGATATCGCAATGGTCAGTGCATTTGGTGGTTTGTTTGTGGTGCCTCTGCAGGCCCTAATTCAGCACCGAAGCGATGAGAAAAATCGTGCTCAGATTATTGCGGCCAATAACATGTTTAATGCTATTTTCATGGTGGCCAGTGCGGGAATCGGGATTTTGGCCTTAGTAGTGATTGAGCTTACGATTCCTGAGTACTTTTTGGTATTGGCGATCATGAACATCGTTGTGGCCATTTATGTGTACTCTCGCGTCCCTGAGTTTGTCTTGCGCTTCTTTATTTGGATGCTGGGTCATACGCTGTACCGCGTGCAAGATAAAGGTTTAGAAAACATACCCGATACCGGAGCGGCTGTTTTGGTCTGTAACCACGTCAGTTTTGTTGATGCGATGTTGATTGCCGGAACGTGCCACCGCCCTGTTCGTTTTGTGATGGATAGAAGTATTGCTGAAATGAAAGGCCTAAGAACCTTCTTTAAAATTGCTAAAACCATTCCTATTTGTTCGCCTAAGGCGAATATTGAGGTGTATGAAAACGCTTTTAAACGCATTAAAGAAGAACTGGATAGTGGCGAGATTATTTGTATTTTTCCGGAAGGAAAGTTAACCACCGATGGTGAGGTCGATACGTTTAAATCGGGCATTGAACGCATTATAAAAGAAACCCCTGTGCAGGTTGTACCAATGGCTCTTGGCGGTATGTGGGGCAGTATTTTTAGCCATAAAGATGGTCATGCGCTTACCAAGCGCCCTCGTCGTTTTTGGTCAAAAGTAACTCTGACCGTCAGCCCAGCCCAATCTGCTGCCAATGTGTCTGCTGCCTCTTTAGAACATGATGTAAAAACCTTATTAGGCGACGCATTATGATAAAGACACCTTCATGCTAAACACCTCTTGGTTATCAATGGCCCTACTGATTTTAGTAACGGCCATTGCCCCTACGCTGTGGGGGACGACTTATATTGTGACGACTGAGCTGTTACCCCCTGATCGCCCCTTTATCGCTGCTTGCTTACGTTTATTGCCCGCGGGGATCATATTGCTGCTTATTAGCCGCCACATACCACTGCGCAGCGAATGGCCACGTATTATCATTCTTGCGATTTTAAACTTTGCTATTTTTCATGTTTTATTATTTACAGCGGCTTACCGACTACCAGGGGGGCTAGCAGCGGTTGTCGGTGCTATTCAACCTTTATTGATGATGTTTTTAATATGGTTTGTTGATGGCCGAAAGCCTGCTCATATTGCATTAATAGCCAGTATCTTCGGTGTTCTAGGCATGGCGGTATTATTGCTTTCGCCTAATTCAACATGGGATTTTATCGGTATTATGGCCGCCGCGACAGGCGCTGTCCTTATGACATGCGGGATCTTTTTAGCCCGACGATGGCGCACGGATATGCCGCTATTAGCGTTTACTGGCTGGCAGTTATTTATTGCCGGTATCTTACTCGTGCCTTTAGCATGGTTTATTGATCCACCACTGTCGCAGTTGACGTCAAATCATATTCTTGGCTACGGTTATCTTTCTATAGTGGGTACAGCTTTGGCTTATACTTTATGGTTTAACGGTATTGCGAGAATATCGCCGGTGGCGATTTCGTCACTTGGGTTATTAAGCCCTATTTCAGCGGTTATTATTGGCTGGGTGGTTTTAAGCGAGAGTATCACTGGCATAGCCTTAATTGGCTTGATTGCAGTGCTGCTAAGTGTTCTGACGGTTCAGTGGGTAATGGCACCCAAGACGAATGGTTAGTCTGATACGAGAGAACCCAATAAAATAGGCTCAATCGCCTCTTTTATTGGGTTCTTATAGCTGATTTGGCAATTAGCTACTTTTTAGAGTTTGCTTTAGTGTCAGCTTGCTTTGCTGCCTTAGGCTCAGCTTGCTTAGTCGCTTTAGGCTCAGCTTTCTTCTCAGTCTTCTTCTCAGCTTTAGGCTCAGCTTGCTTAGCGGCTTTAGCTTTAGCTTGTTTAGCGGCTTCAGCTTGCTTGGCGGCCTTAGCTTCTGCTTCAGCATTGCGCTTTTCAATCAACTTAGCGATGGTCGCTGTTAACTGATCTACCGTCGTATTTAATTGATTCAGTTTTTCTTCATCTGATACATCTGAACACATTCCAAGCAGTTTTTTACTTTTAGCTTGGATTGCATCTTTTTTATCATTAATTTTGCTTTGAATTTCATCTTTTTTATCATTAATCTTACTTTGAATAACTTCGCCGCGGCTCTGTAATTCATCATATAGATTATTAGATTTTTCTTGAGCAGCATCAATTGACTTAACCAGCGCGTCTTTACTGCTGTCTATAGAGCCTAAGCCAGCTAACCAAGTATTGCGTGCGATATGCTCTAAGTTGTCTTTCGTTGACATAATAAATTCTCTTTTAAAAATGAACGGTTACTAAATGCCGATTTATATAGGTTATATGGGCACCAGCGCTATAAGTATTGATTATGAAAGCTTTTTGAGGACTTCTGTTAACTCATCAACTTTTTGTGTTAGCTCAGAGATTTTTGCCTCGGTGCTTGTAGTATCAAGCCCTAGTTGCTTGCGTACCTCTGCAACGCGCTTATCAACAGCTGTTTTTTCTTGAGCGTCTTCGGCAACACTTTTCTCAGAATCAGCTGTAAACTCTTCGCCTTTAGAAACGAATGCTTTAAACAAGCGAGCTCTTTCACTATTAATCTTTTGGAATTGACCTTCTACTTCTTCAAAAGCCATCACATAAAAACCAATACCTGCCAACCAAGCTCTACGTACTAATCCGTCAGTCTTTTCTGCTGTGCTGGTTACGTTCTCTAAATTAGCCATGCTTTGCCCAATAATATTGAATAAGTTTATCGAAGTTCTTTATATGATCTAAATATAACCAATACAATTAGAAAGGGCATACTAAAAAGGCGAAAGAGTCCCTTAATTAGCCTTAACGCTATAATTCAGTTCTTTGTGTGCTAGAGAGCCTTAAGAAAGAAACATTAAGAAAGAAACCCTAAGAGTTAAAGAAGAAGGCCGATATTACTGGCTTTTTTCTGGGGTGGGCATTAATCTATTTTTAAGGTAAGTCGCTAGCGGTTCAATAAGGCCTGTATTACCCTATGTGACAGGACGTTAAACTGCATGAGCTGCCGCTAAGTAACGGCAATAATAAGATTGGAACTTCTCATATTGAAAACTGCAGAAAAAATACTATTGATCAGCCTAGATTTATTTAATAGTCAGGGTGAGCGTCATACCACCAGTGTCGATATCGCAAACGAATTAGATATAAGCCCTGGCAATCTCTATTATCACTACAAAGGCAAAGATGACATCATCAACGCCTTGGTCGACAGCTACATCAGCAAGATAAATGATGTTCCTCAGTCTACTGAGAATCATGAAGATTTTTATAAGTACCTGTTCTATTGCTTAGAAACCATGCACTTATTTAGGTTTCTTTTTCAAAACATTGCTGAAATTTCGAACCAATACCCTGCGATTACTAGCAAGTTACAAAGATTGGCAAAGTTTCAAAGACAGCATTTACGAAATTCATTATCAGAGCTGCAAAATAAGGGCATCCTTAAAGGTAGTTCAACGGATATTGACCTCTTACTCGACATTATCAGTTTAACGTTATTTCAAAGCCTTAATTATTATCAAATGCAGGGGGATTCATTAAGTAACCCCGACATTGTATATCGCACACTAATGACGATCTATTTTAGCTTGCAGCCTTATTACCAAGCGACTTCTGATACCGCTGAAATAAAAATGGCTATTTTAAATAAAACATTAATCAAGAAAACCTAAAGGTCAGTCCTTCGTTTTCTACAATAATATCTTTACCATATTGGATGAATAGCTTTTCGTCCGGTATGGTATCTTCTAGCGTATATTCTAAATCACCATTCGTTAAACTTTCTATTAAGTTACCTTCAATTTCTGCTCGGTGTAAATCAAGTATTTTATGACTCTTTTTATTGATAAAGTTGGCGATATATCCCTTCATATCAGTCACATTTCCAATAAATGACAATGCTGTTCCCATCGTCAAATTATACATCTGACCTACAATATTATTACTCAACTTGGCAATAATTTTTCGGGCATTTTGCGCTACGACTAAATTATCGTTCGCTAAGTTTATTTGCCCAATTTCTACATTAGTAGCACGTATTGCCGATTTTTCTTTTAAGAATATGGGCTGACCAAAAATTTCAATATGAATATTTGAGCTATATAAGTGCTCTCCCATGCACCGAATATCCAATGTTCCTTTTAGATTTGCAATCAGTAATCCATTTTTATACTCAGCCAATTCCACACTAGAAATTATTACAAATCCATGACCATTGGGCACTGAAAATTTGATGTCAAAAGGAAGGTATACTTGAACATCTTCAGTTAACTCAGCGAGTGAAAAAGTCACCTGTTTGATGATTTTTAATTTTATCAGTTTCGGTATAAACCATTGCTGTATTTTTTCTACAATCGACATAAGTGCTGGAACCTAATTTAAATAGAAAATCTACCGTAAGTTTATATAAGGGTTATTTTAACAAGAGAGGCATAAAAAAAGCGAACCTCATATGAGATTCGCTTTATGACTGCCGATCATCGATCAGACAGTGGTAGCTTAGAAGCTACACTTTTATAAAATCAAACTGAAATTAAGATAGCTTAGCAATCGCCGCTGTCAATTCTTCAATTTTAGCGCTTAATTCTTCAAGTTTAACTTCTTCGTCAGTCTTACCAAAGCCAAGCTTAGAACGAACTGTTTCGATGCGAGCTTCAACTTCAGTTTTCGCTAGCACGTCATCTTTAACTTGCTTAACTTTGTCTTTACCTTCAGTTTCAAGCTTCTCGCCTTTAACAACTAGATCATCAAACAATTTGTTTGATTCAGTTGAAAGTGATTCGATGCGGCCTTTTACTTCTTCATAGCCTTTACCGTAAGCACCTAAACCTGCTAACCAAATTTTACGTGCCATTTCTTCTGCAGAATTAGCGGTTTCTTTAATTTTATCAAGATTTGAAGTAACAACGGCTTTAGCTTCGTCAGTTTTAGTTGCAACGACTTCTTTAGTATTTTCGATTTTGCTCATAGTATTTACTCCGTAAATATTTAAATTATGTGGTATTGCTTTGATAAACTGTATATTACGGAGTTAAATTAGAAACTGCATACTAATTACACTAATCATCAGATATTTAAGCCATTCCTATATTATTCTGGGCTATCAACCTCTGGTAGCGGGTTTTCAGTGGGGCTGCTAGCTGAAAATAATGCATTCATCATCGCTCTTTCTCTATTAATAACAGGATTAATAAAGTCATTTACGTCACCGACTTTTTTAAAGGAATTAAACCCATTCTCTAAGAATGCATGTAAAATCTCTACTCCTGCCATTTTTGCAGGCTTTCTGGAAAGCCTTAAGATAAGTGATATCCCTGGAGTTTTTACTACTTTTGGTAGATCAAAGCTCAGGTTTTCAAGTAATAGAATTTGCTCTTCCCGCTTAGACTGACTACCCGATTGACGATAGCACTCAAAATAGCTGTTTCGGTCTATCACCTCACCTCCCATTTTTTGGGCTAAGGCCAAGTCCAATTCCAGAGACAACGAATTAAGCCTAATAGCGGTTTGTAAAGATTCCAAACCTTTTTCAGGAATAACTTTTGCCATTTTAGGAACAGCACGCGTTAGTTCAACATCTCGCTCACTAAAGTCTTTTGGACCATAGATTTCGTCAGCAAAAAATTGCATCGGAGGCCTAAACCGTTTGGAGTTCCATAAATCATCATGGGTCGCCAACAAACGATTTGTTTGCCACGTTTGTAACTTACGAATAGTGTCAGTTAAACCTTGTTGTTCAATCAGCAAGTTCATTTGCTCTATTTCTTGCAAGCTTTTTAGGATTTGATCTAGCGCGTTAGACATAGGTAATATAAAAACTCTTCCGTTAGCTTTTGTAGGACTTATTAACTAAGTCCATAACTCTTTTAGGTTACTCAAATAAGTATCGACCATTCCCGTAAATTCAAGCTTCACGATAGGGCTAGTAACCAGTTTCAATAATCGAGGAAAAGGAAATGTAAGTTCGGCTTGGGTTGTAAATGATATATCCGTACCGGTTTCGACTGCTGTTAATTCCCATTGTCCAGATACGATACCATTACCCACTCCTTTGACCGGCGTCCAAACAATCGTTTTTGCATCACTGTCAACTGCATATTGGCAGGCATAGATGGTTTTAACAGTATAGCCTCCTGAGCTTATCTCCTCCATTTCCCAGCGAAACGCATTATCTCCAAGGTCAGTCAATTCCTGTACGTTAGGAAAATGTGAAACGGCGGTATTTACGTCAGATAGAAGAGTGAAAACGGTGTCAATATCTGCGTTAACGGTAAGTTTACGATTTACTTCAACAGTGACTTTAACGGTCATGATTGTTCCTTATTATTGTGCCAAAAAGCAGTGTGAATTGAGCGGGTTGCTCATGAAAATTTACATGTAATTTCACAAAATTGGCTTTACTTGTCTGAGTTAATATAAACAGTGGGCATACGACTAGCAAGTAAATATTACAATAATAGTGGATTACGGATAGGTGGAGTGAATATTAGATTTATACAGGGTGGAGTATTATTTTAAGCATAAAAAAAGAGAGCTAAAGAGCTCTCTTTTTTTATCAAACCAGTACTATCACTAACATTAAGAAAGTTTAGTTATAGCAGCTGTCAATTCTTCAATCTTTGCGCTCAACTCTTCAAGCTTAGCTTCGTTATCAGTCTTGCCAAAGCCTAACTTAGAACGAACAGCTTCGATGCGAGATTCAACTTCAGTTTTAGCTAGCACGTCATCTTTAACTTGCTTAACCTTATCTTTGCCTTCAGTTTCAAGCTTCTCGCCTTTAACAACTAGCTCATCAAACAATTTGTTTGAATCAGTTGAAAGTGTTTCGATACGGCCTTTTACTTCTTCGTAGCCTTTACCGTATGCACCTAAACCAGCTAACCAGATTTTGCGAGCCATTTCTTCTGCAGAATTAGCTGTTTCTTTAATTTTATCTAAACCAGTAGTCGCTACTTCTGCAACTTCGTCAATTTTAGTCGCTACCGCTGCTTCAGTCTTGTTTGCTTTACTCATGATATTTACTCCGTAAATGATTAAATTGTGTTCACTTCTTCAATAAAATACATATTACGGAGATAAATTAGAAACAACATACTAATTACAAAAAATATTTACAATATTTTTTGTAATTCTCCCCTACTTCTTATTAATTTAAATACGCTGTAAATACAGCGTAAAGACTAATCATTTATTAAGCAGCAGCCAATAGCCTTTAGCAGGCTATTGATTGTTGGCTAGTTTGCACAAGTCAGACGGTATTACTATCGCCTTATCGTCCTTTTGCACTACCTCACCAATATCTTCAACGGTAAGCCCTGGATTGTCCACACAAGCTTCTAGCATATCGAATGCTTCTAAAAAGTATTGGGACAATGGTTCTAAGTCTTTAATTTCACGGTTGCAACATACAACGCCAATTTGGGCAATATTATTGTAAGTAACCATTGTAATATTAACCCCGCCTCCTGGCGTCATCGTTGAGAGGGGATAGGTTGATATTAATTTGGCATCCTTAAAATACATTGTATTTTTAGGGCCTGGCATATTAGAAATTAATATATTGCCAATGGGCTTAATCCAATCTGAAATTCTCAACACTTCAAACAACGTTGAGAAGGACTGAATCAACATTGTGTAATAAGCAAAGGATAAAGGCTCAGACCGTCTTGACGCTCGTTTGATAATACGATGATTTTCGATAATCTGACGCAAACGCAAATATGGATCATTTTTACCGTGCGCTAATTCAACCGGTACAATGGCAATTTTGTTACCTGAGCTGGTTTCACCAGGCTTACGTAAGTTGATTGGCATATTAGTATAAAGCGCTTTATCAAAAGATTGACCGTGATCCTTTAAAAAACGATGCACTCCGATATCAAAAACACACAGCATAATTTCATTCGCTGAAGCTCTTAAGCGCTTACTGAGTGCCGTCACTCGAGCAAAATCGATCTCAAGCGTTGAAACGGCTCGGCCTTTTTCAACCTGACCTGTTAAAATCGTTTTTGTACCTGAGAACGGTACAGGCATGTAAGCTTGATTGATCCGAACAAGCTTAAGTAACAAGCGAAACACGATCCAGATTAGATCTTTTATGCTAACGATTTGTTCCCAGATTCCTGCCAGTCTCTTTTTAACAAGATTAACCTTTTTACGGACCTTAGGTTTCCGAGCTACAGCCCAAACAGGAACAAAGTTTTTAGTGTTGCTTTTCTCAGAATAGCCCTGTTGAAACCAACGCATAATGGTCGCGCCATCACCATACATATGGTGCACTTTGACATAAATCGCAAAGCCCTGATTTTCTTTATCTTTAATTAAGTGATACTGCCAAAGTGGCTTATCTCTATCGAGCCAGTCAGCATGCAAAATTGCAATAAACTTGTGCAACTCCGGTTTATTATTAATATCATCAACTTCATGCATTTGCACATGATAATCCATGTCTAATTTATCGACAGGAACAAGTGATTTTGGGTAGCCTAGAACACAATCAACCCTACTATTAAAAGGTGAGACAGCATTAGTAAAACCCTTCAATTCAGTAAATAACTGCGCTACATAATCTTCGGATGAATTTTTTGGTATTTCTAAAATTTGCAACCCAGCCACATGCTTGGGATTCGCTTCTGATTCAGTAATCCAGAACGATCTATCAAGAAGTGTAATTTTTTCGCTCACCTGTTGATTCCTTTCAGTTTATTAAAATTTAAGCTCAACAAACCAAGTATTTCTTGGTCAAATAACAACTAGTACTGGTGTATCGTTTGAGAAACTGTAATTAGTGATATCACCGTATTATTACGAATTAAAGTCACTCTATAATCTTCGAAAGTAACATCTTTGATCTTTATTGATAGCTTTATAAATTTTGTTTTGTTGAATATTGATTTTTTTATATTTATTAATACTTTTATCAAATAAAACGCATTCAATTGTAAATAAGAACCAACATTTTGCTTGAATGTTTTATTAGGTTACTATCATTCCACCTACCTACATATAATGCAATTAAAAATCAATCTAACGGGGAAGTATGTCGTGATAAGAGTATTATTCAATAAAAAAGGAGGGGTCGGAAAATCCAGTCTGGCCGTAAATCTAGCGGCAATCTCAGCCAGCCAAGGTTTTCGTACTCTAATTTTAGATTTAGACACTCAGTGCAATACGACTTCTTATTTAAACGCGTTAGGTGCCTCTGCAGAGAATACGATTGCCGCTCTTTTTGAGCAAACCATTACATTTCATCTGCGCCGCCGCCCTGCTCTTGAGTATTGCCAACCGACCCAGATTGATAACCTTTACATCATTCCAGGTTCAGAGCGCTTATCAGAGCTGGAGAGCGAACTCCATAGCCGACATAAGATATACAAGTTGCGCGAAGCCTTGGGATCACTTAGCAAAGAGTTCGACCATATCTATATCGATACGGCCCCTGCGTTAAACTTTTATAGCTTGTCAGCGTTAATTGCGGCAGATCGATGCCTAATTCCGATTGATTGTGATGACTTTTCTCGCCAAGGCCTATATAGCCTTCAGCAAAAAATTTCTGAAATTAAAGAAGACCATAACGCCGATTTAGAAATTGAAGGTATCATTGCCAATCAATTTTTGGCGAACGCCAACTTGCCTAAGCAAATCATTAATGAGCTGATTGATGAGGGTTACCCTGTATTGCCGGAATACATTAGCCAGTCAGTAAAGATGCGCGAATCGCACCAAGCGAAAAAGCCATTGATTGCGCTTGCACCCAAGCATAAGTTAACACGTTCACTGGTCGCTATTTTTGAGCTATTAGATAACGGTAAAGCCGCTCGTTAAGATTATCGTTTACTGAGCTCGCTAGAGGGGATACTGGCTAGAGGGTTTACTAGAGGGGTTTAAATAGCAGGGTGAGTATCAATGACTCACCCTACTTCTGCTACATAAGCACAAAATACAACTGCAGGAAGCCTGCTCCCATACCCAATAATGAACCGGTAAGAATAAGTTTCCATTCATCGGCTTCATAGGCTGGTCGCAATACCCCTTCAAATTCCTCCGGGGATAGCTTTTTCATCCGCGCACTCAGCTCATCGGCAATATTTAAGGTATTCTTAATATAATCGAACGCATAAGGCATATATCTTTCGGTATTATCAAAGATGTGCTTAGACGACATATCTCTCATTTTATAATACGTTTCAGTGCCCACACCTAACGTGAAGTAAGGCTGAGCAAAGGCAACATAACGATCAATCGCATCGTTAACATGCAATTCTATCAGCTCTAATAGCTGACCTGAGCCTGAGCCATAGAGGGCTGTTTTTAGAATATTTTCAGACGTTACTAACTTCTCTTCGATGACTGCTGAGTAGACACGCGACACCTCATCCTGACGCTTTAAAAACATGCCTTGAAAAGTGATGCCCATTACTTTTGTTGGATGCTTAGGCTCGAATATGACTTTTAGAGCAAGCCAGTTGGTCAAATAACCAACAAGTAAGCCGCCCAAGGGCAGCACCCACCATTCTGGTAAATACATCCAAATAAACATGGTTGGAAAACCAAACAACAAACCGAAAATAAATCCAGAGTGCTCAACAAATGGAAATTCTTTTTCACCCGACTTAAGAAATATTTCATTTATGATTTCTGGTGATTCTATTAACTTAGTCACGACCAGTTCTTTAATATCAACAATTTCTTCAACGTTGTATTTAAAGTCGTCTACCATGTTGTTCACAATATTAGGAATATCAGCTTCAATGCGTGCATAAACTAGATTTTTACCATGTACCGGCATAGCAGCCCATACACTAGGGGCACTTTCACGCATAACCTCATCTACAATTTTACGGAGAACTTGTTTTAAGCGACGTTCCATAACTTTGGTGAGTTCTTTTGCGTCAATTTTAGCCGCAAGTTCTTTCGCATTGAGCAACTTTCCCAGTACCAGTTCTGCGGCAATTTCAGCCATTTCTTTGCGCTTTGCTGGAATGAGCCCCTGCCAGCCAAATATGGGTCTAATGCCCACAAATTCCATCGGATAAAACATCATTTTTAATGCTAAGAAATTTGTAGACCAACCGACAAATGCACTGATTAAAGGGATAGACAACAAGGTGAGAGTCGTAATATCAAAATCCATAAAATAGAGTCACGTCGTTTTGTATTGTCCGTAGGCAGAGATGGTTTTCATCAATATGCCATTGGAATGAAAGTGTTCAATATAAATTATTATTAATTGTTATTGAAATACGGTTCAAATGAATATCGCAATAATATACTAGTTTTGTCTTGTTAAGTACTACTCTAAGAAATGTTACTCGCTATTTAGATTAGGTAGCCTTTTCTAATTATTTATCATTATATTTAGCTATTATCGCCAATCGAGACCAAACGCATGTCAAAGAAAGCATTTTCTGAATTACAAAAACGCATGAAAAATGCCAAATGTTATGCCGACTACAAGGATGCAGCGGAAGCCCACGACGAATTATCGGGGGCAGAAGAATGGAAAGCCACAGAAGCCTGTAAAGACTATGATTACCAAGCTATTCGTTCTCGCGTAGAAAGAATGCGTCGAGCGAAGTCAAACAATGACGCGACAGATCTTATGTACATTATACATGAAGGCCTGCATGGCAATTTGGGGAATATTGCTGCGCCTGCACTTAATGGCAACGCACTTATAGGTACTAAGCATTTAATTGAAGAGTTTATTCAAGAAGTATGTGGCGCATTAGATTTTATTTATCAAGCCGATGAAATCGACTTCTATGAAAAGTTATCGTTTTTTAATGAAACGACCCATGCTTTTGGTCGCAGTTGCATTATGCTCAGTGGCGGGGCTGGCTTAGGTTTCTTTCACGCTGGGGTTATTAAAGCCCTGGTTGAGCAAGACGTACTTCCTGATGTTATTTCAGGCGCAAGTGCAGGTTCTATCGTTGCCGCATTGGTTGGCACAAGAACAAACGAAGAATTATTGGAAATGCTAACGCCTGAAGTTATTTATGCTGGCTTTAATAAGTGGCTTAAATGGCAAGGCTTCGGTAAAGAAGGTCTGTTTGATAGTACCAATCTAGAAAACGCACTGATTGAGTTGTTCGATTTAACGACATTTGAAGAAGCTTATAAAAGAACGGGGCGACATATGACGATTACGGTTTCAGCCGCTGATCTTCATCAATACTCGCGCCTGCTTAACGCAAAAACGTCGCCAAATGCCATTATTACCCAAGCAGTAAGAGCCTCTTGTGCGCTTCCTATTGTATTTTCACCGGTGCAATTAAAAGCGAAAAATCAGGCAGGCGACATTGTGCCTTACATCCCCAATCGTCGTTTTGCCGACGGCTCTATCATGGCCGATTTGCCTTTCGACCGTTTAGCCCGTATCTATGGCGTAAACCACAGTATCGTAAGCCAAATTAATCCACTATCAACGTTTGTTAAAGTGAGTATGAAGCGCGATGCCTCTAGTTTTTTAGAGCTGAGCAAGCGCTATGTTTCCAAGCTTACCAAGATCAACAGTATTTATGCCTTTGATGTTTTGGAAGGTATAGTTGGCCATAAAAAGGCCAAGCTTGGGATTCAAAAATTACGATCAATTGTTGATCAGCAGTATTTGGGGAACATCAACATTCTGCCTACTTTGACAGCCGACAATATTAAACAACTGGCTTTCAATCCTACTTTAGAAGGCTTAACCGAGTTATTTAAAAGTGGTGAGCGTGCTACGTGGCCGCAGCTGGATGTGATTAAGCGCAGTACTATCATCAGTAAAACGCTGCGTAAACATCTCAATAGCTTAGAAGAAAAAGAAGCTGAACTTCTTAAGAATAAGAGTGCGTTAGAAGTCATTAACGAATAACGTGCTTTCTTTGCAGCAAGGCGATACTGTCGCCTTGCCTTAAGCGCCTTTATTCTAATTAAACCTTATAAATGAGCACGATTTATGACTGATAAAATATTAAAAATTGCTGATACTTTTTGGAATATTCGTGGTGAATTTAGAGTTTTTGGTTTATTAAATATTGGCACTCAAGCATCCTTGGTAAAGCGCAGTAATGGTAAGTTTGTCTTATTAGATTCTTATACATTGCAAGGTGATGTTAAGCAAAAAGTCGATGCACTTACCCGTAATGGCGACGACATTGAAGCGATTATTAACCTGCATCCCTTTCATACCATGCATGTTGCCAAAGCCCATGCTGATTATCCAGACGCTAAGCTTTACGGTACACAACGCCACGTTGATAAGTTCCCTGATTTACCTTGGCAAAAAGAGCTCACCGACTCCAGTGAATTTGCGAATTTGTTTTCTGATGATTTTGAGTTTTCTGTACCTCAAGGTGTCGATTTCATTTCTCACAATGAAAATCTACATTTCTCATCGGTATTGGCCTATCACCCGCAGTCAAAAACCCTGCATGTTGACGACACATTAATGCTACTCAAGTTACCGGGCTTACTCGGTGTCTTAAAAAAGCCACAAGTTTCTTTTCATATGACACTCTCCAGAACGCTTGAACAGCGCAAAGGTGCAGTTGATGATTTTAAGGTTTGGGTTGCCCAGATAGCCGAGCAGTGGTGTGATGCTGAAGTTTTATGTGCCGCTCATTCTCAGACTCTAAGCGTTAAAAATTCTTCATTGTCTATTGCGGCAATGATCATGACCGCATTACAACGCGAAGAAAAAGTCTTAAGTAACCATCGTAAGAAGTTTGGTTAAACGCATTTAATAGTTTCAGCACCTATGATGCCGCACTAACTAGCAAGATTGATTGTTAATTAGGCTTTGTAAGAAAAAGTGCAGCAATGCACGACTTATAAGTCGTCGCACATCCCTGCCAAATAAGGCCAATTTTGGCCTTGTGAGGTGTTAGCTTACTGCTATTGGCCGCTATTAGGGTTCACATACTGAGTATTATTATTACTCTCGGCACGCTCCCACATTTGTAAATAGGCCTCGGCAGAATTCATTACAGAATCATAAATACGCGCAGGTGTTTGCTCGCGGATATCTTGAATGTGGTCAGCCACTAAACCGTAATGCGCTAATCCTTCATTATTCAGATCAAACGTTCGATTACCGGTAACCTGCTTATCAATTTCAATACCTTCTTCTGTAATAAACGGATAAAGCAGAGGGTTAGTCGCCGCATCACTGCGTGCTGGCGCTTGATTACCAATGCCCCCCATGTCGGTAGAGAACGGCACCGCTTTTAAATAAGCCGTATTTTCATACAGTGCTAGATAGCGATCGATCCCCCCCTTCAAAGACGTTGATGGGCTATTATAAGGCGCCAATATCCCCCCTTGAGTTGCAATACCTTGATGCACCGCATGAGGTGAGCCATCGGCTGCGGAATTCAACCAACTATGACCAGAGATCACACCAGAATAATTACGCGCTTGTACAATTTCCATAACCGCATTGGCTGTTTTGGTCGACATGTGATCCATTTCGATGATCATCCCCATGTCGATCATGCGATTAACCAAGTAGACCCCTAGATCGCTCAAACCATACTGATTACACAGAGGCTGGCTTTCATCGTAAACAGGGTTAAGACCAATCAGATTTAAGATATCTTTAATCACAGGTACATCACCAATCAATGGGAAGCCCGATTTGAAATAGCGCCCACGCGTTTCAGCATCACAGGTTTCTGTTTCAAAGAAACGGCCTGTTGCTAGCCACTGGCCGACGTTAATAAAACCATCTTCTTGGCGAGCCCCTCCAAATTGGTTATCAAAACGGTGAGTTGGGTACAGGGTACGCACACCCGCGTTATAAACTTTCTGCAGCTGAGCTTCAATCGTCTCTTTAGTACAATGATCACGAATACCGCAATCAAAGAGTTCAGACGCTTCAATACCCATTAAAATTGCCATTTTACCATCAGCAATCACTTGGCGTGCTTCTGCTGGGGTACTAACCAAGCGGAAGAAGCCTTCACCTGGGCCACCTTGCTGAGCATCAATATACGCTTCCATTTCATTTAAACGCTGAATTTGAAGATCAATACTCTTAGACGTTTGACAGTTATTCGGGTTAATCCAGCTGGCTGGGTTTATGGTTTTTTGCACATTACATAAAACTTCGTTCTCTACTAACAGAGACACCATCATCTTCAACCCGCCTTTATGCGCACGCTCTACCCACTTGTAGTAATACTGCATGTGAGATAACGATTTACGTGCAGGCCATTCAGGAAAGTTAGGATAACCAGCGGTATCATAGGTGTGACTAATGTCGTCATAACCCATTAGGTTACCGATGATATCTAAGGCACCATTAGGACCATGGATCTCTTTACTATCGCGTAACGCAGTTTCAATACCCCAAGGGCTGAAGGGTTCTCCGTGTAAGAACTTCCCGCCCATAAATTCATAAGACGTAATGTGGGTATGGGGGTCGATTGCACCGCGTACGGGTAAGTTAACATCGGCTGTTTGCGATACTGATTCATCTACATTCAAATCAGCTTCTGGGAAAGGCTTACAATCATTTTGTGCAACCAAATTGAAGCCCGTTTCGCTATTGGCATTGGTAGGATTTAAAATATCCAATACATAAGCGCCACCATTAGCGTACCAACCAATACCACCATAGTTATGACGCAGTACTTTATTTAAACCAATACCATGAAAGCTATAACGGTAGCTGCCATCATTTTGAAAATGCCCGCCTACACGCCACTGGGCAAATTTGCCGGCATAACGACCCGCTGATACCTCATTGGGTAAGTGGCTGGCTAAATAACGCCCATCTTGATCGGTTAGCATGTAATGAAAATACGATGTCGGCTTAAAGTAAAAACGTGCAGCACTCGCAGCTGAGGTTGCTTTAAACTGGTAGCTCAAACCATTATCAACTAAGCCACCTTGATCAAAGCGGTTCATGTATTTGCCATTAGCTGGGGACTGAATCGCATAACACCCTTGTGCTAAATCATGTACCGAATTTGTTGCAGCGCTGATTTGAGCGGCTGAGGGTGGCGCAGGAGGCGCTGGTTTTTTTGACATAGCATGCACGTTACCTGCCGCAGCAGATAATAATGCAATTGAAACCGTCATTGAGGCGAGCGGTGTCATTAGGCTATGACGATACCGAATATTAAACGTGCTGATCATGTTCAGTCCTTTTAATTATAATTGTTTACTGGAGTGAGCTCTGTATGACTTATCTGCAAGGCTTATCTGCAAGGCTTATCAGTAAGGCTAATAGTAAGAACTTAGAGCTGTACTAATATTTACCCGAATAGACCGATATTAGGTAGGCCAAAAACTACAAAAATACTGAAGAAATCGTAAAAAGAATGAGTACAAGAAAGGGTTAAAAAGTAAAACTAAGCATTTTTACTAAGCAATGTTTGAAATTAGTAGATAATTAATTCTATTTGCTTGTTAATTCTTGAAAAATTGATCCGAACTGAATAAAAAGTATTGGTCTGCCCTGAACTAGACCCTTTTCGCCAGTGATCAACGAATACTGGTTCGCTTTAGTCCAGTTGACGTTTTAGGCCCGCTTCAAAGTATTTCTGAAATTTAAAATTGATATCTTTAATAACTACAAAATAATAGCTTTATGACTTTCTATAGATAGCTTTACAACTTTCTATGGGTAACTTTCTTACTGAGCAATTGATCGTTTTATTACTTATTAATTAATGGTTTTAACTTTAAATTCACAGTTAATCATTTTGACGAGTACGCTTTCGAAATTCCACCTTACAATCATCATCTACTAACGTGAAAATACTGTAACGTTTTTTTCCTGTTTTTATATAACTCGCAATTTCTTTCCTACCCGACGTATGATGATTTTTCTTCACAACCCCAGGGTTAAAAACCTCACTATTCTTAAAATAAGAGGCTGCTTTTTTATTGGCCGCCGCTATGGCATCAAAATCACGGCATTCTGCTTGGACATAACTTACTGAAAATACATAAATTATCAGCGCTACTAAGAATGCGCTAAACCTATGTATTAAATACTCTAGCCTAGAGAAAAATGGAATCACTGCACAGTACTCAAGTCGACGGATTAAATAGTCCTTATTGAGTTAACGGCCATCAAACAAGTATCTTAAGTTTCATCCCGCCAGACCAAACTTATACCCAACTTTATATTAAGAGATTAATAACCTGGCCAATGCCAGCTAGGCGTTGAGAACATGTCTTGCCCTTCAATCTTGGTTTGCCCCAACTCCTTATACAAAGCAAGACTATTACATGGGCTATCTCCCGGCTCACCAAGTTCATTGATCAATAAACGGGCATGAGAAACAACCCAAACTTGCGTTGATTTGGAGGCGAGTTTTATAAGACGACCTAAGGCCGGTAATAAATCAGGATGCAGGCTGGTTTCAGGCTCATTAAGCACCATCAATTTCGGTGGCCGTGGCGTTAATAAAGCAGCAACCCACAACAGATACCTTAGCGTTCCGTCTGATAACTCTGCAGCTGTCAGTGCCCGTAATAATCCATGCTGATGGAAGCGCAAAATAAAACGCCCATCTTCTTGAACATCTACATGAATACGCGCCCCTGGAAAAGCGTCTTCAATCGATTCGGCTAACACGTTCTCATCACCGATTTCCATAATCGTTTGCAAGGCCGCGGCTAAATCATGTCCATCCTGACTGAGCACAGGGGTTCGAGTGCCAAGCTGAGGCTGACGCGCAGGGGCTTGGCTATCGGTTCTGAAATGATCGTAGAAGCGCCAGCTGCGAATCCACTCTCGAATATGAAAAATTTCTGGCGCAAGGTTAAAGTCCCCAACCTCACTTAACATGCTATCAAAGCTATTTAAGTGTTGGGCAATCACTTGCCAGCTTCGGCCTTCTTTGACCTTCACCATAGGCCCTTTGCGATCGACTAGAACACTAGCAGGACGATACGCTGGACCTGCCCAAATGCACTCTCGTTTAATTTCTGGGTCTAAAGAAAACGCCGAAGAAGATGGTTCAGGCAAGCCTAGATCAATGCTATAACCAAATTCTTCACTACTAAAACCTAAGCGTAAACGAACAACATTTTTTCTTGGGCCACCTTGTACTTCAACTTCCCCGGATAGCATTTTTGACGTGATTTTCTCTGGCCCCGCCCAAAACGCCGATTCTAGGCCCCCCTCATGAGCGAGAGCATTCACTACCCCACCTTGGGCCGTTTCCGCCAATAACCTCAACGCGCGATATAAGTTGGATTTGCCACTGCCATTGAGGCCAGTAATTAAATTAAGGGCCCCCATGGGCATCACCAGCTCAATGATTGAACGGTAGTTGGCTACAGAGATGGTAGAGATCATCAGGTCAATCCTGCCTAACAGTACTTAAAATAAGGTTATGCACAGTTTACGCTGTAATTTTGGAAAAACACCTCAGATTTGTATATAATCCGCGCGCTCTCAAATGAGCCAGCTGTTAATTGAAACAGCCATCAACAATGCTCTGGTTTTACGTTCCAGATCGCAATAAAAGGAAAGACCCATGTCTGAGCAAACTGCTCCTATCGTCGTATGCGCGATGTATAAATTCGTCACTTTAGAAAACTTCGAAGATATTCGCCAACCATTATTAGATGTAATGGAAGCCAATGAAGTACGCGGCACTTTACTCATTGCTCAAGAAGGCATTAACGGCACCGTTGCAGGCTCTCGCGAAGGCATTGATGCCCTGCTCGCTTGGTTAGCGACCGATGAACGCTTAGCCAACATTGTTTATAAAGAATCATTTGATGAAACAATGCCTTTCTACCGCACGAAAGTTAAATTGAAAAAAGAAATCGTAACCATGGGTGTAGAGGGCATAGACCCTAAACAGGTAGTGGGCACTTACGTCAAGCCTCAAGACTGGAATGCATTAATCTCTGATCCGGATGTGGTTTTAGTTGATACCCGCAATGATTATGAGTATCAAATTGGTACATTTGAAGGTGCGGTTAACCCTAATACCGAAACTTTCCGTCAGTTTCCTCAATACGTCAAAGAGAACATGGACCCGACTAAGCAGAAAAAAGTCGCGATGTTCTGTACCGGTGGTATTCGTTGCGAAAAATCAACGGCCTACATGAAAGAGCAAGGCTTCGATGAGGTGTATCACCTTGAAGGTGGCATTCTTAAATACCTAGAAGAAGTGCCAAAAGAAGACACTATGTGGGAAGGCGAATGCTTTGTATTTGATAACCGCGTTGCAGTGAATCACGACCTTGAAAAAGGCCAATACGATCAGTGCCATGCTTGCCGTTATCCGATTACTGAAGAAGAAAAAGTCAGTATTCACTATCAGCAAGGTGTGAGCTGCCCTCACTGCATTGATAAATATACTGAAGAACAGCGCGAGCGTTTTCAGCAACGTGAACTGCAAATGCAGTTAGCTAAGAAGCGCGGTGAAGTTCATATTGGCGCCGATGTTCATGATACGGTGGAAAAACATCGCCAAGATAAACTTCGTTTTCGTGAAGATCAGCGCTCAAAGAACTAATTATTAGTTTTCCCGCTAAAATTTAATAGGAGCTCGATTAAGCAGCTCCTATTAAATCCTCATTTAACCCCTCATTCTCACGCTCTTTATCCTGAACGCGCTTCGCTCTCAATTCTTTCCACATTTAGCCATCAATTAGATCAAATTTTCTAGAGTAGAATAACCCTATTTTCTAGTGTTATTGATAATCATTATTAAAGGCAATGTATTTAACAATCAATAACATAGCCTTCAAAGCCCCCCTCTGCGACAACCTCTTCAATTAATGACCTATGTCAGTTTTTAACCTTTCAATTCAATAGCACTATTACAGGTAACCTCTAGAATTACTCTTAAGATATATTTTTACCTATTTAAATAAGCAACGGAGTGATTCGGCTATGTCTGAAGAACTAGTTTCAATGGAATCCCGTACTAAAAAAGCTGAGTTAACGACTTCGCTTTTTCTGACGTTTATCGTGATTCCTGCATTCACTGTTGGTGGTATTTCTGCCTACGGATTTATGGTTTGGTTTTTACAACTACTTAATGGGCCTCCTGGTAGCTAAGGAAAAGGGTTTAGGAAAGCATCATGGCTAACATTGATCATTCTCGCCGCGCCTTCTTTCGTCGTCCTTCTGCTTTAGTAGCTCAACCCACTAAAGACGAGGCCAATTCAGCGAATAGCTGGTTGCCTCAACGCCCTCCTTGGGCTTTGCAGGAAGCGACCTTTGTTGACCAATGCACTCGTTGCCACGAGTGCATTTCTGCGTGTGAAGAGAATATTATTATTGTTGGTGATGGTGGCTTTCCTGAAATCGATTTTAATCGCGGCGAATGCACTTTTTGCGAAGCCTGCCTTGATACTTGCCAACCTAACGCCTTGTTGAAACAAGTGCTACCCAATCAAGAAGAGAACAAGCCTTTCTACTTTGATATTAAGATTGACGACTCTTGCCTTGCAAAACAAAAGACCCACTGCCAAAGCTGTAAAGACGTATGCGACCCGCGCGCCATTACTATGCCATGGCCAAAGAACGTAAGGTCGGGCGCGATTCAAACACCTGAGCTTAATATTGAAGACTGCACCAGTTGCGGCGCATGTATTTCTACCTGTCCTTCGCAGTCAATTACGATTAGTCCAATTGCCTCATCCAACTTTTCAACACCTGCTTCATTAACAGCAGGTAGCGATCGTAAACCGGAGCTCAAATATGAGAACCAATAAAATTGCTTTAGATGATGTTACTGAAGAAAGCCATATCAGTAGCTTTATCGTTCTTTGCCAAGCAGAAAAACACCAAGCGGTAGAGAAAGCCTTGCAGGAACAAGCGGATCTTGAGATTCATGGCAGTGACGAAAAAGGCAAGTTTGTCATCGTTACCGAAGCGAAGCATCAGGGCATCATTATAGACCGCATCGATCTAATTTCTGCGATCGACGGTGTTGTGAATACGTCAATGGTTTACCACCAAGTTGCCGCCATCGACGAGCTCGATGATGAAATTGATCAAGCCGATTTGGATCAGCCAATCGAAAAAATATATGAACCACAAATGTGTGAAGCGCCGACCGATACCGATGCGCCATCACAGACTGTGCAATAACAGAATTTAAAAATTAGTATTAGAGTCGGAGAAAGCATATGAAACTAACTCGCCGTGATGTCATTAAGGCCCAAGCTGCAGCAACTGCTGCAACTGTGGCCGGTATTAGCCTACCCGCTAGCGCTAGTAATATCATTACTTCCAGTAAAGCCAACAAACTTACCTGGTCAAAAGCCCCTTGTCGCTTTTGTGGTACCGGTTGCGGTATCAGTGTTGCAACAAAAGACGGTAAAGTCGTTGCTACCCATGGTGATGAAAAAGCACCTGTAAACAAAGGCCTTTCGTGTGTGAAAGGGTACTTCCTTTCAAAAATCATGTACGGAAAAGACCGTATTACTACGCCAATGCTACGTAAAAAAGATGGCGTATTTAATAAAGAAGGTGATTTCACTCCCGTTTCTTGGGATGAAGCTTTCGATATTATGGAAGAGAAATTCAAAAAAGTATTAAAAGAAAAAGGACCTGATGGAATCAGCATGTTTGGTTCAGGTCAGTGGACTGTGCACGAAGGTTACGCCGCCGTTAAATTAATGAAAGCCGGTTTCCTTTCGAATAACATCGATCCTAACGCACGTCACTGTATGGCTTCTGCGGTAGGTGGCTTCATGCGTACCTTCGGCATTGATGAACCAATGGGTTGCTACGATGATATGGAAGCTGCTGACGCTTTCGTATTATGGGGCTCTAACATGGCTGAGATGCATCCTATTCTTTGGACTCGCATCGCTGACCGTCGCTTAAGTAATCCACATGTTAAAGTGGCGGTATTGTCTACTTTCGAACATCGTTCTTTCGATTTGGCAGACATCCCAGCAGTATTCACACCGCAAACAGACATGGTGCTATTAAACGCCATTGCTAACTACATCATCGAAAGCGGCAGTGTTAATCACGACTTCATTAACAAACATGTTAACTTCCGTGAGGGTGTTACCGATATTGGTTATGGTTTACGCCCAACGCACGAGCTTCAGAAGAAAGCGAAAAACCCTAACTCGGGTGCTTCTACTCCTATCGATCTAGAAGCGTTTGCTAAATTCGTTAAGCCTTATACTTTCGAATATGCAGAAGAAATGTCTGGCGTACCTGCGGCTAACATTGAAAAAATCGCTAAGCTTTACGCCGATCCAAAAATCAAAGTAATGTCACTTTGGACTATGGGTGTAAACCAGCATACCCGCGGTGTTTGGACAAACAACTTGTTGTACAACATCCACTTATTAACCGGTAAGATTGCAGAGCCAGGTAATAGCCCGTTCTCATTGACTGGTCAGCCTTCTGCTTGTGGTACTGCGCGTGAAGTAGGAACATTCTCACACCGTTTACCTGCTGACATGGTTGTAAAAAATCCTAAGCACAGAGCATTATCTGAGAAGCTATGGAAAATTCCAGCAGGAATTTTGAATGGCAAACCAGGCTCTCACGCGGTTCAACAAATCCGGGATCTAAAAGATAGCAAGATCAACGTGTGCTGGAACCAAGTGAATAACAACGTTCAAGCCGGCGCTAACATTAATGAAGAAATATTACCGGGTTACCGTAATCCAGATAATTTCATCATTACTTCAGATGCTTACCCAACAGTCACCGCTGAAGCATCAGATTTGATTCTTCCTTCTGCCATGTGGGTAGAAAAAGAAGGCGCATTTGGTAACGCTGAACGTCGTACTCAAGTTTGGTATCAGTTAGTAAATGCACCAGGCGATGCTCGCTCTGATTTATGGCAGCTAGTCGAATTCTCTAAGCGTTTTAAAACTGACGAAGTATGGCCTGCAGAAATTCTAGCGGCTAACCCTGAATATAAAGGTAAGACTTTATATGAAGTGCTTTATAAGAATGGCCAAGTAGATAATTTCCCACTGTCTCAAATTAGCCCTGATTATGAAAACCAAGAATCTAAAGATTTTGGTTTCTACCTACAAAAAGGCTTGTTTGAAGAGTACGCATCTTTCGGTCGCGGCCATGGTCACGATTTAGCCGACTACGATCGTTACCATAAAGAGCGTGGTCTACGCTGGCCTGTGGTTAATGGTGTTGAAACTAAATGGCGCTTTAAAGAAGGTTCTGATCCATACGTTGCAAAAGGTACTGGATGGCAGTTTTACGGTAAGAAAGATAACAGAGCGATTATCTTTGCCCTACCGTACGAGCCACCAGCAGAAAGCCCTGATGAAGAATTCAACATGTGGTTAAGCACAGGTCGCGTTCTTGAACATTGGCACTCTGGTTCAATGACTCAACGCGTACCTGAGCTTTATAAAGCATTCCCTAATGCAGTGTGTTTTATGCACCCTGAAGATGCGAAAAAGCGTGGCATGCGTCGTGGCGATGAAGTAAAGGTTATTTCTCGTCGTGGTGAGATAAGAACACGTATCGAAACTCGCGGCCGTAATAAACCTCCGGTTGGCTTAGTATTTGTACCTTGGTTTGATGCCAGTCAGTTGATTAACAAAGTCACATTAGATGCGACTGATCCGCTGTCTAAACAGACTGACTATAAAAAATGTGCTGTGAAAATCGAGAAGGTATAAGGGAGAATGACTATGAAAGCTTTAACTATTAAAAACGCAATGACTTTTGCGATGACTGCTGTACTAGCCATTTCTTCGATTGCATTGCCATTAACAGCATCTGCTGAAGAAAAAGTGATTGATAATGCACCTCAAGTATCAACACTTCGTGGTACAGCACCATTAAATGCCGAAGTAACACCACCGATTATTGAGATGGTAGAAAATAACGACCTTAAACGTCAGCGTGACTACCCTCAACAGCCGCCGACTATTCCACATGATATTAGTAAATATCAGCTGGATAAAAACTTTAATAAGTGCATGGATTGTCACTCACGTAAGTTTGCAGACGAAGCACAAGCACCCGCTGTTAGTGTGACTCACTATATGAACCGTGATGGCGACTTTTTAGGTGAAGTTTCACCTCGTCGCTACTTCTGTACTCAGTGTCACGTACACCAGTTAGAAGGTAAGCCATTAGTTGAGAATGAGTTTGTTGATATGGAAAAACTTATTAGACAATCTCATAAGCAGGCTAAATAGGAGAGATCATGAATAAGATAATACATTTGTTAAAGCTGGGTTGGACTATTTTGTCCAAGCCAGCGGTACACCTTTCTTTAGGTTTTTTAACCATCAGTGGCTTTATTGCTGGTGTTATTTTCTGGGGTGGTTTCAATACCGCTATGGAATTAACCAATACCGAAGAGTTTTGTACAAGTTGTCACGAAATGCGTGACAATCCCTTTATGGAATTGCAAACTACGATTCACTACAGCAACCGCTCTGGTGTTCGTGCAATTTGCTCTGACTGTCACGTACCTCATAATTGGACCGACAAAATTGCTCGTAAGATGCAGGCTTCTAAAGAAGTCTGGGGCAAAATTTTCGGGACGATTGATACCCGTGAAAAGTTTGAAGCTCATCGTTTACAGCTTGCACAAAATGAGTGGACGCGTTTAAAAGCCAACGATTCTTTAGAGTGCCGTAACTGTCACCAGTTCGACTCTATGGACTTCACTCGTCAAAGTAAGCGCGCAGCAGCTCAGCACTCAAGTGCATTAGCGTCTGGTGAAAAAACCTGTATCGATTGCCATAAAGGTATTGCTCACAAGCTACCGAATATGGAAGGCGTACGTGAAGGTGGCTCTCCTCACTAGAGAGTCAAATTTAAAAGGCTCCACTCGCCTTGTTTATAGACTTACATCATGGGCCTCATGAGTAAGCTCGAAACAGTGGGATGCAATCTTGCATCTCACTACTTCCTACGATTTAATGCCAGCCATCTCTATTTTATTACTTTTATATTTATTTAATTGTCATCCGTTAGGAGAAGCATAATGGGCAACCATGCCAACAAAGAATTCACCCCTCTTCGAATTGCCGTATTAACCGTTTCAGATACCCGCAACGATCAAACCGATACGTCTGGTAAGTATCTGGTAGAAGCATTACAAGAAGCGGGTCATCGTTACGAAGATAAGATCATTGTAAAAGACGACATTTATCAGATTCGCGCCATTGTTTCAGCGTGGATTGCCGCGGATGAAGTCGATGTGATTTTGTTAACGGGCGGTACCGGTTTTACAAGCCGCGATTCAACTCCAGAAGCCGTTATCCCATTATTGGATAAAACAATTGAAGGTTTTGGTGAGTTATTCCGTCATCTATCCTATGCCGATATCGGTACGTCTACCGTTCAATCACGTGCATTGGCTGGCTTAGCTAATAATACGCTGGTTGTGTGCATGCCGGGCTCTACTGGGGCTTGTGACTTGGCTTGGAAGGGGATTTTGAAAGAGCAGCTTGATTCTCGCCACTCACCTTGTAACTTTGTGCCGCACTTGGCCGCTGACGCGCCTTGTTGTGATGGTAAATAAATACTAATAATAAAGCGGTAGCCATAGCTGTTTTTATGAGTCACCGCTTTTCTTTTTCAACCAGCCTCCTTTTCTGCTAGAATCCTGCCTTATTTACAATTTAGTTATTTAATATATCTTTTAGACTAGGCAATACCCTTGGAACTCTATCTCGCTGTTTTTATTTTTGGCTTATCTGCAGGCATAACCCCCGGTCCAAATAATATCATGCTGATGACCTCTGGCATGAACTTCGGCATCCAAAAAAGCATTCCTCATGTTTTAGGGGTAACGTTCGGTTTCCCGGTTATGGTCATTTTAATTGGCTTGGGATTTAGTATTGTTTTTGATAAATACCCTATTTTGCATGAGATCATCAAAGTATTGGGGGTTGTGTATTTATTATACTTATCTTGGCTGATTGCCAGCGCAAGCCCAGATACGTTAGAAGGCGAAAAATCGAAACCGTTTACGTTTTTTCAAGCGGCGCTCTTTCAATGGGTAAATCCTAAAGCTTGGGTCGTTGCGACCAGTTCAATTTCAGCCTATACCGTACTCAATGACGATATTTATTGGCAAATTTTAACGATTTCGGGCGTTTTCTTTTTTGCCGCACTCTTCACCGCGAGTACTTGGTTAGTATTTGGTAAAGGAATTAAGCAGATTCTACAAAGCGCCAAGCAGCAACGAGCCTTTAATCTTGCAATGGCACTGTTATTGGTCGCATCCGTATTGCCCGTTATCAAACAACTGTTTAAACAGTATTTATAAAAACTCATACTCAAGCTGTAATTGTAAGACCTCATCACTACCTTGAGCGCTGTCTTCAAACATTAGACCAAGTTGCCAAAATAGTTTCTGCCGCGATCCCACTTTAAATCGGCCCATAATAACTGGGCCAGCCGCATGCTCATTTTCTTTTTTATACAACTCAAACCCAGGTTCAAGCTCGGGTAATAAACGATAACGTGCTTGAACCGATCCTGCTTGCTCCAACTCCGCCATCACATCCTTACCCCACTCTCGAATAAGAAAAGCATTGGCCGCGATAGAAATCTTTTTGAAATTCTTAACCGCAAGCATACCGATACTCGCTTCCCATGCATCATCAGCATTTGCACTTCTTTCAAGTTCGAACATCATGCCCCAGTCAATTTCAAACTCGCCTTGCTCTGTTAGTTGCAGTATTGCTTCTGCTTCATAATTACTAACAATGAATTCCTCTTCAGTTTTCTCACCAATTAAATAAAATTCGGCAAACCAGTTTTCAGTTATGGAAGCTCCATAACCCAGTTTATGCTGTGATTGTTTTTCGCCCTCAACCTCTCGAAATAAGGCTCGATACTCCACCTCCTTTTCTAAAGGCTGTACATACGGCAAATAGACTTTATTAATAGCCGAGCCATCAGCATAGCAAGACGCAGTGAAAAATAGAGATATAACCAGTAAGGTGAAATGCGTAAAATAGGCTTTAAACATCGATTGCTCTTTTGCTTCCATAATATTTATGGATAACAACTCCAGATATAATTAATAATAGACCTACAACATATACAATCACTTGCTGGGGTGCAGGAGTAGCTTCGTAACCCAGAATCGCATACAGAAGCTGACCAATAGCAGAATCTTCCGCCAGGTATTCAGAGCTGTTCCATAATGCTGGATAGGAATGAAGTACATCGGCTTGCAAAAGTAATGACACCGCTTGGCTTAAGATACCGCAAGCCGTCACCGCGAGAGCACACTTCACAATCGTTAAGCGCTTTTCTAATGGACACGAGATCAAAGCATAATAAATTAATGCGCCAATACTTAAACCGATACAAGAGCCTATGATGCTGCCAACAACAACCGGAAATACTGGGCGGTTGCCATGGAAAAAACTATCAATGTAAATATAAATTTCTGAACCTTCACGGGTCAAAGCTAAAACAATAGGCATCAACATTAAACACATCATTAAGCGTTTAAGGTTATTCATCCGATGCGGGTTCGAACACAATAAAATAATAAAACAGGCTAATGAAACATATATTGTTATTTGTAGAATGCTGTTAATCCATTCCTGTCCGGTGTAATCAAATAGCTCAGAAATAGTGGGCAAATTTTTAGCATAAAGATAAGCAAAGGTAATACCCGATAACAGAGCAAGTGCAAAATGATGGAACCGAATACCTATATATTTACCCACGGACGCCAATAAACTGGTTAATAGCGCAATTTCTAAAACTTCTCGTAAAACGATGATAATAGCTGTTAATAACATAATTTTTATTATTGCGCATACTACTGAGCAATAATCACTCCTTGGGCCGTTTTAGGATAAAATTCACCAAAGAAGGGATAGCGACCTGCGGGTAATGGCCCAATAAAGATGATCGACTTACTATTTCCAGTGATGATCTTTTCTCTATTAAGCTCGTAGCTTTCAAACTCTTCCGCTGTCTCATCAGCATTAATCACCAGCAACTTTACTTTTTTGTCGGCTGGAATCACAAGCTCTGAAGGATAAAAAAGATGATCTTTAATCGTGATTTCAATAATCGGTGTTTTGGCTGCAACCAGACTGGACGCTAATAATGCGATAACAACCATAAAGTATTTCTTCATAATTCACTCTTATCCACAGGCAGGGTTATTCTTACCTTAAGCCCCGTATCAAAACAGGATTTCTCTAGAGATATATCACCACCATGAAGGTCTAGAATATGATGTATTATTGAGAACCCCAAACCACTGCCAATAATATTACTGGTCTGCTGATCTTGCATTCGATAATAACGCTCAAAAACGCGCCCATAATAGTCTGCGTCAATACCACTACCGGAATCATCAATCGTTAGCACCACTTGCTTATCGACCCGCTTAAGAGAGAGCAGTATATTGCCACCTTCAGGAGTGTATTTATTCGCATTATCTAATAGATTTTTTAGCAATACGTTTAAAGAGAAAGTATCTGCAACAATGTCAAACGTCCCTCTTTCAAGTTCCTCTCCTTGAAGCTCAATAATTTGATCTTTATCAGAAAATCGCGAATATAGTTCGATTATTTGATTTTGCACCAGCGTATATACATTAATCCGTTGAAATTTATTTACATATTGATCAGGCACAGTTCGGTATAGCAATAACATCTGCTCAATTAAATGCGATGTTCTCTGAATGCTTAGATCTAATAATCGATAGCTTTCATTATCTTCAGGAACAACCGATTTCAAATTGTATAAATGAATCTTCAATGCGCTGATCGGCGTTCTCAATTCATGAGCAGCATCACTTGCGAACCGCCGCTCTCTATCAAATGATTTTCGCAGTCTATTAAGTAACGAGTTTGAGGATTCGACTAAGACCGACAGTTCATCAACCACATTGTCTTCTGCAAGAGGGCTTAAATCCTGTGGGTCTTTATTCCGCAGCTCAGCCGCTAAACGATTAATCGGTTTTAATCCCCAGCCAATAACCAGCCAGATAAGAATGCCGATTAATGGCAGCTCGGCAACGATTGGAATAACGGAAGTTAGGACAACTTCTTCGGCTAAGGCATAACGGATATCTGACCGTTCGGCCACAATAATCCAGTGTTTAGAATGACGGTGCTGCAAGGCAAACGTACGCCAACGATAACCTTGATAATTTTTAAATGAGTAGCCTTGAGACAGTGGAACAATGGCCTGATCTGGTAAGTTATGAGAGCGCTGTAGCAGTTCTTGCTGCTCATTAAATATCTGATAAGCAATATTATAAGCATCAGGATCAACGATGTGATTTTCTGTATTGCTGGCGGTATTTTTATCGATACCTGAATGAATTAATAATTGAGCGATGCCCGCTAATTGTTTATCAAACAATTGCTGAGACTTTTCCATGCTAGAACGGTAGCCATCCAATGCGGCTAAAAAATTCAGTAAGGTAATACTGGCCAATAATACGATGACCATAAAACGACGAATAGACGTCATGACTGCTTCACGCTATAGCCAATCCCCCTAATGGTTGAGATAAAACTTTTAGCCGTTTTTTTCCGAATATTGTGTATGTGTACTTCAATGGAATTACTGCTAATTTCCTCCCCCCAACCGTATAACATTTGCTCTAACTGATCTTTTGATAATACATGACCCGCTCGCTCCATCAGCGCTTTTAAGAGCATAAATTCGCGCCGTGAAAACTCAACAGGCTGTCCATCAAGGCTAACTTGATGCTTTTCAGTATCGAGGCTAATGCCCCCAATATTGATGCAGTTGCTTTTCACGGTACCCAATCTGCGCTCCATCACTCTTAAGCGTGCGATTAATTCATCAACATCAAAAGGTTTGGTTAAATAATCATCCGCTCCGGCATTCAGCCCCTCGACTTTATCTTTGGTTTCATCGCGTGCGGTTAATAACAATACTGGGAGTTCTGAAAATTGAGGTCGTATTTTCTTTAATACTTCAATGCCCGTTATATCGGGTAAACCAATGTCCAGAATCATCATATCGGGGACACTGACTTGCAACTGATTAATCGCCTGCTGACCACTGCTTACGCAGTTAACAACAAAATTTTCTTCCATTAATATTTTTTGCAAGCCAACCGATATTGCGGCGTCATCTTCAACTAATAATATTTGCATACTTAACGCTGGCTCCAGTATTGAATACCCATCTCATCAAGAAAGGACTCGGCATCTTGTCCCTGTAATAACGCCAAGCTGGATAACATTCCCGCTTGTACACACGATGGCGCCATGATTGTCATAGAATGAGGCGCATTTTTGATCGGCCAACCGGTTTGAGGGTTTAAAATATGAGAATAGCGAATGCCATTGCTCAGTAAATAACGACGAGAATCACCACTGGTCGCAATGGCCCCCTCTTGTACTTTCAATACATTATCAACCAATTTATCGGATATTGCTTCGATGCCTACTCGCCACTCATGTTCAGGGAAGAGCGCACCGTTGGTAGCGATATCCCCCCCTAGATTAACCAAATAGGGCTGGCGATGTGATTCTGTTAGCAATAGCAAAGCTCTGTCAGCAGCATATTCTTTACCAATACCACCAAAGTCCAATTCCATCATGGGTTTTAATTGTATTGAATTAGCATCCCATTTGACGTTTTGCCAGCCAACTAAAGGCAACAACTCTTCAATCTCTGCCTGAGAAGGTATAACGGCATTAGAATGAAAGGCCCATGCTTTGCGTAAAACGCCAGACGTAATATCAAACAAGCCTTCACTTGCTTGAAAGCATTGATCTGAAAAAGTTAATAAACGATGAGTTTCTTCATCAATTTCAATCACTTTTCCTTGGCTGGTATTTATTTCAAAAATAATATTATCGTCTCGATAGCGACTGAACTTTTGCTCTATTCGCTTCACCTCTGTCCATGCTAATAATGATAGGCGCTGTGCTTCAGACTCAGGGCAAGCACCTATTAATATTTCACATGGGCTGGCCATTGCCCGAAAATAACACTTCCAACCAGAAGCAAAAGGAATAACATGAAAGCCGCTGTCGGCAATATTGCCGTTTAAATTACTAACAGTTGCCATGTGTTATCCTTTTTTTGTCATTTTAAAATTTCAAGCCATAACCTACTTGGAAAATAATAGCATCGACATCCGATACTTTGCTATCACCACTTTGCTGGTAGAGCTCAATCCGAGACGTTAGCTGATGAGTTCCAAATAACCTAGTCCCCCATTTAACGCCTATGGTCGTCGCATCCATATTGCCTAAACGGTAATCTGCAGTAACATCACGACCTTCATTTTGATATTGCGTCGCAACTTGCTCGGCCGTTAAACCTGCATTGCTGATTTTCTCTTCATAAAAATCAGCCGCGCTTTGAGTATAATACCTCACATGCGGTTCTAGGTAATTGTTGTCCGAAATATTCCAGCGGTAGTGCATATCAAGCGTCTGTGAATTTACCCCCCAGTCATCCGCCATCAAACGCAATGAAAAATCCACCATATCTTGATCAAAGTGATGCTTGGTCTGCCAATACAGACTGTGCTTGGTACGAGAGTCTGGTCTATTTTCAAATAAATAATCTAACGGTGCATTGGTGGCATCTGAAACGATAGAAACTATTTTATAAGGATCATTATGATATCCCGTCGAATTACCAAAGCCGTAATTAAACTGCATAATGGTATTTCTATTAATGACCTGAGTAACCCCCATTAATAGATCAATCGTATTCTTAGTATCTGATCCAGATTTAGTATTATCTGACATCAATGAATACAAAACAGGCAATCCATCACGTGGATTGATTTCATCTTGTGCATAAGAAAAGCCTGCGGATAACGTAGTATTTCTCTGATTGAAATCACGCATTAAACTGGCATTCACACTCAACGATTTATAATCATACTCGCTAGAGTAGGCAGCACCGTATTCAAGATTCATCACTCGAGTTAACGGTTGAGACATCTGCAAGCTGAACGAATTGCGGTCGTCTTCAAAGTTAGGATCAAGAGGAACATCACCCGGAGCAATAGTATAAGTTTCCTCACCAGACGGGCTAGTAAAGGTTTGCTCATAATCACTGATCGCGGCGCCGTTATGAGATGAACCACTGAGCGAATCCATGGTTATTTTTCCAGATAGGATTTTATCGCCACCAAGATTTTTACTGATGCTCACCGCAGACTCTACAGCACTCACCCGATCAGTCTCGTTGTAATAAAGTATCGCGGTATCAACCTTCCAATCATCAATACTCGTATCAGCGGCTAATACCGGTGTTGAAACACCCAGCAAAGAACAGCTTGCAAGTGCAATAAGGTCGTATACTGTTGTTTTTTTATCTAATTGCATCCGCAACCTCCACCAGAAAAACTGCGTCCGCCGCTTGACGCTTCTTTGCTAAAATAAATATGATCATCAAAGGCCGCATCCATTGGGCTATCACCAAATGTCATTTCAGGTTTTGATAAAATATCTCTCTGCCATGGTTTAACCCCAAGACCGCTACAAGCTGTTAAAGGTATTACCAGTAACAACAGCACCCCTAGCTTTTTATTCATCATTTTTTTCCTCTACTAACAACTGCTGAATAGCTTCTTCATAATGCTTGGCACGATCCTGGTTAAATCCAATGTGTTGGCTTAGTACTTCACCACTACGAGAAATCAATACAGCACTGGGCATCCCCTGAATGTTGAATTTTTCAGCTAATGTCCCTTCTGGGTCATACACCACATCAAAATTGGCGGGATGTTCAAGCAAAAATTGATCAGCATCTTCACGGTCAGCATCAACATTCACCGCGATAATTTTTAACCCTTTCTCAGAGTATTTATCATGCATTTTATTGAGCCAAGGGAACGACTGACGACAGGGGCCACACCATGACGCCCAGAAATCGATATAGATGGCTTTCTCTCCTTGATATTGTGAGAGATCGACAACCTCAGCCGCGTAAAGCGATGCCGAGCACACGGAAGCCAAGATAGTAAAGGTAATTCTCTGTAGGAGTGATTTCATTATGACTGCCTTTAAATTCGCAATTGTATGCTGAGCTAATAAGCCCGCTAGCGTTTATGAGTCATAAAATTAACACAGTAAACTTAAGGGAATCTTAAGAGATATATTAAAGACATTGAAATATGGAGGTGACGACTCATTCTTGCCGCTGGTTGGCTTAACTAGATAGGTTCTTAATAAATAGGTTCTTAATAAATAGGTTCTTAATAAATAGGTTCTTAATAAATAGGTCCTTAATAAATAGGTCCTTAATAAATAGGTCCTTAATAAATAGGTCCTTAATAAAT
>CAJXUD010000005.1 GCA_913061415.1 uncultured Oleispira sp. | reverse complement strand
ATAACCAGCTTTACTTTTTGCTCCATTATTTTTGCAAGATGTTCATCATCACCAAACGTTTCAAGAGGCAACTCTACGCGCTGATAGGGGCGCTGTAATAGTTCGTGGTCTGGAATTGTGCCCACCCCAGGCCCAACTTGTGCTTGCATCACTGGGGCAGGCGGTGTGTTCATTTTATTACTGGTGAAAATATCGGTATTACGGACAATCGCTTTTCCTTCGATAAATACCGTGGGTGAAAAGAGTCCCGGCTTGGCTTCGTCTTGAATTGTATTAGAAACGGTCCCTTTTTGGTCTCCGCTTTCATCGCCAGTGGATTGAGCAAAAGTGGATGATTCTAAGCAAACAGGGTTGCCTTCAATCATAACGCTGGTAGAGCCACCGGCTAGGTCTTTGCTTTCAGCAATGTTTGGGTAAGGTATAGGAACAGTCGCTGGGCCGCAGGTGGTTTTACAGACGTCAGGGCTGGTCATGAGTATGCCACTGCTACCCGAAGTAACGGCGCTTAAGCCATTAACAAGAACGTTATTTTTAGCCATTATTATTGATCATCCTGTTCGTTATATGCACTTTCCTGTGCTTTTGCCTCAGTATTGCTTGAATTATGCTTTAACTGTGGCTCGGCTGGTTCAAATGTTAAACATACTGCGCTGCGTTGGTTTTTGTCTGAACTGGTTGTAATTAAGTGTCGCTGTGCAATGCCATCACTAAAGAGTTTATGTGATGATAACGCAAGTGCGATCATTCCCGTTGCAGAACCGATGTCGCCAATATTGTACGCGCTTGAAATAGATTTATCTGCAATGTCATGGTCTAAATCATGCCTATGTCGTAGTGTGCTGGCGATATGTTCTTCATACCAAATGGCTTCACCGTTCATGGATGTGTAAATTTGGCTAACGGGTAAATTTGGCGAGGCGTTTAATGCCATTTTAATAGCACTTGTCAGCCCTTGACTTAAATTAGGTTCGTTACTTCCAATATAGCCTTGCTCAACCGCTAAGCCAGGTGAGTGAATACGCACGTATCCATTATTTTTATTGAGCGCATAATGCTTATTGTTGGTGATTACGATAAAGCCCGCGCCTTCACCGGCAACAAAACCATCGCTACCTATCATTGCTATACGCTGTTGCTTACTCAGGTCTCGCAGCACGGCTGAATGGCGATAGCTGTCTAGGCCACCAATGATGATTAATTCTATTCCATTGTTTTGCTGAAATAACTTTTGCGCCAAATTTAGAGTCGCCAATGCGCCTGCACGCCCAATAGTCACTGGAATAAATTGGTTCCAGTGAATCATCTCTGCATTGTCACCCAAATGTTGCCTAATAGAATTAGCCAGTTGATCTGGGGCTAGTGGCTTATGATTCGGTACTTGTTCAGCCGTTGCAAGAATAAAAGGTGCCAAAGAAGGGCTGTAGTCTTTGAACCGTGTGAGTAGGGGGGTAAGTGCTTTATCAGCCATTTGTACTAAGGTTTTATCGCGATGACAGCGATTGATATTGATCTTAGGATCTATCTTCCTGAAACTCGCACCGTCACAAAGAGACATGTTTATTTGTTGGCCAAGATGGCCATAATAATCTGAGAGGCAGAATTCATTTTCATTCGCTTGAATTTTTTCACTGAGTTCTGCAACGTCATTACTCAGTGGTGTGCAAATCTCCAAATCAGCTATGTATATGTTGTTTAGGTCTAGAGGTGCTGTGGTCATATTATTTAAAATCCATGCTAACGCTAATAACATCTTTGGCGTTGTTTAAACACACATGGTTAGCGCGCCACGAAATATGTACTTGATCATTATCGGGTTCAAAGTGAACGGTATCGTAATTAAGTGTTAATTCTTTAATCGTATCTTTAAGTACTACTTCGAGCTTTAGTGGGCAGAAAGGCAGTCTTCCTTCTAATACTTCTAAAGGGTGTACGCCTTGTAAGCGATATTGCTCGCCGCCTTTTAGAGGCTGTTGGGTTTGCAGTTGTGGATGCGCGCAGTGATTAAATTGGCGGTCAAAATCTGCAGGTAAATAGGGTAGGCGAGTTTCTTGCCACTGTTGGTCGTAGGTGCCTGCTAGCGGATAACGGGTTTTCCAGTGTGATGCGATGGGGCTGGGTGTGCTTGGCATCGGGGCTGATTTTTGACTGCTTACTAAGTTAGTCGGGTCTTCAATATTGGCGAGCAGGGTTTCACTTCTACCAACGGGGTTATATTCATTCATGGGTGCGCCAAAGGCGTATTCGTAGACTAAAGGAATTCGAATAAACTGTTTTGTATTGGTTATTTGGCGGCCTTGCCAAACCCGATCGCCAAACACTTTTAAGTTTAAACTGTATTGATCTACTTGAATCGATACATTGCTTTCGCGCACGGCTTGTCCGTTGGGGGCATACGCATGAGCGTGCATTAAAATATCGGTACCTGGCTTCCCTAGATGGATTTCATTGGCGTATCTAAGACTGCTGGTTTGCGGCTCACCCCAGAAAACATCTTTTAAGTGAATCGGTTGCATTTCACTGGCGAGCTTCAACTGTTGTAAAGAATCAAAGGTGGCTTTTACGACAACAATTAATTCGTGTTTTCCGTGTTCGTTCGGAATGATTAATGCTTGAAGCGGTAGCGATGTTTTATTTTCAATCTGCATAATATGTGATTACCTTAAATCAATTAAGATTTATGGTGCCGCCGATTAGGTTGTTTTTCTTGCGTGCTTTGGTAGTGCGTATCAGTATCGCAGCGAAATAAAAATAAGAGTAATAAAAGGCATAGTACGGATACCAAGGCATAACTGATTTTTAATCAGGCTCAATAGGATCATCAGGATGAATGATCGGGTCTTGATAGCTTGTATCGATTGTATAACCTTTATCTCGGAGTTCAGCTTCTATTTTGTAGCGAAGAGTTTTAAGTGGTTTGATTTCACTTGCCCAATGTTGCTGCCAGGTATCACGGTTTTCAAAGTCCATGTAGCCTTTGGCGTATTCATCTTTAGTTGTAATTTCTAAAGAAAATATATAATAGGCGGATTCATCAGGTGATTTGTTTTGGTCTCTTGGGTCTTGCTCACGTCGATATTTTATTTTCATAAATAGATCATCCGCGTACAGGGTCCATATATGAGTATTTTCCATGGCTTTCCACGTCTCTAAGCTAGGTTCGATATCTAAATCTGGCACGTAACGTTGCTTTTCTTCTAGTATGTATTGATAACTTTGAGATCCTGAAATACGAGGTTTTGAAGGTGTTATAAATCGCTGCCAGCCAAGATCGGACAACATTTTTATATAGCCAATAAAAAATTCACGGGCTTGTTCGTGGGTGTTTTTTTGTCCGTCGTCTTTTCTGACGAAGGTGAAATCTAATAATTTTATTCCTAACTCTGGTAGTCTCATACTTTCCACTCCCATAAAACCCATCACAGGCGGGATTTCAAAGCTGTATGGTCCATGCTCTATTCGCGCAATTTTTCGGGTGCCTTGTGGAGCGTCAATTGTATAAAAGTTCAGCCCCGCAGGTTGACGGTCCACGCCGATAGGTTGGCGAATATTTTTCATGCGCTGTATAAAATCAGTTGGGTTTTCGCCCACAGTAAAAACAAGGGGTTGAGACGATTCATTACCATTCATTCTAGAGCTCTCTTTTTTATTCGTATCAGTATCACAGCCAGTTATGCTTATCATCAGTATGAATAGTAAGCTGTAAGAGGGTGTGAATAATTTGTTAGTCATTTTTTTTAAATTACATTGAATCATAGGTTTATATGTCTGCAATGTTTATCTGGGTATCACGGAACTGGTAGCCGCCTTCTGATGTTTTGGTATAAACAATAGACGCATCACTTTTATTCTTCCATGTGCCCATATGCTGTAATTCTTGTTGCATATAACTTGTTTTGTTCTGCATTAAATCGTGGAATTGTAATGCTACATCTTCAATCCAGCTCATTCGGCTATCATAACCTTCAACAACCATGGTATCGGGTGCATGATTCTCAAGCTCAGCTTTCGTTGTGCAGCAGGCACGAGCAAATACTATTTTGTAGGCAGGAGAAAAGAAGTTAAGAATCGATACTTCTCGTTGCCTGCGACACCATTTTTCAAATTTAGGATCTTCATATATCAAAGGCTGTAATACCGCCCCTTGTTCATGTTCGGCAATGGCCAGTAATGATGCTAACTGAATCTTGGGCCTATCTTGTTTCTCTGTAGTTTCTTCAAACTGTGCAATCTTTTTAAATCCTTTGATAATATCGGCAGAGGGTTCTAAATTGTTGAGTTTTGGCAAAACTTCTGTTGCCCAAGGGAGGCCATCGGTTGTTGTTTGTATTGCAGTATGTAGAGCCGAAGAGTCGCGATTGATCTCGCATTGCATCCCCTCACTAAAATGTTCAGGGTGGTTATTGTACAGCCAATGGCTGGAGGCAATATCTATAAATAGCCATAAGTTACCTTTGCCTAGGCCATTGCCTATTTCATGCATATCTAAGTATTCATCGGAGAATTCTTTATTGAACACTGTCATTACTGCGCCTCCTGCGTAGCTAAGCTGTACGCGCAGGTTCTCTAACAAGCAGGAAACGGTTTTGCTGGCAAAGGCACCGAGTGCCATCCAGTAATAACGGCCGATTTTATCTTTGTCGCCGCCTTCTTCAAGCTCTAAATAAAACCGCGCATAGGTGGCGGCAATGCGTTTGGCTCTTGCTGAATACAAGTCGACAAAATCATAGGTACCAGCAGCGCCTTTGGTTTTATCGGATAAGCGCTTATAGCAGAACGCATGGGATTTTGACCAAAGATAGCTGCAATCAAGTTTAATTATTTCTTCTTGACTGGGTTCTTTTGTTGTAGCGGAATAGGTTTCTTCGCTCATGTCTAACTCTCCCTGTTATTATTTGCTGAAGTTGAATTCAGGCCAATCAAGTTCTAGTGTTACATTCTCATCTTTTTCACGGGACAATACGGGGGTTAGGCCATCTTCGCGTCGTTGTTTAGTGCGCTTGGTTGTATTGTCATCGTCAGCGAGGGTATATTTAAAATCAACATCGGTTAATGCTTTACCTTGAGTATCGACAAATTTATATCTTATATTGGCCCGAGCAATTTCTATTAAATCAACAGCTTCCGCTACTGATGGAGACAGTTGTGCCTGCATGATAGGGGCTGGCGGGGTATTGTCTTCATTGCTGGTAAACATATCGGTATTACGCACTACGGCCTTACCTTCAATAAATACGGTAGGGGACGACATTTTCGGCAGGGCTATGCCGTTAATTGTTCCTGAAATTATGCCTTTTTGATTACCGGCTTCATCACCTGTGGAAGTACTCAGTTCAGAGCTTTCTAAGCAGACAGGGTTGCCGTCAATCGTGACCGAGGTTGAGCCGTTTGCTAGATCGCCACTCTCGGCAATGTTCGGGTAAGGAATAGGGACAGTCGCAGGTCCGACGGTGGTTTTACAGACATCTGGGCCAGTCATCAGCATTCCGCTACTGCCGGCCGTGACCGGGCTTAAACCATTAACAAGTGTGGTATTCGACATGGAAAAGTCCTTTTATCCAGTAAGTGTGTTTTAAACTCATGTAAGTGATTCAAACTGCAAGCAGACAGCAGATCGATGAGCTTGGTCTGATGCAGTATAAAGTAGGTACGTTTGATTGTAACCGTGCAGGGAAAGTTGTTCGGCAGCATTGGCGATGAGTACTATCCCTGATGCTGCACCTAAATCTCCGGTATTTTTTGCAAGGGAGTTTTCAGTGCTTTTTTCAGAGATTTTTTCTTTGTTTCGTAACAGGGCTGAGCTGTTTTCTGAAATACTCAGGCTTTCGCCATTAAAGCAGCTAAATACTTGAGTAATGTGGGTATTTGTATATCGTAATGCTTGTTTGATTGCTGAAGTTAGGCCCTGGCCGCGATTAGGTTGTTCACTGTATAGGTGCCCATTTTCCATGCTAAGCCCTGGTGGGGTAATAGCAATAATTCCGCCATTTTTTATCAATGCTTCGTTTTTGTTTAATGTGAGTCTTAAAAAACCAGCACCTTCAGATGGAACAAAACCATTAATTCCTTCAGCCATTAATCTATGTCGGCCACTTAGATGCTTTATTACATCAGTATTTTGATAGCTGTCTATTCCGCCGACTAATATCTGTTGTGCTATGTTGGTATTTAAAGATTTTAAGGCTAAATCTAACAGAGCAAAACCCCCTGCGCGGCCTAAGCTATAGTGTTTAAATCTTCCCCAATCAATTTTTCTTTCATCTTCTTTAAGTTGCTTTTTTAATAATTTAGCAAAGTCTGGATGAAACTTCGGCAGTGAAGGGTACTGCTCTGTCATTGCCAGTAAGCACGGTAAGGGTGACGATGATGAAAGCTGGTTAAGTGCCTGACTAGCCAGTTTTAATAAGCGTGCATAATAGACACTTTTAGGTCTGCTTGGGTCTTTGATTAGGCTTGGCAGTTGTTCGCCATCAACTTCTCCCATGGTAATCTGTAAACCCTGTTCGGTATAAAAATCACTCAGTACAAAATTGACTGCATTTTTCTGATAATTACTATGCAGCTCTTGTGGGGTATTGCCGATGGGGGTGACGACACTCATATCAGCAATGTACATTTTAGGTATCGTGCTATTTGTATTGGCTGAAGTCATATTAACGGCGCTGCCTATAGTCGATTGTTAGCGAACGTAGAGTATGAGGCTCGACACGGATACTGCTGCGCCAGACGATACTCAGCCGATTGAAGAGCGGCTCTATTAACACGGTATCGCAAACACACTCTGGGTTGAGCAATTTATTATGGGTTTTAATTTCTAGCCATATAGGGCAATACGGTACTTTTACATTGATCGGTACTTCGCTCATGCCCGAAATAGCAATGGTCTCTCCGCCTTGAAAGTAACCAGGTTGTCGTAATCTAGGATGAGACATTGAATTAAATAAACGATTAAAATCTTCTGGATAATCTGGAGCGATCATGTCCCGCCAATCTTGATCATAAGTACCTGCATAATCGGCTCTTGGTAGCCAAGAGGGAGCAATGAAGCCTAGAGATGCGGGTTCGGGGCGGTCGGTGGGGGATTTAATAAGTTGGTCTACAAACTCGACGTTGGGCAGCTCTTGAGCATTGTAGATTTTTTTGCTTGAACAGTAGCCTTTACCTACAGGGTTGGTTAAAAAACTGTGTTCTTTATTCTGCACATCTGTTTGTAAACATTTGCCACCGTATGCGTTTTCAAATACCAGAGGCATTTTATTAAAAACTTTTGGCGCTGTTATTGTGTTCTTTTCCCAAAATCTCTGACCAAAAACAGCCAGCTTAAGTTCTGTTTCATGCACTTTAATATCGACCAGCATTTTAGAGACGGCTTGCTGATTAGGTGGGATTGCACAGCCTTGTATAATAACATCGGTTGAAATCTTGCCTAGGTGGAAATCACTTGCATATTTTAAACTGGATTTGCCGGGTTCAAAAAAATATTCATCAGCCATACACAAGGGTAATTGTTCTTCCGCAAGCGATAACTCAGGACTTATGTTAAATGTCGCTTTGAAAAATAAATTAAGTGTATCAAAGCCTTGCTCGTCTCTGCATTGTAGGCTTTGGTGTTGAAGTACTGTGTGATTATTTATTGATTGCATAATTTAACGTCACATCTAGTTGATATGCACTGACCCACCGATTATTTTTTGAGATTTCCTAGCCTTAGTAGTAATTTGTTCACCATTGATTGAAATCTCGCCGTCTCGTGTCATGGTTACGGATGATTTACCACAGGTGAGAGTAATACTTTTTTCAGCTGTGATGTCACAATGCTGGCCATCGTTGGTAATCTGGATACCTGAAGTTAAGGTTGGATCCACTTTCTGTTTTATTAGATCATGGAGAGGGCTGTGAATAATTCCCATAATTATTGGCTGCCCGGTTGTCTGATTAAATAACAGTGCAACCTCCCGCCCAGAATGCTCTAGCTCAATGGCCTGAGTAGAAAGAGCTAGCACTGGCTGTGTAGCATAGGCATGAGTAACCCAAATTCCTTGAGGGGATACTTCCTGTATACGCCCAATTAATACTCCTTCAGCAGAAACTGAAGGGGCATTGATTGGGCTGTTAGTTTTATCGGTTTGCATAGAGGCTCTTAGATTAATCTACAAAATCGTAAATAAAGTTATTGTCTTCTACTTTAATCTCAATCGCGGTCATTGGCTGCTCGGCAATCATGCGATTAATTAATTCAGCACTTAATGTTGGTAATACCGTATTGGTTAAGATCATGTCGATCATGCGGCCACCACTGTCTTGTTCGGTACAACGACTGATGATGAGATCAAGAACTTCTTGGTCATAGGTCAGTGCCATTTGATGATTTTCTTGTACGCGCTTCTGAATACGGCCCAGCTGCAGTTTTGCAATCTCTTTCAGCATGTCGTCATTAAGCGGGTAGTAAGGAATGGTTACTAAGCGACCTAATAACGCAGGGGGGAAGGTACGTAATAATGGCTGACGTAGCGACTTAGTGATTTCTTCTGTTGTCGGCATGTTGTCTGGGTCTTTGCAGACGTCCATGATCATATCGGTGCCGGCATTGGTAGTTAATAGAATCAGGGTATTTTTAAAGTCGATAGTACGACCTTCACCATCTTCCATGACACCTTTATCGAATACTTGGAAGAAAACTTCATGCACGTCTGGATGCGCTTTTTCAACTTCATCTAATAAAATAACGCTGTAAGGTTTGCGACGTACGGCTTCGGTTAATACACCGCCTTCGCCATAACCGACATAACCTGGAGGCGCACCTTTAAGGCTAGAAACGGTATGCGCTTCTTGGTATTCGCTCATGTTAATGGTGATGATGTTTTGTTCGCCACCATAAAGCGCTTCGGCTAAGGCCAATGCGGTTTCTGTTTTACCGACACCACTGGTACCGGCTAGCATGAAAACACCAATTGGTTTATTGGGGTTATCTAGGTTTGCGCGGGACGTTTGAATACGTTTGGCGATCACGTCTAAGGCATGGTCTTGGCCGATGATGCGTTCACCCATAATGGATGAAAGATTCATCACGGTATCAAGTTCGTTTTTCACCATGCGACCAACTGGAATACCGGTCCAATCTTGTACTACGCTACCCACGGCGAGTGCATCGACAGACGGTAGAATTAATGGGTTTTCTTGCTGCAGTTCGTCTAGCTTCTCTTGCTGTTCTTTTAGCTCGGCTAAAACGGACTCGCGTTTTTCTGAAGAGAGTGCTGTTGTATTTTCTGTAGCTTCACTTTCAGACTCTGCGTCGGCTTGCTGTTCTAGTTCAGAACCCGTGCCTTCTACGCTGTGGTTGTCGTCACGTAGTTGAGCGCGTAACGCTAAAATAGTGGTTACCAAGTCTTTTTCTGTGGTCCAGCGTTCTTCTAGAGTGGCTAAGCGTTCTTGTGCTTCTGTTAAAGCAGACTGTGCTTTATCGCGGCGTTGAGAACTCTCAATACCGACATTGCTTTCACGCGCGATGATTTTTAGTTCTGTTTCTAGCGCTTGTATGTGCTTACGACAGTCATCTACTTCTGCGGGAATAGCGTATTGGCTAACGGCAACACGAGCGGCGGCTGTATCTAATAAGCTAACTGATTTATCGGGCAGTTGACGCGCGGGAATGTAGCGATGAGAAAGTCTTACCGCCGCTTCAATGGCTTCGTCTAATACTTGCACTTTGTGATGATTTTCCATCATTGTGGTCATAGAGCGCATCATTAAAATAGCTTTTTCTTCGCTAGGCTCTTCAATCTGAACAACTTGGAAACGACGGGTTAAAGCAGGGTCTTTTTCGATGTGCTTTTTGTATTCTGCCCACGTTGTTGCAGCGATTGTTCTTAGGTCACCACGGGCTAGAGCAGGCTTTAATAAGTTGGCCGCATCACCTGTTCCGGCTGCGCCGCCAGCTCCAATTAAGGTGTGGGCTTCATCGATGAACATGATGATAGGCGTTTCAGAAGATTGAACTTCTTCGATCACTGAGCGCAGGCGATTTTCGAATTCACCCTTCATGCTAGCGCCAGCTTGTAATAAACCAATGTCTAATGATAATAATTTGATGTTTTGCAATGGTGGTGGAACATCACCTGAGGCAATGCGGTGTGCAAAACCTTCAACAACCGCTGTTTTACCCACACCGGCTTCACCGGTTAATAACGGGTTGTTTTGGCGACGACGCATTAGAATATCAACCATTTGGCGGATTTCTTCATCACGACCGACAATCGGGTCGATCTTGCCGTCTTTGGCTTGTTGAGTTAGGTCTACTGTGTATTGTGCAAGTGCCTCACCGCCTCCCATTTGTGGGGCAGTCGCTTGGCTGGCTTCACCAGGAATCGAGAAACCATCGTTTGCACTTAGGTTGTCTTCACAAGAGCCTTCTACAATGTTATCGAATTGGTTAGACAGTTGCTCATCGCTGATCTTGCTGAATTCATTACTGATCGAGAATAAAACATTTTTTAAATTTCTATCAGACAGCATTCCAATAATCAAATAACCAGAGCGGATTTGAGTTTGATTAAAAGCGAGTGATGATTGTACCCAAGCGCGTTCGATGGATTCTTCAAAATCGGCGGAAAAATTCATTAAGCTACGAGTACCAACAGGAAGGTTGTCCATAAAGGCAATAACGTCTTCCGCTAACTTGGCATTGTTGATGTCAAAGTAGGCTAGAATTTTGCGTAAATCGGTATTTTCAAGTTGCAATATTTGATGAATCCAATGTGCCATTTCGATGGTAGGATTATTTCTTAATTTGCAAAATACACTGGCACTTTCGGCGGCTTTAAACATTACCGGGTTAAGCTTTCCAAAGAGTGCTGTGCGTTGAATCGTAGCCATTTAATTTAGTCCTTTAAACTGTATATTTTAAAATTGTGTGTGCGTTTTTTTATACTTCAACGATAATCCCGGTGAAGTTATCGCGTGCGGCGCGACTGATAATTTCTTCGTTCATGGTTAAGCAGCGCTCTTTTGCACTGTTGGGCATGTTGATGATATTTTCAATTTCTTGATCTGAAATTTCGTTATAGACACCGTCGGAACATAAGAAAAATTGATCGCCAGGCTGTGGTTGGTGATAACAAATTTCCAGTTCTAGATGGCGATCGCCCCCCACTGCACGGGTAATGAGATTTTTCCCGCTGAAGTTAGGGTCATCTTTTTTGATGATACCTTGGTCTATTTGCTCTTGTTCTACGCTGTGGTCTTTACTGAGCTGAGTGATTCTTTGGTTTCTAATTAGATATAATCGACTATCACCTGCCCAAAAGAAAACGCAGTTTTGTTTGTTCATCATCATGCCGATGACTGTGCTACCGCAGACACTTTGTTCGTGCTGCTGTGCATAATCTACTAAGTGTGTATTAACATCTTGAAGGGCGATGTGAATTTTGTTCAGTGCTTGCTCTAATGTGCCTGAAACGTCTGTGGCGGCAATTCGATTAACGACTAATTGACTCGCATACGAACCAAAACTGTGTCCGCCCATACCATCAGCAACTAACCATAAACCTGCTGAAGGCTTTAGCAATAATGCGTCTTCATTTTCTTTACGGCTATTACCTGGGTCTGTAAAACCAAATGATTCTGGTATCGGTCTGAAGGCTTGTGGACAATGGTAAGTTGATGTTGGATTGACAAGCGGTGAGATGGTTATATCTTCTAAGTCAATATCTAAGTCTAAATCCATATCTATATCTAGATTCGATCCATTGGCTTGCTTTGCGAGCTGTGCGGCTTCATCTAGGCTTGGTTGAACTAAGTCAGTTAAAGATTGCTCATTCGATTGTTTATTAGATTGTTTATTAGTTTGCTCATTAAATGGCTCCGCCCGTGCAACTTTTGCTAACTCAGGACTGGCCAGTGGGATTGATACCCACTTGTGCTCATCCCAGCTGCCATCTAGAAGGGCGCTAAATTGATCGGTAGCGGGTAGCTTGTCGGATAATAGAATACTAGGAGAGTATGCCTCAGAGCCTTCGTTCCACCAGAAGGTGAAGGCTTTTTTATTATCAATCAAATTATTGAGCATGAGTGATGAGACACTATGATTGATCGAGTTGGCAGAGCTTACCTCTAAGCGTAGGTTGAAGCTTTTATCCAGAGACGCTAAGCCGTTTGGAATATCACTAATCGTGTCGATCCACTTAGGTTGCAGTGCCGCTATTTTTGCATCAAAGACTTGTAAGTTTGGCTCGTAGCCTTCTAGAAGATCTAATAATAAATCTTCTATATTTTGAAACCATTGGTTGGCTGTATCCGATAGCATGAATGCAATGGCTTTTGGCTCTACCGCTTGAGCAACCGTTAACGGAAAATAACGTCCTACGGAGTCAACGCTCGGAATCATAATACCCAAATAGGCTTTGTCGTCTATAACGCCAGGGGCAATACAAAAACGCCACATGGGGCTTTGGCTATAAAGTGGTAGCCACTGATCGCCGAGCTGGTTTTGGCTGTGTAAAATATTCACCTTTAACCATTCGTCCCAGCGATTCATAAATACGCTGCTCATGCGGCGATGAATGAAATCACCGGTTAAAGGAATCTTGCCAAAAAACCCTAAATTACTCATATATATTCCGTTATCTTGTTTTGTCTTACTTATCACGTTTAGCATTACTTATTTAAATTTATGCGCTTTCGATGGGCGACTTTTAAAACACGCCTATAAATTCACGATTTTATATTCTCGTAGGACAGCTAAATTTAAGCTTCTTGGATAAGGCAAACGGGTTATCACTGGTGCTCGCAATCAGGTCGTAACGCACGTCATAACCATTACTGTTTAGACTTAAATTAAATCTTTCGGGTTTAGAGGTTGGTGAAAGTGAGACTTTGTTCAGCACTTTCATCCATGCCCAGGGCCCAATCTCAACCATGTTGCTACTGGATCCATCGGTATGTTGAGTATTAACTCTTACGCCGAACTCAGGCTGAGGACCAGGCCAAGTCATCTTTTGAGTCAATAGTGGACCATGAGAATACTGTTCTTTTTGACCATAAATATTAAAGCTGGTGCGGCTAATTGCGGCACTCATGCTATTCGGGCGAAGTGAAAATTCAATACCTGCAACAGCGCTGTCATAAGCGAAATATGCACGTTTAATCTGGTCGGCCGTTTCGAAAGTTTTAAGCGCAGCTGATGAGATAACAATAGGGGTCATCTTTGATGAGCGCACTTGCCAAGGGGTTGTTGAAATGTCGATGTACTTTCTTAAGTGGGTATTAAAGAAGGTATCCATCATGCCGGTATAACCAAAGAAGCGCGAAAAGTCGTCAAGGTGAACGTCATTGCGTGAGGTTTGATCAAGTGGGTAGCGGTTCTCTATGGCGGATTTGCAGAAACTTAGCATTTCATCTTTCCACATCTGATTAAGGTGAGTGATCACACCACTTTGAGAAAGTGAAAGGCTGCGCGATACGATGCTTTGCAGAATAGGCTTTATGTAAATATCGGATTGATTTTCACTAAGATAATTAATTTTAGTCGCGACGGTACTGACTTTATCAGCGAGAGCAGGAGGAACCCCACCGGCGACATTTTCAAACGCGATTGCGGTGATGATTTTCTTTAATTCTTCTAGGTTTGCTATCAGTACAGCACTGCCTGCTTCTTCGCCTTCATCAGTATTGACCAGCGCATGAATTTCAGAGAACTCTTCTGTTACTAGGTCTTTTCGCTGAGACGCTAACTGGCTAATAGCATCTTCAGACGAATTACCCAACAGTTTGGCTAATGTTTCTTGTGCTTGTTTTAACGCGCCATCTTCCGTTGCTGTTTTTAACAATACGTTTGGCTTGGTTAACTGAGTTTGTTTAGTAATTGATTCCATTAGCATTACAAAGGGCGATGCGGGTGAAGTAATGACGTCTAATACACGGCGAGCCTCTTCAAAAGAGGTAAAAGGCATAATGTCTAAGTCGGCTAATAAATCTCGATACTGCTTACGGTAATCATATAGGTAGCGTGATTTAACTTGTTCGATTATCGCTTCACGATCCATGTGCTGAATAGCTGGATGGTCTTCACCGTATACCCATGCTTCACCCAATACGCTGTCAGCAACTTCATTGATGCCGCCAGCGATTAGTAGTGTGTAAACAGGCTTGGTATATAGGGGTGATAAGCCATTTGATAATGAATGACCACTTTTTCGGATAAAAACGAGTTCAGATAATGATTTTCCTGCATCACGGAAAATTGAAAATCCTTTGGCGCTCATTGGGCTGTTAGGTTGACCAAAATTTTGCTGTTTGATACGTGCATAAATTTGCTCATCGAAGCTAATAGATTGCAAACTTGCGCGGGTTTCACTAATGAGGCGAGCATCTAGTGCCAATGGCATAGGCAAAGGGCGTTTAGCGAATAATGTATTAATGTGCTCGGTAAGCTGAATTTGTTGTGATTGAGTCAAGCTAGCGCTTTGTGATTTCAACCAGACTTCATTAAAAAATGCGATCACTTCATTAGGATCGTAATGTTCTTCTGACCCTAGCATTAAATACGTTCTGAGCGTGATGTATTTAAGCGATAAGGGTAGTTGTCCTTTAGTTAATATATTTTCAAGCTCTAAGATTAGGCGTGAATAAAAACCACTCTTTAACGTTTTAACATAGGCATTGCTAGTTTGTTGCGCGAGTTTAGCTTGTTGAGCTAGGCCAAAACTGTTGTACCACGGTGGAGTAAATACAGCAGCATGCTCTTGGCGTACATCTTCTTGCTGAAGTTCATCAATCGGGTAGGCAGCTGTTTTTAACGCATGCAATAGCGGTAGAACACTAATGGGAGAGCCTTCGTAGCGTGATATTTTTTGCGCTTTTATCAGGCTCTCATCAATATTGTTATCAACTTCGGTAATGTAGTCTTGGCTGTAAAGAAAACCGCCAGTCCAAGTCAGTAATAATGCAAGAGTAGCGGCTGCTATGCCTGCGCCAGAGAAACGACGAATCCAACTTAGTCTGTTTTCGAGCTTTAAATCAATACCTGCTAAGCTAGATTCGGCAAAAGCGACTTTGATTAATAAATCCGAAATAAAGTAGCTCTTACCTGTTGATTGGTTGGCTGCCGCTTGTTGGTTATAAGCCAGTTGGTTGACTAGGCGGTCGATTGGCATGCCTTCTTGGGTGCCGCTGGTAAAATAAACACCCCGTAACATGGCGTCTTTTTCATAATGCGTATTCTCGAAAATATCCGATAAAAACTCATTGAGTTCCGATTTTAAAAGCTGCAGTTGTTTTGGAAAACCAATAATGGCAGCTTTACGATCGACAGATTTTTCATTTTGGATGCGGTTTAAAGATTGTTCTTGTAAACGTCTGACGAGTCCGTCAAATTCTTCTTCAAAAGCGTGGCAAGGGTGTATTTGATCGTTTAACTGAAAGGTCGTGCCCCATACTTGTTTACGATCATCTTGGTCTAGGTTAGAGAAAAACTCACTAAAACCACTGATTAAATCAGATTTTGTGATCATTACATAGATAGGGAACTTAATACCAAGTTGTGTATGTAATTCCTGAATTCGCATTCTTATCGCGGCAGTATGCTGCTGACGCTGATGAGGCGTTTGCAGTAACAAATCGCTGGCACTGATGGTGACAAAAGCCCCATTGACGGGTTGTCTTTTACGATATTTTTTTAGTAATGATAAAAAATTGAGCCAACCACTGCTATCGGTATCTTGGTTGCTATCTTGAGTCACGTAGCGGCCTGCGGTATCGATCATAACGGCTTGATCGGTGAACCACCAATCACAATTACGAGTACCACCAACACCTTCAATTGACTGTTTTCCCGTGCTCTCGGTGAGAGGAAATTTAAGCCCAGAGTTGATCAATGCGGTGGTTTTACCACTACCAGGAGGGCCAATAATAATGTACCAAGGCAACGAATAAAGGTTTAGTTTTTTCTTGAAAAAACCTGTGCCTTTATTTAATAACGTCATTGCTTCAGAGAAACGTGATTGTAAAACTTTAAGCTCTTCTTGGTTAACGTCGTCAGCTGAGTTGTCTTCGACAATGGCTTCAACCATGCCTTGTTCTTTTTTATTATCAATGATAATGGTGATCAAGCGTTTGATGAACCATGCACAAATAACAAATATGAGTGTTATCCACTGATTCGTTGTATCCGCTAAAGGTGTCCACTCACCAATACTGATGAGTGGGCCAATTAGGAAGATAAATACGGCTAAGATAATTAATAAAAATATACCGATCGTCCAAGGACTACTAAAAAAACTCTTTAATTTATTCATGAGGTTCATATCGTATACAAGTTAATTTCGATGCGGCGGTTGATGGCTCTATTTTCGTTCGAGTCATTGGGTACGATCGGTGACGAATCTGCTACACCTTCACCTACTATTTCTCTTTCTGGTAGGTGTGTTTGAATCAGTTGGACGATGGTATTAGCACGCTTGCTTGATAACTCCCAGTTTGATGGGAATTGTAATGTTCTAATAGGAATGTCATCGGTATGGCCAGTCACTTGAATAAACCCAGGGGTATTTTTTAAGGTGGCGATAATGTTGGCAATGGTTATTTCTTTTTGCTGAGTCAACTTGGCAGAGGACGGTTTAAACAAGTTGGAGCCAAAAACGATAATACGTACCCCCCCAGAGATATCTTCAACGGTTAAATTGTTTTGATTGATGTCGTGTTTTAACTGGTTACGGATATAGCTTAAGTGTGTCGTACGCTTAATAGGTCGATTATTTCTGACGATCGGTTGTAAATTACTTGAAATAGACGCCGTTTTGATAGCCACAGGATCTGATTGCTGACCTAGTGTAATAACAAAGGCTGTGAAGGTCAGTATGGCGATTAACAGAGAAACCCCTGCTGCAATTAATAAGCGTTTATTGCCTGATAAATTGGTCTTTTCTTCATTAACCGCGCCGCGCCAATGATTTGAAAGCTGCTTAGGTGCTGCAGGGCGATAAGTTGAAATGATTTGATAAAGATTGTCTTGAATACTGGATAGTTCGATAGACCCTGTGTCGCTGATTCGGTAACGCCCTTGAAATCCTAATTGTAGAATGAGGTAGCACAGCTCAATTAAATCCAAGTTCATGGCTGGGCTTTGAGTTAGTAGATTAATTATGTCAAAAAACTGAGTGCCACCTTGATTGTTTTTGTGGAACGTCATTAATAGGTTGCGAGTCGCCCATAAACTCTGTCCACCCCACGGGGTAGACATCACCATTTCATCTAGGTAGGCGCAAATGATGTAGCGGGCCGTTATGATGGTTTCTTTTGGCAGACCTTGGTTTTTTAATTGTAAATCAATGGCTTTTAGATCTTCAGCGATCTGTTGATACAGTGCTTTTGGGTCAGGATGGTGGCTCATAGAGCGAGCATTAATGCCTAACGTCAGCAGAGGAGTAGCCGCCGATACAATAACATTAACATCGCAATGAAGAGATACTGCCGCAGGGGAGCGCATCTGTTGAACAGGAGGCGGTGTTGCATTTTGCTGGCTAAAGGCAGGTTGCCCTGGCGGCGCACTTGCACGACTGCGTTGACGATTACTAGCCGGTCGCGAGATAAACACAGTACGATCTGCATCATCGTCTGCGGCATTATTTTCTTGAAAGAAACGATCATCCTGGCTCATATCACTTTACCTTTGTATTGCCCAGAGCTGTAATTTAAGACCAGGCACCTGATCACCAATATGAATGGCCATGCCGCTGCTATTCTTTAAGTCTTGCCATGCTTCACAATTTCTATCGAGCTCAAAAGGAATAAAACCATCGTGGTAAGGCAGCTCTCTTGGCATATAAGGAAGTAGCTTGATGTTAATGCCCGGCAAGCTAACCATGATGAGCTCACGGATTTTTTCAATAGAGCTGATTTTTACTAAATTAGGGAAGTTACGTTGTAAATCTTCGCTTGGAATATCGGCTTTAATAGTCAGCACAAATGTAGAGCTTTGAACCAGTTGAGGGTCTGACAAAATGGCTCGGTAAATACCATACTTTGGATCTTTCAGTGGGATATTAAACGCCCGGGCTTTGGTTGAAAGTGATGATAGGCTTTCTTTGATCAAATCGGCCAGTGGTGCAAAGGTATCGGCTATATTGTCGTGTCGGTAACCGTCAAGGTTAGGCATGATTCGCTTTTCAGAAAAAGAAGCCAACTCACCAACAAGCATAATCATGTGCTGATACGCTAATTCAGGGTGCAGCCTGGGCAAGCCAATGAGGTGCTGCATTAGTTGGGTATAGCGATTAACAAGTTGCAAACTTAAAAAGTCTTCAACTTCTGCGACGCCGCCGGTACCCGAAGCACTGGCTGATATTCTGCCACTTAAATCAAGCGCGCGCTGATTCAGTAAGTCTTTTGTTAATGTAAGCAAGTCAGATAGGTTATCACTGGCGTTACAATTAATGAGTGGCGGGATGAAGCGATGATTGAAACTAATTTGCTTATCTTTCGAGCACTCTGAAACGTTTGCGATAGCGAGACTGCTATATTGAGAGCGAGTATCGTTTTCTAGCATGATCGTAAAGCGTAAGCCCCCAACCATCAGGGTGGTAGAGCTAGGGCGATGCGTAGAAGAGTCATTGGCTTCTAATGTTTTTGACGTATATCGCTGAAGACCTTGTTCTGAATCTGGGTAAAATACTTCGACTTCGCTAGAACGAATAGGCAGGCAAAGATAAACCTGCTGATTAATAACGCCTTCCTTTAAATCAATCGGAGCAGGAGCTGGGTCTTCTTCTGGAATATTGAAAGGCGTACCGTCTGGCATAATTCCCGAGGCACTGCGGATTGCAATTTTTCCTTGGTCTAACAGTTGGCTATCAATGGTTAGTTCATCAAAACCCCAGGCATAAGGACCACTGAGCTGTCTTACTTTATTAATGTAAGATTCAAAATATCGGTCATTTTGTTGAAAGTGTGCGGGTTTAATAAATAAACCTTCAGTCCACAGTACTTTGTTTTCTCTAGACATAATTTAATCAACTAATTTTATTTTAGTATTTAGCTCATCAATAGAGATAAATAGGTTTGAGCTGTGCAATATTGATCGGCATATATAGCCAAAAAAACATTTCTCAGGGGTTTCAATAACAGCGCGCCATTGAGACTCTTCTAATTTTCTAAATTGATAAATAACACCAATTGCACGAACGTTCTCAGGAACCTCTTCATGGTAGAGTTTGCGTGCATTCGGCAAAACTAAAACGTTCGATTTCTGAAGTAGACTGCCAGCTAAAGGGTCATCTTCTGTATGAAACAAATCAAAATAATCCGCTTTTAGAAATTCTTCAGTTTCTGATAAGTAATACAGTGTGACGTTTAATGGTCTGCTTTCGTTGTTATGATCAGGATTTATGAAATTGGATGTAATAATTTCAAAATGCGCATCAACACCGTCTTTCTTTAAGGTAGAGCAACCGACACAGCTAAATAATAGCGTGAAGGCAATCATCAAAAATTTGCTGTAATCATTGAACATTGTTATTAAGGGGTTATTCATGGCTGTTAAATTCGTCGTAGGCTTGAGCAAAGGTTTCACCAAAAATACGCTGAAAACTATCGTCGGAGTCGACTTTGTATTCTGAGTTGTAAAGGTCTTTATATTGCTGCCATAGTTTCGCTTGAGAAGATTTTGTCGTGCTAAATTTGTCAAGCAGCCCAGTACTTTTGTTGTTTTTGTTAAAGCTATCTTCTAAAGAGTCAGCATCAAACTGTTTAAGCAGATCCGTCATGGCTACTCGCACGCCATGCAATAATGCAGATTGATGTTGATTGATGTCTTTAAATGCTTGCTTGAATGCGAGGTCACTGCTTAAAAAACCTGGACGCTTGTGGTGAAATAAAGAATTGATAGCATCTTCGGCATTACTTGAAAATTTAAGTGGGTTATTTTCAGACGTAGTTAGTAGGGTTTTACTCACACGAAATTCATTTTTAATCGCCGCTCTTGCCTGCAACAATTCAATGGTACTTTGCATAACCGTAGGCATTAATGCCAGCCACTGAACTGCAACTTCTTCCGTCAATAAGTCTTGGTTATAACCCTGCTGTTGAAATTCATTTTTAGCGATAACTAATAAATTATCACTAGAAGGAGCGGTGGGTTGATTCACCACGGCTTCTGGATTTTTACGTTTTCTTGGGCGCGTATTAGCAGGTCGTTCCAACATGCTCGCACGCTCAGCAATAGCGGGGCTTGGTATTGCATTAATAGCGGGAGGTAACTCTTCAGAATACAAGCTGTCTTCAATCAAACCAGAAAAGAAATCATCATCATCATCGATATTATTGATATCGCTAAGTGCACTACTAGGCGGCGTAGCATTGATATTTTTGTCGCGGGTATTGGTAGCTTCGGTTTCGACAGAGCTGTTATCTAAGGAGCATTGATTAATCGAGCTAAGTGCAGCTGCAGGAGGTTTTTCTTCCGGCTCAGGAAATGAAAAACTTGTATTGTCCCAGTTTTCTGGAATGCCTTCGATCACCGCATCTGAACTAGGGATGGGAGTTGTACTAGTACTTTTTTCTGAGAAACTCATCGCTTGCTTAAATGCAGGCGTGCGTTCAATGCTATTGGCAAGAGAGGGAGTTGTTTGCTGAACTTCTGAGTTATGGGCAGTGCTTCTATTGGGCGCTAGTAAGTCTAAAGGATCAGAACTATTTCCCCAAAAATCATCCATTTGATTATCCCACTCTGCATGTTCGGCTGCTAGTGACGGGCTGGAGTTCTGAAAGTCTGTATTTGAAGTAAGTTGAACGCTGGCTTGAATTAGATAGTCACCGACTAAAAAAGTTTGGCCTTCTGTAATAATAAGTTCTTGGTTATGACCAATATTTTCATCAGTCAGACCGTTTATTGTTCCATTGGAACTGATGTCTTTTAAATAAAACTGATTATCACGAGTGAATACTTCTGCATGTTTGGAAGAAATGAAACGATCTGGATCGGGTAAAATCCAATCACAACTGGAGTTGCGACCAATAATAGAAACGCCCGTACCAAACGTGATGGTTTTTTCAGAAGGGGTTCCGCAAGACGGATTATTAATAATTTTGAATGTTAACTTCATGAAATCCATTTCATAATAAATCGTGTTTGGTTAGTACCTGTATGTTTAGTACCTGTTTTTAGTACCTATATATTTATGGGTAGTACCTATTCCTTAAAGGATGAATGATAACATCAAAAAAAAGAATTACATTTTATTTTGCAGTTTTTTATTACTTGGTCTACGCAAAAATTAAAAAATGAGAAAATTATCTACATTAAATTTTAAAACTCTGTTATCGTCACCGCCATAAATGTTAGTAATGAAGAATAAATAATCATTACTAATGCTAAAGTATTAGGCCGCTCAAATAAGGGATTTTTGACGTGTCAGAAGATGTTAAAGACGTTATAAAGAAGAACAGTGATCAGGAAGATGGCACTGTTATTCAATCCAACTCAGACCGAAACTCAGGTCTAGATGATGCGACTCAGCTTGCACAAGGTAAGCGCCGTCCTGTAGAAAAAAAATCTGCAAACTTCGAAAATGAAAACTCCGATGATCGTACTCGCATGCGCTCTGTCAGTTTACCGATAGATAATGGCGAAGAAACTCGCATCGATTTTGAACATTCTATATCTCGTACTGATAATACAAGCTCAACGACTGGCGCTTCACTCACTGATGCAATTAATAGAACCAATCAGGAAGTTAAAGGCTTAAAGAGTAAGCATCGAAGTATTCAAATCATTAATCAGCGTTTTCTATTAGCATCCAAGTTGGGTGTTGGTGGTATGGGAACGGTTTATAAAGCCAAAGATCTTCGAAAAGTTGAAGCGCAAGATAATAATCCCTGGGTTGCAGTTAAATTATTAAACGATGCGTTTAAAGATCACCCGTCGGCTTTCATCGCTTTGCAGCGAGAAGCTCAAAAAAGTCAAAAATTAGCACACCCCAATATTGTACGTGTATACGACTTTGACCGTGATGGTGAAACAGTCTTCATGACCATGGAATTATTACGTGGTGAAGATTTAAATCATATTATTAAAAGAAACAAAAAAGGTTTCGCTCAAGAAGACGCTCTTAATATTATTCGTCAGGTCGGTGGTGCACTGGCTGAAGCCCACAAACATAATATTGTTCACTCAGATTTTAAACCAGGCAATATATTTTATACCTCTAGCAAAGTAGCCAAGGTTTTTGATTTTGGTATTGCTCGAGCAGTTGCTGAAATCGGTACAGGTCAAGTTTCAGGCGTTGATACTGATGGCGATAGTCGTGACCATACAATGTTTGATGCATCAACATTGAATGCATTAACACCTGCTTATGCCAGTAAGGAAATGCACAATGGTCAGGATGCTTGTAAAAGTGATGACGTCTATGCGTTAGGTTGTGTGGCGTATGAAGTATTAACGGGTCGACATCCGTATGGCAAGGTTCCAGCAAATAAGATTTCGACAAAGCAAATTAAGCTTCCGGTCGTAGAGGGGCTAAAGCGCGGTCAAGTTAAAGCGCTACAGAAATCTATAGCCATCGACAGAAAAGATCGATACGAAACAGTTGATGAATTTTTAAACGATTTTTTACCAGAAAGAAATAAGATTGGGCGAGCAGCAAAGATAATTTTTCTCGGTTTAGTTATCGCACTGTTAGCTAGTGGTGGGCTTTATTACCAGCAACAACAAGAAATCTTAATAAAAGAGCAGGCGTTACTTAAAGAGCAGCAATTAATTGAAGAGCAAAAGATTGCGGCCCAAAAGGCGATAGAAGTTGAAAATGCTCGGTTAGCAGAAGAAAAGTTGAAAAATCAGAAAATAAATCAGGTTAAGTCGACTCTGGATAGCCAGTTAAGTTACTACTCAGACCGTGCGAATCTTTTGAAGGAAAAATTAGAAGAGCATGCCTTTGTGTCTTCGTCATCCGACAGTCTAGAGTGGCAACTATCTGTAGGTAGAAATATTTCATCCTTAAGTGAAGTGTATAAGCCTACTCATTGGTTTAATGACTTTTACAATAATAATACTGAAGGCTATCTTCAGTCTTTCATTATGGATGCAGAAAATAAATTCAATGTTGGGCAGCGAGATACCAGTAAGTGGCTAGACGGTTACTATCAAAAGGTCTCAAACGTTTACCTTTCACAAGCCAGAGATAAAATCTATATCGAAGACTTTGCGACTGCTCAAAAAATGATTGGTTTAGCGCGTCAGTATGATAATGGTAACGAAGAGATTGATAGCACTCAAAAGCTGTTGACTGAAAAGTGGCAAGAAAAGAAAAAGCAAGATCAATACATCGTTAGACAATCTAGTTTAAGTGCTTATCAAGCGCAAAATTCAGCGGTTACCCGAGATGTTAACTCTTGCTCAGAGCAGTTGACGGTCGTTAATGATTCGTTTACATACAGCATGAAGGGCTTACAGAGAGCATTAACAAAACTAAGCCGTAACTTCCGCTCAATTTCAAGCGAAGTGACAGCTGGTAATGTTGTGCATGTTGAAAACCTAGGCCAATGCATTCGACTGTTTGGTGAGACCGATCCGAGTGCGGGTAAGGTTGTATTAGCAAAGGCAAAAGGCATGTTTCCAAGTTATGCCGCTGTACTTAATGATATAACAATTAGACCGTTTGACTCCTGCTCACCGGCCTTTGCCGAAAAAGGTCGCCGCTACTCGTGTACAGATAGACTTATTAGTGATTTAGCTCAGCGTGGCCCTGAGTTAGTTGTGGTAGAAAGCGAAGCGTTAGGCATATATTCAATTGGGAAATACGAAGTGACTCAAGGCGAAATGGCAAGCTACTGCCAGGCCTCCAATGAATGCGATGTACCAGAAGATAAAAGCTTTCAACTTCCTGCTACTGGCTACACGTTAAGCCAAATAGACGGCTATATAAAATGGCTCAGTCAGGAAACAGAGTTTGATTATCGTTTGCCGACTTATAGTGAATGGCAGCATGCAGCCAAGGCGAAGAATAGTGAACTCGATAATAATAGAAATTGTCAGCTAAATTCACGGGGGTTAATCAAAGGCACTCGCCTATTGCCTGTCGATATTGGTCAAGCTAATGATTGGGGGTTGATTGGCCATGTTGGTAATGCACAAGAGGTCGTATTTGACGGGAGTAAACATCAAGCGGCTGGCGGTTCAATTCTAACGCCAATGGAGAGCTGTAATACATTAGCTTTACAGAATTATAGTCTGGAAGCAAAAGATGTAACGGGCTTCAGGGTTTTAAGAAAAGTAGAATTGACTAAGTAGGATATAACGTGAAAAAACTATATACGTACTGCTTGCTATTACTGGTGAGCATGCAATCAGCTTGGTCAACTGAGGCTGTTTCTAATGAGCTTGCTGATGCCAAAACGGTTACCGAGGTAACTCAATTTGATAATGCGATTCAAATAGGAAGCTTTAAGGGCTGGAGTATCTATCTTGATAATGACGTTGAGACCGATACCTCGGGTTTTGGCTTTTATCAAATCGCACCGATGATCATTAATCAACTTCATGGTGGAGAAGTGCCGATCACGCATTCTGCCAAAGGTTTAATAGCACTTTCAGATTACCTAACCAAGCTGTTTCCAGAAATGGATGTAGAGCGTAAAGGCACGTTGAATGAGTATCAGCTTACAAAAATATTTAATTTGGCATTTGATATAGGTTTAAGTAATAAAGCAGGCATTGAAAAAGATGCTGCAAGCTTAGAATCAATCGATCAAGCAATCATACAATCCCAGGAAGACGTTGAGCGTTTTTATCGAGCCGAGTTAAATTGTAAGGTTAATACACAATGGTTTCGAATTAAGGGACAACCTCAGTTATCGCTAAGTATTGTTGCAGACATTACCGCTGAGAATGCTTCCGGAAACTGCTTCAATAAAGTTGATAGTAAAGTCTCACGTTCCGAAATGCTCTGGGTTAATAAATTAATAATTAATACCCCAGATGATGATCACATTAAAAGCTATAACCCCGAAGCTTATGAGCTACTTGATCGATTATTAAAGGAAAAAACAAATTATAGTTCTGCTGGCGTTAACGGCTTTCCTACTGAGCAGTTGATTATCTTGGCAAGTGACCTTTCTTCGATGTATTACACGACCAATGGTGGTGAGTTGTCGGATCAGGATAATCGCCTATTAATTACAAAGTTAATGGAAGTATATCAGTCTAGAGGACTAACTTTTGATCGCCTCGGAGAAATCGCAGACGCGTTGAAAGTCTTCTATCGTAAACAAGGCTTTATTATGTCGACGGTGTACGTACCCCAGCAGGATTTTTCTAAAGCCAATGGCGTGATTCAACTAACATTACAGAGTGGTGTTTTAGGTAAGGTTAAAGTGAATGCCGATGCAGATGCTGGTTATAGCGAAAGCGATATTCTGAGTGTATTTGATGATTATATTGGTCAAAGCGTCACTACCGATATTTCTGATACTTATTACACTCTTGGCTTATTTCCAGGGCTCTCGGTAAAGTCTGGCTTGTTTGAAGTCGGTGATAAACCTGGGGAAACCAATCTTATTGTAGATGTTGACGAAAAGTGGGGTGCAGCATCAATATCAGCGGATAACTATGGAACGGACTTGACGGGTAAAAATAGACTGTTAGCTTCCGTTGCCTGGGCTAACCCTTTGGGGTACGGAGATAGTCTTTCGCTAGGTTATTTGCATGCATTTAATCCAGAAAAAACCCAGCTTGGATTTGTTAACTATGAATTTCCGTTACTACTGCCAGCAACTCGTTTAAACATCGCTTACGACCAAAACCTATATTCAGCATTGAGAGATGTTGGTGGCGGTATTCCGGTATTGGTAGAAGGTAAAACTGTAAATTATGGCCTGACAGTGATTCAAAATGTACTAGCAAGTAAAGATGCAAATTTGCAATTAACCCTGTCGGCAACTAAAAAATCAGCACTCGTTAACTCAAAATTTATTCTTGCAACGCCCAAGAATAAAGATAAAAGAACTGAATTATCAAATGTCTTCGGCGCAAGCATCGACATGGACTTTTTGATAAAGTCGCTGCGTACTGCCGTATTTTTTAATACATCTGTTTTTTCTGGAAGCGTAAGTGATGCAGAAGAAATTCGTGTAAATGAGAATTTCAAAAAAATAACAGCTTCCTTTAATACCAGTACACTACTTGCGTTCAGCCAATCGTTTAAATCTAGATTATCGTTTTACGCAACGGGCAGTTATAGCGAAGAAGCACTACCCAGTTATGAGCAGTTTAGTATCGGTGGTCCAGACAAAGTTAAAGCGTTTTCATCATCTGTCTTTGTCGGTGACTCTGGGCTCTATGGGCATATAGAGTGGACCACGGATTTGGTTGATTTTTTAAGTGATACGCAAATCGCAGCAGATCATCAATTAAATGCAGGTGCATTTATCGAGAAGGCGGGTGCGCGCTTAAATGGATTTGATCAAAATGTCCCTGTTAATGCAGAAGTAAGCGGTTATGGTGCACTTTTAAGATATAGCTGGCGTCGTAACTTAGTCGTTGATACGAGCTTATCCTTTGTTGATAAACAATTTTCTGAAGATGATTATCAGTTTGTTGACAAGGGTGATAATGGAAAGTGGCTAGTGAGTGTTCGTTACACCTACTGATTAGTCAAACATATCAAATTAATGAAATATGAATAAGAAATAATTATCTCTTATTCAAGGTATAAAGCATGAAGATTAAGGCGTTGTCGCAAAAAACATTATTATCCAGAATTATCATGGCTAATGCTTTATTGGTTTCACCCATTATTTGGGCGGCACCTCAAGGCGGAATTGTGACAAGTGGTACAGGCGATATTAATTCACAAGGTCTTGTTACCAATATTCATCAAAGTAGTAATCAGCTGATTGTTGATTGGAATAGCTTTAATTTAAACGCTAACGAGATTGTGAATTTTTATCAGCCTGACGCTAGCTCCGTAGCGGTTAATAATATTAATCAGTATGACGGGAGTCGTATCAACGGCCAAATTAATGCGAATGGCCAGATTATTTTGATCAACCCAAGAGGGCTTATTTTTGGCTCTGATTCTCAGATTAATACTGCGGGTTTAATTGTTAGTACCTTATCTGTCGCTAAAGAATCATTTTTGAATGGAGAGTATTTCTTTCAAGATCTTGATGATGGGCAGGGCGTTATTATTAATAACGGTACTATTCATGCTTCAAGTGGTGGTATTACGCTTCTAGGTGATTCGGTAATAAACAACGGTATTATTCAAGCGGAATTAGGTTACATAAATTTAGCCGCTGGCAAGCAAGCCTATCTTAGCTTTGATGATCAGGGTTTTTTAAGTGTTAAAATTGATCAAGAAGTTCTAAATAATGAACTCGGCTTAGATCAAGCGATTGAGAATAATGGTGAGTTGAGTGCCGGTGGGCGAGTAGCCATTTCTGCTAAAACGAGTAGTGAGTTGTTTGACCGTGCCATTAATAACACAGGTATTGTTAAAGCAACCGGTTTTAATTTAAACGAGCCAAATAATGAGCCTAGCATTATCGTTACTTCTAATGGTGACATCAATAACAGTGGAACACTTGATGCATCGAGCACTCGCAGTGGTCAAGCGGCTGGGTTAGTTACTTTAGAGGGGAATAAAGTAATTCATTCGGGGGTGATTGATGTTAGTCATCAGCAGGGCGTAGGCGGTAATGTCGATATATTGGGCGATTTAGTTGGTCTAGATAATGCTGCAATCGTCAATGCTAATGGACAACAAGGTGGTGGAGACGTCCAAATTGGAGGTAGCTATCAAGGTAAAGATCAGAATGTTAAAAATTCCAGCTCTACCTTTGTAAGTTCTGAGAGTGGCATTACGGCCAATGCAGGTATTGATGGCGATGGTGGTGATGTCGTTGTTTGGGCTGATGAAAATACCCATTTTTATGGGAGCATTGAGGCGAAGGGGGGTCTTCAAGGTGGCAATGGTGGTCTGGTAGAAGTTTCCGGTAAAGAATATCTTAATTTTGAGGGCTCGGTAGACTTAAGTGCTACAAACGGCCAGTCGGGAGAGTTGTTATTAGATCCCGATACATTAACAGTGATTGCAGATGGCGCCGGTGACGAATCTGATTTTACACATAATAATCTATCGGGAACCGATGGCTTAATTGAATTTCCAGAAGTTGGTTTAACCAATGCCACTATCAAGGCAGAGACCCTCCAAACGCTTTTAAATACTAATAACGTAAAGTTAACAGCGACTGACCTGATCAATGTTAATTCATCCATTATCAATGCAGGCAGTACCAATACACTTGAGCTTTATTCAAATGGCGCTATTAATGTTAATGCATTAATTCAAACCAATGGTGAACTAATTATAGAGGGAGGTGCAAGCAGCACTATTCAGCTGAATAATAATGTTCAAGGTTCATCTGTGTTTTTGTCAGCCAATGAACTAATCGGTAATGGTGCTATTACCGTTTCGGACAGATTAAATATTGAGCAGATTTCTCAAAGCTTGAATTATACAGGCCTGGTTACAGGTAGCGACGCTACTTTAGTGACAAGTTCAGTAAATAATACTTTTGATCTAACGGAAGCCGATAAACAATTCAAAATTTCTAACGCGACGTTCACTGGTTTCAATAATGTCACCTCGGGTGCTAACGCGAGTATTAATGGAACCCTCGCAAGCGAAGATTTTATTATCACGAGTGCAGAAAATTTGTTGGTTAATGGCATAGCGTTCAGTCAAGTCACTCAGGTAGACGCAAAAGTAAGTACTCAAGAGAGTGCTATTGATAGCGTCTCAGGAAGCTCAAATTGGGCATTAGCCGCAGATGGTTTTCAAGCCTCTGGTATCACCTTTAAAAATATCGATGTGGCGAATAGCGGCGAGTCTGGCCTAGTAACAGGTACTGTGCTAACGGATAAGTTTAAAGTTGTTGGTGATAATTCAGTATTAGTGGCTGGCACGACCTTTAACCAAGTTGATGATGTGGTTGCAAATACAGGTGAAAACGACGTTGAGTTTAATGGCGATGAAATGTCCATTCAGGGCATGAATGATATTTCGTTAGCTGGAATAGACTTCAGCAACATTGAAACGATCAATAAATATAATATTAATAACAATAATAGCCAGTCTCTTTTAGGTACCTCCTTGAAAGATGATTTTGTGATTGTCTCTACCAATACCGTATCGGCAAACGGTATTACCTATCATGGCGTAGACAATGTTGATGGAAAGGGCAGTGGCTTTGATAGCATCACCGGGCTGACAGGACAAACGTGGACGATTGAGCGTAGTACTGATCTTGAAAATCTAAATACTGTAATCGGGTATTCCGGTTCAGGAATACTGTTTTCAAATATCGAAAGTGCTGACAGTATCAGTTCTGGAGGCCTTATAGGAACGGATTTCGCGGATCAATTTAAGACAACAGGCAATAGCAATCAGATCAATTTTGAAAATGCATTTATTTTTGATGCCATCCTTACAGTCGATGCAAAGCAAAATACGGCACTCAGTTTAAATACGCTTGATACTTTGGATACGGCAAATTTTGCAGAGGAATCTTTTTCGGTCAATACCAACAATTCTATTTTTGGAAACGGCATAACCTTTAAAAATGTAGAAAAATTAAGTGGTGAATTTTCCGATACATTAACGCTGTTGAATCCCGTTCTTAATTATAAATTGACGTTAGAAAATACAGTATACGGATTTGAGACAACATTGCTGAGCGATAGCAGTGAAGTAATAAACGAAGGCTATTCTGCTAGTGGGATCATTAATGATGTTTCTTTTAGCGGACTATCAAATGATAATGCTGAGACCTACCTGTTAGAAAAAGTCGGTGAAAAATATCAAATAACAGTATTAGTGAACGGTGTTAAGAAAATCACCTCTCAAGAGTTCACAGATCTAGTATTTGTAGATGGTATTGATAATAACGATACCCTTTTGTTTGACACGAGTATTGAACTGGATTCAAACAACATGTTTGATACCGATACTCGTATGTTCAGTACAACACTAACGGGAAGTAGCAACGCAACTCGTTTTTCGAATTTCAAAATTTATGATTTATCTGAAATAGGCAATGATCATAGCCTAGGGTTTACCAATACCATTGCAAGAACCTTTACCGTACTGGAAGGCGTTGAGTATGGTTTTTCTGAGGCCGATACGCAGTTTTTAGGTTTTGATCAAATCAATACAAATGCGTCTGGTAATGTTGAAGGTCAATTAAATACCTTGCAAGGAACTGAGGGCGACGAGCAATTTGAACTTCTGTCATCAAATGGTAATGCAGAAGAACCTAAGCTATTGGTTAATCAGGTGGCATTCTCTGGAATTGGTATCGTCAACGCAGGCACGCGTGAAAATGATGATGATCAAATTATATCGAATACATCGCAGAATTGGCAGTTAGCAGAAAATGGTGCTTTTTCGAGCCAGGGCATTGTCTTTAATAATGTTGAGCGTGCAAGTGCCGTCGATTCGAGTATTCAAGGCAGTATTAACTCAGACATCTTTAAGGTTTATGAGACCACTAATACAGTTGATGCTAATGGTATTGTATTTGAAAATATTAAATACCTTGATGGTGATTCGCATGATCAGGGCCCTTCGAGTGACTCGCTAGTAATTGCTCCGGATCAGCTGTTTATACACAGTAATAATGATATGCAGATAACCGCGTTGGGCGGGGCTGATAGATTAACGCAAGTAGGTGATCCATCTGAGCTCAGCCTTGATTATAAAAATATTGAAATAGTCGATATAAAAACAACGGGCAATGTCAGTTCAACGGCTGGCTTTAAGCAATTGAATATAGATGCTGAAAATTTGACCATAAACACTGCTGATGACGTCACATTTGATCGACTTTCTATTAAAGATGATATGAGTGTTACCTCGCAAGGGAGTTTAAACTTCTTGAGTGATACTGAACTAACCGGCCGCGATGTAAGTTTAGTGGGTGAGGAAATCAGTTTTAGAGGCAGTTTGAAGGTTGCCAGTAATACATTTTTTGTTGATGCAAAGCAGTTGAATGTAGAAGGTGATATTGATGCTGATGTTAACGCCGAACGAAGTGTTGCAATTGATATTGGTCAGGATATTAACGTTTCAATTTTTAAATCGATCGACATCTTTCTGGCCAGTGATAACTCAATTTTCAGAGATGACGAAATCGATAACTCAGACCGATTAAAGCGTTTGTTAGAAGAAACAGAGCTTGAATTATAATTTCAGGCTGTATTGTAAAAATAGAAGATTGAATGTGTAAAAATAAGTAATAAAAAAGTAGTAAAATTAGGCTTAATTTATTGATTTTGAAAGACAAGTATTATTTGAAGATTGATAATGGGCCAACTTTTTTATGATCATATTTCAGTATGTATTTAGCGGGTTATTTGTTGAACAGTTTATAATAATGACCCGAATATAGAATAGTAATGTAAGAGTAGATTTGATGTATGTTTGAAAAGCTAACAAGTGAAATTACATTGGATCAGCCTTGTGGGCCTTTTATTGATGACGATGAAGGTTTAGAAGATGATTTTGTAATGCTCGAAAGTATTGCCCGAGTCAATCAAGATTCTCTCACGTTAGATGGTGATGAAGAAGGCGTTGATTGGCGCGACATGCTAGCGCGATGTGAAGACCTTGCTAAACAAACAAAAGATGTTCGAGTCTATGTTTTTCTTGCACAGGCCGCATTGCAGCTAAAGCGCTTGCAGGGATTGGCGGGTGTTGTACAGCTGATTAGAGTGACTTTATCGGAATATTGGGCTGAAACTCACCCTATATTAGACGATGCAAAAGATGAAACTCCTTGGCGAATTATGACGCTTAACGAGTTATCAGGTGATTCTCTAATAAGTTTACTGACTGCGACCCCTATTGTGGAAGCTAAGCAGGCGGGTAGTTTTACGTTAAGAGATATCCGATTAGCAAAAGGCGAGATTCAGCTGGTTGAAGGATCGCAAGAACTCATACCTGAAACAGGTTTGATAGAAGCTGCTTTTCAAGAGTGTGATCAAGAAGTGTTGCAATCGTCATTGAGTTTAGTAGAGCAGATACAAGATGACATTACTCAGCTTCAAGATCAGCTGGTTAATAGTGAGTGTAGTCATGCACGGTATGACTGGGACAAACTAATTAGCGACCTGAAATACATCTCAGGTGTTTATGCTCAATATGTAACTGTTGAGACTGCTGATGAAGAAATTGAGAATGAATCAGTAGGTGAACCTGGGGCAGCCGATATGGAAGTTATCGTGAAAAGTACAGGCATAAATAATCGCACAGATGTATTAGGGGCTTTAGAAAAAATTTGTGAATACTACGCAAAGTACGAGCCTTCTAGCCCAGTACCGATATTAGTAGAAAGAACCAAAAAATTAGTCACGATGGATTTTATGTCCATCATGAAAGAACTTAGCCCAGATGGGGTGAAGCAAGTTGAGTTAATTGCGGGTGTAGATGCTGATAGTTAGCAGCTGCTAGCGTAGATCAGTTAAGTAAATAGCGGTGTCTTATTATAGACACCGGAATGGAATATAAAAATTAACTATTTCGAGGATAGGAAATGAGCAGTCAAAAATTTATTGGCAGAAACCGAGCGCCACGTGTTCAGATTGAATACGATGTAGAACTTTATGGTGCAGAAAAGAAAGTACAAGTGCCTTTTGTTATGGGTGTATTGTCTGACTTATCTGGCAAAAACAACAGCGAACTACCAGGAATTCATGAACGTGAATTTTCTGACATTAGCGTTGATAATTTTGATGATCGCTTAAAAGCAATGAAACCAAGAGTTGCTTTTAATGTTCCTAACCTCATTAATGACGAAGGCGGTGAACTGCCTATCGACATTACTTTTGACGATATGCATGACTTTTCTCCGGGTCAGATTGCTAAGAAAGTTGCTGGTCTTGATGAGTTATTAGAAGCTCGTACCCAGTTAGCTAACCTAGTGACTTACATGGATGGTAAAGCGGGTGCAGAAGAACTCATTACTAAAATTCTAGGTGACCAAGCGTTGTTGCAATCCTTGGTTGGTAGTAAAGCCCCAGAGACAGAGGAAGTATAACCATGTCTGAAGTCGAAGCTCCTGAGAAGTTACAAGAAGCTACAGAAACAATTGCAGCAGATGATTTTTCTTCATTATTAAAGCAAGAATTTAAACCAAAATCTGAACGTGCTTCTGAAGCCGTAAGCTCTGCCGTGCAGACACTTGCTGAGAATGTATTGTCAAACGTCAATATCGTTCCAGAAGATGCGGTTGCGACAATCAAGCAATTGATCGCCAATATTGACGAAAAGCTAAATGCTCAAGTTAACGCTATTTTACACCATGACGACTTTCAAAAACTGGAAGGTTCATGGAGAGGCTTGCATCACTTAGTTAATAATACTGAGACTGATGAGCAGCTTAAAATTAGTGTTATGAATGCGTCAAAAGACGACCTGCGTAAAAACTTAAAGAAATTTAAGGGAACCGCTTGGGATCAAAGCCCAATGTTTAAACGCATTTATGAAGAAGAATTTGGTCAGCTAGGTGGCGAACCTTATGGTTGTTTGGTGGGTGATTATCACTTTGACCACAGCCCTAAAGACGTGGATATGTTGACGAGTATCTCTAAGATTGCAGCCGCTTCTCATGCGCCATTTATTACCGGTGCAGGCTCAGAAGTTATGGGCATGGATTCTTGGCAAGAACTGTCAAATCCTCGTGATTTAACCAATATTTTCTCGACGCCAGATTATGCGCCATGGCGTTCTCTGCGCGAATCTTCTGATTCTCGCTACCTAGCGCTAACAATGCCACGCTTCTTGGCACGCTTGCCTTATGGTGAAGCGACAGACCCAGTTGATGAGTTTGCTTTTGAAGAGCTAACAGATTCTGGTGATACCGGTAATTACTGCTGGGCAAACTCTGCTTTTGCGATGGCCGTTAACATTAACCGAGCTTTTAAAGAGTATGGCTGGTGTTCTCGTATCCGCGGTGTTGAGTCGGGTGGTTTGGTAGAAGGTCTTCCTTGCCATACATTCCCATCTGATGATGGTGGTGTAGACATGAAGTGTCCTACGGAAGTTGCTATTAGCGACCGTCGTGAGGCTGAATTGTCCACTAATGGTTTTATGCCATTATTGCACAGAAAAAATACTGACATGGCCGCTTTCATTGGCGCTCAGTCATTGCACAAACCTGCAGAATTTGATGATCCAGATGCAACAACAAGTGCTGCATTGGGTGCACGCCTTCCGTACTTGTTCTCCACCTGTCGTTTTGCACATTATTTGAAGTGTATTGTACGTGACAAGGTAGGTACCTTTTCTGACCGTGCTGATATGCAGCGTTGGTTACAAAATTGGGTAATGCAGTATGTTGATGGTAGCCCTGAAACATCAACGGAAGAAACTAAAGCAAGAAAGCCTTTGGCTGAAGCTGAAGTAAGTGTTGCTGAAGTAGAAGGCGCACCTGGATATTATTCCGCTAAGTTTTCTTTGAGACCTCACTACCAGTTAGAAGGTTTAACGGTATCGTTAAGCTTGGTTTCAAAACTGCCTTCGGGCAAATCGTAGTTCTTTACTGCTATATCATCGCCAATTGATATAGCTTCTCTAAACCTTAAAAAAGGAGTTTACCATGGCCTCGGATATGTTTATTAAAATAGGAAGTATTAAAGGTGAGTCTAAGGACAACGTTCATGCAGATGAAATCGATGTTCTTAGCTGGGATTGGGGCATGAGCCAAAGCGGTTCTATGCATGTAGGCGGCGGCGGTGGTGCTGGTCGTGTTAGCGTGCAGGATTTGGTAATTGTTAAAAATGTTGATCGTGCATCAGCAACCTTGATGGCTCATTGTGCTTCTGGTGAACACATTCCAGAAGTGATTCTTACAGTTCGTAAAGCCGGTAAAACTGCTTTGGAATACCTAAGAATTACTTTGCAGCGTGCAATCGTATCTAACGTTACTGTTGGTGGTTCAGGTGATCTATCTGAAACTGTTACTTTAAACTTTGCAGAATACAAAGTTGAGTACACTCCACAGAAAGAAGACGGTAGTGGCGAAGCAGCTGTTGAAACTGGTTTCAACATCGAGAAAAACATTGCTGTTTAATTTTTAATTAAATAGATAATGCGTAAAAGAAAACCCGCCTATGGCGGGTTTTTTCGTTTAAAAGCCTTTAGATTCTAGTCGAACCTTTTGGTCTTCTATTTGGGTCGGAGAACCAGCCCAAGTGGTCCAGCCAAGTTGAGATTGCATACCTAATTGAAATTGAGGTACGTGGTGCGATTTAAGCTCTAACTCAATATCCCAGTCGTATTCATCATTGCTGTATAGGCGAATCATTTCACGTAATTGCTGAAATAGATCGGTATTCGGTAATAGGCGATAAAATTCATCAATGCCCAGTGGGCCAATTTTGACGGTGAATTTATGCTGCGCATCAAAGACACGTTCACCTAAACTGGTATTAACACCTAGCTGATTATTATTTGAAAAAATACCAATGTTAAATTGATCTTCTTCAGACAGCTGTAGCCAGCCACCGGTCAGTTGCTCTATTTCAACAGGAAGCTCTAAAAAGTCGAGAATTAAACTTTTTAAGCCATCAGCAGGGCGAGTCGCTAATGAAAAAAGTCCACTGCGGTACAGGCGGTCCCATTTATTTTTATAAATAGACTGCGCAGATTGCTGTGTGCCTGCATTGGTAAGATCGTTAGTGTGCGCACTGCAATGATTATCTTCCAGTTGCGATAGCCCTGCTAGGGCACCAATAAATAAGTCAAAATCATTATCGTCTGGCCGATCCATCTCTATGCACGGCTGAATGTTCGCTTCTGCACGGTAAAACAAACTGATCATGCGGTGATGAAAAACATCCGCAAATCGCGAGAATGTAGGGTCGCCATACTGATGCTCTCGGCTATAGGCATGTTCTGTTAAATGGTAGGGCATAGCCCCCATTGGGCCAAAAAGACCAAAAGATAAGTTAAATAATTGATCTTTTTTAAGATCAGTATTGGCTGGAATAAAATGACTAAGGGGAGTGTGGGCAAACGCCATTGAAGGCTTTTGGCGTAATATAATATGCTCTTCTTTTGTCTTCCCAGCTTTGCCTATCTTGGGTGAATCAGAATACTTTGCATCGACAAAACGCAATGTATTAAACAAGCTAAAGCCAGTAGGGTCTTTAGTAATTTGATCAAAAAAACTCATAAAATCGGCTGGCCTCCAATCTTAGGTGGCCAGGTATGAATCTTTCCACGCTGAGGCGAAATAAGTGTTAATTGAGTAAAACTGTTAATAGACACGTATTTAGAAAAGAAACTTTCTAAAACAGCACCCAATAAATAAATACCTTGCCCTTCAAATCCACTCTCATCCACTTCTAACTCAATCCCAAGGCCGCGGCAATAGGCGACTTTATCGGAAAACATAAGCTGCCGATTGAGAGGTTTGGAGCGAATATTTTTAATCGCCTCAATTTGTTTCTCAATACTTGGATTTTGCGCGTTGGAATATAAACGAAGCAGCTGTCTTATCTTATCGGCACCCTCATCGTTATCGCACAATGATAGATAGTTAAGAGACAGCTGATTCACAAATTGCCAGCTAATTTCAGACGGTGCCTTTGCTTGTACAGGCGTTGAAGGCCCGGCAATGACTTTAATGCTGTCGACAGGCGCGCCAGACTCAAGCGTAAAATCGGTTTGACCTCGGCCAATGGGCATATGCAGCGGTAAATCACGATTGGTACACAGTAAATCAACGCCTAGCTGCTTTAAATCAAACTGGTAGGGCGCATTATTGCTATCAACAATCGATAAATGAATTTCGCTGCCTAAGTAACTGTTTGATCGTGCCCCTATGCGTTTTTGCTGGCTAGAATATTTTCTCGGCTTTCTAATGGTAGTAAAAAATCCAGAGTCTAAATGATCTTGGTTATGATCTTTGTGACCATAAAAGGGCAAGAAACTTTGCGTAGTTTGAGTGCCACTTTTATAACCATGAACCCCCTCAATCTGATAAATTTCAAAGTCCAGTGGTCTGGTGCGGTCAGGGCTTATGTGATATTGATACTGGCCTTTCTCTAAACGCACGCGCTCGCTATGCTTTGGGAATAGATTAATGGCAGGAGAGCAAAATAGCTTAAATTGATCTTGTGTTGTCAGGGTCGTTAGTTCTGAGTGAGACTTATCGAGCAAAACAGTAATTTCTATATCGCTACCAGAAAAAGTACTCAAAAACTTTTGAAGGGCTGTGAACTTAAAGAAAAGAAAACGCTTAGGAAAAGTGAAATATTCTTGTAATAAACGATACCCCTGAAAAGAACGATTAGGATAGGGCAATAAAGCCTCATCGTCTGAAAATCCAGATTGCTGAATATGTTCTGAACTAAAAAACTGACCAGGCTGCTCGGGTTTGCTTCTATCTTTAATGATAAAACCCAAGCCATTGGCAAATATTTGCTCATAGAGCTTCATTGGTAAATCATCTTCACCAGCGATATGCAGCGTTAGCTCATCAATAGGCAGTTGTGAAAAATCTATACCGGGCTGAGTTGATAGCTGAAAACGAATACCCGCCTTACATTTTTCGGGGCCGTGCCAGCCTGCAGCAGACAGTGCAGAGTTACTAGAAAAATACTTAACACCCGAAAGCTCAATGGGCCATAACGTCGTTTGTTGGGTCGTACGGAACTGGCAAGGCGTTGCTTGTTTGTCGGTACCAATTCTACTCCACATTTGGGTATGCTTATCAATATCAAAACCAGAAAGCAGTGATCCTTCACCGACGATCGGAGAAAATTGTACAATGGCACAAGACGGCGTTTGCGCTTGGTAGTGAGGATAGATGATGTTCATCAGCTGTTGCGTAAGCTCTGGATGCTTCGCATCAATTTTGAGCTGAACACGAGCTGCCATAAAGGCAAAGCCTTCAAGTAGTCTTTCTACATAAGGGTCAGCAACCTCAAGGGTTTCTAAGCCCAGTCGACCTGCAATTTTAGGGTACTGAACGCTGAACTCTTGTGCGGTTTCCCGAATGTGTCTAAGTTCTTTGTTGTAATATTTAAGAAAATTTTCGTTCACGGTATTAGCTCGCCGCCAAATTAGTTTGTTTGAATAACATTGACGCTGCCTGTTTCTAAATCAATCTCAGTTTTAAGCATTAGCATAAGGGGGATTGGGATTGCCCAAATCTGACCTTCAATTTTGAATACTATTGCGTGGTTACTCGATTTTTCAGTATCACGGGTCATGTTCACTTTAAGCGTATCTTTTAGAATGCGTGGTTCAAAGTTAAGAATGGCCTGTCGGATTTGTCGCTCAGCTTGATGGATATCAATGTTGTGCATTGAAAACCCCGTTAGCCCAGAAATACCATAGTTAACAACAGAGCTCGGTACTTCAGAAAAATCGTCAAGCTCGGTATTCCCTTCCATGTGGTGAGTATTGAGCAGATGGCTAATATCGCGAATAACGCACTCTCGCAGCTTAGTGATATTCATAATGCGCTTGTCGCGTGATTCATTACGTTGTTCAGGATTATCATCGATCAAGCGATCTAGTAGCGACGGCTGAAGTTTTTCGCGGGTATTACTGTTTAATGCCACTATCTTTCCCTAAAGGTAATCATTAAAAAGTACCAGTTATATATTTAAAATTAATACAAAAGGCTTATAAAATAATCTTAAAAACAGATGATTTATAAGCTAATAAGATCGTTCAATAATATTTGAAATATAGTATCATTAATAATATTGAAGTAAGTAAAAAATATTTATTATACATATCTTCCAGGGAAGGAATTCAAATGAGCTTTTTTGACAATCGCGAGATAGAAATCATTGCGACTAATTCTATTGGTAGCTTCGATAACGATTTGTTATTGCTAGAGTTTAATAGTGATGAGTCATTAAACGCTCTTTTTCAGCATCGACTTACCACACTTTGTAAAAATAATGAGCTAGACCTGAAGTCTCTGCTGGGCACAACCATTTCTGTAAAGGTGCAGGGGCATCGCTTAATCGGCCCTAAGTACTTCCATGGGCATGTTATGGCAATTAGCCATCGTGGTTGGCAGGGAAAATTCGCAAAATATGAAATTGAATTAGCTCCTTGGCTTGGGTTTTTAGATAAAACAAAAGATTGTCGGATTTTTCAGCACCAAAGTGTGGTTGAGACTTTTACTGAAATATTCGAAGAAAATGGATTTTCTGATTACAAACTTAATCTAAGTGACACCTATGAACCGATAGAATACTGCGTGCAATATCGCGAATCGGACATGAACTTTGTCAATCGACTGTTGGAGCAAGAAGGTATTTATTACCACTTCGAACAGCTAGAAGATAAGCATATTTTGGTGCTTAGTGATTCGCCGAGTGCTCATGAAATAATTGCGGGCTGTCAAGATCTACCTTTTTATCCACCAGGCTCGGTTGTTCGTGACGAAAATTTTATTGAATCGTGGAGTAATAGTGTATCGGTAGGCTCTGGCAGCTATTCATTAAACGCTTTCGACTTTGAAAAACCCAGAGCGGGCTTAGAAACCCGTATATCGATTGCGCAGGATCATGACCATGCCAATATGGAGGTGTATGACTACCAAAATGGTTATACCCTACGAGATGATGGCACGCGTTACGCACAGTTAAGAATGGAACAGCTTCATAGTGCAACGCACTCATTTCAAGGTGTGAGTAATTGTCCTTATTTGCATGCAGGCGGTTTGTTTAATATTACTAAGCACCCTGTGGAGGATAATAACGGTGAGTTTTTATTAACTAAAGTTTATTACTACATTACGACAGGGTCGTACGAAAGTGGCGACCAGCAAAATGTACAAATGGAAGTTGGTTTCTCGTGTATTCCTAGTCAAGTTCAATTTCGACCACCGCTGCATACTCAGCCTCCCACTATCGCTGGCCACCAAACTGCCATAGTCGTAGGCCCTGAAGGTGAAGAAATTTGGACCGATGAATATGGCCGTGTCAAATTACACTTCCATTGGGATCGTTATAGCGAACGAAACGAAAACAGCTCGTGCTGGGTGCGTGTATCACAGCTGTGGGCTGGCGGTAACTGGGGTTCTGTCTTTACCCCACGCATGGGACAAGAGGTTATTGTCGATTTTATTGAAGGCAACCCTGATAAGCCCATGATTGTTGGCCGTGTGTACAATGCCGACAATATGCCTCCATACGCACTGCCTGAAAATCAAAATCAAAGCGGTATCAAAACCAGAAGCACCAAAGGTGGCTCGGTTGAAACATTCAACGAATTGCGTTTTGACGATACCTTAGGTTCTGAAACACTCACCATACACGCTGAAAAAGATCAGAACCTCAGTGTCGAAAATGATGAAAGCCATTTTGTTGGTAACGATCGCACAGACGAAGTCATTAATGATGAAACCATTACCATTGGTCACGACCGTACTGAAAAAGTAGGTAATGACGAAATAGTCGAAGTTGTTAACGATCGCTCACAGACCGTAGGCAATGACGAAAACCTAACTGTTAACAACAACCGCACACACACTATCGCGACTGACGAAACACTGTCGGTAGGGAATAACCGCGTAACGGATGTTGTCACTGACGATACCACTAATATTGGTGCGAATTACACCATGACTGTAGGTGCTGATGAACAACGTGATATTGGCGCTAATCGAACAACCTCTGTAGGCACTGCAGAAACTTTAGATGTAGGCAAAACAATTACCGTGCAAGCAGGGGATGAGATTGTCTTTAAAGCAGGTTCTGCGCAAATTACTTTAAGTAAAAATGGCGACATTTCAATTAAAGGTGCAAACATTACCGTAGAAGGTTCAGGTAATGTGATTATTAAAGGCAGTAAAGTTCAACAAAACTAGCGCGAGTACAAGAAGCAATAGCTAATGTTAGATAATATAAAAATTGCCTATTGCTTCTAAAACCGAACCTGTAGCGCTTGAAGAGAGCGTACTCGAATACTAATATATTGCCCTCATGGAATGAGCAGTGGTTGTTAAAATACTATGGCTGAATTGATTCACGCAAAAAATTTAACTTGGCGACACCTTCATCGGTTAGAAGATCCTTTCTTTGCCCGATCAGATGTTGAAAGTGCTGTAAAAACCTACACGTCACCCGGTATGGCACCCCATCGCAGAATTGCTAACTTCCCGCGCTGGCTTGAGGGTGCCCGTTTACCGGTAAATGATTTAAATCGTGCGGTGCTCAATAGCCTAGACAACGGTGCCAGCTACTACGTGCATCACGACATGGACAAGCCTACGCGACCATTAGTGTATTGGAACCCTTCTGAGGCAAGTAGTAATAGCTATCAGGGAGTTAATGGCAGCTGGGAAGTGCATGCATATGTACCAGCGCCTTTATGCAATAAACTTCGCATTATTTTAAAAGACATCGAGCCGATTAAACCGATGTCGGTTTATAAAATTCCTGAAGAAATCATACAAGACTCAGTCCCCGTCAGTTATATCTCGCTTAATGAGCGCCACATGTTTGCGCTTGAAGTCGAGGGTGAAAACGACACACCGATTCCAGATGATAAAAAAATCACGTTAGTCGGTTTTAATAAAAAACAAAATACACTACCTGTTGAAGAAGACAAAAAGCTCGAACAAGAAGTGTATAGCCAAATCTTTCGTGCAAAGCAGGGCGATCACTTTGAAGTGTTTGTCATTCCAGAACGAATGAAAGTGGTAAAGCAAGACCTTAAAGATAATAGGAACCTACAAAAGTCGGTTCGAGAACAATCGATATCGCCTTTAAAAATAGTTGATAGCTATACTCGTGCCGATAATGTGATGGTGCATGTGGCTAAGTATGTGGTTCCTGAGAATCATGTGTTGGTGATTGAGCAGGAGTTTGGTGCTCATTTATCAGGCCCTCATCATGAAATGTTTGTATTGCAAGATGAAGATAGCGATTGGGTTCAGCGCATTGAGGTGACGAAGGGCTTGTCATCATCGCAAACAGAGTTGAAGAGCGATGGTTGGGTGAGGCTTCAGTTTGAGGATATCCCTAAAAAAGGAACGTTCACTCTGTACTCTGTCGCGATGGATAAACAATCATCGCCAGTGGTTCACTTTAATGCCCAGACAACCGAAGACTTAAAGAAAGAGAAAGTTGTCGATGATCTGCAAACAGCAGCATCAGATGCCGAAGAACTAGAAGATGATGATAATGCTATTGCCATGAATGAATTTGACAGCTGGTTAGATGATTGGGCAGCGGCGATTTAAATATAATGAAGGATAAAATGATCAAATATTCAAAGAATTCTAACTGGCTTGCACATATCGGTACATGTTTGTTATTAGTAGTGCTGTATACACTTTCAGGCTGTACTGACTCTGGGCTAAACGACAGTGGCCTAAAAACTACTGAGCCAAAAGCTGCTATTAATAAAGAACCTGTCCCTGCTGAGTTGGTAAAAGAAACCAGTGAGAAAAAAGTTTATAAGGTGCATTACGAGTTTCAAGAAGAGCAGTGGGACGATCCAGGAATACTAAGCACGACTCGCTTACAGTTTTCTTGGGTCAAACCAGGTGATGATAGTATAAGTGAAAGTTTATGGAGTATGCGCTTAGATGGCTCAGATTTGCGTCAAGTGGCTTCTTATCAATTGCTCGATACCCCAACGGCAGGAACTTTAGATTCTAGCTTCCCCATTGTACGCTCACCGAATAATCGTTACGTAGCCTTTGCAGTAAGAACATGCTTTAGCTGTTCTGAGCGTCGCATTCTGGATTTAGAAACCAAAGAAGTGATAGTGGCCCCAATGGGGGGGAATGAACCAGACTTTCAGTGGATGCCAGATAGTAAGTCCATCGTATTTAATGCCGAAGGATTAATGCATTACAACCTTGAAACCCGAAAAGGCGAGTATATTCGTTCACGTTTTCGTGATGACAATTGGGGCCCTTGGCACTTGATTGATAACGGTAAAAAAATAATCGTGAGCCCTAATAAAAAACGTTATACCTACGATTTCAAGAGTGGTGAATTATTGAAAGAGCAGGAGGATTTCTTTGGCTCCAATATACATGGGACTTACTTAACCTATGATCAGAAATACTGGATAGTCTTAGGGAAAAGTAATGAATTTGATGGTTATGGCTGGTCAAGTTTTGATTCGCCAGGCGAACCTTTTGAGCAGGCTGGCAGAACGCTAGGCACTTGCTATGCCAGCTTGACTTATCGAGCTCCAATATATAAAGGCTTTACTAATGGAGTGAAGGTTGTAATGCCTAAAGGCAAAAAACGAAGTTTGTATCTTTTTGATACAGAAGATTCTGTCGAAGTTGGTAATCTCACTCTGTATAACGTACAAGCAGAAGATCTTGAGCGAAGTTATTAGTATTTCAATTTTAAACTCACTATTTGTTACAAAAAAATAAAGGGCATTTCAGCTCAGGCCCAGCAAAAAGGAACATGGAAGTATGTCCGTTGAAATCCCACACTTGTATTTGGTAAGCGCGCAGTTAAATGCTGATGGTAGCATACAGAAAGGCAGCGCGCGGCCTATTGGTAATACCTTTATAACCCTAGAAAACCAGCATACGGTGATTATTCCTGAAGGTCAGGATTTAGAGGCAATTGCAAAGACTGAAATTAAAAAACAACGTCAGCTGTATTTGACCGATGCGCATGGAAGTATTAGTAACTTCGTTAGTGGTAAAAACAGTGAGAATATAAGTCAAGCGGAAGAACAGGCTTTTTCAATCAGTACCAATGCTGAACTGTTAGAAAAAGCTGACTTATATATGCCGCCTGCTCACTTAGTCCAGTATAGCTTTGCCGCTAATGGTTACGAGAACTGGCTGTCTGAGTTTCATAAGCAGTTAGATACTATTATTAAGGCAAGTAAGGCAATTCAGCCAACTCTAGAACTAGATACTCTTCAAGTCGATGTCGATTCAGATTTTGAAGATCCTGAATCATCGAGCTCGGTAGATTATAAAAAGTGGTGTAAAAAAAATGCAGGGCTTAAAGTCCGGGCATTGTGCTTACCACGGGTGCGAGCATTTATGCTTCGTTTCTCTGATAGTCGCTACCTAAATGCTGAAATTAAAGTAACCAATCGTCTGGGGCAACCTGTTTTTTATGCGGATATGAGTAAGAAGGATATCATATCTTCCGTTAAAGCTATTAAGGATGACGGAGACAGTAAGGCCCATGGTTATGGCGCTATTTTTTTTGATGTTGATAATCATTTTGATTTAAATGCAGACTCGAGTGAGCATATATACCAGTTCACGATAGCCCCTGATAAAGATAAATTGGAAGTAAAGTCTGCTGATAACTCTTACAAGTTAGTCGAACGCCTACGTTTCCCTATTAAAAATAACGCTGGAGATTTTGATGTTATTAACGGCGATGCTTTTTCATTAGAAGAATCCTTAGTTCGTCAATTTCCTCTGCGCTTTCCAAATATCATAAAAAACATTAGCGATCAGCAAAATAACCCAGAGCCCATTAAAGGCACCGAGTCTTTATTGCACGCCATTACGAGCAATCAGGATAAGTTAAAAATTATTGGCGAGGCCTATACTGCAGATTCAACAGCAAGTTTGTTACGAGTGCTCGGCTTAGGTTTTTACAACAGTATTAAAGTAGATAACGAGAACGCACTACTACTGCGTGGCAGTATTAATCTTGCTTTTAATGTTTATGACTTAGGCAAAGAAACGATTAAGGCTAAGAACAACGTCATTCAGCACTATACCAACGAAGGGTCTGGAGTTGCTCGACGTATCGCAAGAAATAACGCGTTGAGTATCATTACTGATGGAGTAGAGCCTTCTAATATATGGTTGAGTGCCGTCGCGGATGATGTTGAAGACGTTATTGATGATCTACATGAGCTCCCATTGCCGACAAAGTTGCAGGAAGTGTTTAAAGCAAGTCAGACTATTACTGATAAACTCGGTAAAGGCATGGATGTGTATTCTGCCTTCAATGATGTTCAGGGTGTGTCTGTTGCTTATGACAAGATAGAGTCATCGATAGGGGATACCAATAAGGTATTTACTGATTACGCCTATAAAGTTCACTTTAATGATATGGAATCAAAGGATACCAATAAGCTTACGCGTCAAGAGCTTGAAGATGATAAGAATAAGTTGGTTTCGTTTCAAAAAGAACACCAGGAAACATCGCAAGTTTCACAAGTCGGTGATGTAACCTTTATTAATGTCACCTTTGCTTTTGACCGAGCAGGTTTTGCAAAAGATGATAGTTTTGATGGTCTAGTTAGTTTCTTGAAGTCTATAAGACTGCCTTTTGATTTAAGACTGGCTGGCCATACGTGCAATATAGGGACAACGGCTTATAACCTTGAGCTATCTAGACGACGTGCGCTTTCTGTTCAAAAAATATTATTAGATGCAGGTATTGGTGAGTCGGCAACGGTTAATATTTCAATTGAAGCGTTTGGTGAGTCTAAGCCCGTTGTTGATAATGAAGTTGGCGAGGAAAATAGAAAGAAAAATAGACGGGTAGATGCGGTTATTGCTCTTAAGAAAGTTGGGCGATTTAAACCTTCCCGGGAAGGGATGGAGTCGATTGAGAAATATCGAGCGCTCTCAAGTATCCATACCGCAGAAATGGGCGATAGCATGTCCAAAGCTGTGGTCTCAACACTGGATCTAATTGCAGGCATTCCACCGACAAACTTTGCACATTTAGCCTTTTCGCTACTGTGGTCAGCAGCAGGGGTTCTTTCAGACGGCGCTAATTTATTGAATGATGCTGTTTTTGGTAAAGCCTTTTTAAAGGCGACCACTGACTTTAACCAACATGATCGGCTTTCAGCAGCCAATCAAGCATTACTGTTGGAAGGTACTGAAATAAATAAAAATATTAATGCGGGTTATTACCTTGAGACTCAGGTGCGTTTACGTGCAGAGGCCTTGAACGGTTTAATGCAGCTATTAATGCGTTGTTCTATTGAAACAGATGATATTACAAGTCGTTTAAAGTTTGATATTGATAATGTTAAAGATACACGTACCTCGTTTAGTTATGCTGATAACCTAAAGTTTTATCGAGTAAATGAATATGTGCAAACGTATATTCTTTCTGATGGTTGGAAGCTTTTCTCTGGCGCACTTCATCCTGTTGCTTTAGATGATTACTGGTTGTATTTGATTAAAACCAGTGACCTAGAAGCGAAAGTAAAATCAACAAAAAATGAACGTTGGCAGGATGATGAATTAGTTCGTGTTGAAAAATATGCTGAAAATCTGTTTTCATTCGGAGATTTAGTTAAAGACAATATTATAGATTCAGCAGGCGATTTAATGCTGGCCAAAAGGTTTGTCACGAACAATGTACTAACTCTATTTCACAAAGAACGTGATTACTTAACGACCGCACGTTTTCAAGAGTTTTTCCCAATTCATTATACTCAGAGTGATAGCCTTGAAGAATTATTCATAGCCGCAAAACCAGACTTTTCGGATTTAGATGAAGATATTTATTTAGGTATGATGCATTCGGTGAAAGAAGCGGGCGATGCATCTTCGGCTTGGACACCAATGTCAACCTGGCTTGGAAAATCTAGTGGCAGCAAGCGGGCTTGGATCTCACCTTTAGATGAAATTAGGGTTTGTATTTTATTGGATCCAGAAAGCGATATTATTAGCGAGTATATTAAAGACGGCACGATTTCTTACCTTCCTTATAAGGTTTTCCCAACCCGAGTCGATGGTTTGGATATGTCGGCACCAGCTAATGATGGTTTTATTGGCAAGCTAAAGTACGATGATTTAACATCTGATGAAAAGAAGCTATTAGGCGATCATGATAAGGAAGATGTTAAAGATAAATTATATGGGGCTATTGTTTATCCATACTTTAATCTTGGTAAGAAAAAGATCCATGGTACTAAGCCGCTAGCGGGAAGTGTTAGTGCTTGGTTGAATGTCACTTCAGAGCATACTTTAGGCGGCATTTATAATTTAGATCAGCGCTGGGATATGCGCTATAAATACGCAGTCATGCTGGGGTATAACACAGAAACGCTGAAAAATATTTGCTATAAGAAAGAAGTCACTACAGGACTAATGAAAGGGATGACCTATTATCCTTACGAATTTCCTTACGCCATTAGTGATAGTGACGAGTCGCCTTACAAGGGGGAAGCGACACTATTAGATAGGCAATTCTTACAAGTTGGCCTCGGTGAGGAAGAGCTAATGCCTCCATTATTTGTCAGCCCTAAAGTTTTTGGTGTTCTGAACAGCGATATAAAGACAGGAAAGTATCATTATCCTGATAAGCATTGGTATAAAGAATCAAATATACCTTCGAATATAGAGCTAAATAAAGGTCTATATTCAAATTTATACTTACCAGAATACGACTGGAAAAACGCAGTTGAAGTTGTAGTGCTTGTTGTTTGTGATTCTTTAGATGAACAAGCATACGATAAGCGGTTAATGAAGACAGACTCTATACCTGCACAGGTTCAATTGTTACGAGAGGGGCTTAATCGTGGGGAGAGGATTGGTGCATACCCTGAATCAGAGGTCCCTAATACCTCTGCCATATTATTTAGTGGTCCAAAATATGAAACATCGCTACAGCCATTAGGTAATATTGTGAAAAGCAGGGTAGATGGGCTTGAATTTGAATGGTCTAAGGAAGTTGCTGGTGATGACTTTTCTCAATTAGAAGACTATTTTTTAGAATCAAGTACCCTGGAAATGTTGTCGGGTTTAAAACCAACCATACCAGACGGTGAAGATCATTCTGGTGATAGTGCTGGAACAATGGGAGAAACTGTTGTGAAAGCGCTATCTTCTACAGTAGACGCTGGTTTGGATAAGGCTGCTGACTTATGGGATAGTTTCACTGGTAATGCCATAAGTAAGCCTGTCTATGCAGCCCGAATTATTTTAGATTATCAAAATTTAATGGGTTCAATGTGCAATGGCATCAAACCTTTTGCAATTAATCCATTTATTAAAAATAACAATAGTGAGGGCAATAAATTTTGGAATCTACGCTTTCGTGTAACTTCCGCTGGAAATTCAGGCGTTGATAATATCGTTGCGAAGGGTACTTATAAATTACCTTACCCTGATGGCTTAGCTAATAAGGAAAGTCATTGGTACAAAAGCGAAGAAAAAGACTTCTTAAATGCTAAAAATATCATTGCTAATAACAAAAAGTTTGCAGATGAAGATAAAGGAAAGGATGTGTTTGGACGACGACCAGCACATGCTATTACTCCTTTAATGCTGTGGGCAATGAATGACAATGGTGTGAAAAGTGAATTGTCGGATAAACAAAAGGACAGTATTGAAAATTGGTTGCTAAAGCAGGGGGATCGTAAGGTTCTTAGTATGACTGAGCATGAGAGTATGTGATAACAATAGTGGGATTTTTGAGTTATCACACTCATCTGGATGTCTTATTGAATCGCCTGCAGGGTCGTCCCCCTGAAGGTTGTTGCAATGTATTTAATGAATTTATCCCTATGATTTACAAATATTATTAATGCCTATTTTTTTGAACGGTGAAACAGTTGTATAACTGTCATAAATGAAAAAAGTGCTATTCGGGTTATTTATTATATTGTTGGTGATTATTGCTATTGAAAGCAAAATCAATAGCGGGGAAAGTAAATCAACGAGGTATGTGAATAACGCGTGTAAAATGCTAAAAGAAAATCCTGATTGGTATTTGTCATTAAAGGCTTCAGAAGATAAGTGGAAAACGCCGATTCATATACAGTTAGGGATGATTAGGCAGGAATCAGCATTTAAGCACAATGCGAAACCAAAGCGTGCCAATAGATGGCATGAGTTTGGTGATAACTTTTCTTCAACGGCCAAGGGATATTCACAAGCATTAAATGGAACATGGGATCATTATTTGAAGAGTACCCGTGGCGCTTTAAAAAGTCGGTCTTCTTTTAAAGACGCAACGGATTTTATTGGCTGGTACAATTCAAAGTCAAAAAATAACAACAATATAAGCCTTGATAATCCTAAACAGCTGTATTTGGCTTATCACGAAGGTTGGAATGGGTATCGATTAAAAACCTATGAAAAGAAGAGGTTTTTAACTCAATCAACAAAGAATGTTGTTTATTGGTCAGAAAAATATAAGGCCCAACTAAGTCGTTGTGAGTTAACTGGTGAAGCGGATATTTATTTTAAATTGTCTGTTTATACCGATTATTTTGTTACTTTTTTGGGCTATGTGTTAATTATTTTTGGCTACTTGTTGGATGCTGTTATCTTTTTAGTGAAAGTGATTCTCTTTGTTATTAGTGGGATATACAGTTTTTTCTAGAATTACAAATCAGGTTTTAGAGGTAGGTTGGCCTTCAGGCTAACATCCGTAGTGCAAATGTCTTTTATTCTCTTATCGCGCTTGTCGCTCTGTCGCCCTAAAGGACGACCCACATTGGATATTTCAATATTCATGATGACCAATATTCATTGAAAGATGAAAATATATCATTTTATCAATTAACTCTGTTTATCTATTATTGCGTGGGAAAATCACTGAGGCGTTAGTTGCCTCGTCAATTAATTGAAAGATCTTTTTTGTGATCACATATAGAAGTAGTCGTTAATGGATATTCTTGAATTTATAACTAATAACATTTCAACTGTGCTGGCATTAATTGCCACGGGCATATTTGCCGGTATTTTAGCAGGCTTGCTGGGTGTGGGTGGTGGCATTGTGATTGTGCCGGTACTGTTCTTTTTGTTTCAGGGTTTTGGGGTATCGCCAGAATCTGCCATGGTGATTGCAACCGCTACGTCTTTGGCCACCATAGTACCCACTTCTATTAGTTCTATTCGTTCTCATAGCCAAAAAGGTAATGTGGATTTTGATCTGCTTAAACGTTGGGCTGTATTTATTCTTATGGGTGTCTTGTTAGGCAGTTGGTTAGTGACTCGTATTGACGGCAGTATGCTAACGGTTTTGTTTGGGGTGATTGCGGTTTTATCGGCGCTTAATATGCTGTTTAGAACTGGGAAGTCGACCTTGTATCAAAAGCTACCGGGTCGTGTCGGGCAGGGGGTTATGGGCACGTCGGTTGGTTTTTTTAGTTCTATGGTGGGTATTGGTGGCGGTACGATTTCTGTGCCATTGCTTACGTTGTATAACTATCCGGCGCATAAGGCTGTGGGCACTGCTGCGGCGATTGGTTTGATTATTTCTTTGCCAGGTGCGCTGACTATGTTGTTATTGGGCACGACACCCATTGATGCGCCTGTAGGGACTTTTGGTTTTGTTAACGTATTTGGTTTTATTTGTATTGTTCCGCTAACGGTTTTGTTCGCACCGGTGGGAGCGTCGTTAGCTGCGAAGTTGGATGCGGGTAAGTTGAAGAAGATCTTTGCGGTGGTTTTATTAATTACGGGCTTAAGGATGTTAGGGCAAGTATTTTTATAAGCATTTGTCGGGCTGAACCCCGACCCACATTGTATCGGTTAGCGATGAAATGTGGGTCGTCCTTCAGGGCGACAATCTTAGGTTGCAATATTAGGGCTGCAAATTAGTGCTGCAATATTAGAGCGGCTTTAGTAGAGGAGCGTTAGAAAGAAGAGGCTGTTTGAACGGTATGAAGTTCTTTACGGATAATCTCAGCGCCTGCACTCAACGCGGCTAACTTTCCGTTTGCTACCTTCTTTGCCAATGGCGCCATGCCACAGTTAGTGCAAGGGTATAGTTTATCTGCATCAACATACTTCAACGCTTCACGCAGTGTATTGGCGACTTCTTCGGGGGTCTCAATCGTATTGGTTGCTACATCAATCGCGCCGACCATTACTTTCTTACCCCGAATAAGCTCAAGCAATTCCATGGGAACGCGAGAGTTATGGCATTCTAACGAGATAATGTCGATGTTCGATTGCTGCAATTTCGGGAAGGCTTTTTCATACTGGCGCCACTGCGATCCTAAGGTTTTTTTCCAATCGGTATTGGCTTTAATGCCGTAGCCATAACAAATGTGTACCGCGGTTTCGCACTTAAGCCCTTCAATTGCTCGTTCTAAGCAGGCAATGCCCCATTCATTCACATCATCAAAAAATACATTAAAAGCAGGCTCATCGAATTGAATGATATCAACACCTGCAGCTTCTAATTCTTTAGCTTCTTGATTGAGGATTTTGGCAAATTCCCACGCCAGTTTTTCGCGGCTTTTATAATGATCATCGTACAGGGTATCAATCATGGTCATAGGCCCAGGCAAAGCCCATTTTATGGGCTGGTCTGTTTGCTGGCGTAAAAACTTTGCGTCTTCCACAAATACCGATTTTTGGCGGCTAACAGGGCCAACAACGGTGGGTACATTGGCGTCATAACGATCACGAATTTTAACGGTTTTTCGATTTTCAAAATCCACACCGTTAAGATGTTCAATAAAGGTCGTGACAAAGTGTTGTCGGGTTTGTTCTCCATCGCTCACTATATCGATGCCCGCTTGTTGCTGATCTAACAAAGACAAACGCAACGCATCCTGCTTGCCCGTAATCAATTCGTCGCCCTCTAACTTCCACGGTGACCAAAGGGTTTCTGGGTGTGCAAGCCAAGAGGGCTTTGGCAAGCTGCCGGCGGTTGATGTGGGTAATAATCTATTTTGTGTAAGAGTATTTTTAGTAAAAGTATTCATAATAATTAATGCCGCCTTTCTAAATATGTTTTAAGAGAACTAAGTTAAATTACTATCTAAACGTAGCTTGCAGTAAATTGATCAAGCACCGTCTGGTAAGGCTTAATTAAAGTCTCTTCGGTAAATTTTCCTTGTTCACTTGCCAACTGGCTGCGCTCTTCACGGTCATAAACTATCTGAGTTAATGAGTGATCTAGATTTTTTAAATCGGGACGATAAGATTTTCCCGCAGTCGCATTGGCATTATAAATTTCAGGACGATAGATCTTTTGAAAGGTCTCCATCGTACAAATAGTGCTTATCAACTCCAGATTGCTGTAATCGTTCAGCAAGTCGCCAAAGAAATAAAAAGCCAAAGGCGCAACACTGTTTGGTGGCATAAAGTAACGAACCTGCAAGCCCATCTTCTTGAAGTATTGTTCGGTCAACGATGATCCATCTGGCTGGTATTCAATGCCTAAAATTGGATGATGATTATCCGTTTGTTGATAGGTCTTGTTATCAGAAACACTGAGGCATATTACCGGTGGTTTTTTAAAGTTTTGTTTGTACGTATTGGAAGTCACAAAATGTTTAAAAAGCTTGCCGTGCAGTTCACCAAAGTCATTTGGTATGCTGAATTTAGGCTGGTTTTTGTTATGTTCTTGCAGTCGAATACTAAAATCATAATCGCGCACATAGGAAGAGAAGTTATTGCCTACAATGCCTTCAATGCGTTTGTCAGTTTTATGATCAACAATGTGGGTTTTTAATATCTCAATGGTTGGAAAAGAATCACGACTGCCTTGAATGTTCATTTCAACCGAAATGATTTCAAGTTCGACAGAGTACCGATTGCCTTGGCTATTATCCCAATTCGCTAGTGCGTTAAAACGGTTGTTAATCATGGTTAAGGCGTTGCGCAAGTTTGCTTGGCGGTAGCGGCCTCTGGCCAAGTTAGCAAAGTTGGTGGTTAGGCGCGTACCATCAGAAGGTTGGTAGCTCTCATCAAAAGCCGTGCTTTTGAGCTTAAAAGTCAATTCGTTGTTCATGGTTAACTCATATTTATGTGTTTAATAAATTATGAGTCTATTTATACGGGGTTTTCTGTATGAAGAAAATTGACTTTATTTCACTTTTTCATGAGAGATATTCATGTTTTATTCTTCTGAAGTAAGGCCTCGCAGCTAAGCCATAGCATTGCTGCCTATTACGATAAATGTTCAATATCATTATACGATGCTGTAAACTGCACCGCCCAATATTAACTGTCCAAATCGTCAGGAATTTAAAGGCCTGATAAGGCTTTAACGAAAGGTAACCAGATCCCCTATGAATAAAGTGTTTATCAGTGCTCAGCAGCTTTTAGAAGATTCTTTTAAATTGGCCGTTCAAGTTTATGAGAGTGGCTTTCGCCCAGACTATATCGTTGGTGTATGGCGTGGTGGTGCTCCAGTAGGGATTGCAGTGCAAGAGTTATTGCATGTATTAGGGACGGAGGCTGATCATATTGCGATTCGTACTTCTAGTTATACGGGGATTGGTGAGCGTGATAAGAATGTGCGTGTTCATGGTTTAACGTATCTTATTAAGCGTCTTGAGAGTGAAGATAGTCTGTTAATTGTGGACGATGTTCATGATAGTGGCCTGAGTATTGAGCAGACCATTTTGGATTTAAAGAAGGCCTGTAAGAAAAATACTCCTGAAATCCGCGTCGCGACGCCTTATTTTAAGCCTGATAATAACAAAACAGATCGCACTCCTGATTACTATATTCATGAAACTCATGATTGGTTAGTGTTTCCGCATGAAATTGATGGTTTAAGTGCAGAAGAAATCCGTGAGCATCGACCTGAACTTGCGGGTATTGCAGATAAAATCGTTCAGCTTAAGTCCTAAATTTTTACTCTATCAGAAGGTGGCCATTAATCGCTAATCGCCATTAAAATACACTGCAATAACCACTGCCACAGTGTCTTTAAGACCTGTGGTAGCTGTATTGTTCAGCGTACCTTATATTTTTCTTTAACGGTTTTAATCCAATCCTTTTGCTCTGATGAATCCTGTGCATTAGTTTGATAATGTATGGCAATATTGATATTGAGATATGCGCCGGTATAGCGATCATTAGGGTATTGGTATATAGGAAAGTAATCGATATTTTCTACACCAATGATAAAGCTATCAGCGTTCGATGCGCTGCTCGCTATTAACCGCTTTTAGAAACTTTTCTATCAGTTCGGCAATTCTTTCATCAAAATCTTCTTCTATTTCATCTAAATCTTTCTCGAACAGTATTAGAAATTTTTCAGCTTGTTCTAGACTGATTTTTTTCCCTGCGATGGCGTATTGCATTTCTGGCTGTAATTTGTCATTTCTAGGTACAATATCCCAACTGATGACATCAGATTCTACCGGTTCAAACTCCTTCTGAGCTACTCGACAGAACATGGTAATGTGATCGCTTCCTTGAGGGCCTAAGCAACCTGGTTCAACTCGATAGGTAATCGTGAGCTTTTTATCTGCTGCTAATGGTAATTCACTATTCATTCAAATAGCCTCTGCTTTGAGAATATGCTGTTAAGTCATTTTATGTCAGTTCTTATTTAAAGATTAGCGGGTAAGGGGATTCTTTCAAACTCGGTGGCAGGTAAGTTCTCATGACCTAGGCAGCAGTATTCACTTGAAATAAGACATTGCTGTAATTTCTAAGCCTTGCTCTCGCATCCCTAAAGCGCAAAGTGTACAATCCGCGACCTCATTTCCTGTGGCTTACCGAGGCCAAGATGACAGCCTCACAAGGGCCCGCTAATCTTAATCAGGATACCGGATAGGCCGCGACACAATCGCGCTTCTGGTTTATTTCACGTCTATTATCACGAGTAAGTATTATGACGACTAAATCCCCTTGGGCACTGTTGCCCATGTTCTCTTTTATGGCTTTGTTTATTGGTAGTGGATTGTATTACCAAGCAGAGGGTATTGAGTTTGCGTTTTACAAAATATCAGCCCCTGTGGCGATCTTACCGGCCATTATCTTAGCGTTGTTATTAGCGAAGGGGACGATTAACCAGCGAGTCGACCAGTTTATTCAGGGCTGTTCGAATCCGACGATTGTCACCATGCTGCTTATTTTCTTATTGGCTGGTGGTTTTGCCAGTGTCGCAAAAGCCATTGGTGGCGTGGATGCCGTGGTGAATTTGAGTCTGAGTGCGATTCCGCCGTCGTTCGTTTTACCAGGTCTATTTATTATGACGGCTTTTATGGCGACTGCGATGGGAACCTCTATGGGCTCTATTGCGGCGGTTGCGCCTATTGCCGTTGGGGTTGCAGAAGCCTCTGATTTGTCGTTGGTACTCGCGGTTGGTACGGTTATGGGTGGGGCGATGTTTGGCGATAACCTTTCTATTATCTCTGATACCACCATTGCCGCCACGCGTACGCAGGGTTGTAACATGCGGGATAAATTTCGCCTCAATTTTAAAATAGCCATTCCAGCGGCTTTGCTTACAATCGTATGGTTATACATTCAAGGAGACGCCGCGCAGGTCGCGGTTAATCCGCAAGCATCGGCGACTAAAATGCTGCCGTATCTGTTGGTATTAGGCTTAGCGATTGCGGGTATGAATGTGATTGCGGTGTTATTAACCGGTATTGTCGTCGCGGGATTGATTGGCTTATGGCAGGTTCCTGATTATTCGATTACGGTACTGTCGAGTGATATTTATACAGGCTACAGCAATATGCAGGAGATTTTAATTCTCTCGCTCTTTATTGGTGGGCTAGGGGCCATGATGAAACTAGGAGGCGGTTTAGATTGGTTAGCTGCCCAGCTCGATCGCTTGACCCGTGAACAGGCCGAGCCTAAAGCTCATCGACGTATGGGGGAGTTAAGCATTGCCGCTGGAGTTGCCTTAGTGAATGTTTGTACGGCTAATAATACAGTCGCCATTTTAATCTCGGGAAGCTTGGCGAAAGACATCGCAGGGCGCTACGGCGTCGACCCTAAGCGCAGTGCGAGTATTATGGACATTAGTGCGTGTGTCATTCAGGGAATTCTTCCCTATGGTGCTCAGATGTTGCTTGCAGCGTCGCTATCGGGCTTATCACCATTAGATTTAGTGACCGCGGTTGTGTATTGCTGGTGTTTAGGGTTGGTGATGATGGGGTCTATTATTTGGGGGCGACCTAGCGGCAAGATTGAACTGGCTCGTCGTTAATATTCTTCAAATGTGAATACTGACTGCCTTTATACTCCCATACTTATATTCCTATATAGCCATAAGCTATATGGGAATGCTTTCATATTCTTTGATAACTTAGTACTTTTTGCTGATAATTGCGCCAAATTAAGTATTAAGGCTCATTATGAATATTCGCACTTTATCAATCTCTATCGCTTTGACTGCGACGATGGCTACCACCATGAACGCTCACGCGACGAATGGCTATTTTCGTTTGGGTTATGGGGCGAATAGTATCGCCATGGGCGGAACAGGCACGGCATTAGCACAAGATGGTTTAGCCGGTGCGGTTAACCCTGCAACGATATTTTCAATTGATCAAACCTATACCTTAGCGTTAAGTGCGTTTAACCCTCAACGTGGGTTTGATGTGACGGGGGCAGGGCCTGCTGATGCTACGTCTGCAAACGACTTCCCTCTGACTAAGGGTAAGGTAGAATCTGATAGCGAGTATTTTCTAATTCCGTCTTTGGGCTACAAAAGAACGCTCAATAAAGAGTGGGCTATGAGTGTCAGCTTGTATGGCAATGGCGGCATGAATACCGATTATAGTGAGTCGGTTTTTTATGCGGGTAAAACGGGCGTTGACCTGACTCAAATGTTCATTAATACCGCCTTTGCTTTTAAGGCTTCAGACACTACTCAGTTGGGATTTTCGCCGATCATTGCTGTGCAGACCTTTGAAGCTAAAGGTATTGGCAGTTTTGCGCAAAACTCAAAAGATGCCGATAAGCTGAGTAACGAAGGCCGTGATACGGTTTTTGGTTATGGCGCTCGTATCGGTATCGCGCACCAAATTAATGCTAATGTGCATTTAGGTGCCAGTTACCAGACGCGTATTGATTTTGAGCGTTTCAAAAAATATCAGGGTTTGTTTGCCGAAAACGGCGATATGGATATTCCGTCGACCTATAACCTAGGAATCGCTTTTGATAATAGTAATTTCACTCTCGCGTTAGATTATCAAGTCATTAACTATTCTGAAGTCGCTGCGGTTGCTAACCCATTAATGCCCAATCTAATGTCGACCAAGCTGGGTGATAATAAAGGCGCGGGCTTTGGTTGGAATGATATGGACGTTATTAAGTTAGGCGGTGCGCTTAAAAGACAAAATGGCGATGTGATTCGTGCAGGAATTAGCTATGGCGAGCAACCAATTGATAGCAGTGAAGTATTATTTAATATTTTAGCGCCAGGTGTTCAAGAGTGGCACTATACGGCGGGTTATGAATTTGGAGAAATAGAATCTCGTTATAGCATTGCCTTGTCTTATTCGCCCTTAAAGTCGGTTAAGGGCAAAAACCCATTGTATGGCAGTAAAGAGCAGTTTATTGAGATTGAAATGGAACAGTATGAGTTAACCTTCTCTGCGGCATTTTAAGTTAATTTTTTTAACTAGGGTGTTAAATAGGGTGTTTAAAAAGTAACGCGGTTAATAATGTATTAGCTGCGTTACTCCTTACACTTTGTTTATTAATAGGGGTGGAAAAATTATCTTGAGCACGCTATTGTCATAAAAAGACAGTGTGTAACGCTGCGATATAACACTGCGATATAACACTGCGATAAAACAATAAAGTAGTCCGTTTTTTCTTGAAAACTGACTCGATAATAATTTCTCATCAAGGAACCTCTATGAACCGAAACCGCCACGGCAATATGAATCTATCATGGCATAAAGAAATTTTGGTTGCTGAAATTGAAGGGGCATTTAACGAGGAAGGCCTTGAATATTGGTTTCCTAAAGTTAAACAGCTTATAGAAAACAGAAAAATAGACACTTGGTATCGACTCGAAATTTGGGATGAAGAAGTGTTAGGGTCTCCGGAAACCATAGAGCATGCTAAAGCCATGTATGAATGGTATGAAGAAAATGGATGTCTAGCGATTGCGGTTGTCGTTTGTAATCGTATTCAAGAACAAATAATAACAGCCATGTTTCAGAGCCAAGCCAAGATCTTTAGGAATAAAGACGAGGCGATTCAGTGGCTCGAAAACAAATTAGATTAAACAGGATTTTTAACCTGGGGATTTATTTTTTACTTCCCCAGATGCTCGAAACCGCACGTTCATTGCCTAACAACCCCACCACTAAAATCACAAAGCTAACCAGACCAAATGTGACTACAGGAATGTAATATGCGGCAGAATCGGCTTCAGCTGCCATCGCGGCGACGGCGGTGGATAATATGCCAAACAAGATCCCCATCACGATTAAGCTGACTCGATGAGATTTTTTGTAGATATATTCTCCTGTGCCAGATTCAAAGTTTTCTAAAATAGGGGCAAAGGCTTTGCGAAGTAATTCTTTCATTGGATTCACTTTTGTTAAATTAACGATTAGGCATCAGTTTTATAAATTAGCTTAAAGCGCAGGTGTAATAAGGTGCTGCTGTAAAATAGCACGAGTTGCATCAGCAATGGGCTTGGAAGACTTAGTTGTATGGTCAAAGTGAACCAATGTTGCGCTGCCTTTTGCGACCATTTTACCTTCTTGCCAAGCTTCGTGACCCACAACCATGGAAGAGTTGCCAATTTTCAACATAAAAGTACGTATTTCAACGGACTTGCCATAAAAGATCTCTGCTAAAAAATCGACATCGATTTTGGCAATGATTAGGTGCCAATCATTCACATCCATGCCTGGACAGAACAATTCAAAAATCGGCGTGCGGCTATCTTCAAACCAAATAGGCAAAACGGTATTGTTTATATGGCCTAATGCATCGGTTTCAGCAAATCTGGGTTCTAAGGTATTGGTCCACATGGCGTTTCTCTATTATCATGTCTATTTGAAAACATGATACTGCATTGATGACTGAACAAGAACAGACTGACCAAACTTTTATGAAGCTCGCCTTAGAACAAGGGCAGCTTGCCTATGATGCGGGTGAAGTCCCCGTGGGGGCGGTGGTTGTGCTTGACGGCCAGGTGATTGGCCGTGGTTATAACAAACCCATTACCAGTTTAGATCCTAGTGCCCATGCCGAAGTTGTTGCGTTAAGAGATGCCGCGCTCAATATTGGTAACTATCGCCTATCGAAGGCGGTATTGTATGTCACGGTCGAGCCTTGCACTATGTGTTCTGGCTTATTGGTGCATTCTCGTATCGCGCGTTTGGTATATGGCACAACAGAGCCTAAATCTGGCGTGATCGAGTCGGCGATGTGTCTGTTAGACCAGCCTTTTTATAATCACAAAATAGAGATATCCGGTGGAGTGCTTGCGAAAGAGGCATCGACCTTGATGTCTGAATTTTTCAGTATGCGACGGGCTGGTAAAAAGAAGCTCAAAAAGGCTACCCAAACGCTATAGCAGCGGTGGAATAACCCGAATGTTAGCGGATAGCTGTAGGTTTTCACTTTCGAGTGCCAAGTCTAGATTGGAATTGTCATTCCAAACCAGCACATCAAAATAACGGCGAATGTTTTGTACATACGAAACGGGTTCGCTGCCACGGGCATAGCCATGTCGGGTTTGTTTGTAAAAACGCTTTTGACTTAATAATGGCAGGTAATCTTTAACATCCATCCAGCGGCTATCGTCGCCGCCAGCTTTTTTGGTCAATTTACGCGCATCGGTAAGGTGACCATAGCCCACGTTGTAAGCTGCTAAGGCCATCCAGGTGCGGTCTGGTTCTTGAATCGCTTTGGGTAAACGTTTACGAAGTTTGACGAGGTAATCGGCACCCCCGTCAATACTTTGTTTGGGATCAAGGCGGTTTCTAACGCCCAGTTCTTTGGCGGTACGAAGCGTTAACATCATCATGCCACGAACACCGGTAAAGCTTTTAGCTCTAGGATTCCAATGAGATTCTTGATAACTCATGGCCGCTAATAAGCGCCAGTCTAAATTATGACGGTCGGCGGCTTCTTGAAATAAATGATCGTATTTATTCAGCTTCTTAGCGGTTTGTTTTTTGAATCGTTTAGCGCCAACATAATTTAATTTATCTAGGTGGCCATAAAATCGTTCGCGTACTTCCAATAACAGGCCGTTGGTCTGAGCGTTTCTAAAGAAACTTTGGGCTTCTTTAAATAAACTATCGTCTCTAGAGTGTGGAAAAGCCCACGCCAGAGGTTGTGCGCCGGTTAAGTCAAAAGCGACGGCTAGGTTCGGGTAATAGGCTTGCAGCATTTCAAATTCGTTCGAGTCGATGACGGTAAAGTCGACTTCTCCGGTCGCGACCATTTGCAATAACTCTACCGTCTCAAAGTCTGGGCTTTCGCTCCAAGTTAACTCTGGTATTTTTTCGCCTTGTATTTGTCTTAGCTGGTGAGCGTGGCTGCTATCGGAAGTGACAACCAACTGCCCTTTGGCTAGGTCAAAAATTTCTTTTGGTTTCATGCCACCACGGCGATAAATAACCTGCTGGCTTACTTGCATGTAAGGGGTAGAGTAGCGGGCCGATTTACCTTTTTGGTGAATGGCTGTTAGACCTGCTGCGGCAAAAGAGGCTTCGTTACGATCAATAGAGGTATAAATATCAGATAAGCTATCAGCTTGCTTAATAACAAGATTAACGCCTAAGTATTCGGCAAACGCTTTCGCGAGTTCAAATTCATAGCCGGTTGCGCCAATGTTGTCTTCAAAATAGGTCGTTGGGCTGTTGCGAGTCATGACGACGATTTCGCCTTGGCTGCGAATTTTTTCAACGGTATTAGGGCGAACGCTGCCTGTAATAGTCAGTAGGCATAATAAAGAAATAATTAAGCGAGTCGTGATGCGAGCGATTCTGGTATTCATACAGCTCCTCATGCATTTGTGCATTGTTACATGCACTATTTTGGTGCACTCGTTTGTTTATTTGGTCATTTTAACGGTTTGTTTCACTAAAAAACACCTATGATGAGAACTAAGTCACATTTGCCTCCTCTCTAGATTCGGTAAATCCTTCTAAGTAGTTGAAACTACTGCGTTAATTCAAAACGTAAAATAGTGAAACACTTTGTTTCATATTGCTAACCGTTATAAAAACGCTTCATGTTAGCTGCTAGTTAGGTATTAGTTAGGTACTAATGCCAAGTATTAGATTGGGCATTAGATTAAGTATGGGTTCACCATTAATACTTTGTTATTAGTAAGTTTGGATGAGAATCGCAATCTCGCAAGGGAAGTAATAATTCAGTCTTAATGCTGAGTTACGTAGATGGAAAAGTTATATAGAACTGTTTTCCCCCAGCAGGTCGTAATAATAAAGGCTGTTAAATGACACCGATTGAGCGACTAATATGAGGATGTTCATAGGGTTGTTGCGTATTTGCCAACAAATCATTACACATGTCATGACACATTAAGCCGTCGGTTGGGTGGATTATTCCCTTCGCTCGGTGGATTATTCCCTGATACCCGCGTATTATGGCGGCCAATTTTGACCGTGTTCACTTCCAACTTTTTTGGAGCTCGACCTAATGCTTGAACTACGTGGCGCCCCTGCGTTTTCTGATTTCCGTATAACTAAAATGCTAGCCAAATTACAGGCCGCCGTTCCTAACGTCGCTGCTGTATACGCTGAATTTGTACATTTTGCGGATATGACTTCTGAACTGACTGATTCTAATTTAACAGATCAGCAGCTAGATACTTTAGGCAAGATCCTAAAATATGGCCCAAAAGCCGATGTTAAGGATATTGATGGCGCAGAGCTTTCTACTAGCCAGTTTTTCCTAGTGGTTCCTCGCATCGGGACGATCTCACCTTGGTCTTCTAAGGCGACGGATATTGTTCATAACTGCGGTATCAAAGAAATCGATCGCATTGAACGTGGTACAGCCTTCTATATAACAGCTAAAAACGGTGCATTAAGTGCTGAAGAAGTTGAAACCGTACGTGGTTTGATACATGACCGCATGGTTGAAGTGGTATTAACTAATAAAGCCGACGCTGAGCAATTATTCCAGCATTCAGAGCCTGCCCCCATGGCATCGGTTGATGTGATGGGTGGTGGTCGCGCAGCACTTGAGCAAGCGGACAAAGAATTGGGTATGGCACTGGCAAGCGACGAGATCGATTATTTGCTAGAGGCTTACAACAAGTTGGGCCGTAACCCAACGGATATCGAATTGATGATGTTTGCTCAGGCAAACTCAGAGCACTGCCGTCATAAAATTTTCAACGCCAGTTGGGTGATTGATGGTGAAGAACAAGAAAACTCCTTGTTCCAAATGATTAAGAACACTTATAAGAACCACAGCACGGGTGTTCTGTCTGCTTATGCTGATAACGCCTCTGTGATTGAAGGTCCTACCGCGGGTCGTTTCTTCCCGAACAGTGATACGCGTGGTTATTCGTATAACGAAGAACCGATGCACATTTTGATGAAAGTTGAGACGCATAATCATCCAACGGCGATTGCTCCTCATGCTGGTGCTGCAACCGGTTCTGGTGGTGAAATTCGTGATGAAGGTGCTACCGGACGTGGTTCTAAGCCGAAAGCGGGTTTAAACGGCTTTACGGTTTCCGATTTGAACATTCCTGGTTTTGGTCAAGAGTGGGAATCTCAATATGGTAAGCCAGGGCGTATTGTTTCTGCCTTGGATATTATGATTGAAGGTCCTTTGGGCGCGGCGGCGTTCAATAACGAATTTGGTCGTCCAAATATTTGTGGTTACTTCCGTACCTTTGAAGAAGAATACAACGGCGAAGTGCGTGGTTACCATAAGCCGATTATGATCGCGGGTGGTTACGGCAATATCCGTGATGAACACGTTCAAAAAGGTGACATTCCGGTAGGCGCGCGCTTGATTGCTTTGGGTGGCCCAGCCATGCAAATCGGCTTAGGCGGAGGCGCAGCTTCTTCGATGGCGTCTGGTCAGTCGAACGAAGATTTAGATTTTGCTTCTGTTCAGCGTGAAAACCCTGAAATGGAACGCCGTTGTCAGGAAGTGATTGATCGCTGCTGGCAGATGGGTGATACCAACCCAATCGCCTTTATTCACGACGTAGGCGCGGGTGGTTTATCCAACGCCTTCCCAGAGCTGGTTAGCGATGGCGGCCGTGGTGGTGAGTTCGAATTACGTAACATTCATAATGACGAGCCAGGCATGAGCCCGCTTGCATTGTGGTGTAACGAATCGCAAGAACGCTATGTAATGGCGGTTGCGGAAGAAGACATGGCGGCTTTTGATGCTATTTGTGCGCGTGAACGCTGCCCGTATGCGGTAGTGGGTATCGCCACCGAAGAAGAACACCTAACGGTTACCGACAGTCATTTTGACAATACGCCAATCGATCTGCCTTTGGATGTTCTATTAGGCAAGACCCCGCGTATTCATAAAGATGTAGAAACTAAGCAAGGCGAGCAAGAAGAATTCACGGGTGCTGATTTAGATCTAGCAGACGCCGCTGAGCGTATTCTTAAACTACCAACGGTTGCGAGTAAAAGCTTCTTGATCACCATTGGTGATCGCTCAATTACCGGTACCGTTGCTCGTGATCAGTTTGTTGGTCCGTATCAAGTACCGGTTGCCGATTGCGCGGTAACGACTTCGTCTTATGATTCTCTAGTCGGTGAAGCGATGGCGATGGGCGAACGTACGCCGATGGCTTTGATTAACGCGCCCGCTTCTGGCCGTATGTCAGTGGGTGAAGCGGTTACTAATATTGCTGCAGCGAACATTGAGAAGCTATCTGATATTAAAATGTCAGCCAACTGGATGTGCGCCGCTGGCCACCCAGGTGAAGATGAAAAACTCTACCAAACCGTGAAAGCGATTGGTATGGAGCTGTGCCCAGAACTGGATATTACGATTCCAGTAGGCAAAGATTCCATGTCGATGAAAACGGCATGGGAAGAGAACGGAACTGATAAATCGGTGACCGCACCTTTATCTGTGGTAATTACAGCGTTCTCTCCGGTTGTAGATGCGTCTAAGACGTTGACGCCTGAGTTAAAGACTATTGAAGAAGCCACTGACCTGATTTTGATCGATCTCGGTAACGGCCAAAACCGTTTGGGTGCTTCGTGTATTGCGCAGGTGTATGGCCAAGTGGGTAAAACCTCTGCTGACTTAGACGATGCTGAAGATTTAGCGGCGTTCTTCGCAGTGGTTCAAGGCTTAAACCAAGACAATAAATTGTTGGCTTACCACGACCGTTCAGACGGTGGTTTGTTCTCAACGTTAACTGAGATGGCCTTTGCCGGTCGTGCCGGTGTGACGGTTAAGCTTGATACCTTAGCCGATAGCGAAGCAGAGCTGACAGGTGCATTATTTAACGAAGAATTGGGTGCTGTAATTCAGGTTCGTCGTAGCGATCTTGAGTTTGTATTGGCTCAGCTGCAAGGCGCTGGTTTAGGTGAGATGTCTCACGTAATCGGTACGTTGAACGAAGACGACCAAATTGAGTTCAACTTTAACGATGAAGAAGTATTGGCCAATAGCCGCATTACTTATCAGCGTTTCTGGGCACAAACGTCTTACGAGATTCAAGCGCTGCGTGACAACTCAGATTGCGCCAAGCAAGAGTTTGATCGTTTATTAGATGCTGAAGACCCAGGTTTGAATACCGAGTTAACCTTCGATATTAACCAAGACATTACCGCTAATTACTCGCGTGCTGCTGGCGAACGTCCGCGTATTGCGATCTTGCGTGAGCAGGGTGTTAACGGCCAAATCGAAATGGCCGCGGCGTTTGACCGCGCCGGTTTCGAAACCATTGATGTGCACATGAGTGACATGCTTTCGGGTGCCGTATCGTTGAAAGACTTCCGCGGCTTGGTGGCTTGTGGTGGTTTCTCTTACGGTGACGTATTAGGTGCGGGTGAAGGTTGGGCGAAATCGATCTTGTTCAACGCGACGGCACGCGCTGAGTTTGAAGCTTTCTTTAAGCGTGAAGATACGTTTGCTTTGGGTGTGTGTAACGGTTGTCAGATGTTGTCTAACCTGCACGAATTAATTCCAGGTGCTGAGCATTGGCCACACTTTGTACGCAACCAATCTGAGCAGTTTGAAGCCCGTGTTGCCTTGGTAGAAGTGCAGAAGTCTGACTCTATCTTGTTACAAGGAATGGAAGGCTCGCATATGCCAATCGCCATTGCCCACGGTGAAGGTCATGCTGAATTTGCCAGTGACGCCGACAAAACTGCGGTAAACGATAATTCACAAATCGCGCTGCGTTATGTTGATAACTACGGCCAAGTGACTGAAGCGTATCCTGCGAATCCTAACGGTTCGGCTGAAGGGATTACAGGTTTAACCGCCGCTGGTGGTCGTGTAACGATTATGATGCCTCACCCAGAGCGTGTATTCCGTGCGATTCAGAACTCTTGGCAGCCAGAAGAGTGGAGTGAAGACGGCGCTTGGATGCGTATGTTCCGTAATGCCCGTGTTTGGTGTGATTAATACTGAGTGCTAGTTGTTAGAAGCTAGCTGAAGTTAGCTCAGCTATAAAAAGAAGCCGCTTTGATTGAAAAATCATAGCGGTTTTTTTGTGCTTGTCTGTTAAGAATAAAAATAAGAATAGAAATCAATAATTACGGCGAAATACGCTAATTTTAAAAATCGCTTGGCGCTTATTTTCTAATCAAAAACCATAGGCTGGTATTAATTTAATATTTGCACAGTAAAACGGCTTGAAAGGGGTTTTAAGTACTTGAGTGTACAAATGTTCGCTACTATTGTTGTTGGATGCGTACGTTAGTACCTGTTCAGTTAGTGACTGTTTAGTTAGTGACTGTTTAGGTTGTATGCCATTTTAGGCTTTATTCAGCTCGGATGGCTTCTTTAAATAAGGGTTTCTTTAAATAGGGGCTGCTTTGAATAGCGTTCGCAAATAACAATTATAAAAAATACGTCGTAGTTAAAGGCACTCAACAGGAGATTTCATTATGGATAACCAGGTTCAACTGGCTAAACCCTATTACCCAGGGAAAGGTATGCCTAATAGCTTTTTTCATCGCAGTTTGAAGAGTCGATCAGTATTGGCCGTTGCTATTGGCCTTGCGTCGATCTATAGCGCTAATGTTTCAGCCTTATCAAAGCTTCCCGGAGATTTTCCGCATCAAGAAGAGTTGTGTTCGACAGACTTAGCTCGTGAAGCATTGCGCGCGCAGTCTGCTCAACAAGCGCTGCTGCAACCGAGTATCGATACCATTGAGGTTAATGGCGCTGTCAGCTGGACGCGCTTAGGCACTGAAGTTCCGGTTTTTCAGCCGGGTGATATTGTTACCTTAAAGGGTGCGCATTTTGGCGCAGGGGTGGATATTGACTTTAGTAAAATCATGATCGGGAATACCCGAATTCTTGAAACCGATTTGCGCATGTTCGACCAGAAGCTAGCAACCGCTGACCAAGTGAATTATGAGACGGACGAGCAAGTTGATGAGTGGCCAAAAAACATCATTGCGTGGGCCGATAATGAAATTCAATTCCGTGTACCAGACCATGTCAGTACTGGGCCATTAATCGTACAGGTGCAAAAGCGTATTGGCGCAAATGAATCGTTAATTAATCCGGGAGAAACGCATAACGTCATCGATGCACAAACCTCGCGCATTATGGATGATACCTTCATGCATAATTGCGATGTGGTGTCGAAATTAAGTGATGCTACTGCGAGTATGCCGATAGCGGTCGATATTAATAACCCTGGCTTTGCTGAGCTAGTGCGCAAAGGCCGCGAAATTTTTTGGGCCTATGATTACAACATCGGTGTTGCCCACTGGGTGCGTAATCTTGATTGGAATGCGATTTTTGATTATAAGTCGAAAGATCCAATTGCTGGTGGTTATGCCGACCCAGCTAAGTTGTTTGGTGCTATCAAATCAGTACGTGGGCAAGTACCTGATGAAGCCATGGACGATGTGTACTTTGGTGCTTATCCCATGCCAACACCGATTCCGGGTTTCTTAACCTTAGCACCAGCGAAGTTTGAAGGTAATACCAAAGACACCGGTTGGGTTGGCTATCGTTCGGCTGAAGGTAATGCGCCGTATACTGGCCCAGGTGAATTCATTGGTTTTAACTGCGCCTCATGCCACGGTTATCAAATTAGTTATCAAGGCGCTAACGGCCAAGATATTACTAAAGTATTCCCAGGCTTGCCGAATCCAGGCTGGTCAATGAAGTGGACGGTTTTGCAAACGGCTACCAAGAAATTCAAAGGCATTTACGAAAAAGAAGAAGGGCCATCTTGGTCTGCGGGCGCTGAAAATGTCGCCAAAGATATGCTGATTTACCACATGCCAGCAGGTGCGGGTGAGCATAATATGGTGCGCATTAATGGTGAAGGCAGTCATACCGACAACGATTACCAGTTCTCGCCGATAGCGATTCCTAACGTTACCAATTATATGGCGATTCGTCGTTCGCTTTCACATACTGAGTCGTATGTTGGTTTTGAGGGGTCTTACATTCATTCAGAAGAGCCCGATGGTGCCCAAGGCGCCATGCGCAAAGCGCCGTTAGAAGCCTTAACCGCGTATATGACGACGTTAGATGAAAGTGATGATGATCTACGCCAAGTGGGACTGTATCGTTGGTTGCGTGATAACGATCGTTTAGCTGAGCAGACGGAAACGTCTTTAGTGACAGAGACCTATGTGGAGATGGTGCCTCAGCCACCCAAACGCCAATGGTGGGGTGGTTATAAAAAGCAGCCTGATTTAGCGGTAACGAGAACCCGTGAAGTACCTGCATTGCAAGAAGGTCAGTTCTTAGCCGAGGGGTGGCAGGATTATCCAAAAGTTGCAGCGGCGGTAGAGCGTGGTAAAGCGGTTTTTGAGCGTGATTGTGCGTCTTGTCATAGTGATGGTCTAGGTGCCAATACTAATGAGAAAATGGTTCGCTTAGATGAAGTAGGTCGTTTCTTTGCTCCGACTATTTATCAAAAGGAAGTGGAATCCATTCGAGCGACCTTCTTGCGCGATATGTACTGGACCCAAAGCCGTGGTTTATTGTCTGATGGCCACGTTCGTAATATGACAGATTTGGTAGACCCTGCACGCTGTGAAGAAGGTTCTGCGCTTTATAATCAGTATTACACTTTGCACGAACCAGTACGCCCAGAGCCCGGCAGTGCTGATCAGCCGATCACTGCGCCAGACTTAAACCGCAAGGGTGATGTATTTCGTGTGCCTAAATCTGACTACATTACTAAGTTAGATAAAGGCTATAAGCGTAACCTGTTTATTGAACGCCATAAGTACTTCTCTGAAGTTGAATGGGATAAAGATAACTACTATTGGGATTACCAAAAAATGCGTCAGCAATATGGCCCCGATGAAATGGGAACGCCTGAACCGATTGGTATGCCAGCAGCCCCACACCCATGGTGTGCAGGTTCTAGCGCAGAAACAGCGGATTTGGTGCAGTTTATTATGACGCTGTGATGTGATCGTTAGTTGTCTGATCACTAGTCTTCTACTTTCTAGTGATAGTGAGTTCAGATGCTAGCGTATTGTTAGTACCTGATAAAAAAGCGGCTATTGTAAAATAGTCGCTTTTTTTATGCGTATCGAAAGGTGTTCGTTAATATTCTTCGCGCTGTTACGGCTGAGGTCTGAGGGTGTTGAACGCAGCAGGGTAAAACAATCGTAAATTGAATTGTGTATCAGGTTGCTAATATGGTTTAAGGTAGCAAGCAATAATTAAAATATGGGTAATGTCTTCGATTATGAGTATTAAGATAAAGATTCTAAGCGTCTTAGCGGTCGTTTCATTATTAGGCTGCACGGGCAACTCTGAGACTGAGAATTTTCTGCCGAGTAGTGAATTGAAACGCTTTTCGGGTGTGATTAATAACGCGTCAGTGACTGGTGCTGAGATCGTGGCGAGACCCATCGGAAAACACGGAAAGTTTGCATTAAATTTAGATGGCAGTGAAGAGGCACAGGCTAAAGAAGTTGATGAGTTTGGACGCTATCACTTTAATGTAGAAATTCAGGATAGAAGTCCTTATATCTTATCGGTTTTTACCCCATATCTTAATCCGAACCCGGAAACAGAAGAAATAGCAGAGGCCGAAGCCGAGGCTTATAAAGCAGCAAAGGCCAGTTGTCAGCTTGTTGAAGGCTGTGATACCGGTGATCAAGTCGTTGGTTTTGGAGAGTATTATTCTTTAAACCCCAATCAGCAATGGTCAGCTGCGGTTGAGTCCGTATCGGAAGGGCAGTTTGTTGTCATTAATCCTATTACTGAAATGGCGAGTACCTTAGGTTCTACTATCTACATTAATGATGCCTTGGCTATCACTGAAACCACTGGGGATGTGCCTGCAGCAAGTTATTACAGTAATTATGGCATTGTTAAAGGTAACTCTCAGACGGCTGGCGTCGTGGGTATTGGTGATATCTTGTCCCGGGAGCCTGCAAACTTAGCGCTCTTGCATCAACTGAATACCAATACATCGACTGCCATTGAAGAAAGCATCCGTTATGGGGCATTGTTGGCGGCCTGGCAAAAATTAGAGTTGGAATATGACAAAGATTTGGCCGAGGGTAAAAAAAGCTTTCAACAAGAAGCCATTGGTCAATTCCTTGATAATCAGGGACAGTTACATCATAAAGAGACAACGCCATCTTCTCAGGTATTAACACTGGAAAATTGGTTTGTTACGGCTTCTGAGAATTTAGAAAAAGTCCGCGATTACCATAAAGGATTAAATCGTACCTTGCCGGGAGAAGTCGAGCTAGCCATCTCACGGTTCAAGGCAGAAATTGAGAATTTAGTAGAAGGTCAATTAACGACAGCTGAGCCTGAAATTAACGAATACTATTTAGAAGATTATTCTGACGCCATCATGAAAACCAAAGCAATGGTAAAGTATCTAAGTAATTTACAGAGTAATTTTGCTACCGAAGAATATAGAGCTAGCATTAAAGCGTCTTCTGACTTGGTAACCGCTGAAACGCGTCGCTTGTCGCCAAGTTTGGATCTAGTCTTCCAAAAAATATTAACGATTTATCAATACTATTTAACCTGTACGCACGGTGAATGCGATACGCAGAGTGAGTGGCACAGCACAGATGGTTCTGCGGGTAATACCTTTGTCGCCAGTGAAAATAAATTAACAATCATAAAAGCTGATGGTTCAAGTTTAGCGGGTACTAATCTAGTTGTTACACAAGGTTTAGTATTCGATGAGAGTAGCCCAGAGGGCTCGACTTCATCGTATACTCATGACCTGTTCTTGAGTGGGGTTATTGTCTTTGATGACATACGACTAGAGCTTTCTGACTTTACCTCGGAAAATTCTGATGGCATTAAAAGTAGTGTTCGGTTTTCTTTTAGAGAGAAGCTGGAAAAACTTCCCCTTCAGCCTGAAAAGGTCGCTGGTGGAATGGGGGTGTCGGTCAATGAGAACTTAGTGCCTGATTATATTGAGCTCGCCTTCCCTAAATTTACACTGTTTGACCCCTTGCAGAAAGACACCAGTAGTGAGGTAAAGATTTCTGGCTCGCTGACAGCATTGATGATTGCAAATACCGATACTGGAGATTTTGTCGATGGAAAACCAGAAACCGAAAAACTGGGTAAGCGTTATAACTTATCCAGTGTTAGGGGGACCCTTGTTACGAGTGGAAGTAGTAAAGGAGAAATAACGGGTGATAATGGCGATGTTATTCAGCTCAGAGATAATGCCATTTTCTTTCTTGATGCTTCTGCCAGTGAATCGTTTGTTTCCGGTACAGATTCCACCGCGTATTTTCCTGATACTGTGTACCCAACCTTTGAAAACTTTTTTAAACCAAGAAATGGTTATGAGGTTGGACAGGTAAGTCCTTATCCATTAGTTATTAGTCGTCTAGGTACAATGAATATCCCTCAGCTGGATGCAGAGGGTGAGCTTGTGGAAGGTGACAATGTAGATGTTCAGTATATAGAGTTGGATTATGAGGTTGGCGGCTTAGAGCGCTATATTGTTTACCCTAAGTTAGAAGGCGAAGATGAGTATTTAGGCGTAATCTGTTCGGCTGGATCAGGAGATGAGGAGGCCTTGGCTGAAACTGATGGCTTTACGGTGGTCGTTAAGGATGATGAGGGGAACCCTGTTTTAGATGAGGATGGAAACCAAGTCGAGCGTTCTTTAATGGTATGTTCCTTTGGTAATAAATATGCAGGGGATGCAACGCCTGAAAATTTTATCAATCAATTTTATGAAAAGAATAAAAACTTTTTAACGCTTCGGGAATACAATGGTCAAGGTACTTATCGTATTGATTATCTTGATGATGATGGAAAGTTAAAAGAGTTTACGCATGAAGCTTCTTATTATGGAAAAATTGAACTCCCTTTAGTGTTGGGGGTGGATAGTATGCGTTTGCAGTTTAAACCTAATCTTGTCAATCAAGCAGGCGCAAGCTACCTGCCAAAATCAGTCCTTGATGTTAGTTTGGTGTGGAGAACTCGCGACGTTATTCAGATAAATGTTCTGATGGCTTTTGATGCAGAGCATGTCATCAATCACCAAACGGGAAGTGGATTGCCTTACCTTGCCGTTGGTAGTGACTCCGAGAGTTACTCAGTCGCCTATGTTGTGGATGCTGATGGTAATGAATCTGGTGAGTATGTAATGGCATGGGGTGGGGTTGAGTTTATTGATGGTCCTGTTGAAGGCACAAAGATATTGCAAAAAACCGAAGATGAGCAGGTAAAGGAAGGGCTATTTGCTGGCATTGGATCGAATGTTTCTTATTCGCCTTACACAAATAGCGAAATAGAAGAGTTTGGCGATAATGCCAGTGAAGAAAAGTGTGGTTTTTTCTCAAGGGGAGTAACCCCGACTGTTGGGGAGGATTGTGACGCGATAGCTTACTTAACGTTCCGAGGCTTAGTGACGGGCAGTCTAAGAGAAGAGCGTGATGGCGTCTATGTGATTCGCTATATTGATGGCTCTTGGCAAGTACTGGGAGCCAATTAGTACTTCTCTTGTTAAGTTTGCAAGGCGACCCTTTAACGATGGTCGCTTTTTTTTTGCCTGCTATAGAATGAAAGGCGCGTTTAATTTAAAATGCGGCTCCATTTAAATTTGTCATCACTGAAAACAGGCCGCACCTTGGAAATCAATCCGATTGTCGAAACCATCAAAGACCTAAGCGCACGTACTGACATGCTTAGGGGGTATCTTTGACTATGCCCATAAGAAAGAGCGTTTAGAAGAAGTAGAGCTAATATTGGGTGAATCCGCTATTTGGGATGAGCCTGAAAAAGCCCAAGAATTAGGGCGTGAGCGCTCTAGTTTAGAATTGGTAGTTAAGACCATTGATGATCTGGAAGCGGGCTGCGGTGATGCCCAAGACCTTCTTGATATGGCGGTTGAAGAAGATGACGAAGGTGCGGTTGATGATATCGTTGCTGAGTTAGAAGTGCTTGAGACTCAATTGGGTATTCTTGAGTTTCGTCGTATGTTCTCTAACGAAATGGACCCGAACAACGCGTATCTTGATATTCAATCAGGTTCAGGCGGCACCGAAGCCCAAGATTGGGCAGAAATGATTTTGCGCATGTATTTGCGCTGGGGTGAGGCAAAAGGTTTTAAAGTTGAGCTGCTGGAAGTCACCGCAGGTGATGTTGCCGGAATTAAAGGCGCAACGATTCACTTCCAAGGCGAATATGCGTTTGGTTGGTTGCGTACTGAAACAGGCGTTCATCGCTTGGTGCGTAAGTCACCGTTTGATTCCAGTGGCCGTCGCCATACCTCGTTTGCCTCGGTGTTTGTCTCGCCAGAGATTGACGATAACGTCGAAATTGATATTGACCCGTCGGATTTGCGTATCGATGTGTATCGTTCATCCGGTGCCGGCGGACAGCACGTAAATACCACCGAATCGGCGGTACGTATTACTCACTTGCCGACCAATATTGTGACTCAGTGTCAGAATCAGCGTTCACAGCATAAGAACAAAGATCAGGCGATGAAGCAGTTAAAAGCAAAGTTATATGAACACGAAATGATGATTCGCAATGCTGAATCTCAAGCACTGGAAGACTCAAAGGCTGATATCGGCTGGGGCAGTCAGATTCGTTCTTATGTATTAGACGACTCTCGCATTAAAGATTTGCGTACTGGTGTAGAAAACCGAAATACCGGGGCTGTATTAGACGGCGCCCTAGACCCATTTATTGAAGCTAGTTTGAAGAAAGGCCTGTAGTCATGACTGAACAAAATACAACAGAAAACACTGCTGAAGTGGCATTAGAAGAAAATAAATTGATTGCAGAGCGTCGTAGTAAATTAGATAAACTGCGTGAAGGTTCTTCTTCAAATGGCCATCCAAACGATTTTAATCGTGAAAACATGGCGGGTGATCTTCAGAAAGAATTTGGCGAATTGGATAAAGAAGCCCTAGTCGAGCTGGATAAGCCAATCTCGGTTGCGGGCCGTGTTATGCGCCGTGGTGGCCCATTTGTGGGCATTAAAGACGGTAGCGATTTCATCCAGGTATACGTAGGTAAGAAGCTGCAGAAAGAGTCTACTGCGTGGGAAAACTTAGATATCGGTGACATCGTTGCGGCGAAAGGTCAGTTGCGTAAGTCGGGTAAAGGCGAGTTGTATTGTGAAGTGATGGCAGTTGAAAACTTCCAAATTTTGACTAAGTCTTTGCGTCCGTTGCCGGATAAGTTCCACGGCTTGGCTGATCAAGAGGTTAAGTATCGTCAGCGTTATATCGATTTAATTGTGAGCGAAGAAACGCGCAATACCTTTAAAGTTCGTTCGGGCATCGTGAATTCTATTCGTCGTTATTTAGCCGATCGTGATTTCATGGAAGTTGAAACGCCAATGTTGCAAACCATTCCAGGTGGCGCAACGGCTAAACCGTTTGAAACCCATCACAATGCGTTAGACATTGATATGTACTTGCGCATCGCGCCAGAATTGTATTTGAAGCGTTTGGTTGTGGGTGGTTTTGAGCGTGTTTTCGAAATTAACCGTAACTTCCGTAACGAAGGTTTGTCGACCCGTCACAATCCTGAATTCACCATGATCGAGTTCTATCAGGCTTACGCTGATTACAACGATTTAATGAATATCACTGAAGATATGTTGCGTACGGTTGCGTTAGAAGTGCTGGGCACGACGGATGTTAAGAGTACGACCAAAGACGCAGAGGGCAATGTGGTTTCTGAGGTTATTTATGACTTCAACCAGCCGTTCATGCGTTTAACCATGGCGGATGCAGTGCTTAAATATAATCCTGAGTTTGATGCTGCGGTGATTAACGACCCTGAAAACAATCTTGATCAGATGATTGCTTATGGTCGCCAAGTGGGCATTCGTGAAGACGATAAGCAGTCTGCATGGGGTGCGGGTAAGTGGTTGTGCGAAATCTTTGAAGAAACTGCTGAAGAGAAGTTGGATCAACCAACCTTCATCACTGCATACCCTTGGGAAGTGTCGCCATTAGCACGCCGTAACGATGCGAATCCGTTTGTCACGGACCGTTTTGAGTTCTTCGTGGGCGGTCGTGAGTTGGCCAATGGTTTCTCTGAGCTTAACGATGCAGAAGATCAAAAAGAGCGTTTCTTGAAGCAGGTTGCTGAGAAAGACGCCGGTGATGATGAGGCCATGCATTACGATGCTGACTACATTCAGGCGCTAGAATACGGTATGCCGCCAACAGCAGGTGAAGGTATTGGTATTGACCGTTTGGTGATGTTGTTTACTGACAGCCCAACGATTAAAGACGTGATCTTGTTCCCACACATGCGTCCTGTTGCTAAGTAGATTGATGGTCTTAGACTAAGTATGAAAGAGCAATTCAATATGTTTGCAGATGAGCAGGGCCGTGATGAGCCGGCTCAAGCGGGTATTGAATTGTCTGCTTCACTTTTGCCAAAGGATTGGCAGGAGTTGTTAGCATCTCAATTCGAACAGCCTTATATTCAGGCTTTACAGGCTTTTTTAACAGCCGAGCAAGCGCAGGGTAAAACTATCTATCCGCCTGCGGATCAGATTTTCACCGCGTTTAATTTAACCCCGCTAAAGAACGTAAAAGTGGTTATTTTAGGGCAAGACCCCTATCACGGCCCTAATCAAGCCCATGGCTTGAGCTTTTCAGTGCCAGCTTCGGTTAAGAAACTGCCACCTTCGTTAAAAAATATCTATAAAGAACTCAGTGCTGATTTAGGGCTTCCTATTGCAACTTCTGGTGATTTATCCCCTTGGGCGAAGCAGGGTGTTTTATTGCTTAACGCTATGCTGACGGTTGAGCGCAAGAATGCAGGTTCGCATCAGAAACAAGGTTGGGAAATCTTTACCAATAAAGTGATCGAGTTGCTTTCGGAGCATTGCGAAAACGTCGTTTTTGTACTTTGGGGGGCTTACGCTCAAAAGAAAGAAGCTCTTATCGACACAAGCAAGCATTTGGTGCTGAAAGGCATCCATCCCTCGCCTTTATCGGCCCATCGCGGTTTTTTTGGTTCCAAACCATTTTCTTATATTAATCAATACCTTACAGATAGCAAAAAGAAAGAGATAAATTGGCTTTTATAGCGCTATATGGCAATTTTTTTTCTCAGGTTACATAGATTTAAACTTAATTTACAATAACTTTAAATCCATGTAACCTATTGAAAATAAAGGATAAAATTTATAATTAAGGGGTGTTCTAGTTAATTCGTAACAAAATGTAATGATGGCTCATGGTACAAACGTATTGATTCTGGTATGTTTCTGTACCAGTGCACCATTCCTTTTTGAGTGGGCGTGAAAAAAAGAAAAATAATAAAATTATAAATGAAAGGAGTTCTCATGGCAGCCCGAGCCTTGACTACATTACTAATGATGCCTCTTATGGTAAGCGCATTAGAACGACTGGATGATACCAGTATGTCTGATGTTGTTGCGCAAGAAGGTGTTGTTTTACGCTCCGAATATGAAATTCAAATTGATGCTGTTCAATACTTTGACGAAGATGACTTTGGTAGCATTACTATGTCTAATGTGAATGTTGCTACCAGGGATCAGCTAGTAGTTGACCTTGATGTTGTTCAAGGTGATGTCGGTAGTGATCGTGATGGGCGAAGTGGTATTCGTTTTACCAATAGAGCACTTCCAATAGACCTGTCTGTCGATGCTGTAAAAGTGAATGGTAAAACCCTTGGTGGCGTTGGTATGAGAAATCTCGATACCGGTGGTATAGATCCATTAGTTGTTGATGTTTGGGCGGGTGGATACGACTTAAATAATAACAATCTTGCCGATGAATCTGGCTTTACTGTTGATGTGACAATTCCTAAAGAAACCTCTTATGACCTTTATTACACCGACGATGGTTCAGAACTTTCGATGACGGTAGACCATTGTTCAAGTTATTCGGGCACAACTTGTACAGCTGGTGGTATCAAATTCGCTGGAATTACATTTGACGTGACTGCGGATGGATTGCGAATAGGTATTCCAGAGGTGGCTGGTCAAGTCAATATTAGAAATTTTAAGCTGAATGAGTCGGTATTTAATGATATTACGCTGCAAAACTTTACCATTCCTACAGGTGGTTATCTGACGCTGGGTGCGCCAGATGTTGCTGGGGAATCTGCAATTAATTTTAATGCTTATTTTGCTGCGGGTACGGGCTTCGACTTTATCTACTTTGATACCGATGATCAGCAATTTAATGCCACGGTATCGTTTAATGCTTTAGCGTCTGACGCGGGCAATGCTGCAACCAATTACTTCTATGTTAAGGATGGCTCTATTAATGTTGAGTCCGGCAGCGATAAAGGGATCAAAATTGCATTAGGCGATGCGGTTGCAAATACCGGTGGTGTTCGAGGCAGTATGAGTATTGACGACATAATGTTTAAACCAACCGGTGGTGCGGATGCGCCTGTGCTAGGCAGTCTAAAAATGAATTTAGAAGTACTTCCTGGTAGCTACTTAGAAGTGATGGGGCATTAAAATGAATAACAATACTAAATTAGCCGCACTTGTAAGCTTGATGCTCACTCTTCCTGTAAGTCAGGTTAATGCTCTGCAGAGCATTGAGGAAGATAGTTTAAGAAATGTTTCTGGTCAAAGTGGTGTCGATATCGATTTGAACTTTGAAGGGACTATTGGTCGAGCGTATTTCGAGACTCAAGGTAATTCCTTGAATATGAGAAATATCAATATTGATACCGACGGAGTCGGAGATGGCTCTGGTGTTGATCGGCCTTTGAATATGGTTTTAGACCTAGTAACTCGAGGCGAAAAATCTGGTTTAGCTATTTCTATATCTGGCATTAATGATATGGATATAACGTTAGATCAAATTAATGTTAATGGCGATGATACTGCTGGGGCGATTTTAAACCAAAATAATTCTTATGGTGGACTGGCTCTGACTAATATTAATGATCACGGTGGCGTAACTGATATTAATATTTTTGCTCGTGGTGCTAGTGGAGAAGAGGGGGTTCAAATAGAAATGAACCTTCCTGAAATACTCTCTTTAGATTTGGCTTACACCGATTATGGTGCAGATAATAATGTAAGTACTGACGACTTTGTTTTTGGTGGGGAGCTTACTTTAAATAATTTTACCGCCATTAGCTCTGTCGATTTAACCTCTGGTACAAATGATGCGGGTGAAGAAATTGGTGGCCTCCACATTGGTGTTATTGCTCAAACGGGTGATATTACGCTGAGTAATATGCGCGCAGGTAATCAGCAGGGCTCGATGGGGCGACTGGTTCTTAATGGATATAGAATGACACCTGACAGCTATCTAACGATACAGGGTAAATAATAATGAAAAAAATAATCTGTATTCCTCTATTTTTAAGTGCAAATTGTTTTGCCATGATGCCCATGCAAGATAATGACTTGTCCGTCGTATCGGGTCAAAGTGGTATAACTATCGATATTACGACTGAATCCGATATTACGGTTGGTGAATTCCGATACGAAGATAAAGCGAACGGTGCTTTAGAGAAAGGTGGTGGCGGTGCTTTTTCTTTGCGAGATATCGTGATTAAAGACAGTGCATTTTCTTTTGATATTGATATTTCAGCAGCTGGTGAGTTAGCAATGAAACTCAACAGTTTTGGTGTTATGGATATTGATGTAGGTGCTATGCAGTTTAACTATGATGATAGTTTGGCGCTAATTGACCCTGCCGTACTTTCCTCAGAAGCCCAACTGTTAAATCAATATGGTCGCTTAGGTTCTTTAGCAATTAATGATTTTACGCTAGGGCAATCGTCAGATATTACCTTCAAATTCACAAATGAAGGCGAGTTTGCATTCAGTGCAAGTATGCCAACGGGTTCTTTTTTCTACTTTACGTATGTTGATGATGGTGAATTTACTTTCGATACTAACAGTGATGGTGATACCACGCTGAACGATACGGCGGGTAAAAACTATATTTCTACTCGGGTAGAGTTTGAAGATTTTGTATTAAGTGATGTTAAGTTAAAAGGCATAGGGGTTGATGATGAATCCTATGTGGCCGTTACCTTAGGTGGCACGCAAGGCGCCATTTCATTTCGAGATATTAATATTAACGGAAACATCTTGGGGAGTGCTGGTTTAGAAAATATCAGTGTAAACCCTGTTAGTTATTTACATATAAAAGGTCATTAAGTTATGCATATTTTATTGGCTAAGAAGCAATGGATTCCATCTTTTATTCTTGCAATATCAACGTTATTTTTTAGTGCGGTGTCTTTGTCGTATAACCCAGGACTTAACTACCTTCCATCTCGTGATGATTCGAACACTGGAAGTATTGATGAATCCCAGCAAGGTTGTGTTTACCGTGAAAGTGATGCGTCAGGTGGAAGTTGGACGGTTGATGATTGTGACTATGCCGGCGCGCATTATGCCTGTTATAACGGCAGTGAATGGCAAGTGTCACAGGCATTGGGCACAGCAACTAATCCTGGCGAACCCCAGGATGGTAATGCGGGAGCGCAAACTAAGTCGCTTGACTTGTGGGATCCCGTAAAAGCTGACAACTTGTGTAAAGTAAACTTTGGGCCTTCCTATTTCTTTAGTGTGCCGGTTAATGCCGCAGAAGATGAAAAGCTTGGGGCTGCAATTACAGACATGATTGCCGCTAAAAAAAGGACTTGGCTTTATTATTATTCTAATACTGAAAATATTGCACTATCCGCCAATTATTGGTTGGGTAATCGAACTGAATATACCAACTTATTGGCGACTAACTTAGGTAATGCGGGTGATTTAGGTGATGGCGGGGTTGCAGATTGCACACTTATTAATCGTGATACCGGCTTATGGCAAGACGCACCGTGTTCTGAGGCTCATTCTTTTGCGTGTTATGACTCTGGTGCTTGGTTGATAACTGCGGCGCAGGAAGGTTGGAAATCAGGTTTTTCTGCCTGTGAAGCGGAATTTGGGCAGCAAACCTTGTATGCAGTTCCTCGAGATGGAGGTGAGAATATTGCTATTGCTGCAGCCGCTTTGCCTTCAGCGGGTACGGGGTTGGCGGCAGATTATAACAAAGTATGGTTAAACCGTTCAGATTTGGCGTATGAAGAGTTTTTCATTTCTAATCAAACGCGCCAAGCTTGGTGGGGGGTTGGGCAGCCAACTAATCGCGGGAATGCAGACTGTGCATTAGTTGACTCTTCTGGGAATTGGATTGCTGAATCTTGCAATGGCGTATTGGCTTACCATGCTTGCTATTTAGGTAATAATCAATGGCAATTAACCAGTGATATTGCCGATTTAAAACGCTCTGAATCATCACTTGGCTTTGGCTTGTGTAAACGATTGGCTGATAGTGCTGAATATCGTCCACCAAACTCCGCGGTATCAAATGCTGCTCTGGCGGTGGAAGTGAATAAATTACCCGACAATAAGTTTGTATGGGTGAATTACAGTGATCAAGGTAGTGAAGGTTATTGGAAGGAAGAAAGTCCATTTTTAGATTTTGTCAGTATTGATGGCGTGTTAGCAGGTGATGCGCAAGATTGTGGTTACTTCAGCCTAGAAACAGACAATAAACGAAACTGGTTGGCAGGCCAGTGCTACGCAGGTGGCGCGCCGCTTCAACAAGGGTTCGCGTGTACTAATGGCTATGAGTGGAAAATCGCTACAAATGCACTAGTCGATGGTGCTTCATTAGTTTCAGACTTATGGAAAGATGGTTTTACCGCCTGCGAAGCGGCTTTTGGAAAAGATTATGAATTTGCTGCGCCCTACGATGCGGATCAAAATTCCCGCTTGGCTTTAGCGTTAAGACTTTCGGGTAATACTCGTGCTTGGATGAATATTAATGATGCTAAGTCAGAAGGTAATTGGGTTGCTAATGGTCCCGTTGTTAATCTTTCCCCCGTTATCACTTCGTTGACACCTCAGAGAGAAGTTGCTGAAAAACAAGCGCTTAACTTATCGGTTACGGCAGTGGATCCAGAATCCGGTAATAATGTAGGGTTAACCTATCAATGGTCTATCATCGCTGAGCGAGTAGGGCAAAATAATACCGGAACGGATACTGTAATTACCCCTGTTCTAGTTAATGCGAATACCCCAACGGTGACGATTCCTGCGGTAGATTTAATCAACGATGATTATTATCTAGACCTGCAATTGCAAATCACAGACGCTGATACAGATTCCCCTGCAACGACCACCAAAGTAATAACCATTAAAGTTGTTTCACCGTTACGTGCGGCTTATGACTTTAATAATTTCACTAATCCTGCACTGGATATTAGTGGTAATGGGCATGACCTAGTTTTAGATCCAGCCCAGGTAGGCATTCAAGCCCATGCAACCGGTTCAAACGATTACTTTGCCAAGCTAGGTAGTGACGACTCATTCTCTATTGTTGGAACAGCCCCAAATGGTTTAATCGTGGGTGATACCAATGATGAATATACGGTTATATTCCGTTTTAAAATGGATGAATTACCGGCCGATGCTTTCGCGACCTTCTTGCAAAAAGGCGCAGCTGGTTCTAGACAGCCAGGGATCTTCTTTAATAAAGCGGGCAACAATATAAATTACACCAACTCCACAACGAGTGGCCAGAATGCATCAAGCGCAGTGAGTAATGAAGAGGTTAGATTAGATCAGTGGATGACAGTTGCTTATGTTAAAACGCCTACTGAAATGATCTTCTATATTGATAAGGCGGAGACTAATCTTGATCCGGCTCCTTGGAATACTGTTCCTGATAGTAGCCTTCTCTTAAATGGCACCAGTGTAGATTTTGAAGCGGGTGATTGGCACTTTGGTAATAGTCCTTTTACTTCTGAAGGGATTACCGGTGGTTTGGATGATATTAGAATCTATAATCGTGCATTAACCGCTGCAGAACTAGCGACTATTTTCCCTGATCAACCTCGTGGGGTATTTGATTTTGTGAATCAGCAAGAGACCGCTGAAGAAAATGAAGTGCCTGCGGCTGTGAATGAGTTATCGATTCCGGTTAGTCGTACTCAAGGGGATGATGGTGAGGTTTCGGTTGGTTATAAGTTAGTATCTGGCTCCGCAATATTAGACACCGATTTTAGATTAAAAGGTGATTTGCAAGCCCCTGGCAGTGTTGATAGAGGCAAAGGTACTCTGACTTGGGATATTCATGATGCGACCGATAAAAATATTATCGTTGAGTTGATTGGAGACGATCTTCGAGAGGGTACTGAAACCTTCACGGTTGAGCTTGAACGTTTGGGTAATACTGAGCCTGAGTTAGGCGCCAATAATACGATTGATGTTAATATCATTGATAAAACTCCAAACCCTTATGGTGCAATTGGTTTTGCGCCATCAACAGCTGTTGAAAATATAGCCGTTGATGAAGGTCAGTCTGGCGTGATTACTATTGAGCGTATTGGTAATGATAGCTTAGGTGCATTTAATGTTCTTTATGAAATAGAAGCGCTAACGGCTCATAATGCTGATGACTTTGATATTACTCAAGGCGGTTATACTTCTACAGGATCAGGAACTAATAGTATTATTGGCAATGGTAGTTTGAGCTTTCCAAGTGGCCCTGGCGTTACACGCCAAACTCAAACCATTAGTTTTGATACAAATTCAGATTTTTCTCTTGAGCCTAATGAAACTTTTGTAGTTCGATTATTGGCAGTCACTGAATCGAATGGAGACCCGTTAGCGGATCCTGCTAATAGTGCGATCTTGGGTACGGCCAATCAATATACTCAAGTTATTAACGATATTTCACCAGGCCGAATAAGTTTTGCTCAAGCAACGACTTCTGTCGACGAAGTAGATCAAGGAAGCGGAAGTAATGCGGTGTTTGTTGCACTGCAGCGCTTGGGTGGTGATGATGGTGCAATGTGTGTCACATTGGATCTGGCTGTAAGTTCGACCGCCAGTCCTGCTGACTATACTATTACCTATTTGAATCCATCAGCTTCTGGGCAGGCTGATGTTTATTGGGCTGATCAAGATGATGATACTAAGCTAGTACAAATAACGGCTACCAATGATGAAGTCTATGACCCTAATGAACTTATTGAACTGTCGTGGGCTCGGAAGGCAAACTGTAATGGTTCAGCAACCGCTACCCCTTATGCGCCTGAAGTAACTGATAACGCGAGTACACAAATAACCATTAATGATTATACGACGCCGATTAAGCTGAAATTTACTGAAACCAATTATTCAGTTTCAGAATTGACTGCCAATAAAACGATAACGGTTCAAGCGACTCAATCGCGCCTTGCAGGAAATCCGACAGAAGGAGATTTCACCAACGGTAATCGCGTGAATAATAATGGGTTTACTGTGGATCTAACTCGGGTAGAAACCAGCGCTATTGAAGGCATTCACTTTGGTGATTTGTCGGCATTAGATACGATTACTTTTGCACCGGGTGAAACTGAAAAAACCGTTGTTGTTCCTATCGTCGATAACTGCGTAGCATCGCCAAGCTTGTCTGTTGGTTTCGGTTTGGTGGCTCCAGGCACGAATACAATACCTGTTGGCTTGATTGATGTTTCCAGTGCTTCCAGTAGTTTAGCGATTACTAATGCGTCACAACCTGTTGTGTTTAATGGTTTTGAATTTGATGCTACAGGTATTGCTGCAGCTAATAATGCTGGTTGGAAGAAAGCACCGGGTAATACTGACCTTACAAATATTGCTGTTACAGGGCCATTATCAGCAGGTGGATATAACCCGCAGATAGCTCAAATGAAACTCAAAGCAGATGTTACCCATAACTGTGTTGGGCAGGGCTCACTTCAAACTCAATGGAGTTATACTGGTGCGACTCCAAGTTTGCCGGCTTCAGGTATTTTGCCAGGCAATTTTAGTGTGGCACCTAATATAACAGGGTCTTCTGCAAATCGTTTTGTAACGGAAGCTATTACTTTACCGTTTGTAATCAGACCAACGGCTCTTAATTTCTCGTTACAAGTTACAGATACAGAAACGGGGGCCGTTTATAATTCTTCTAATACACCAGCATTAGCCAATACTTCTGTGCCTGTTGATCAGCATTGGAGACCGATTGAGCATGATAATAATGGGGGCCGTTGTATTGGTTGGCAGGGCGCAGGAGCCCAAGTCTCTGGAGGCGAGAATTGCGCCAGTCTTCCTGACTCAAGTAAGTTTGCTTACAACGCATCTACGCAACAGGTGGTGTTCTATAATACCAATGCTGGCGCTCCGACTTGTCTTGACTATCAGGGCAAAGGAAATCGTTTAATTGCCGGTCAATGTGATGCAACATTTATTAATGATCAGAGATGGATCTTCGAAATAAATAGAGTGAAGCTGGCGAACGATACGGCTCTATTAGTTTGTAGAGATATATTGGGTCGACCCATTGCAGATACACCGGCTACTTTCACCTGTGTGGGAGCTGCTCCTAACTGGAGTTGGTACGAGTTATAAACTTGCTTCGCAAAGACGGGGTAAAGATGTTGTACATCAGTACAGCATCTTTATACTATGATGAAGTAAGTTCATATGTTTTAGCTTGTTAATGCTACGAATTAACCAAGATTCAAAACCTTGTTGCTAGCAACAAGGTTAATAAAAATAATAATATTTATCAGAGTAAGAGCGATTCTATGAAGAAACTCGTTTTACATTATATAAGTTTCCCTTTGCTTCTTGGTGCTTTAAGCGCCCCAAGTTTTGCCTTAGAAGCTATGAATGATAATGAGCTGTCAACAACTACGGGCGAGGGCTTGGGTGTGATTGTTGATAATCTCTCTATTCATAGTGCTGATAAAGGACAGCCAGGTGGCTTTGAAATTATTTTAGATTTGAATGAAACCCCAGGCCAAGAGCAGTTTATTTTCAGTGAATTAAGAATTCATAAAACAGGAACAGTCTCTGGGTCTGCAGATTCTGGTGGTAACTTCGGTACCATTGAAAATCCGGTTTATATAGGCGACTTGCGTGCTATTGATGTGTACTCGGGTAATGCAACGGATCCAGGTGATTCTACGGTATCGGTCACAACTTCTTTGCGTGCAGAGTTTCCTGGTTCTTCTTTAACCCAGGTGGATCGTTCAACCAGTGTGCAGCAAAATAATCCAGCAGCTTACGCTGCGGCGGCGGCTCAGTTTGAGTCTAATTTAAGTGCAGTCACCGATAAGTTTACTGCTCATGTTCGTTTTGATGACTTTATTGCCGCGAATCCTATGGGGCTACAAGATAACTTCCGAGCAATGATTGATATAGAAGGTCTTCGCTTTTATGGGACTTACACCGATGTCTTTGCCACCCAAGGTAAAGGTATTTCTCTCGCGGGTGCGACCGGACTTTATATTGATCAAGTAACTGTATCTACATCTCTGCCAACAGCAGATAGCAAGCAGAATGCAAGCAATACTGATGATTATGTAACAACGCCAATTGATAGCCGACTGATATTTAATGGGATAGATGTTTACACAACACTCGGTACTCGCAATCAACCGTTAACCTTTGATAATGTCACGGATGAGAATGGTAATAATCAGTTACAAATGGAGATTTCACCATTACCTGCTTCTGTTGGCGTAGCACCTAAAAGTAATGTCTATGTTAAAAGCATTTATTTTGGTGAAAAATATAATCCAGAGCTTAGAACCGGTTTAAGAGATGGTATGGCTGATGATGGCACTCCTGAAAATTATCATTACGCTTTTCAACCAGATGTTGGTAATACTATAGAAATTAAAGGTATCCAAGTTCAGCACCTGCGCATTACCACTATGGATATCTAAAGGGAAATAATCATGATAAAAAAAATAATATTAACAATGATTTCTTCTTGCTCTTTAGTATTAACTAGTCAAGCTGAGTTACTACCGATGAGCGATGAGGTTTTAAATGAAGTCTCTGGGCAAAGTGGTATCACTTTAAACGCAAAGGTTATATTAGGTGATGAAAGTAGCATTGTTTTTGCCAATACTTCCGGTAAGAAAAAAGCCGATGCGACTCCTGCTGAAACGGGCTATTTAATTATTGATGAGTTGCAAGGCGCTATTGAATTTGAAGGTTTAGGCTTTGATTTAGTATCCGATCTTAAAAATTCTGGCAAGTCTGCGTTGCAGTGGACCTTACCTAAAAAGATTACGGCAACCAACCTTAAAACAACTGGGATATATATTTCCAGTACGGAAGAGGTTAACCCTACTCCTGGCGTTAATTCTAGTACCTTTTTAATGGGCTTAGAGATGAATGGCGAGTTAAGCATGCCTGCTAATACCCAAATTTCTTTGTTTATTGTGGATTAATATGACTATGAAAAATTTTATAATTAAAAATCTACAAGCAGTTTCTGTATTACTTTTCCTGTCTGTTTCTTTGCAAAGCTCAGCCGATTTAACGGCTTTAAGCGACAATGCCTTAAGTGATGAGGCGCTTGGTCAAGTGACAGGGCAGGCTTTGTTTAAAATCGAAGAAGATACGGTTCCTAATTCAGAAGGTATAACCTTTACTAAGCTAACCTTAGGCTTAGAAATTGCCATGAATGTTATTATCGATGAATTGAATGTGGGTCGTTATTATCGTCAGGGTGGTAATGACTGTATGGCTGGGCAAAAAGGCCGTTTCTGTGCAAATACACTTGCTACAGATCCTTTTAACAAATGGAACTGTCTAGAGAACAAATGTGGTGGTATTGATGCCTATGATGGAAATCCTAGCCCTTTCAGTGCTTCAGCTCTGGTTTATGGAGATCTTATTGGGTTATCAGGTACAGACAAGTTTAATGCTGCGCTTGCTTCTATAGGTGGTGATCACTATAACCAAAGTGTTCCATTTACAAACGGCAGTATTTTTCCTTCAGGTTTTGAGAGAACTTCGGATACAGATATTAGGCTTCGAGATATGACGTTTGGTCGTGTTATTGAAAATCCTGATGGAACTGAAACTCTGGAAGATTTTATTATTCAAAAGCCTTTTATTCAGTTTGCTCATGAGGATGTAACTGTAGGTAGTGAGACTGTTAGAAAAATTGCCGGTTTGCGCATTGGGTTTGGTTCTTCTACTGGTGTGCAAGGACAGGCCATTGATGCTGTTTCTGGCTTTGTGCGCCCAGTGATTGATGTGGTAGTAGATGGTGGTGGTTTATTAGGGCAGGCAGAGTTTACGTTTGCTCCTTATTTGGGTGGTGTACGAACAGCTGGTTATATCGATGTTGATCCGACTAAGACATTGGTAGGGCCTTGCTCTGGTAGTCTTTTTGAACTTATTTGTGGTAGCGTATCTGATGCGCCAGGAGTTGCCGAAGCATCGCCTCAAGCACAGTTATTTCCGATGCAGAACTTAGTATTGGATGATTCGCCAGTGGTTTGGTTGTCGGTACAAAGTAAAGATGTAAGTTATCCATCAGATATTGTTGATGTTCGTAAGGATAAATCTGACCCTAATTCAGCAACAGATGAAGTTAAATTTGATTATGAAACAGCAAAAGCAGGTTTTTGGTTTAACTTGGGTGCTTTGAATTTAACTAAGAATGGTTCTCCAGTACTTCAGAACATTTCAGGGAAAACTACATATACTGATGCTAGCTTAACTGAGTTTAATCGAATTTCTGGTATTCAGGGTAAAACAGCTAAGCCGTTACACCCTGATAACTATTTTAGTGCGCATCCAAACAATACTAAATACCCACAAGCTAATAACTACTATTGAGTTTGTTTAGTATTTAGCTGCACTGGGCAAGACAAAGGCTCTTTCAATAATTTTGAAAGGGCCTTTTTTGTGTTTATTGTTTTTAGGGTAGGAATGGTTGCAGATTTCTAGGGGGAAGTATTTTATCTGGAAATAAAAAAACCCTAACCAGAATTTCTTTATGAGTTCTTAGTTAGGGTTAGTGTTCAAACTGAATAGATTGGGCGTTAGCTTTCTTGTCTATTTTGACCTGATAATTTATCTAACTCTAAAGCGCTTAAGATAGTGAAATCTTGAATTTGGTTGCTATGAGTGTGTAGAGATTTAAGAGAGCTTAGTGATTGCAGTGGGCTCAAGTCCTGTACGTTATTTTTTTGGATGCCGAGATCAGTAAGTTCAGTAAGCTCGCTAAGAGCATCCAAATTAGATATCCGGTTACCACTTAAATAAAGAGTTTTTAGATTCTTTAAGTCTACTAATGGGGTTATATCAGTGATTTCGTTAAAACTTAGATACAAGGACTTCAATTCAGTTAAAGCCTCAATTCCTTCCAGATACTGTATTCCTTTATTATTGCAAACAAGTGTCGTAATTTCTTCGATATACTCACGGCCCGTATTTTTAATACAAAGCTCTAAAGAATAATCAGAAATCGACAGAGTTTCGATCGGAGTCAGAGTAATTGAATTTTGACTTGTGCTGCTAATGGATGCAGATGTAACTGTCTGAGGCGCAGAGGCGCTATTGCTTTGACCTTTACAGCCAAACATAGCAAGAGTTAGCGTACTGATCGCTAAAGCCGTACCTAGTTTGTGGAATGCACTCATTAATTTACCTATCTATATATTTTTTGTATTTATTATTTAGGTTTATCCCCAGATAGTACCATCTTGGTACGATACTCCCAATAGGTAGGGGTGGTATCTTTACATAAAAATATCAATTTAATTGCCAGATTAATCCTTACCTCGCGATATTTCTTCACTCATTGCCTAGATGCGGATTTGTGGCTGAAAAATGCTCTTTTACTTGCTAAGACTGGGGTCGAATGGGTATATTGTTCTATTTTTAGAACAATATAGTAAAACAATAATTTTTAAAGTTGTGAGTATGCTGGATTTAAACCAATTATCAGTTTTTATACGCGTTGTTGATGAAGGTAGTTTTACCGCTGCTGGTAAGGCGCTGAATGTTCCAAAATCAAGAATAAGCCGTATGGTCGCTGATTTGGAGGCCAGTTTAGGGGCGCGTTTATTGCAGCGCTCGACACGTCAAATTAGCCTCACTCAAGTTGGCGCTGATTATTACAATAACTGTAAGCATCTAGTGAACGAGATTATGGACGTTCATACAGAGATATCTGATCGACAGGATCATCCTCATGGTGTACTTCGCATATCGGTGCCTATGGTGGTTGGCAGTGGAATTTTTGGCCGTTTTGCTACTCGATTTCAGAAGATATATCCGGAAGTAAGAATTGAGATTTCTCATACTGATCGGCAAGTTAATTTAATTGAGGAAAAATTCGATCTTGGCTTGATGATGGGCAAGCTGCCGGAGTCTTCTTTGGTTGCCCGCACTATCGCTGAAACTGAGTCCATTATTTGTGCGTCACCCGAATACATTGCTAAATTGGGTGACTTAAACAGTCCGCAAGATCTAGCAAGACTTGATGTGGTAAAAATTGGCGAAGGTATGCTAGATGAAGCGTATGAGTTTTTACACCCTGATGAAGATAATATAAGGGTTAAGGTGAAACCGAGTATTGTAACCAATCACATTGCCGCGGCGTTGAATTGTATTGTTCAGGGGGCCGGGGTGGGTGTCGTTCCTATGTTTATGGCGGGAGAGCACATTCTTTCGGGGCGTATTATCTCACTATTTCCGGACTGGCAATTAAAGCCTGAGCCTATTTCGGTTGTGTATCCGAGTCGTCAGTATTTATCGCTTAAGGTGAGAAAATTTATTGATTTTCTGGTTAAAGAAGTTGAAGACTTGAAAGCAGCGATTGATGAATTACCAACGCCTGAAGAGCAGCTCGTGGCTTATAAAAAATTGATCGAAGATAAGTAAAGCATTCGCTCGATTTTAGCCCCAAATATCCTATGCTTAATGGGTATTGAATTAGCTGTCTATTAGGTAACTAGGATGATGAATGAGTGCGAAGGAGCTAAAGAGGAGGGGATTAGTTTTATTCTCGCCTGTAGTCATCAGCCATCTTACGGTTTATTAGGCAAAAGTAGGGATATTTCCGCAAGTGTTTATTTTGCCGGTTCTCCTAGTTCCCTTATTCCCAATACTTCGATTATTATATTAGATCAGCAAACACTGAATCGCTATGAGCTGTCGCTGTGGAAATCTGTTTCTCCTAACGCGATTTTCATTGTAGAGCATCCGATTGACAGTGAAGAGTGCATTCTCGTTCCGCAAGATATTCCTCATATATTTTTACGCAATGCCATCTTGAAAGCATTGGATTTATTGCAAACTCAACACCAATTAGCCCTTAGCAGTTTGCATTTGCAAAAAGAGCATGGGCAAATTTCTCGCTTACTCGATATTGGTCTAGCGCTGTCAGCAGAGAGGGATCATGATGTTTTATTAGCCAGAATCTTAAAAGAAGCTAGGTTATTAGCATGTTGTGATGCGGCATCCATTTTTTTTATTGAACGGTCTAATGAGAGTCGCCTTGAAAGCTCGAGTAAGGATTATGATGATGGTGTTCGTATTAATGGCCTTTCGGGAAGTGATGTAGCGAATAACTGTGTGGCTGCAGAGGCAGCAGATAAGCTCGTATTTAAGCTAACTCAAAATGATTCTATTGATTTCCATTTTGAGGAACAACGTTTCAGCCTAGATCATCACTCCGTCGCAGGATATTCTGCGGCAACGGGTCGTATTGTTAACCTTGATGATGTCTATCATTTGCCGCCATCCAGTGTTTATCAATTTAATGCATCATTTGATCAAAGTATGAACTATCGAACCCGTTCAATGCTGGTGATTCCTATGCGAAATCACCTTGGCAAGGTCATTGGTGTGATTCAATTTATTAATCGTAAGCGTGATATTAATATTACACTAAGTACCCCTGAGATCGCGTTAAAGGAGACGATAACGTTTGATCAAGAAATCATTCCAGTATTGCAGGCCCTTGCCAGTCAGGCAGCCGTTGCGATTGAAAATAATGTTTTAATTGATCGAGTCAATACGCTTTTTGATGGCTTTGTTAAAGCATCTGTTAGGGCGATTGAGCAGCGAGATCCAACCACTAGCGGGCATTCTTTTAGAGTGGCGGAATTGACCTGTGCTTTGGCTGAAACAACCCAGCAGTGTGATGTTGGGCAGTTCAAGGGGATACAATTTAGCAGTGAGGAAATGCGTGAGTTGAGGTTTGCGGCTTTGCTGCATGACTTTGGTAAGGTGGGGGTTCGTGAGCATATCTTGACTAAGGCTAAGAAACTTTCGCCCGAAGCTTATGGGGAGTTTATTTACCGTATTGCTTGGGAGAAGGAACGCATTAGTAACTACTATTTAAACCAAAAGTTCTCATTATTAAAAACACAAAAATTGTCTTCTGATATTGAAGAAAAGTTAACGCGAGAAGAAGCGATTAAACTTCAAAGATTAAATAATTATATGCAAGCTGTTGCTGACGCGAATGAGCCCAGTTTGTTAACAGAAGGTACGTTCGAGCATTTAAAGCAAATTCGTGAATACGTTGTGGAAGATGTTCATGGTCAATCTCGTGGATTGATTGATGAGCTTGAATTCAGTGCATTATCAATCAAGAGAGGCAGCTTAACGGCTGATGAGCGAATTGAAATAGAAAGCCATGTCAGCCATACCATAGAGTTCTTAAAGACTATTCCATGGACTCCTGAGCTCAGTAATATTCCTAAAATTGCCGGCGCACATCATGAAAAGCTAAATGGCTGTGGCTACCCTTTGGGGCTAAAAAGTCCAGATATTCCACTAGGCGCTAAAATGATGGCGATTTGCGATATTTTTGATGCGCTTACTGCAACCGACCGTCCGTATAAAGCAGCCGTGCCTTTAAAGCGTGCGCTTTCAATATTAAAAAGCGAAGTTGAGTGTGGTCATATCGATTCTGAGTTGGTTGATATGTTCTGTCAGGCAAGGATTTATGAGGTATTAGACAAGGCCTAATCGTAAAGTTAATTATAATGCTTTGGCCTGCCACAAAAATCCCACCGAGTTAACAATGCAGCTGCTGGTAATAAATGATAAATTAGTCTTCATATTTTGACTCTTTATCGAAGCGTGGCGCACGGATGTTCAGACTTTATCATTCCAATGATCTTGATGTATTAAAAGAGCTTCTTGTTCACCAAATGAAGCAGGGAGATAGTGACCCTTTCATTCCCGAACAGATTTTAGTTCAAAGCCAAGGCATGGCGCACTGGCTGAAACTGCAAGTCGCTGATTCATTGGGCATTGCGGCGAATATCGAATTCCCACTACCCTCTAGTTTTGTGTGGAAAGTATACAATGCTGTTAAACCCGATTTGCCTGAGCGTTCGCATTTTGAAAAAGTTGCGATGACGTGGAAATTGATGCGTTTAATTCCTAAGCTCATAGCTGAAAAAGATAACCAAGAACTTTTTGCACCGATTGCCCATTATTTAGATGCGAGCAATGATTCAGACGCAAGCAGTGATTTAGGGGTGAATACTAGAAAAATAAACCAGCAAAAAACCTTCGCGCTGGCTGAAAAAATTGCCGATACTTTTGATCAATATTTAGTCTATCGCCCTGATTGGCTATTAGCTTGGGAAGAGGGCAAAGACGAGATTGAAGGGGGAGATATTAGTAATCAGCCTTGGCAGCCTGAACTGTGGCGTCGTCTTGTTGCTGATAGTGCTGAACTCGGCCATAGCCTATTTCACCGTGCGCGCCTAACCGATCAGTTGGTTGATATTATGCGTGAGGGAAAGGAGGGCTTAAAAAATCTATTACCTACCAGTTCAGCTGAGCATCCTGCTCGGATTTTTGTTTTTGGGATTGCTGCGTTACCCGGCACGTATTGGCAGGTTTTAAATGCCTTGAGTGAGCATGTCGATGTGCATTTCTTTTTATTAAACCCGTGTCGAAATTATTGGGGAGATATCGTTAATGAAAAGACCCGTGCTAAATTACTGCAGAAAGATGCCAAGCTAGCGAACTATTTTACCGTTGGAAATCCCTTATTAGCCTCTTGGGGGCGACTCGGTCGCGATTTTTTAACGCTGACTCACGAAGCGGCGAACGAGGGTGGACGAGAGCAATATTTCCAAGACATTGAAGCCTTTGTTGATATTGACCGTGGCAGTGTTATTAATGGTATTAGTGATCAAACTGATTCAGCCAATAATTTATTACATAATATTCAACTTGATTTTTTAGAGCTCAAAAATCGAAGTACTGCTGCATTTGGCATCGAGGCGCTAGACAATAGCCAAGCTAAATTAGCCATTAATAAGAATGATCAAAGCATTCAATTTGTCAGTGCTCACTCTGCTTTGCGAGAAGTACAAACCTTGTTTGATCAAATGCTAAGTTGGTTTGACGAAGATGCTGCACGTGATAAAAGTAAGGCTGAAAGCAGTCCATTAAAACCTCGCGATATCTTAGTGATGGTGCCCGATATTGATATTTATGCGCCCTATATCGAAGCGGTATTTGGTAGTGCATCCGATGAGCAACGTATTCCTTGGGCCATTGCCGACCAAGCATTGAATAAAGAAAACTTGGTCATCGATTCCTTTTTACGCTTATTACAGCTGCCGAATAGTCGTTTAACTATTACTGATGTTATTGAGTTTTTAGAAGTTCCGGCGATTGCACAAACATACGGTATTGAAATAGAAGATCTTGATCAAATAAAGCACTGGTTAAGTTCGGCGAATATACGTTGGGGATTGGATGAGTCCCATCGCCGTGATTTAGGGTTGCCGAGCTGGGATGATAATAGTTGGTTTAAAGGCTTGCAGCAGTTGTTGCTGGGCTTAGTCATGCCCGACAATGCTCAAGCACTCGATCAGTACTGGCCTGTGCCGGGAGTAATGGGCAGTCAAGGTGAGCTATTAGGAAAATTAATGGCGTTTGTTGATCAGCTTGGCCATTGGTATAAAATTTTACAGCAGCAAAAAACAGAAGAGAGTGCGCTTGATAACGAGGTACTTGAAAAAGACGCGCTTGAAAAAGGCCTACTTGATAAGGAGCAGTGGCAAGACTTATTGCTCGCATTAATTACTGACTTTTATCCACAACAAGCCCAAGACGAAAAGGGCTTAAATGATCAGTTGGTATTGCAAAAAATACGCGACCAAATTCAGCGCTGGCATAAAGAATTAGACGAAGCTCAGTTTGATCAAGGTTTAAGCCATGGGGTGGTATTACAATACTTAACCAGCTGCTTAACCAAACAAGTCGGTTGGCAGCGATTTTTAGCGGGGCCAGTGAATTTTTGTACCTTAATGCCGATGCGCAGCATTCCCTTTACAATTGTGTGCATGCTAGGGATGAACGATGAAGATTATCCACGCCGTGTACCGCCGCAAGGTTTCGATTTAATGGCACAAGGTGCTTATCGACGTGGCGATCGTTCGCGTCGAGAGGATGATCGCTATTTATTTTTAGAAGCGGTCATTGCAGCCCAAGAAAAACTCTACATTAGCTATCGTGGCCGTGATAGCCGCGAAAATAATGAATTACAGCCGTGTGTATTGGTCAGTGAATTGATTGACTATATTGGCAATGGTTATGTACTTGAGGGTGACGAAGCATTACCTCATAAGGACAGCGAAAAACAATTACGTAAGCACTTGGTACGAGAGCAGCTATTGCAGCCTTTTAATACACAGTACTTTACTGAAAATAATTCAGGCTCCAATGATACTCAGACACATTTAAGTTATCAAAAACTCTGGCAGAAAGTGGCGGTTGCGAGTCATGATTTAGCCAATCAGTCTGGAGCCAATAAAACTTTAGCCAATAAAGAAGTAGAGAAATCGGCCTTCATCAATGGAAGTTTTATTAACCAAGCATTACCCGATGATCGTGATGACAGTATTCGCTTATACCCAGAGCTTGATGATATTAAGCAATGCTTAATTAATCCCTGTAAGTTTTTTATGCAGCGCCGACTCAAAGTGAATCTCACCCAATACTGGGATGAAACTGAAATTGATGAACCTTTTTCTTTAGATAGTTTGCAATCGTATTTGTTAAACGAAGCCTTATTAACCAGTCGTTTAGAAGGTACAGAGTTATTGTTCAAAGAAAAACAGAAATCCTTAGGAAGATTACCGGCAGCCGGTTTTGCTGATTATTTATTAACGCAAAGTGAAAATAAACTGGCACCTTTAATTGAAGAGATCAAAAATAATCTGCCTGATCTTGGTAAAATGCCGCCGCAAAGCGATAGCCTAGTCATGGGAGACTATCAGCTCAATGGTCAGCTAGAGCACTTGATCAACGACGCGGGTAATCATCAGGTATTCCACTTTCGCAGTGGGGCTTTTAACGGTAAACAAATAATCAACTTATGGCTGGAGCACTTGTTTGTCTGCGCCGCGGGTTATTCTGTGGGCAACAGTATTGGTTTGGGGATTAATAAAGACGGCGAAATTGATAAGTGTGAATTGACCCCGGTCGCTGCTGAAATGGCGCAGCATTATTTACTCGGGCTGATAGAGTTTATGAATCTGTGCTACTGCATGCCGCAACCCTTTTTCTTGCAGTTAGCCATGCGTTATTTAAGCGCCGAAACGGATAAACAGGAGGGGGTATTAGATAGTGCGCTTGATAGTGAATTTAGCGAGCTGAATGATGAATTTGTTCAACGCTGTTTTTCTGCTGAAATTAATCAAGATTATTTAAGTTTTTTAAATGCTCAGCTCGATTTATGGCAAGGTTTATTAACGCCGCTATTAGATCATCGCATCAGTGAGGAGGAATAACATGCAGATATTACAAGCCGATAGCTTTCCTCTACTAGGCAAGCGTTTAATCGAAGCGAGTGCTGGTACGGGTAAAACCTATACCATTGCCAACTTATATCTTAGAGTTTTACTAGGCGATCATGTATTAGGGCTGAAACCGGTCGATCGCATTTTGGTTGTTACTTTTACCCGCGCAGCAACAGAAGAGTTACGGGGTCGTATTCGTGATCGTATCCGTGATCTTTATGAAGATGTTTTACGCATTGAACAAAACCCAAGTTATGGTGATGATTCTGAGCAAACAGACTCTAGTAAAACAGGCTCTAGTAAAATAGCACTTAATAAAATAGACCCTTATGTTAAAAATTTAATCCAACGAACCAAAAATAATTTTTTCAGCGAAGATCACCCCAATAAATTATCGTTAACCGATTGGCTGCAAGCGAATTTATCGCAGATGGATGAATCCTCGGTATTCACCATTCATGGTTTTTGTCAGCGCATTTTAAAACAGTTTGCGTTTGATAGTGGCGTTGGTTTTGAATCTGAAATGATCTTAGACGCTCAAGATTATTTACGTCGTGCCGCCCAAGATTATTGGCGTGAATTAGCTTACCCAATGGATCAGCAACAGCTAACGGCGTTATTAGGCCAGATAAAAAGCCCAGAAGATGTGTTCTGGAAAGTACGAGGTTGGTTGCAGCAAGAAGATATTGAATTATTGCCTCGGGCAAAAGAGGGTTTGGATTTTGCTAGCGCTTGGTTACAGGCTAAAGCCAGTTATGACAAAGCGACGCAGATTTGGCAAACATTAGACGCGGCCGATCTCAACGATTTAATTGAGCAATCTGGAGTTGATAAACGCAGTTTTTCTAAAACGACTCGGCCTAAGCGTATTGCTGCGGCTAAAGCATTTTTCTCTGACAGCACATTATTTAAAGGTGCTATCCATAAAGACGTGATCGAGTTAGGCCAAGAAAATTTATTTGCCAAAACCAAAAAGGGCGAAGCGCCCCAGCATCAGGCTTTTCGTTTGATTGATCAGTTGATCGACGATTGTGAGCAGATGGCGGCGGTATTACCGCACCATATGTTGGCGCAAGTAAAAACGAAATTCTGGGCATCGATGGAACAAGCGAATTTAATGAATCCCGATGATTTATTACGTTTGTTAGCCAATGCATTGCGCGGGACTCATGGTGCGGCCTTGGCAGAGCATATTCGCCAGCAATATCCTTTTGCCATGATTGATGAGTTTCAAGATACCGATAGTTTGCAGTATGAAATTTTTAATCAGGTATATAGCAGCGAAGCAGACTCGGGCTTGTATATGATTGGTGATCCTAAGCAGGCGATTTACAGCTTTCGTGGGGCGGATATTTTTACCTACTTACAAGCCGCGAAAGCACTGGATGAGAATAGCCGATTTACCTTGAATACAAACTGGCGCAGCCACAGTGATTTAGTCGCGGCTACCAATGAATTGTTTGCTCGCCATAATGAGCCGTTTGTTTTGCCTGGAAAAATAGAATTCCAATCGGTTTTAGCTGCGGGCACTTCGGATAATAAATTCTTCCATTATCGCGGCCAAGATAAGTGTGCACCCTTACACTTGTTATTGAATTCAGAAGGTACCAATAGAGACAGTGCGCGCCATAATGCAGCTGAAATGTGTGCCAAAAGCATTCATCAGTTATTGCAAAAAGGGTGTTTGAATTCGGTTGATGCTGAAACTAAAGCTGAGCAAGAAACGTCGGTAAACGCTGGTGATATTGCCGTTTTGGTTCATAATCGTAAACAAGCAAAGCTGGTAAAAGATCACTTAAAACACTTGGGTATTAATAGTGTCTTCTTATCTCGAGACAGCGTTCTAAACTCTATTGAAGCACGAGATTTATTACGTTGGTTAAGTGCCATTGCCGAACCTCAAAATGAACGTCTTTTGCGTAACGCGTTAGCCTGTGAGAGCTTGAATTATGATGCTCAATATTTAGCCTCGTTATTGAATGATGAAACTCGCTGGGAGATTGAATTAGCTCAGCTGTATCAGCTAAGAGAACGTTTTAATCAACGTGGTGTGATGGCGTTCATCATGGCTTGGCTAGAAATAGTGCCTGGAAGTTATAGAGACGACTCTGGCTCAGATCAAGTAAGCAGTGAAGACAACTCTTCAATATTGGCGGTAGAGGCTCTCGCGGTTCGTTTGCGTAAACAGCCCGACGGTGAGCGAAAGCTCACTAACTTTTTACACCTAGGTGAAATATTACAGCAAGCTAGTCGAGAATTGGGTATTCAATCTGGTTTTTATAATACCGATGGCAAAGGGTTATTAACCTTGCTTCGTTGGTATTCTGAACGTTGTCAAAATGCTTTATTGAATCAGTCGGAAGAGCAGCAGATACGCTTAGAAAGTGATGCTAACCTTGTTCAAATTGTCACCATTCATAAAAGTAAAGGGCTACAGTATCCGGTTGTGTTTTTACCGTTTTGTTGGGATGAAGACCATAATAAAGTTAAGTTTGATGCGGTTTATCATACCGAGCGGGACGATAAATCTGTACTTACGATTAATACCAAAGCCGATGATGTGGCCAAGAAGAAGCATATTGATGAAGTGCGCGCGGAAGCCATGCGTTTATTGTATGTGGCACTGACTCGCGCTGAGCAGGCGTGCTTTGTACAGCTAGAGAATATCGTAAAACATTTAAAAGCGGGGCCAAAAGGTTTGCTGATGAATTCGGCCATTGGATATTTGCTAGAACAAAACTCTGTCAGTATTGATGCTTTAAATGAACGCTTTAGTGAGGTGATCGGCGAGGGTAAATTATCGCTGCATTATTATCCTGATTGGCTAGCCAAAATGGAAACGGTCACAGCACAAGAGCATGCCCAGCAGGAAGAAAATGTTGTGTTATCACGGGCGCAATTTAAAGGACAAGTCTGGGATAACTGGCGCTTAACCAGTTATAGTCAATTGGCTAAATTGGATACCGAATCAGGTTTCTCAGGGCACGGTCATTCAGTGAGTCATCATAGCGATCTTGTTTTAGATTCTGGCAGTCAATTTGATACCGATGCTGAAATTGATTCATCCCCTGCGGCGGTAAAAACAGATTCGGAGGATTCTTACTATGATGAATCACTTCAGCAAGATGCAATTGAAGACGCTGTGCCAAGCACGAGTGAAGAAAAAGCATTAACCCCTTTTGATTTCCCTAAAGGGGCAACGCCTGGAACGTGTTTGCACGGTATTTTAGAAAACTGGGATTTTGTCGATCACGAGCAATTGACCGAGCAAGTCGAGAACCAATTAAAATATTACGGCATTGATAATGATTACGCCCCCATGCTCATCGATTGGATGGCTCAGGTTGTCGGCCAGCCGTTAGCGGAGGCGCAATGCTGTTTGGCGGATATCGCTGAAACTCATCGGTTAGTCGAAATGGAATTTTATCTGCCGATGACGGAAATTCGTGCGTCGGGGGTTATGCCATTATTAGATGGCCGTCGTTTAGCGTTTGAACCCATGCGCGGTCAGTTAAAAGGCTTTATCGATTTAATTTTTCGCCATGACGGACGGTATTATGTGGCTGATTATAAATCGAATTATCTGGGTGATCAGATAAACGATTATCAACCGGCTGCTTTAAAAGACGCGATGGAACATCATCAATACGATTTACAGTATTGGATTTACAGTATTGCTGTTGACCAGTATTTAAGCCGTCGAATTCCGAATTATGATTATGAAACGCATTTTGGTGGCGTTTATTATTTCTTCTTGCGAGGAATGAATGGCAAGACCGATGGTGAAGGGGTCTTTTTTACTCGCCCTGAAAGATCGCAATTAGAAAAATGGCGCAGTTGGTTATTAGGCTGTGATTCGATAGACGTTGAGGCCACAATAATGGCGCAAGACGATCATCAGCAAATGGGGTTATTCTAATGACGAATGTATTAAATATAGAAAGCCCGAAGAATTTAAAGTCTTGGCTGAAGTCGACCTTTGAAAAAAGCCTTGGGCAAGCCATCGATTTAGAATTGGCCACTGGCTTGTGTCTGAATGAAATTGCGTTGACTGTAAAAGAAAAAGCGCATGATGAAGCGAGTCTTAAGTTATACGCGTATTTGGTTATCAAATTAAGTCAGGCGTTGAGTCGCGGTGAAGTGTGTATTGAATTATCACACGTGTATGATTTATCGCAGAAGACAGGGGTTTTTAATAAAGATCTTGAGTCATATTTACAGTGCTATGCCACGGTGCATACTCTTTCTTTGGCGGATGGCGCAGAAAGTTTAAAGCAGCTTTCTGAAACTAATCCATATGACTTGGTCGTAAATTATCCTTTGGTTGTGATGCAAGGGCGACTGTATTTTTCTCGTTATTGGTTTTACCAGCAACAGGTGTTTTATTCTATCAGCACACGTTTGCATTCAGTCTCCGACCAGACTCAAGTCCAAATTCAAACCGAAACTGAAGCCAAAACTAAAGAGCTGAGCAACACTTTGCAGACGCTTTTTGTACAAGATGCTAAAAAAGAAACAGCTCAACCCGATTGGCAAATGATAGCCGCAGCGAATGCCTGCTTAAACCGATTTAGTGTGATCACCGGTGGCCCAGGTACGGGAAAAACAACCACGGTGACCCGCTTATTAGCGGCGTTAATTAGCCAGCAGCCAAATCTACGTATTGCACTTGCCGCGCCTACAGGTAAAGCGGCAGCGCGTTTGGTTGAATCTATTTTAGCGGCCAAAGCCAAGCTGGCGCAGACTTTTCCATTAGCGGCAAAAATTCCGGTGACCAGTTTTACCTTGCATCGCTTATTAGGTTGGCGCCCAGATGGTTTTTCTTATAACCATAAGAAAACCTTGCCTTATGACTTGGTCATTGTTGATGAAGCCTCCATGGTGGATTTACCGATGATGGCGCAGTTGATGGAAGCCTTAGCTACGAATACTCGTTTAATTTTATTGGGTGATAAAGATCAGCTCGCCTCAGTAGAAGCGGGCAGTGTTCTAGGAGACCTGTGTGACAGCGGTGTGATGGTGAATGGCTATCATGCTCATGGTTTGCAGGGCGAAAGGGCAAAACAGCTAGAAGCGCTGTGTGGCATGGAACAGGGCTATCTTAATGATTATATTGAAACCAATGCCCCTTTAATGGCGAACAGTTTGACTCAGTTAAGAGTCAGTCATCGCTTTACGCATGACTCGGGTATAGGGAAACTGGCGGCGGCGGTGAATGCAGGTCAGTTTAGCCAAGTGCAGCAAAGCTTTACCCAGTATGACGATATTCACTGTTATACCAATCTTGCAGCGCCTTTTAGTAAGGATTTAACAATCCAAACCCGCGAGGCCGAATTTGCTTGGCAGCAGCAAGTGATTAACGGTTATAGCCAATACCTGCAAGCGATTGAACAAGGCGAAAGCCCTTATCAGGTTTTGCAGCTGTTTAATAAATTTCAATTATTGTGCGCCTTACGCCAAGGCAGTTCAGGTTTGCAGGCATTGAATGATCGAGTGCAAAGTTTATTGCAAAACCGAGGGCTGCTGAACATCGATAATCATCAAGGGTCTGGTTTCAATAACTCATCGGAGCAAAGCCGTTGGTATGTAGGTCGCCCTGTGATGATTAGCCGCAACGATTACGAACTTAACTTATTCAATGGTGATATTGGTATTGCTATGATGGTTGAGAGCAAGGTTGGGGGAATAGCTGAGGGAATGGCTGATGGAAAAAAAGGTAAAAAAGAATTAAGAGTGTGCTTTGCTACCGAAGATACCAGTGCAAATTCGAGTGCAGATCCAAGTGCTCATGCTCAGCCAAACGTTCGGCAGCTATTACCGACGCGTTTGCCCAGCCACGAAACGGCATTTGCAATGACGGTACATAAAAGTCAGGGCTCTGAGTTTGCCGATGTCGCGCTGGTATTACCCGACAATCATTCGCCGGTTATTAGTCGAGAGCTTATTTATACCGCGATTACTCGAGGAAAGAAGAGTTTTTCGTTGTATTCAAATGACGAGGTCTTAGCGGCAGGGGTGAATTCTCAGATAGAACGTGCCAGTGGTTTGCGGGATTTGTTATTTAAATCCGTGATTTAATCTCTACTTGCTAAATAAATCTGAGGTCAAAGTATAATTCTAAAATCCGTGGCTTTAAGGTTTAGGCTTTAAAGTAAGCCTAGCACGCATTGCTATTAGGCATGATGTTTAAGACCGTGAGATCCCAGGGATGGGATCTACGAGCCTACATGGAGAGCGAAGCGACGTATTGACGGCGTGTCGAAAAACATTATGGCTAATAGCGATAGCGACCAATAGTTATAAACTCCTCTCAACTTTTTTTATCAACTTTGCATATCAACTTTTTATATCAACTTTTCATCTCAATTGAGAACTTCAAACGTAAGCTTGGCATCTTTTTCTAAGCGCTCAATCAAACGATCACCCAATAATGTAGAGGTCGTCCAAAACCCTCCAGGCTTATCGGCCAGCAATTCATTATCTAATGCTAAGCACGCTCCGACCTGACCGAGCATTTGGCTGGTGGAGCCATATCCAGGATCGCCTTGGCCGATGACCTTAGTGCGAATTTCTTTGCCGGTAGGGGTTTTTCCAATAAAGCGAATATCGTAATAGCCTTCGACTTGTTCTTTTGGTGTTGGGCCTTCACCGGGCTTGGGTAGCATATAGTTAGATAATAACCAACGAGTCGGCTTAATCGCCGCACCAATAAAGAAAGCCCCTAAAGCGCCGACAATAGCGGTTGCAGTTAAGCGGCCTTTTAAACCTTTACCAACCAGCATGGCTTCATCGTATTTAAAATCTTCGCCATAGGCATGGTTCAGTAGGGCGTTTGAACGAAAGACAATTCGGGTATTAATCGCAGCCATAATAAAAGGTGCAGTCCAGCCATTGAAGTTTTTATCAAAGGTTGGGGTCTTGGTATCAAACTGACGTGTTTTATACGAGTGGTCTTTTGGGCAAATTAAATACGGGTTCACCAAGTCTTTGCGTAACGCCGGATCTTTCATGACTTCTTCGGTGATGTTCAGCATGCTGGCGATGGTACCGCCTGATGCGCCGCCTTTTGCAGCTTTCACACGCATAGAAATATTATTACAGTATTCTCCTAGGCTCTTTTTAGCTTCGCGCTGGGTAAAGTAGGTGCCCATGTCGGAAGGGATAGAATCAAAACCACTGCAGTGAACAATGCGGGCTCCGCTGGCTTTTGCACTGTTTTCATACTTTTTCAGCATGCGATCAATCCACTGCACTTCGCCCGTCAGGTCACAATAATCCGTCCCCGATTCTGCGCAGACTTTAACCAGGGTTTCACCATATAACGCATAAGGCCCTACGGTTGAGATAATCACTTTTGCTTGTGCGCACATTGCATTAATAGCGGCTTCATCATTTGCATCTGCAATGATGGTTGTGATTTGAGGCTGTTTTATTGTGCGCTTCACATCGTCTAATTTAGTTTGCGAGCGCCCAGCAATGGCCCAATTAAGAGATTCTTGGCCAGGGTGGTTAAATTGATCGCTTAAATATTGTGCGAGTATTTGGCCGACAAAGCTGGTGGCGCCAAAGACAATGACATCAAATGCATCAAGTTGAGAATTCATAACTAACTAACACCTTATGTTGTTTTTATGCTCACAGACTAGCAATATTTGACGCCGATAGTAATGGTGAATACTGACAGAGAAGCAGCTTATCTTTAATCAAAGCCAAGGAATTGATATCATCACGCTTTTTATTCTTTGGCTAAGATAAAGTCGGTAAATTATGCGCATTGTTTTAGCTCCATTAGAAGGAGTCATGGATCATACCGTTCGTGAATTATTAACGGGTCTCGGTGGATATGATCTATGCATTACTGAATTTTTACGGGTATCTAACCATCAGTTACTACCCCCGCGCACCTTTTATCAGCTGGCGCCTGAGTTAGAAAATAGTGGTTTAACACCCTGCGGTACCCCTGTGCGTTTGCAGTTGTTAGGTTCTCAGCCCGATACGCTTGCGATAAATGCCCAGCGTGCGATAGAGCTTGGTTCTCATGGCATAGACCTAAACCTTGGCTGCCCAGCAAAAACTGTGAATAAAAGTAAAGGCGGCGCGGTATTATTGAAAGAGCCGCAGTTGATTGCTGATGCAGTGGCTGAGATGCGTAAAGTCGTACCGAGAGATAAAACCTTGTCGGTCAAGATACGCTTGGGTTGGGATGATCCTAATTGCGTCCATGAGATTGTTGATGCGATTGTATCGGCTGGGGCTGATGAACTTACTATTCATGCGCGTACCAAAGAAGATGGCTATAAAGCGGAAGCGATTAAGTGGCACTATATTGCTCAAGTTAAACAGCGATTAGCCAAAGAAGGCAAAGCCTTATCGATTATTGCAAATGGCGAGATTTGGAATGCGGCTGATGCGATTAAGTGCCGTGAAGTCTCACATTGTGATGATTTGATGATTGGCCGCGGTGCATTGGCAACACCAAATTTAGCGGCGGTGGTTGCGGGTATTAGCGATAAAATGAGCTGGCACAGTGTGGTTGAGATGATGCTGAACTATCGCAAGGTGCAAGTGATTGGCTCAAAAGGGCATCATTATTCTAGCCGTGTGAAGCAGTGGTTAAGTCAGATGCGTCAGTCTTACCCTGAAGCCGAAGAATTATTTACGCCGATTCGCAGAATTAAAAGCAGTGATGAGATGCAGGTTGCGATTGAACAATACTTAGAAGCGTCTATCACAAACAGGGTTGAAGCCTGGCAATCTTCGCTTGAGCCTTAAGCGGGCTTGAATACAAAAAATTAACGTAAAATACTATTAGGAATTAAAATGAATTGGGAAATAGACAACAACTTTTGCCATAGCAGTGTATCCACAAGCAGCAACGAAGCGGAGTTAAAGCAAGCGGTTATTGCCGCTGCGGATTACGCGTTTAATTTATTGGATGCCAACATTGAAGACGATTCAATGTTTTGTTTATTTGATTGGGACTTTAACCAGCAGCGTTTACTGATTGCGGTAACCGATCCTAGTAAGAAAAAATTGGCTAAGCATACCGTTGCTTTAACCTTAGAAGGTTATGCCGATCATATCGCCGATAAAGAAGAGCAGCAAGAGCAGATTCAATTGTGGTTGCACAATCACATTACAACCGCAGCTGCATTTTTACAGTTCTCGCTAGTCGCTGCGATTACGGCTGACGGCGATGCTGCTAGCTCGATTTTGTTGTAAATAGTTTTTGATAAGTTAATAAAAGTAGAGCTGTTCATTAACCAAACAGCTCTACTGCAAACTGCCGTTATAACGTATCTAAGTCATTTTTATTAATACTTGAAAGCTCAGCCCATCCATCGGTAGGCACTTGTTGGCTATGAGAGAAGAGTAACCGAGGGTCTTTTTTCTCGATGATACTGTTTTCAAACAGCCCCTGAATATCTTTCAACTTTATGTCGGCAACTTCTTTGGCGATGGCTTCATTGGTATCAAAGGTTAAGCGGTTGACTTCAATGTTATGCCAGAAGTGTCCTACTTTTTCGGCCATATTTTTCTTCTTACTTACCAAGCGGCTGATAAGGCCTTGTTTGTGATCGTCAAATTCTTTATCGCTGAGTTGTGCCAGTTGTTGTTTGAAGTCAGCAAAAAACAGTTCTGATTCGGCCAGAATATCGGCGCTGCTGGCGGTGGGCGATTGCACAATAAAGATCATTCCTGGCACGGCGTTTTGCGGGAAAGGCGATGCGGATACGATGTAGCCCATCTTTTTCTCGGTGCGCAGCCATTGGTAATACGGCGTGCTAATGATCTGTGCCAATAAGGCGTAGTGAGCTCGCGCATTGTCTGACGTTAGTTCATCGAACTGCTGACCTTGAATGTATAAACTCATGGCGCTATCGGGATGCTGCTGCTCGATCGATTGCAGGTACTGGTTATCAGGGCTCTGGTTATGCGAGCTCTGGTCAGCGCTATTGGCAGAGGCTTGCGCATTAGGCACCTTGCTAATCATTGCCGGCGCAATGCGCTCGCCGCTTGGCTTGTAAGCTTGCTCTAGTACCTTACTGATGGCGATGGCCGCTTCAGGTTCCAATGTGCCATGAACGTAGCTGTCTACAAATAAAGACTGTTTTAAGCGTTCATTAAAGGCGAGTACATCGTCTAAAGTGACCGTTTCTAAGGCGGCAATCAGTTCTTGTTGGCTAAAGCTTGGGTTGCGTAACCAACGGCGTAATTCACTGATGGTGCGCTCGTAAGGCTTGGCTTTTAATTGGTTTTCTAAACGGCGTTTTAGTTGAGCTTGGTAGCGTTCAAACTCGGCTTGGCTAACATTTTCTGCGGTTAACGACGCCATTGTTTCAACAATTTTTTCAAGCAAGACAGAAAGCTTGTCGTGATAGCCCGACATTGAAAGTTCAAGACCACGGCCGCTCGCATGCAGCTGATAGTTTAAACCAGCAACATAGGCAGGGTAGGTGTAGCTACTGATTAACTCGTTAACGCTGTGGCTGAAAAGCTGGGCAATGATGCGGTCTTTTGCGTTGTCGGCAACAGCTTGGTTGTGCAGGTTAATAAAGACTTTTGCTTTTGGTAAACGAAATTCTTGTTCTGGGTAATACCATAAACGCAAACCTGTTTCATCAATGAGTCGGGTAGGGATAGTCTGTGCTGGTGCATCGGTTAAGGTAAACGATTCAGGAATGAATGGATTGGCCGCTGGCAGAAATAATTGTTCGCGGTATTCGGGCTTTAAAATAGGATCTTTGTTGGCCGCTTCTGTTTTGATTACCGCAGGGCGTAGCATCATCTTGGTATCGTACCAAGGGTCGGTGGTATTGGTTTCAACTTCGGGGGCAATTAACGTACGGATTAAATTCTTACGAGTTAGCTGATTTAGGTAAGGTTTTAGAATATCAGTCGTCGGTGTTTGCCAATCGTAATCACCATAAATCACCTGACTAGGCGTTCTGTGGCGTAAGCTATTGGTCAGACGTACAGCAAAGTGACTGGCCTTGGATTTTTCTTGGTTAGCAAAGGCCAGCTCTGCCAATTGATGCTGTTCTGCGTAAATGCGTTCGATGAAGACAGGATCTTGTAAGCCTTGCTGTACGAGTTCGATGTAAGCAAATACGGCTTCGGTAATTTCATCAATGCGAAATAAACCGACCAGTGTTAGCTGAATGTTAATGCTGAGTGTTGATTCCCAAGGCGTGCTGACACCTTGGCCTGCACTTAGGCCTTCTGCCCAGCCGCGCTTTTTGAATAATGCTAATAAGCTGCCTTCACCTTCATGACCTAGTAGGTGGTTGATGATGTGCAGAGGCTTATGTTGATAAAGGCTTAGGCTTTCTGGCATTGGAAAAGCCAGCTTGAGTTGGCGTAACTCTTTAATGGGCTCTATCTGTAGATCTAGAGGCAGTTGGTCTTGTTGATATAACGGCGGACGCTTTGCTTTGACCACAATATCGCGCTTAGGTATGGCGCTGAATCGTTCTTGTGTCCATTGCTCAAGGGTATCTAGATCATAGTTACCAATCAGTGCAAAGGTCATCTCATTGGCGGAATAATGTTGGTTATAAAAGGTGATTAATTCATCACGTATTGCGCTGCCTGGACGATCTTCAAGGGTTGTTAGGCTGCCGGTAGCAAATTTTGCATACGGGTGAGCTGGGTTCATTGCTTGTTTTTCGGCCGAAAAAATTCGGCGGCCATCATCTTTAGACTTTGACGTATATTCTGCATTAACCGCATTCTTTTCTCGCTCAACATAATTGGCATCGAAGGTTGGAGAAATAAAGAAGGGAGCAAAACGGTCAAGAGCACCGGCTAGATCGTTATTATCAATTTCAAAGAAGTAGTTGGTAACATCGTGAGCGGTGAACGCATTATGACTGCCACCGTGCTTTGAAATGTAGTCTTGGTATTCACCAGAATCTGGGAAAGGCTCAGTTCCCAAAAATAGCATGTGTTCTAAAAAGTGGGCAAGTCCTTGGCGACCTTGAGGGTCGTCACCGCTGCCAACACTCACGGCGAGGGAAGCGGCGGCTTTATCAGCCTCCTTATCGGAGACTAAAATAACCTTTAAACCATTATCAAGTTCTAGCGAACGATATTCTCGCTGGTCATTGGGGCTTTGTATGATAGTAGGACTTGTTGAGTGCATATTGATCCGATACGCCGCAGTAGCTACGGCTAAAATTACCAACAGCAAGAAGGTGCTGTAGCGAGTAGAGAAAAGCATGTGAACCCCAATTTAAAACGGCTAATACTATTTAAGAGACTTTTTATAAGACTTTTATAAGACTATAGAATTAGTGCTGAGCGTTGTCTTGACGTGCGATATCTTTGGCATCTTGTAAAGAATTTTCCGCATCATCAAGCTCTGAAATTAGTTTCAGTCTATTTTTACAGTCTTCTAGTTCAGACGATAACAAAGCTGATTGGTTCAGAAAAGCTTGATCAATAGCATCATAAACCGCTTTTATTTGAGCTGAGCTGTCTGCTTTTGGTGTTTTTAGTACTTGCAGACAAGCGTGGGCAATTTGGTGATAAAGTTTTTCTTTTTTCACGGAAGGTTCCTGATAGTCGTAAATTTGTCGTAAATTCAAAGAGCCTGAGATTATATCGCATTACGGCCTTCATGGATGCAGCGAAAAACTCTGTGTACTGTAAAAACATTGTACTTACCAGTCCGAGAATGAGTGGCTATGCACGCTAGCGTGAATATCAGGTAGGCAGATTAAGTGTATTGGAGGTGTCCGTAATAACTGAAGCGTCTTAATGAATGTTTTATAGCCAGAATAAGTTCTAAGAAATAGCACTAATTATCTAGGCAAGTATGGTTAGTCACTACCTATACTTAGTATAAGTTTAGTAAGAAACTGAGATAGAGCAGTGGCAGATAAACAAGCGTTAACAACAGGTGAAGCCGCAAAGTATTGCGGTGTTAATTTCCGAACCGTCATTCGTTGGATTGAACGAGGACATTTGGATGCGTATAAACTTCCGGGCAGGGGGGATAATCGGATACCGATCGATACCTTTGTGGATTTTTTACGGCAGAACGATATGCCTGTTCCTGATGAGCTGATTGCAGGGGATCGCAGATTATTGCTCTTTACGTCACCCGATAGCCCTGCTGGAGAGCTTGCAGCGGACTTAAGGCGTCATAATTGGGATGTGGTTTTAGCCGATGATCCTGTGCAGTTGGGTTACTTGATTGCGAAGGATAAGCCTTCTGCCTTATTAATGATGGATCTTCAGTATGCTGATGTTGCTTCTCGTATAATGAAGGATGTGAGCAAAGATCGCAATGAGGTGCCCAAGATGGCCTTATTACAAGGTAATCAAAGAGAAATACACGACGGTTGGGATTCTTTTCAGTGGCCAGAGCAGCGTCAAGTATTGCTGGATTACTTAGATCACGATGGTTCAGAAAGCCACTGAGGCAATGCTAAAAAAACTTACAGGATTGCTGGCCCGTATGGGATATAACGGTTATCCGTTTGTTTTTTGAGCCAGCGGATAAACTCTTTTTCTGCTGCTCGTTTTTCAGATTTAAGATGGCGTAAAAAATAGATAGTTGGATTTTTACTGCCAAAGGTCCATGTTGAAAATTTCATTTCACCAACCGTAAAGAACATGCACAAGTTTAAAACTTGAGCATCGGTGAAACCCTCAATTGCCTTTAACCATGCTTGTTGTGGCATGTTTAGGTAATTATTTACCAAATCAATATCGGCCTTTTCAAGGCTAATAATCTCTTCTTGAACCGTCTCTTGGCTACTTATTAACGAAGCATAACCGAGTAATTTCTCTGAAGAAATCTCTGCTTTTTGGTCTGCTGGCTGCCATGTATCAACCATAATAAATCGCCTCTTAAAAGGTAGGGATAGTAATATTGCTGCGATATACTATCGATTCGTATAATAGAAACAAGTAATCTTTGACATATAGATTGTTTTATAGATTGTTATATACATGTTTTTTGCTAGGAATAATGAATTAATGGATGAGTTTGCTGAAATACGGCCCTATAACGATAATGAATTCCAACAAATTCTAGAGCGTTTATTAGCCGAACCAGACCTAGTAAAAGGGCTGGCTTATTTTATGCGCCCAAATTGGCGTGGGCCTTTGCGCTTATTGGCTCGTTCTTTAATACGTTGGCGTTTGCAGAAGGATCTTTCAGGTCTGGAATCGATTGCTGAATTTCAACAGTGGTTAGCGGGCTATGTCGAAAAAATCATTCAGAAAACAATCACCTCGCTAGAGGTTACTGGTATTGATCAATTAGATGCCAATAAAAGCTACTTGTGGTTGTCGAACCATAGAGATATTGCGCTTGATCCTACGCTGGTTAACTATGCGCTGCACACCCATAATAAGCCGACAGGGCGAATCGCCATTGGTGATAATTTGCTAAAAAATCCTATGGTCGGGGATTTTATGCGACTGAATAAAAGCTTTATTGTTCGACGTTCAATTAAAGCCAAGCGCGAAAAGTTTACTGCGTTACAGCTATTATCCAAATATATTCGCTTTTCAATCTCAGATGGGCACTCAGTGTGGATTGCACAACGAGAAGGACGTGCAAAAGACGGAATCGATACAACCGATACCGCTGTTTTGAAAATGCTGAGTTTGGCGGGCCGAACTGATAAAGAAACATTTTCACAGTCATTGCAGGCGTTAAACCCTGTGCCAGTAAGCATCAGTTATGAATTTGATCCTTGTGACCTTATTAAGGCGAGAGAGCTTGCGGCTATTTATCAGGGTGAGGAATATCTAAAAGCGGATGACGAAGATGTTACCAGTATTGTGACAGGGTTAATGGGGAAGAAAGGTCGTGTTCATGTCAATTTTGGTGGTGAAATTGATGAGTCGCTTTTTCATACCGCCGAAATGTTAGCAACTGAAATTGATCGCCAGATTGTTAATGGCTATGCGAGTTTTCCAATCAACTATGCGGCTCACAAGTTACTCGCAGATCAAGGAAAATGTCAGCCTCTCGAAGAGTATGATGAAGCCGATATTAAGACAGGTACAGTGGAATTATCCATTCGCTGCAAGGATGAAAGTGAGGCGGTAAAAACGCAGCTTTATTCAATGTACGCTCAACCGCTCATTAGGAAACAAAATAAATATTATGAATAAAGTATTGGTATTGCTGTCGTGTTTGAGCTTATCAGCATGTGATTTAGACCTAGGTTCTAGCTATGATCCTACAACTCGTACTATGTATGTCGATTATTACCAAGAGCCGTGTACCGATAGTGCTACTTCGTTATGCTTTCGTACGAGTCTTAATTCAGATGATGCTTATGCCGTTAATACTAAAGGCATGTCGGGCTTTGAAGCCTTAAAGTGGGGTAGCCGCTATACCGTACAAGTAGAGGCTGAAAGAGATGACAATGGTAAAGATACTCACTATACCCTTGAAAGCATTGATTCAACTGAAGTGATCGATGCTAGTACCAATGAGTTTGTATTAACCTTCAATATGGCCAGCGGTATTTTGCAAGACAATCAAAATAGCGAATGGATCATTGCGGCTAAGAAGACTTTTACATGCACAGATGCCGATTGCACAGCATTAACGAATGCTGCTCGTGATACAAATAAAATACAGTTGAGTTTTTCTACAGAGAACGATGAGCTGACGTTATTAGCCGTTAAATGTCAGTCTTCAGATTCTAATTTTTCTTCAGTATGTGAAGGTGTTAATGATGCGGTATTTGATATTGCACATTATCAAACGGACTGCGGGTTGGCGGTTCCTAGATTATGTTTAGTCTATAAAGAAGAAGCTGATGCGAGTACTGATTGGAATGTATTACCTTTTAGTATTACTGGTTTTACAGCTCAGTGGGGCTTGCAATACGAATTGGATTTGACGGTTAAGATTCAGGCAAAAAGTTTGAAATCTGTTGAGTTTATTAAAGAAAATGACGCCGTTAAAGATCGAACAAATGAATCGTTTAAGATGATTATGCGAACGGGAGTCGGGGGTCTAGAAAAATCCGAGGGTGATGTTATTCGTTACGATGGTTTAGATTTTAATTGTGCCCGGTTTAATCAATGCAATGACATTGATGATGCAGTAGCGAGTGCAGACAGCAGTTATGAGCAGTTTCTTATTTTACAAGCATTGGTAGAAAGTCCGGGTGAAAATGCTGGTGACAGTCCGGTTATTATCATTGAAGATTTACTGTGTGATGCTGGGTCGAATGAGTTTGCTCTTGACTGCGTGTCTGATTATGACGACGTATATTGGGTGGAAGTGAAGTAGTAATTTCTTATTGGTTATTGCTTAAGAATAAGACATAAAAAAAGCGGCTAAGCCGCTTTTTTTATGTCTGGAATATAGCTTACTATTTAGAACTACTATCTATACATGCTATCTAGAGCTGCTAGCTAGTTATTACTGACGGTTAATAACTTGATTCATACGCTTACTGGCTTTTTTGGCCGTATGCGTATTAGGGAATTCTTGCGTAATTTTACGGAAGTAGTTCAGTGCTTTGGCATTATCCCCATGGCTATTATATTCACTCATATAAATTAAGCCGATTTGGTATAACGATTTAGCACGCATATCATCAGAAGATGATTTGTTATCGTATAAAATCAAATAAACACTTTCGGCGTCAGCAACGCGATCTCCAATAATGGCACGCTCACTCATGGGAGTTAAATCGGCATCAAACGGAATATTTGATTGTTGTAATAATGCGCTACGATCGGCTAATGATAATAACTCTTTCGCGGTCAATTGGCTTTTAGAAGCCTTACGCTCTTCAATAAGCGCTACTTTAGCTTCTATTTTTTTGCGTAAACGCGATTCAGGGTATTCCTGGAAATGACGGTTGAAATATTGCAGAGCCTTATCATCATTACGCTGTTCTGCATAAGGGTTCATGTACATTAAACCAATTTGGTAAAGGGCTAATGACTTAATGTTCGCGCTGTAGTTTTTATCGTTAAGGCCTTTTGTATAGGTAATTACCGCTTCATCAACATTGTTTCTAGCAATGGCTTGAACTGAAAAGGTCAAAAGGTCAGGTTCTTCTTGTAAAGCCGCCGCGCCGCGCACTTTTATGTTTTCTTCGTAACGACCAATTGCATGTCCACCGGCACCTGCGGCTACAAAAGGTGTAGCAATAGAGCAGCCCGTTGTGATCATTACGACCAGAGCAAGACCTAAAAGTCTAAGATTCATGTGTTTGTCCCTAAAATATAATTATCGTGAGAATTGTTTTTTTATAATAGTTCTAGTCTAACGATAGAAGGTAAGATTTAGAAGAGATAGATCAAAAAATGGTGTGTTAATAATAGGCTAATTGAATGAGTTGGTCAGAGTGCGACACAATTATGATGCCATTGAAGCGTTGGCGGCGCTAGCGACAGAGAGGAGCTGTGGCTGAACAGAATTTCAGCCACAAAAATAGAGTTATAAGAAAACTTAAAGCAAGCTTATAAGAACAGGACGGCACTCACTCCAATGGCAGCCCCTAGTATCGCACCGCCAATCATACCTTTAAACATGGCAGAATTTGATTGCTTGGCTATTTCGAGCAGCAGGTTATTTTGCCTCTCTTCAATGGCTTGGATTTTGGCCTGTTGCTGCTTATTGAGCGCATCAACTTTCTGTCGGCTTATTCTATCGGCAATTACCATCATTTGCTTTTGCATATGAGGTTGTAAGCGCTTAAATAAAACGCTGTCATTGCCTAATTCTGATAATGATATCTTAATCGGGGTTAACTGTTGCTTAAGGCTGCGTTCAGCAATAGTAAGACGTTCTTGCTGTGTTTGAAGTAGTTGATGACTGACGCCATCTAAACCCGCAGAGATTTCTGCTTTAGCAGACAGTACTGAGTTATTTAAGCGTTGCTGAATCATTTTTTCGATGGTTTCTAACGATACTTGATGAGCATCCATCTGTGGCGCCTTTTCAGGTACGTCATTCGCTGCAGTATTCTGTAATGAATCAATCACAGCCATCACCGCTTGTTGATTTGCCGGCTTAGGTAAAACGCCGCTAGCGCCATGAGACATCGCTAAAGTATTGTATCCGTCACCTTCTTTTGAGGTGTACATAATAGTCGGTATGCCTTGGGTTTTTGGATTGCGCTTGATGGTTTGAGTGGCCTCTAGACCATCCATTCCAGGCATCATGTGATCCATGAAAATAATATCGGGGTGCTGGTTTTCTAAGTAGGTTAATGCTTCTTCGGCACTTTCTACCCCTAAAGTGATTACATTCATCTTTTCTAGCAGACGCTGAAGCATGATTCGAGCTGATTTAGAGTCGTCTACAATGAGGGCACTTTTTATTGTCATGGTGGCACATCCTTATCGCGCTTTAAGTCACTGTTGACATAAGCATTCAGCAATAGTGTCCTTCTATTATGAAATGGTCAATAGACGGGTTCTATTTTAAATGCGAATTGGTACTCATTTGTACTGAAAATGAACAAAGCAGCCTATTTATGGCTGTTGGCGCTGGCTGACTTGGCGTTAGCGCATTACAATAGATATTAATATTCTTATTTAAAACTGTCTCGAACATAGCTCTATCTATAAAGAACGAAGGAACAAAAAAATATGAGTGATGATGCTAGGCTGACTCAAAGCGCTGCAATATTGTCAATTATCGTTGCAGCGATACTGATTTTAGCAAAAGGGGTCGCTTGGGTTGATACGGATTCTGCAAGTATTCTTGCTTCGTTTGCGGATTCTAGTTTTGATATTGTCGTATCACTCATTAACTTTTTTGCCATACGGTTTGCTTTTTCCCCGGCGGATAAAGAACATCCATTTGGTCATGGTAAAGCGGAGTCTTTGGCCGCACTTATGCAATCGGCATTTATTGCGGGTTCTGCGTTTGTTTTACTACTGCATGCGAGTGAACGCCTGATTCACCCTAAGCCTATTGAATCATGGCAGTTAGCAACGTGGGTGATGGTTGTTTCACTTATTTTAACCATTGTTTTAGTAATGTATCAGCGCTGGGTTTATAAGAAAACCGGTTCGCTGGCTGTGAAAGCTGACTCTGCTCATTATTTCAGTGATATTTTAGCGACAATCGCTGTCATTGCCGCATTATTGGGTGGGCAGTGGGGCATTGTGTGGCTTGATCCATTAGTGGCTATCGTTATTGTATTTGCCTTATTAAAGAGTGCTTTTGATATAGGGAAAGAAGCGCTAAACATGTTAATGGATCATGCGCTTGAGCCTGAAGTTGCAGAGATGATTAAAAAGTTAGTGGCGAGTAACCCAGACATTTTAGATTGCCATGATATTAAAACGCGCCAGTCTGGAAATATTCAATTTATACAGATTCATTTGGATTTTTCTGCGAACGTTTCTCTCTATCATGCTCATACACAAGGAGAATGGTTAGTCGGTGAAATTGTTAAGCAATTTCCACGGGCGGATGTCTTAATTCACCATGACCCGATTGAGCATAAAGAAATGAACACGCATCACCGAGTTAATAACACTTGATAAGGGCCTTGATTTTTAGTGTTTCAGTACTGTTTATCTGCCCGTGCTGGGGCATGGAGGAACGCTATTTACATACCTTCGAACTGCAAGAGGGCGGTGGTAATCAAGCGATTAAAATTGATGTAATTACTGAGCAAAAACCGTTCAAAATTAACGTTATAGAATACTCCCATGATTGGTTAAAAGATTACATTGATAACCTGTCTTATAATGTTGATGGCTTTTTCATTGATACCTTTTTCGGTGACGATATTATTGAAGATGATGTGAACGGTAGCCGAGCTAAATTGTCATTCTTCACACGTCGCGAAATAGGAAAACCCGTCGATTATCAATATGGCATTAGCGTGAAGCTGGTGCTTCCTAATACTGACGAGCATTTAAATCTATTATTAGAATCATCAGAAAGTGATGAGGATGAGCGCGAGAGTAACCCTATCAATACTGTCGATAACGTACAATATTCGACGGCCTTACGTTATATCTTTGAAGAATCAGAACGCTGGAAAGTTAACTTTGATACGGGAATTCGTTGGGGTCTACCGACCGATCCTTTTAGCCGACTTCGTTTTCGACGTTTTGCATACTTTGATAATTTTAGAGTGAAAGCAACGCAAAACTTTTTCTGGTCAGGAACTGAAGGGTTTGGGGAAGAAACCAAGATTGAGCTGAATCAGCCCTTAAATATAGATCGCATAATTAGATACTCTGCAGGCGCTGAATATTTGCTGGATGATGGTTTTTTTAATTTGAATTATGGGGTCACACTTTTTCATGAGCTTAACTCGTCAGAAATTTTGGCGTATTACTTTCGTGCCGCGGGTGACTCCATTGAAGGGCCAACATTTAACAATTATGGTATTGGAATACGCTACCGTCGAAAGGTCTATCAGGATTGGATGTTTGTTGAAGTGAATCCAGAATTAGAGACTCAGCGTGAAACTGAATACGATATTACTCCTATCATAATGTTCCGCTTTGAAGCCTTAATTGGTGTTCGTTAACCGCGTTTTCGGTAGTAGCGTTTTCTGTAGTACCGTTTTCTGTAGCAGCGTTTTCGATAGATAGGCATGTACCGAAAACGCCATGTTGCAAGCGCTAACGAATACTAATCTTCAAACATACCCGCAAAAAGTGGAGAGGTTAGATAGCGTTCACCTGAATCTGGTAAAATCACCACAATGCATTTATCTTTGTTTTCAGCTTTTTCAGCCTGTCGTAATGCTGCAACCATGGCTGCTCCGCATGAAATACCGGCAAGAATGCCTTCTTCAGCCATCAAGCGGTGAGCCATTGCCATGGCTTCATCATTGCCGACAGTTTCTACTTCATCAACGAGATCGACATCTAAGTTACCTGGTATGAAGTTGGCACCAATTCCTTGGATCTTGTGTGGTCCAGGTTTGATTGTTTCACCCGCTTTCGTTTGGCTGATTAGTGGTGAATCTGTCGGTTCAACAGCAACTGTTGTAATTGCTTTGCCTTGGGTTTTTTTGATGTAACGGCTGACACCAGTAATAGTACCGCCTGTGCCAACGCCTGCGACGAAAATGTCTACGCTACCATCGGTATCATTCCAGATTTCTGGGCCTGTTGTTTGCTCATGAATCGCTGGATTGGCTGGATTCTCAAATTGCTGCAATAAAATGGCATTGCCATTAGCGGTTGAAACCAACTCAGTGGCCTTATCAACAGCGCCTTGCATGCCTTTTGGGCCTTCTGTCAGCACAAGGTTAGCACCAAGGGCTTTCATGACTTTACGTCGCTCTATGCTCATTGTCTCTGGCATTGTTAGCGTTACTTTATAGCCACGAGGAACACCTGCCATAGCTAAGGCAATACCGGTATTACCGCTAGTAGGTTCAATGATTTCCATGCCAGGCTTTAGTTTGCCATCTTTTTCAGCTTGCCAGATCATGTTGGCACCGATACGACATTTCACCGATTGGGCAGGGTTACGGTTTTCTAGCTTCACAAACAGTTTGCTATGCTTGCTCAGTTTATTGATTCGTACTAAAGGTGTATTGCCTATCGATTGTGAAATATCATCAAATATTTTCATGTCTACTTGTTTCCTTTGTGAATACTCGCTCTAATCAATGGATGACGATTGGTAACTTACGCAGTCGTCAGTTTTCATATTTTTTAAACGTTATGCTTTTTTAACTGTATGTAAGTCTACACTGAAGTATAGCGATGGTGACAATCAATTGGTGCTTTTCACTGCAGGTGCCCTAAAAGGGGCTATTTAACCGAGTGATTTAATTCAGAGCTATTGAAAGTTGGTGTCATTAACTGATTTACTATTCAAACCAGTCGCCAAGTATTATGAATATCAGAAATAAAATATTCTAGGAGTTACTGTGGTATTAAAAGCGCAGTTTTTGAGTGATGAGTTGGTCGAATTAGAGCAGCAGATTAACCGCTATGAAGGGTTGTTGTCTTCTGGTTATAAAAAACTGAAATTTCCAAACGATATTGAAAAAGATTACGATAATAAAAGTAACTCTTTATTTATTGATTCTTCACGCTCAATTCTATCTTTTGGGGTGCTGCTCTATCTTTTCTTTGGCTTTGTTGATTATGCGTTAGCCGAGGAACAAGCGGGTACCCTATGGATCATCCGCATGGTGATAGCTGGTGCAATGCTATTAACCATTAACCTTGTTTTTAATCGAAGATTGGTGCACTGGGTTATTAAATTTGCATCTTTCGGCATGGTGGTCATTGGATTAAGTATTGTTGGCTTTATGGCTCTGGTAGATGAGCCTTATGCATACGCTTATCATCTTGGCTTAATCCCTTGGCAGGTTTTTGTGCTTGTCGTGTTAAGGACGAATTTACGCGCCATCGCTATTAACTCCATCATTGTCTATATTGCTTATATTCTAGTATCGGTTACTAAAGATTTTTTACCTTACCATCCTGAGGTTGATGAGCTTGTCATCATCATGCATCCTTTGTTTACCGTTTTCTGGGGTGTATTGATATTGATGGGGATTTATCTTGGCTACGAGTTAGAAAAGACGTCTCGCATTGCATTTGTTAAAAATCGTTTGTTATCCCTTGATGCCCAGCGACTAACGCTGTTGGGTGAAGAGTTGCATTTATTGTCAACCACCGATAGCTTAACGGGGCTAGCAAATCGACGCCATCTTGAAAACTGTTTTGATTCGGAGTGGCGAAGAGCAATTAGGACTCAAGACTCAATCGCATTAATCATGATAGATATTGATCATTTTAAAAAATACAACGACCTTTATGGACACCAAGCCGGTGATGATTGTTTGCGCCAAGTATGCGATTCCTTAAAAGAGTATGCTCAGCGATCAGGTGAGTTGATTGGTCGCTATGGTGGAGAGGAGTTTGTTGTGCTGTTGCCTAGGATGACCCTAGTGCGAGCTCAGGTGCTCGCGGAAAGTATGTGCAGTAGGATTGCTGGCTTGAACATAGAGCATGGCGAATCAATGGACAATAAGGTGACCATTAGTATTGGTATTGCTGCAATGGTACCCAGTATAAAGGATGATCCAGCTAACTTATTACGCATTGCTGACCGCTGTTTGTATCGAGCGAAAGCAGACGGTCGTAATAGAGTTGTCAGTTGATTTTAGTTGATTCTGTTAATAATTGAGATGGCCAGACTGAGACTTGCCATCTTTAATTAAAGATTCCTGCTTGTGTAACCTATCGATTTGCTTGTCTTTTTCTTGCCATATATCAGAAATCCATGATTGAAATTGAAGCTTGAATTCAGCATCATTCTCATAGTCACCATGACAAAAATCTGAAGGAATCGGCACTTCACGAATACGCACAATGATTTTAGGTATCTTGTCATGCATAAAGTCGGAGAAGCTTGGGATGCCTTTTGGGTACACGATTGTGCAATCTAATAATGACTGAAATTTATCACCCATTGCATTAAGCGCAAATGCGAAACCACCTGATTTAGGGTTGAGCAGGTGCTTATAAGGCGGCTGCTGCTCTTCATGTTTCTCAGGAGTAAGTCGTGTCCCTTCAAAGAAGTTCATGACGCTGGTAGGTATGTATTTGAATTTCTTACAAGCGTTCTGAGTGGTCTCAATATCCTTGCCTTTCATTTCTGGGTGCTTTTCTAGGTAACTTTTAGAAAAACGCTTCATGAAAGGAAAATCGAGTGCCCACCAAGCTTGCCCCATGATAGGTACGCGAATAAGTTCTTGTTTTAAAAAGAATTTAAGAAAAGGTATTTTGCCATTAAGTACATGCTGAAGTACCAAAATATCAACCCAGCTTTGGTGATTAGCTGATACAAAGTACCAGCCTTTAGGATTAAGGTTGTCGGGTATTTCAATATCCCAAAGTGTTCCTTGGGTGAGTTTCATCCAGCCGCTGTTGCATGAAATCCATGCGCTAGCAATGGTGCTGAAAATAGGGTCCATAACCTTACGGACCGCTATTTCAGGGAGGATGAACTTAATAGGTGTCAGTATGAAGAGAAGAGAACACCAAAAAATAACATTAATAAAAAGTAATGTGCTGGCTATTATTGCCGTTATTTTTTCGCGCATATCGTTCCCTATGATTTGAGTTTTTGAGCTTGTATCGATGTTAATGCAATAGTGTATACAATGTCTTCAACCAATGCGCCCCTTGAGAGGTCATTTACTGGTTTTCTTAAGCCCTGCAGCATTGGACCCACACTAATCACATGGGCGCTGCGTTGCACTGCTTTGTAAGTTGTGTTTCCGGTATTTAAGTCAGGGAAGATCAATACGGTTGCTTGTCCTGCGACTGGACTATTTGGCGCTTTGCTCTTGGCCACAGAAGCTGTGGTCGCTGCGTCATATTGCAAAGGACCATCGATGATCAAATCAGGACGCAATTCTTTAGCGATTGCAGTTGCCTGTTTTACTTTCTCTACATCGCTACCTGTGCCAGATGCGCCAGTCGAGTAGCTGATCATTGCAACCTTAGGCGTTATGCCCATGGCTAAGGCCGAGTCGGCGCTCTGAATGGCGATATCGGCTAATTCTTCGGCATTAGGGTCGGGATTTACTGCACAGTCACCATAAACCAAAACTTGCTCAGGCAGACACATATAAAATACAGAAGAAACCAGCTTTGCTCCCGGAGCAGTTTTAATAAGCTGCATGGCTGGGCGAATGGTATTCGCAGTGGTATGAATTGCACCTGAGACCAATCCATCAACCTTATCTAAAGCAAGCATCATTGTCCCTAGCACAACGTTATCTTCTAACTGAGCAACCGCCATTGGGGCTGTTAGGTTTTTATGCTTGCGTAATTCAACCATAGCAGGGACGTAATCTTCACGAATATTGTCCGGCTCCATGATGACGATGTCAGAAGGCAGTTCAATACCTTGGGCTTCGGCTACTTGATGAATAACTTCGGCATTACCTAATAAAATACACTGGGCAATTCCACGCTGTTGGCAGATCGTTGCAGCCTGAATGGTGCGAGGCTCTTCACCTTCCGGAAGAACAATGCGCTGCACATTTGCACGAGCACGCTCAACCAGTTGGAAGCGAAATGCTGCAGGGCTTAAACGCTCGGTATGAGGCGCATTAATAGCGGTTAATAACGTAGGAATGTCGATGTGCTCGGCAATGTGGGCACGAATTAGATCAATACGCTGTAGGTCATCTTCTGGAACCGCAGTATTAATACGGTGAAGTTGGTTAGCACAAGCAAAAGTATCGCTTTCTGTGGTCAAAATTGGTAAGCCGTTTGCGATGGCTTTTTGGCATAAGCGTAAGGCATCATCGCCGGGTACTAAGCCGCCAGTTAATACTAAACCTGCTAATGGGGTACCGTTTGTTTCTGCTAAAGCACAAGCCAGAATAATGTCATCTCGGTCACCAGGGGTTACGATTAGAGTACCCGCGGTTAATCGGTTTAACATGTTTGGCAGGGTGCGAGCACATAGCGTAATCGTTTTAACTCGACGTATTTCTAACTCGCCTTCACTGATGGTTCCCGCTTTTAATTGGCGAGCAATATCAAGAGTTCTTGGGCTAATAAGATCACGCTGCCACGGAATAATGCCTAATAAAGGGCAGTGATCTAAAGTGATTTTAGGCGCTTTGCTTAAACGCTCTGCATCACTATCACTCGAGTTTGAAAGCATGAAATGAGATTCAGCAGGGGTGCCATATTTATTGATGATCGCACCAATGATATTGCCTGCTTTAAACCCACCAAAGATGGCCGCGTTTAAGTTAATGTCGGCTTGGATGTCATGAGAAGAGCGATCTTCAGCGCTGCTTACTAGAATAATATCGGCATTGAGAGCCTTGGCTATCTCGGCATTTAATTTAGCCGTGTACGGCTCGCTACGGTCAGGTACTAAGCCTTCAACAATAGTGACCTCTGTGCCTGAGGTTGCAATGTGATGCAAACCTACTAAGTCTTCTAATAGACGGTCTGTCTGCCCAGTACTAATTAACTGTTGAGCTTTTTTAAGCGGCATTGGCTGAGGTGGGTTTAGCGGATAGGTTTGTTTAACCATCTGCGTCGATCGCTCAATTTCACCTTCAGTATAAGGCGCCACTGGCTTGAAAAAAGAGGCTTTAATGCCTTGAGTATCGAGGGCGTGTAATAGGGCGATACTAATACTGTTTAGGCCGCTGTGTAGGCCCGTTGGCGCGATAAAAATATTAATCATGGTTGCATAACTCGTAGCAGTCTTGGGCGATCATTAGTTCTTCATTGGTAGCGATAACCATCGCTACTGGGCTATTGGCTTGGCTAATAATACCTTGCTCATTGCCCGCTTGGTTGTTCAATTCTGAATCAAGGGAGATCTGAGAATTAGGCCAGTAATTGATAATACGCTGGCGAATGGCGGTTGCGTGCTCGCCAATACCGCCAGTAAATACAACCGCATCAATAGTCGCCAGAGAGGCCGACAATGCGCTCAATTCACGAGCAATACGATAACAGAATGCATTGATGGCTTGGCTTGCCTGCTCATTACCTGCTGCCTCTTCGGAAAGTAAGGTGCGCATATCATTGCTACAGCCTGATAATCCTAATAAGCCACTCTTTTTGTTTAGGCTGTTCATGATGTCTTCAATACTGGTATTTTCAGCATTCATCATAAATTCAATCAAACCTGGGTCAATACTGCCACAACGGGTGCCCATGATAAGGCCATCTAGCGGTGTGAGTCCCATGCTAGTATCAACACTTTTGCCATTAGCAATTGCGCTGGCACTGCAACCGTTACCCAAATGAGCACATAAGATATTCAGTTCTTCTTGTGGCTTATTTAATTGTTTAGCGCAGGCTTCGGTAATGTAGCGATAGCTGGTTCCGTGGAAACCATATTTACGTACGCCATGATCTTCATACCAGGCTTGAGGAACGGCATATAAATAGGCGTGCTCAGGCATAGATTGGTGAAATGCAGTATCAAACACGGCGACTTGTGGAAGTTGCGGTAACAATTTTTGGCAGGCTTCAATGCCTAACATATTAACCGGATTATGAAGCGGCGCTAAATGGCTGATCTTTCTTAAATCAGCAATATTTTCGTCGTTCAAAAGTGTAGACGCAGAAAATTGCTCGCCGCCATGAACGACACGGTGACCGATGCCCGTTAAAGAATCTAGAATATGCCATTCATCGAGTAGAACGGCCAAGGTATCAAGCGCAGCTTGATGGCCTTGATCGGTAATCAGGCTTTCGCCTTTGTGTAAACCAGACCAGTTGATAGTCGGTTGCGCTTCGTATAAACGTTCAGCTAAACCGCTGATTATAACGTCTTGTGTCGACATGTCGAAGATGGCGAATTTGATAGATGAACTGCCACAGTTAAGGACAAGGATATTAGCACTGCTCATGAGGGGCCTTAATGTAATACCAAAAAAATAAGTGGCCATCTTAAACTAAAATGATGGCCGATAAATTGTCGCTTGAAAACAAGCTGACACATATCAATTTGAATGTGATTTTATTATTGCTAACTAAGAGATTGATTTAATGCGTGTTGTATATTGTCTAAAACATGCAATGCATTCTTACTGGCAATATCAGGTAACTTATTGATATTGAAGCGAATCCCATAGTGGTAATCTTCTCTTTTATTATTATATCGCACTACTTCAGCAGGAATGCGCTTAATACTATGGAATTCACTTAAAATATTGATGTATAAACGTTGCCCCATTTTAAGTTTTATCGGCGTTACAATAGCAGCGCCGTTTATAGAAAAGTTGCTCACTTCTACAATCTGTAGGGGGTTAATTAATCCGAACCAATAGCGGGTTTGCAGTTCGAATTTCAACCCGCCTGCTAAGGTGCGGGTATCAATTCTGCGCTCATTTGTGATCAAGTTGATATATTTCCATTATTTTATTGAAGACGATTCCAGTTTCGTCTTTTGTTCAGTACTATTTTGACGATTCAAGCGTATTAAAACGGCTCAATTTGTTATAGCGAATCATATTTTGTATTTCTTCAACATACTCTTCTCGGCGCTCAGAGTAGCCAATCAATCCTTCGGCTAAGGCAACGCCTGTGACGGGTTGATTGTTATCAATGGCCTCTTGTCTAATCTCGCGCAGCGTTTTGTAGCTGGCATGCCTGTTAAGATTTTTAATATAGCTTTTAACGGAGTCTAATGGCGTATCAAAATCAGCGACCTCGTGATTAGCACCGCTATTACGGCTATTGGGAACAATGCCGCAGCCTTTACTAAAACACCATTGGCCAAAGTAATTATTACCTTCTTGTGCAAATCGACTGGTTCCCCATGCGGATTCATTGGCAGCCTGGGCTAAAACCAAAGATGCCGGAATAGTATTAATTTTTTTATCTAAAGCTTTAACTTGAACTTCAGGAGGCAGTTCATCACTGACTTTATACGTTTTCGCAAGAGCCGCGAGTGTATCTGCTTGCTGGCTATTGAGATTTGATAGGCTTTGTTGAATGCTCAATAATTTTTCACGTTGTTTTAATACATCGGCATTGGCTTTTTGAATCAAAGGGCTTAGAAAATTAAAGAAGTTAGCCTTTTTCTCTTTAACGCTAATTTGTGGTGTTGAATGAGTAGCGCTCTTTTTTGCTAGATCTGAATTTTTGTTAGCTTCAGAAACATCATTCGACTGATCACAGGCGGTAAGTAACGTAAGGGCAGCAGCCACAAATGCCTGTTTTAGGGTTGAAAAACCGTTAAATGGCGAGAATAATATCGATGTGGTCGGTAGTGAAAAATTCAAAATGCGTCCTTTTATGGCAATAAATTTATACTCAGTATAGGTGATTCTAATGGCTTCTATCAAAAATTAAAGTCTTATTCTAATTGGTCGATGTTAATAACGTGAGAGAAATACTTGCCTGAAATGTAACAGAACGTTATAAACGTTACAAAAATCGCAATCTATTCTAATTCACCGCTAAGCTAATCACGTAAGTAAAGGCCAAGTATGGACACTGAACCATTAATATTGATCGCCGATAAAAATTTGAGCACCCAGGCGGTATTAGCGGACTTGTTGGTTGCAGATGCTCAGGTTACTTCAATTATTCAGGATGCTCAGATTGATTTTTGGCTACAGCAAGAAGTTGAAAACTTACCCAGTTTATTGATTTTAGACTATCAATTTTACCAGCTGCAAACCCAGGCGGTATGTCGGCGTTGGCTAGACCACCCGTTAATGAAACAGGTTCCTATCATTATTTTGGCTGATTCCGATAATGATAACGATATCGAATTGCTTGCCTTGACCAGTGGCGCCGTTGAATTTTTAGCGAAACCTTTTAAGAAGCCCAAATTAACGTTAGCAAGAATCAAGTTACAGTTGTCTAGAGTTAAAGAACATCGTCATTTATCATCACTTTCAATGACGGACGCTTTAACCAAAATCGCTAATCGCCGTTATTTTGATGAATTTTATCATGCGGAGTGGCGCAGGGCGTGCCGTGAACAGGGATCGCTAGGGGTGATAATGATCGATATTGATTATTTTAAGGCCTTTAATGATCATTATGGGCATTTACAGGGAGATGAATGTTTAGAGCTCGTCGCGCAGCAGTTAAAAGCAGTCGTACAGCGGCCACGCGATTTTGTTGCACGTTTTGGCGGTGAAGAATTTGTTGTGTTATTACCCTCTATTCAGGCCGAAGGTGTAAAAGTAGTTGCTGAACGCTTACAGAAAGCATTAGCGAGTTTAAAAATCCCTCACAAATCGTCTCGAGTAAATCCCTATGTTACTGTCAGTATGGGTTTAGCTTGGTGCGAGCCAGATAGTAATGTACGAGCTGACGGATTGGTCGCCGCTGCTGACGAGGCGCTCTATAGCGCCAAAGACAGGGGACGTAATCGATTCAGTGAGGTTGTTATTGTCGAAAATGAACCCGTTTTTCAGGCGGGCTAAACTTCATTATTGCTTTTGACGAATGTAGAGCGTTTTATTGGCTTTAGCGACAATTTCGCCTTCTTCATCGGTAATAACAACCGGGTAGGTAGGTAAAAATTTATCACCATTGGCTGTTTTGTCTTTAATTTCTTTTAACATTTCGTCGGTAATAATGAAGGTTGCTGATACTGTGCCTGTTCCCGGTTTAATGAATTCAATTTCGGCACTTTGATCCCATACGATGTAATCTTTTCCTAAATTGTTCATTAGCAATAACATGTAAAATGGGTCGATCATTGAGTACAAGCTGCCACCAAAATGAACGCCGACGTAATTTTTGTTATACCAACGCAGTGGTAAGCTTACTCTTGCTTGTCGAAAGTCTTTATCAATATAGGTCGCTTTTACACCCGCACCAAAATAAGGGCCGTAAATATTAATCAGTTGACGCATGCCTTTTGCGGAAGCAATCCACTCTAAAAATCGTTTGTACATAATAAAACCTTAAATTAAATGGCGGCATTCTAACAGCGAGACTCGGGTTGTGACAGTAATTACCCTATGTATCAACTAAGCGATATCTCGAATTTTTTAATAAGCGCTATGCTAAGTTAAAGATCTGAGTAATAAACCTGCTTTTATATTCTAGGAGATAAACATTCCCTATGTATCGAAATAGAACCGCAGCATCACCTCTAAATCATGCTTTAACATTACTGTTAATGACGGTATCGCTTTTGGGAGGGGTTGAGATGTCGTTTGCTACACAACAGCCTAGCCTGACAGAGAAACAGGCCGCCATTATTATTGATGAAGCCCTAAAGATGCAGCCCCTGATGTGGCAAGGGTTCGATATTCCATACAGCATAGAGCGCAGCAGTCAGCACAAAGATGCGGCCATGCTAGAAATTTTGTTTAACCATCAATTATTAATACGAGAAAAAGAAACTCAGGTTATTGAAATTAAAGACAGTAATCGCAAACGAATTGCTTTGAATTACCGTTATTCTTTTGCTAATCAGCAGGGCATAGGAAAAATCAGTTCGCAATCGGGTTTCTATTACGGATATGGTCGTCTAAAGAATATTTTGCAGCTTTCAAAGCCTTATTTAATTGGTGATGCTTATTATGCAGAGGCCTATGTACAGTGGTATGTAGTAGATATTCAGGATTGGGTTGATGCCCCCGCGTTTGATTATGCTCGAACGCTACGTCGCAGCTTAGAATCAAAAGAAAAGCCCTTTGAGAAGCGGGTTTATTTACAATACAGCGACAATAAATGGGCTTTTTGGAAGGGAAGACCAGGGGGCTTATAGTGCTAGCCGCCCTGGTTGTTTTTACCTCTTTATTGACGCTTCTAAATTGCTTTAGAGAATCGAGGGCGATTTACCGGAGTGCTGGCATCGGCACTGGCTGAATACGTTTGAATAATATTCGAGTTCAAATAAGTATCAAATACCATGCAGGCATTACGTACTAGTAAACGGCCTTTTTCAGTAATGTGAATACCTTCGGCGCTGATTTCCAACAGTTGATCTTCAACCATCGGGCTTAGCTGTGATAACTCGTCGACAAAATAGGTTTGGCTATCGATTGAGAAAGCCGAATCTAACTCAGCAAAAATCATCTGGTCGTGACACAGCAATTCCATAATCACTTGGCGGCGAATCAAATCATCGGTATCGGTTGTGATTAGCTTAACCACAGGAAATTGATTGTTATTAATCGCATCTTCATAAGCATTGATGTCTGGGCTGTTTTGTAAATAACAGTCACTAATTTGGCTAATGGAAGAAACACCGAAACCAATTAGATCGCAATCTCCGTGAGTCGTATAGCCTTGGAAGTTACGATGTAACTCTTTAGCACCTTGAGCACGAGATAACTCATCATCAGGTTTAGCAAAGTGGTCCATGCCGACGTAGTGGTATCCCACTTCCGTAAGCGTCGTAATGCAATTACCTAAAATGGCTAGCTTTTCTTCAGGGCTTGGAAGGTCTTCTTCCTTAATGCGGCGCTGAGGCTTAAAACGCTCTGGAAGGTGAGCATAGTTGAACACAGAGAGACGGTCAGGTGACATATCGATAATGACATCAAGTGTCTCTGCAAAGGTCGCCTGAGTCTGATGAGGTAAGCCGTAAATCAAATCAATATTGATTGAACGGAATCCAAGCTCGCGTGCTTCAATCATTACTTTTCGGATTAGGCTTTCTGGCTGAATACGGTTAACCGCTTGCTGAACTTTTTCATTCAGGTCTTGAACACCAAAGCTGGTACGATTAAAGCCAATTTCACGCAATAATTTTAGGGTATTAGGTCGTACTTCACGGGGATCAATTTCAATTGAATAATCAGCGCTATCGTCGGTGCTAAAGTTAAAACGTTTACGCAAATGATCCATCAGTTCAGACATTTGGTCATCTGAAAGGAAGGTTGGCGTACCACCGCCCCAGTGCATTTGTTGCACAATAGGGTGACCTTGCAAAAGTTCTGCTTTGCGGTCGATTTCGGCTTTTAATAAATCAAGATAAGGCTCTGACTTTGAACGATCTTTGGTGACAATTTTATTACAGCCACAGTAATAGCAAACGTGGGCGCAGAACGGGATGTGCAAATATAGCGATAGCGGCACGTCTTGATCACGCTGGCTCAATAAGTCTCTTTCTACTTGATCATTTTCTACCACCTTAAACTCTACCGCAGTTGGGTAAGATGTGTAGCGAGGGCCGGATCGGTTATAACGTTGGATCAGTTCTGGATCCCAGTGCAATTGTTCGCTCATAATGACTTCTTATATCAATGACTGTGAAGTGTTAATGTTTAGCTGTATCTCGATATTTTAAGTTTTAGTGCCTATAGCTTCTTGTCCTGAATCAATATCTGAGTATTTAGCCCGTAAATGGTTTTTATAAGCCGTTTTTATTATTTTTTATAAGGTTCATAAAATAAGACTTAATTATTAATGATTTGGCGCTTTCGGCCGAAAAATACATAAATAACGTCATAAATGAATTTAATATGCATTATTTTTAAGAAAGGCCGTAAAGGGTCTTGATTTTGTTTCGATAGGGTCGTTCTATAGAGAGCACTTATCGACCAACAATAAAAAAAATAATGATCGCAAGGGGCTCACTATGCCAAAGAAGCCATTTACGCCTGAAGAAGTCGCGGCTCAACGCCAACGAATAATGGATAGTGCATCACAAGTGATGGCCGAAGTCGGGTTTCATCATTTATCGATGCGTAAGCTAGCCAGTCAGTTGGGGATGACGGCAAGTAATATTTATAATTACTTTCCAAATAAAGAAGTACTGTTTCTTAAAACACGTTTACGTGGCTTTGACATGTTCTTTACTGAGATGAATGTGCAGATGGGCAGTGCTTTGAATGCCGAGCAAGCCTTACAGCAATTTGCTCGATTATTGATTGGCTTTGCGCAGAAAGATCCTGGTTATTATCAGCTAATGTTCCAACCACCGCGCTTGAAGTTACAAGATACTGAACACGTCGATCAAGAGCTAGAAATGCAGTTAGCATGCTTGGTAGAAGAGTGGCAGCGCCATTTGATGACCTTGATCGTGGATGCAATTCCTGCTATGTCGGAACAAAATGAGAATCGTCAAAAGCAATTAGCTTTATTCTTTACAGCTTCGATACATGGTTTAGTGGATACTTACCATTATCGTGCGTTATCGATGTTGATGGATGCTGTCGATCTTATTCCAGAAGATGTTGTTGATTGCCATATTAAATGGCTTTTAAATGCGGTTACTCAGCAAGCTGAGAGCACAGTATAATCTAAGGCGCATCTTTATGAGGTTCTTTGCCTTCAAGCTTATAAACGAAGGCAAGAATTTCTGCGATGGTGAGATAAAGAGCTTGAGGGATTTCATCTCCAAGATCTAAATTGCTTAACCATTGACTCAATTCTGCATTTTCATAAATAGGAACTTGAGCCTTAAGTGCCAATTCTATAATGGCTTGTGCTAACTCATCATCGCCTTTGGCCGCTATCGTTGGGGCCGTTTTACCATCATAACTTAAGGCAATGGCTTGCTTCGCATTGAGTAAGCTTTCGGGTATATCAGTCGTATACTCTCTGTTTATTTCACGGCTGTCTTTCATTCTGTTTTCATTCTCTATTTATGCCACTTCCATTTATAGCATTCTCATTTATAGCATTCTCATTTAGGTCTCTATATCGACTAAGCGCTGTTCAAAATTCTGTTTGCGTTTAGCAAGCGTGCCATGGCGTGACTGAACATCGCTAACAATAATGCCTTGCTCGGTTAATCGTTGTCGTAAGGGTTGAACATGTTGTGATATTTGGCTGAGCGTCGAAGCAGATTCAGACCAGAAGGTGGTATTGCATTCATTTTCAAACATGGAAATTTCAATGCCGAGCTGGCCAAGCTGCGGCAATTCAAAGTGGAGGTTAATAAACCAATGGCTTTTCTTCTCACCTTGGTTATTCGTTTTTTCCTCTTTGTTAATAAAAAATTCAATTAATTGAAATTGTTCATGGTGATTCATTAATAGCGGCAACCATTGCTGATTTTGGGCAGCGGTTTGGTTGGGGTTATTATTTAGACTATTACTAGAAGCACTATCAGCTTGCTGCATTTGAACACCTTGTTCGCGTTCAAGGTGGGCCAGTAAATTCTGCAACGTACGAAAAACCGTCATTTCGTTACCCGTGCGGGCCGGCCAATTTAAGGGAATGCGAGTAGATGAGTCATCTTGCTGAGTTAGCTGGCTAAGTATTTGGCTAAGCGCAAACTTATTATTTGAACTTGGGTTTTGCAACAATGGATCTTTTAAAAGGTCGCTGAGAGACGTGTATGTTTGGTTGTTTAATAAAGGGTTTTGCCAGCTACTGGAGCTGGGTTGTAGGCTGGCATTATTGAGCCCGGATAATACTTTACTGGTTTGTTCTAAACTTTGAGCGGTATTTTGAAGCGCGCTGGCAAGCCCCTTAGTATTTGAGAAAGGCGGGGCGGTATTATTGTTTGAAAAACTGTTTGAAAAACTGTTTGAGAAATTATTTGAGAATATCTTTTGTTGGATTTTTTGCAATTGCTGAAAAATATTGTTGGCACTTAGCGGGTTTTTTAACCCTGCACGATTATTGTCGCTGCCGCTATGCCTTGCTTTGCCGAGTTGTGTGAGTTGTTGGGCAAGTTGGCCTAGCTGGGCTTCAGCTTTAATGCCGGTATTGTTGAGAGCATTCTTTAGGCCTGCGCTGGTATTAATGTCACTACTACTGGGAAGCTGTTGAAGCCAGTTCTTTAATTGCTGTTCTGCGTTTGAATGAGCGCTGGTCGATGCGTTTGTAGAGGCAGTGCTAGGAACGGTTGCAGCGTTCTTAGTAACCGAAGAATTAAGTGACTGATAGGCTAGCTGAGCTAGTGCTTGCTTTGTTGTAAGGCTTGCGGCCGGTGCTTTTAAATCCGTATTACTGTTGATACCGGCTAAGGACTTTTCGGTCGAACTGTGCGCTGAATCACTGGAAACCGATGTTTTCGCGGCGGTTCCAGACAGGAGTGTGCTGAGTTGATCGATTAACTTATTGAACCCAGTGGATTGAATCTTAGGAATACGGTCGGCCAATAATTGCTGCATGGAGGCTTTAGCGCTGGCCTGATCTAAGGGCTTTTCTTGAGTCGCAGGTAATATTTTTAATTCAGGGCCGGGGCTTACTTTTACGTCTAATAGGGCACCTTTTTTAAAGTTTTCTTTACTGACCGTTTCAATGGTTTGCTCAGCAACTTTTAGTACGACACGGTATTGCTGCTCTTTAGAATCTGGGTTTTGGTTTGCCTGCTTCTCTTGGGGTTGATTTTGTCTTGGCTCTTTAGTTTGAGATGACTCTTGAGTTCGTGATGGTTCTTGAGTCTGCGAGGGCTTACTTTGGGCGTGCTTATTTTGCGAAAGAATGGGTTCTGAAGAGACAACTTCCGCTTTTAAAATGGCCACAGGTGTCTTGTCGGCCTTGGCGCTAACCACGTTAATTAATCTGGGATTTATAAGTGGAATTCTATCCATAATTCATTGTTTCAAACCGTGATAACATATTGATTATAGAAGGTTAATTAACACCGGACGCGCTACAATCGAATATCTTTTAGTCGTATATCTAGTTATCGACCGACTTAGATCAATCTTGAGGCTTACAATTATTACCTGCAAGCATTGAATCTGTTTATAATACTGGCATAAACCAGCCAATTATTCTCATTAGCCATAGGATACGTATGACTAGCCCAGACCCTGTCGATTTTTCGATCAGGTTTACCACTCATTGTGATTTGTCAGCTGACGGAGTGAGTTGTGAGCGAGACGACCGCATCTTGTTTGATAACTTAAGTCTGTCAGTCGCAAAAGGCGATCTTATTCAATTGGTGGGGCCAAACGGCGCAGGCAAAACAACGCTGTTGCGTTTAATGGCGGGTTTGAATCAAGACTTCGAAGGTAAAGTTCGGTGGTTCGGCGAGAATATTAAAACGTGCTTCCATGACTATGCTCGTCAGCGATTATATATAGGCCATCTTTCTGCCATTAAAAAAGTGCTAACGCCGCTAGAAAATCTGCGTTGGTTTGTCAGTAGCTGGCCAGAAGTGAAAGAGGCGGATCTTTGGGCAGCCCTTGAAGAAGTTACTTTAGCGGGTTACGAAGATGTTCCGTGCCAACAGCTATCAGCCGGTCAGCAACGTCGTGTTGCATTAGCGCGATTGCTGGTTACGCCGACACCGTTGTGGATTCTCGATGAACCCTTCACCGCGCTCGATAAAGCAGGGGTTGCTTGGTTAGAAAGCCAAATCGCTCGTCATGTTAATGCCGGTGGCAGTGTTTTAATCACCAGTCATCATGCGTTAACGGATATTCCGGCATTGCGCCAGATTGAGTTAGGGGTGCTTAAATGAGCTTAGTTACCGCAACGATTAAGCGAGATTTAGTCATTGCTGCCCGTAATCCTGGGGAATGGTTAAACCCTCTCATGTTCTTTTTAATGGTCTTAGCGCTCTTTCCGCTGGCCGTTGATCCTGACCCTAAATTTCTTTCTAAAATCGCCGCGGGTGTTGTCTGGGTTGCGGCATTACTAGCAACGTTATTATCTTTAGATGCTCTTTTTAAGGCCGATGTCGAAGATGGCACCTTGGAGCAGTGGTTAGCGTCTGGGGAATCCTTATTTGCCATGGCTCTGGGTAAAGTGTTCGTACATTGGTGCATTAGTGGCTTACCGCTCACATTAGTAGCCCCTTTATTAGCGTTAATGATGAATTTGCCAGAAAATGCCTACAGCGCGTTGTTTTTTAGCTTATTATTAGGAACCCCTATTTTAAGTCTGTTAGGTGCGGTGGGCGCGGCTTTGACGGCGGGTGTTCGCAGCGGCGGCTTGTTATTAAGTCTGGTTATTTTGCCTCTTTACATTCCTATACTCATCTTTGGTGCGAGTGCGGTATATCATGCAGGCATTGGAATGGAGTATGCGGGTCAATTAGGCTTTTTAGGCTCATTTTTATGCATATCACTGACACTGACACCTTTTGCGGTTGCCGGTGCGTTGAAATTAAATTTGTCTCGTTAATATAACAATAGAATTTGGATATCGAGTTATGTGGGAAGCGTTAAAGCGACTGTATCACCGAATGGGGTCGCCAAAATGGTTTTATGAAATATCGGCAGTTTGGTTACCTTGGTTTGCTATTCCTGCGGCGTTATTTTTGATTGTAGGGGCTGTTTGGGGATTGGCTTTTGCTCCGGCTGATTATCAGCAGGGTAATAGCTTTCGTATTATTTATATCCATGTGCCCACTGCCATATTAGCTCAAAGCGCTTATGCCATGATGGCCATTAGTGGTGCGATTTTTTTGATTTGGCGAATGAAAATGGCGGCTTGGGTTGCGGCGTCGATCGCGCCTATTGGTGCTAGCTTCTGTTTTGTTGCCCTCATTACCGGTGCTATCTGGGGTAAGCCTACTTGGGGCACTTGGTGGGTTTGGGACGCGCGATTAACATCTATGCTGCTGTTATTGTTTTTATACTTTGGTGTAATGGCGCTGCAAAAAGCGATGGATACTGAAGAAAACTCTGCTAAAGCCGGTGCAATTTTGTCTTTAGTGGGTTTGGTTAATATCCCTATTATTAAGTATTCCGTTGAGTGGTGGAATACCTTGCATCAGCCTGCCACGTTAAAACTCACCGAAGAGTCGACGATGGCCATGGAAATGTTAATTCCTTTGCTGATCATGATTGTTGGCTTTTATTTATTGTTCGCGACACTGATTTTTATGCGTACACGAAATCATGTTTTATGGCATGAGCGTAAAAAGAACTGGGTGAAAAAGTTAATACAGCCAGAGGCAGAGAAATAATATGTTTTTTGAAAGCTTTGCTGAATTTTTAGCGATGGGCAAACACGGTTTTTATGTGTGGCTTTGTTACGGTATTACCGCGTTAGTGATCATTGCAAATATTCTTGCACCCATTCGCCAGCGAAAAAAATTGATTGAACAGCAGACGCGTTTACTGCGTCGGGAGAAGAAAAATGCATCCGAAGCGTAAGAATCGATTGATTCTGATTTTATTTATGGTGATTGGTCTTGGCGCAGCGGTTGGCTTAATGATGTATTCATTAAGCCAAAACATCGATTTATTCATGACTCCGACGCAAATTGCTAATGGTGAAGTGCGTCCGGGTCAAACCATTCGTGCGGGTGGTCTTGTGGTTGCAGGCAGCGTGGCTCGTAGTGATGATGGTTTGAATGTTAGCTTTGCTATTACTGATGGTGCGGTCAATGTAACCGTTGAATACGAAGGGATTTTGCCGGACTTATTCCGAGAAGGGCAGGGAATTGTCGCCATGGGTAAGGTTGATTCACGTAAGGTGATGATTGCCTCCGAAGTTTTGGCAAAACACGATGAAGAGTATATGCCACCCGAAGTGCAGCACGCACTCGATAGTGCGCATAAAGACGGCGTTGAAAAATTAAAATCCACCTCTGAAAAGCAGTACTAGAAATGGCAGCTGAATACGGACACATAGCATTACTTATTGCCCTCGCATTTGCCTGTGTGCAATCTTTTGTTCCCATGCTGGGGGCACAAACTAATCGCGAATGGTTGATGCAGTACGCAAGGCCCATGGCTTTAGGTCAAGCGCTATTCTTATTGATTAGCTTTGTTGCTTTGAGCTACTGCTTCTTGGTGGATGACTTTTCAGTCGCGTATGTTGCCAATAACAGCAACAGCCTATTGCCTCAAATATTCAAGTTCAGCGCAGTGTGGGGGGCCCACGAAGGTTCATTACTGCTTTGGGTATTGATGTTAGGTCTTTGGGGTGCAGCCGTTGCGATGTTCAGCCGAACTTTACCGTTGGACATGGTTGCGCGTGTATTAGCGGTTATGGGCATGGTGGGGGTTGGCTTTATTCTGTTTACCTTATTCACTTCAAACCCGTTTGACCGCAGCTTGCCATCCATTCCAACGGACGGCGCAGATTTAAACCCATTATTGCAAGACTTTGGTTTGATCGTTCATCCGCCTACTTTGTATATGGGTTATGTGGGTTTCTCGGTTGCTTTCTCTTTTGCTATCGCTGCGCTATTAGGCGGTCGATTAGATGCAGCTTGGGCGCGCTGGTCTCGCCCTTGGACAACGGCCGCTTGGGTATTTCTAACCATCGGTATTTCATTGGGTAGCTGGTGGGCTTATTACGAGCTTGGCTGGGGCGGCTGGTGGTTTTGGGATCCAGTAGAAAATGCTTCTTTTATGCCTTGGTTAGTGGGTACCGCTTTAATTCACTCATTAGCGGTAACAGAGAAGCGTGGGGTCTTTAAAAGCTGGACAGTACTATTAGCGATTTTTGCCTTCTCTTTGAGTTTATTAGGTACGTTCTTGGTTCGCTCGGGTGTTTTAACATCGGTTCATGCATTTGCTTCAGACCCTGAACGAGGTGTGTTTATTCTCATATTATTAGGTTTGAGTGTCGGTGGGTCACTAACGGTTTATGCCTTAAAAGCGCCAACGGTATCTTCGGCGGGTAAGTTTAAATTGCTTTCTCGTGAAAGTTTTTTATTAGCCAATAATGCCTTATTGATTGTCGCTACGCTGACCATTTTGTTGGGCACGCTGTATCCATTAATCGTTGATTTTATCAGTGGCGAGAAACTTTCAGTCGGTTCGGCTTGGTTTAATACCATGTTTGTTCCGCTAGCCGCGGCATTAACCTCACTGGCAGGTATTGGGGCCATGTCTCGTTGGAAGACCATGTCGGGTAAATTATTGCTGGCTCAGATTGCAAGCTCGTTTGTCTTAGCGATTATTGTTGCCGCAGTATTCCCAATGGTATATGCCGGAGAAATGAACTTCAAAGTCGCTTTCGGTATGTTTGTTGCCACCTTGCTAATTGCCACTACGCTGCGTGATGTTTGGGCGAAGTCAAAAGGAAAAATTAGCCGCTTATCTAAGCTAAGCCTGAGTTATTGGGGAATGGTTATTGCTCATCTAGGTGTTGCAGTAACGGTTATCGGCATTACGGTTGTGAGTAACTTTAGTGTTGAGAAAGCCCTAAAAATGTATCCAGGAGAAACGGCCGTTGTTTCTGGCTACGATTTCAAATTTGCACAAATAGGCACGATGCAGGGGCCAAACTACAGCGCCCATGTTGGGGTATTTGAAATATCCAAACAAGGTGAACTGGTAGCGACATTACACGCTGAGAAGCGTCGTTATAAAGTTAAAGGTTCTATGATGACAGAGGCCGCTATTGATGCCGGCTTATTCCGTGATCTTTATGTATCGATGGGCGAACCGTTAGAAGACGGTGCTTGGGCAATGCGCTTACAAGTGAAAGCTTACATGCGCTGGGTATGGCTAGGTTCCATCTTTATGGCACTGGGTGGCTTGTTAGCAATTTTAGATAAGCGCTATCGTATGCGTGTTAAAACCGCTTAAGCGATTAGCTTAGATATGAATGGAATTGGGTAGTTAATATGAATCGCATGATGTTGTTTATTCCGCTGATTATTTTTGCGGTGATGGCCGCTTTTTTAGGGGGAGGCATTGGGCGTGAAAATAAAGATGTCTTACCTTCGCCGTTAGTTGATAAGCCCTTTCCTCAGTTTATCTTGCAGCAAGTGGAGGCCGAAAAGCAGCTAACACAAACGGATTTGCAAGGTAAGCCGATGCTCGTCAATGTTTGGGCTACTTGGTGTCCAACCTGTAAAGCAGAGCATGAGTTTTTGAATACGCTTGCGGCTGAAGGCATTCGTATTATCGGCATTAATTATAAAGACGATGACGAAGAAGCCAAAATTTGGTTGCGTGATTATGGAAATCCTTACGAGTTTAATATCAGCGATCCTAAAGGCAAGCTGGGATTAGAATTGGGCGTTTATGGCGCCCCAGAGACATTTTTTGTTGATGGTGATGGTATTATCCGCGCAAAGCATGTGGGCGATTTAAACCAACGAGTTTGGGATAAGTATAAGGCTCAGTTTGCAGGCATGATAACTCATGTCGACCCTGTAGCGGCTGAACTTACCAACACACCGATGGGAGAAGAGAAGTAATGAAATTAATCGTGGCACTGTGTTTGTCTTTATTCGCACTCACTTCTCTTGCCGTTGTTGATGGGCATAAATATCCCTTCGATAACGAAATCGATAAAGGGCGATTTGAAGTCTTAGCGGAAGAGCTTCGTTGTCCTAAATGTCAGAACCAAAATCTTGCTGACTCTAATGCACCGGTTGCATCGGATTTACGCGATAAAGTGTATGAATTGATGAATGAAGGTCAAACTGATGATCAAATCGTGAGCTATTTAGTGGCGCGTTATGGAGATTTTGTTCGATATAACCCACCGGTTCAAAAAAATACCTTCTTCTTGTGGTTTGGTCCTGGGGTCATGGCATTAATTGCCTTTTTTATTATTATTCGCCTTACTCGCACTAATAAAAAGTCACAGCCATTAAGTGAAGAAGAAAGCACCAAATTAGCTGAATTAAAAGCTGCAAGAAGTGAGAAACAAGAGTCATGATGATTACCCTGGTTTTATTATTGGTTACTTTAGGCTTTGTTGTTTGGCCTGCATTTTCCAACCGCGATTATATTGCTAGCCGAGAAGCAGAAAACTTACGCTTGTATAATCAGCGTAAAAAAGAAATCGCTAAAGCAGATTACACTGCAGACGAACGCGAGCAAATGCTATTGGAATTGGACCGCGAGTTAGTGACATCAGAAGCTGATGCAGCACAAGCAAGTGATGCATCGCCAAAAACAAAAATTTTAACCTCATTTGTTTTATTCATATTGATGGTATCGAGCGTACTATTTATTTACCAAGACATGGGGGCTCAAGATGAACTTGTTGCGACTCAGTTGTTAAATAAAATGTCGACGGAAAAATTGAGCGAAGAAGAGAATGCAACGTTAAAAGAAAGCTTGCGTAAAGCCTCAATCAGCCAGCCTGAAAATGGCGAGTGGTTATACCTATATGCTCGTATGTTGGTTAATGATGGGCAATATACACAAGGAGTACAGACGTTCGAAACAATTCTTAAAGGCTTACCAGAAGAAGCAAAAGCAGATCGTGCCGCAACACTGGTTCAGATAGCTCAAGGTAAGTTTTATCTTGCCGAACAAAAGGCAAGTGAGTCTATCTATAGTTACTTAAAGCAAGCGTTAGCGCTAGAACCAGGGAATTCACAGGCGTTAGGTTTAGGTGGCATCGTGGCGTTTGAGCTAGGTTATCTTGAAAAAGCGCTGGATCATTGGAAAGCACTTTGGTTCAACATGTCGAGCAGCCCAGAAGCGGGTGCATTAGAGCAGGGAATTCGACGCATTGCGGCTTCTTTAGAATCTGAGGGTAAAACAGTCGACTTAAGCTGGATGAAACGTGCCGAGGTTAAAGTACTTGTTTCGATCACTGATGAATTGAAATCTCAATTAAAAGAAGGCGATGCTGTGTTTGTGATGGCTAAAGCGGTTTCTGGCCCAGTAATGCCATTGGCGGCATTAAGGGTTTTGGCGAAAGACTTGCCAATGGAAGTTGTTTTAAATGATAGCCAAGGTATGGTCCCCGGGCTTGCTCTGAGCAAGTTTGAAGAAGTTCAGATCATTGCTAGGGTTGCGAAGGGTGGACAGCCTATGGCAAATTCTGGGGACTTTCAGGGTGTCATCAAACCTGTTGTGGTGAAGTCGGATGACATAGTTGAATTAGTGATTGATCAGGTTGTTCCGTAAATCATTTAGATAATCTGATGCGCAATAAAAAAGCCTTGAGGTACAAACCCAAGGCTTTTTTTATAGATTGAAAATGGCGATTAGGTTGTTGGCTAAGCACTTACTATTTTGCACTCACCATTTTGCACTCACCATTTAGCATAGTGATCTTCAGTAAATCCCCATTCACCGTCTAAGTGAATCGTTTCACCATTAATCAATATCTCACCATAATAACGCCCAAAATGCTGAGTAAAATTCGTCGCAGCAATAATTGCATTGGTTTTTTCTTTACGCTGGCCTGCTGGCTCAAAGTGAAGATTAATAATACCGTCATTTGAGCGCAATGACCAAGCATGGCTATGATGATAACGATCAAATTGAAAGTCGACCATGTCCACTTTATGCATTTTACCATCTATCCATACAGCATTTTCGGTGAATCCAGTTTCAACGACCCCCGCGGCTAAATTGAAGCCTAAGCGGCGGCCATCAGGAAGATTGCAAGAAAGACTACCCCAATTCCAAGCCGTTTCACGGCGCATATAGCCTGCGCTCCAATCGACTGAGGCCAGGGCTCCGATTTCTTCGAGCACTATTTTTTTATCGCCCCATTCCACAAGGCCATTACAAATAAGTGCAGTAGATTTTTGCGTAAAATGAAAGCCTTCATAGCCTGCGCGAACGCACAATGCTAACGGCTCAAAACTGCCTGATTCATCGATTACCGCACTAATTTTAATTCCCGATTCTAAGTCAACATTCACCGAGCGTAAACGAGGTTTCGCCGTCGCTTCTATGCTGACTTTATTGTTTCCTTTTCGAAAAAAAGAATTACCGGAGTTAGGCTGGGTATCAATTTGAGTATTGAAGGCGAGTGGGTTTATAAAACTGTGTTCTGCGTATTCTTTAGACTCTGGGTCATAAATGTAGATAAAGCAATTACTGGCGATTTTTAAATCGACAATGGCAAGGCCAACGATTAATTGATCGCAGGTGAATCCTATGAATTGGAATTGATTGAATTTAAAGCGTTTAGCGAGGCTGCTTCTGCGCTTATCCATGGCATTGCGTAAATCAAAATCCATGTAATTAATAGTATCGACGCCGTCAGGGAAAATGCCAAAACTGGCTTGGCCGTCTTTATTAATCAGTTCTTCTTTAGCCATGAAAGGCTCCTGCGTGCATAAATCTTATTATAATTTCTACCATTTTGGCAGATTCTAATAGGATTGACTATGGGAGCTTTACTAAAATACTGGCAGTCGCCGTATAACGTGTAAGAAGGAGGCGACTACCAGTTAAATGCTTGGCGTAAAGAAGACAGCGTATCTTGATCAGCTTTGAAGCGTAGCTTCAAATATACGCCTTGAGCGGTATAGTTGGCTGCTGAGAAATCGTTATCAACAAAGCCTTCAAAGTTAAAACCGATGCTGGTCCAAACGTTTTTAACCGGGCGAACACCAATCGAGAAACCGTAGCTGTTCTGCTGTTGTTCACCGACGTTAAGTAATTCACGGCCATGAGCGCCAATGTCCCACGTTTCGTTTAACTGATGACGCCATTCAGCGGCAAGGTAATGAACAGAAGACGCATAATCATCATTACTGTACTGATCCAAAATGCGCTTATACCCATACTGAGTTGAAACCTGATTGCTGCGGTTAAATTTCCAGTTTAAATGCGCATTGTTAATTAAACGGCGGCTACGATCGGTTGGACCTGAGTTAGAGGTTGAAAGTGAATCTTCGACTAAGCGAGTTTGTAATAAGATTGCAAACGGCTGCTTATAGGGACGAATCGCAAAGTCTAGGATCGCATTGATGTTTTGTTCAAACCCAGGATGCGTTGCCTGTTTGTAGAAATCCATGCTGCCACCAATCGCCATGTAGCTGCTTAGCGGGTGGTACAAGCTCGTATGTGCACTATGAACATTACTGCTGCTAGCAATACGACGCTCTAAACGGTTAGTCCATTGCCACTCGTCTGAGCGGTAGCCCCAACCGGTGCTGATCGCATGGAAATCTTCACTCGCACTTTGCTCAGCAGGTTGCGCTTGTTCAAGATTTTTACTTTGGTTAAAACCAAAGCTCACTAACCAATGCTCGTCGACTTTCCAATCGTGGCTTAAACCCGATTCAGAATATAAGCGGTAACCATCGTTCTGACGTTCTTGTACAAGGGACTGTTCTGCTTGTCCACCTTGCCAAGGTTGAGTACGAAGACCTAGCGCTGTTCTTTCAAGATTATTAGAATTAAAAGAACGCTCATAATCAGCGAACGTTGTTAAGCTATCGTTCCAGCGGTATTCGGCGCCTAGCTTAATGCGATCATTTTCTTCACTGCGGGCCGTAATGTCGGTGGTCGCCGTGACATTGATACGGAAATCTTGGCTCAATACCGGAGTGCTTGCACCAATACTTAATTCATCAACAAAATTAATACCGTCAGTAGACTCTTGCATGTTGGTATATAAACCTGCATTGATCGAGCTGCTATCGGTGACGTTATGAGTTAATTTAGCCGAGGCTAATTGCTTATCGAAACCGGTAGAAATTTCAGTCTGATAAACACCTTCCAAATCTAGCTGATTGGTTTCGCTTAGATATAACCTTGCATTCAACCCTGTGCTTTGCTGATCGAGCTCGGCTTGGTTTTGCTGGTCTAGGCCAAAGTCTTTATCAATGCGTTGCGTATAAGCCGTGATTTCAGCGCTTGAGGTACGCAGCGTAGCTTCTACTTTCTTAGCGCTGGCATTTTGTTTAGGGTCGCTCACACCGTCTTGTTGAGTAGGGCGTGTTTGAGCCACTTCAGCGGTTACGGTTAAGTTACCCAGTTCTAACGTTGCATCTAAGGCGTTCAGTTGATTGCTTTGACGGTCTTTATTTTCGTCAATGACGGTCATTCCCGCTTTTAAAGTATCGTCCAATAACTTAATACCTGCACGGCCACCGATTAGGTGCCCGCCATTGGCATTTTCAGTTTCATAATCCGCAACAATATAGATAGGGTTAAAATTACTATCGGTTGAAGGAATAGGAGACTTAAAGTACAAGCTGCCATCATTGTTATTGAGGCTGTAATCTAGGTGGCGCTGTAACGTTTTAGTGTCTAATATTTTCTGATTGTTTAAACGATCACGGGTTTCAATACGGATACTTTCAGAGTTTTGAATGATCGACTGATTATTTAGCTTATATAAACCCGACGTACCATTGGCCTGAATTTCATCGCGCACAAAATTAGAATCTGCTTCACTGGCAAAACCCGACAGTTCTATTAAGTCATTTTGATAAACGACTTGCGCACCGGTCAGATTACGAACATAGCGCGATAGCTGAGTTTTATCTAAGCCGGTATTGATATCACCATACATAGCATAGAAACGTTCTTTTTCTATTTTTACATAGAGCTTATCGCCGCTGCTGGCATCTTGACCTTGCTGACTGGCGTCGGCATACAAGGTGTAATATTCACCAGGTTGAACAAGGGTAGCGAACGGCGTTGTTTCTTCTTTACTCGAGTCGTAAGCCGCTGTGACTAAATAATCACCGGGAATCTGTCCCTTGGTATAAAACGCCAAGCGACCTTCATGGAATATGTTTTCATCGATAGAGCCATTTGAATTATTACTCGCATCTTTACTGGTGTTATTCGCACCAAATGATAAATCCCCTAAACCGACTAAAATCCAATCTCGTGGTGCAGGTTTCAACCATGAACGAATCTCGTCAGACAAACCGTTACCATGGTTAAAGGTTAACGTTAACTCACCGGTTTGCGTCGTTGGCTGCAGACGGATAAAAGCAATACCGTCGCCTTCAACGCGATAGCTCAACTTATTTGTATCGTTAAGTGGGCTAATGTCATATTCGTTACGCTGAAGCAGCTGGAAAGGTTCAGAAATTTGAATTTCGCCTTGAGTATTCTTACGCACGGCATAACCATTTTTATCGGTTATACGAACCGCAATAATAGGAACCTGAATACCATCGGCCACTAACGTGGTCATTTCAGGAACGATTTCTACATGGGTAGGGGCTGCAGCGAAATAAACGCTGTGTTCTAGATAGTCGATGACGTTTTCATTGCGATCTAAAATCTCAGCAACAAATTGGTTTTCGCCTTCTTCAATGTTAATACCACGCCATTCACTAACTGAAACGGCTTTACCCTTTGCGCGCTTAATTCCGTCAAAATAAATGCTATGAACCGGCACGCCATTAAGGGTTAAACGGATGCGATTATTTTTTGGGTGCTGAACTAAGATGTTAGTTGCCGAAATGTCTGGGCTATAACCCGGTGGAGGCCATACCCAATCTTTTTCAGCACGTTTATTAACAAACCAAGCATCATCAATTGTTGGTTGCTGCTTGATCACAATTTGATCTTCAGGGTTGGTATTCGCTCCCGCTGCTGTTGCTTCGTATAAATCTAAGCCGGGTATCAAAGTCTGAGTCTTAGCAATTTGTACATCTGCATTCACACTCACTAGAGCGACATCTGAGCGTGCATTTAAAACACGCACTTCAACGCGGCGGTTTTTTGCACGGCCAGCAGCCGTTCTGTTTGATACCCGTGGTGAGGTTTTACCGAGGCCTGCAATTTTAATTTTCTCAATCGGTAAATCAATTTGAGTAGAAATATATTCTGCTACAGCCGTTGCTCGTGCTTCAGATAGTGCTTGGTTATCGGCATAAATATGGCGATTACGCTTAGCGATACCAATATTATCAGTATGACCCGTGACCGCAATTTCTAAGTCTTGAAGGCCTTCAAGAGCAAAAATAACATCCGATAGATTACTTTTATCTTGATCCGTTAATACGTTTGATAGCGACTCAAACTTAGGATTTTTTAATGGATCAGCATTACCATTGGCAGGCGGAATGAATAAATTCACACGGGTTTCTGCTAACGGCGTACTGTCTTTTAATAGTGGGCCAATTTCATAATGTAAAATAGCACGAGCCGCTAAGGTTCCCTTTTTAGCATTCGTGCTAATAAAGGCCGTGAATTTAATTTCATGCGACCATTCTTTTGGCTTGTCGCCAATGTGCACAAAAATATTATTATTGCGGTAGTCGTAAGGGTAGGGCGCGCCATCTAAGGTTAGGCTGCCTTCTTTTAATTCAGTGCCAGCTGGTAACCGAATTTCTTCAATGACGTTGTTCAATGCAACGCCTGTACCGCCAATGTTGGCGGTATAGATGATTTTTTTATCGACCGGTGTTTTGTATTCAGCCAAGCGTTCTTCTTCGCTAAGCGGCATTAATTCATTTAATAGGGTTTGCTTAACATCACCGTTATCTGGCATTTTTGGCTGAACGTGGAAGTCTGCACGCCACAGTGTGCCCGGCTGTACGTCGATGAACTGAGAATAGCTTTGACCTGCATGGAAGAATTCATTATCACAGGTCGATAATTCTAGGTAAGGCGGTAAGGTTGCAACGTCTAGCTGAATAACGTGGGTGCCCGGCTTAATGCCTTCAAAGTGCCACTGACCTTCTTGGTCGGAAACAACATAGCGACCGTCTTCCATAAGAATACGAATACCCGCTAAGCCTTCAGCATCTAAGTTGCCATCACAATCATCTAAAATGACTCGGCCAATCACTTGGGCTTTATCGCGCATTAGGTCATCACGGAAGTCGATGCTCGCCGTTGCGATGTTTGACTTTAAAATAGGGTGAGAAATTTCCGCAACGTTGGTCATTGTACCGCTGGCGGTTGCTGAAACTTGGCTGATATAAGAGATGCTGACAACTTCTTGCGACAGTAATGACGGAAAGTTAACCGTAATCTGTTGGCCATTACGGCTAACTACAACATCGCTATAAGCTGCTTTATTAACCCGTAGTGAGCCTTCTACATAGTTTAAGCCAACCGGTAAAGTATCGACCAATTTGATATTAGATACGTCATATTCAATATTACTCATGCTGATTTCGAAAGGAACAAAATCACCAATACCAGCCGTTGTTAAAGTACTGCTTTTATCCAATAGAATTCGGTCTGACTGAGGATCTAAAGGAATATCAACATTTAATAATAAGTTTTGGCTTGAGGCTGCAAGACCGCGTGATGCATTACTTAAACGATAGGGCGCCGTGGGTAATGTTTGTATCACTTGATCATCAGTTTCTGATGGGAATATATAGGCGATAGACGTATCAACTTCAATGCGATAGTCGCCATTTTCTACATAAGGGAAACGGTAGCCACCGGTTGGGAAGGTATAAGATTTACCACTGCTATCTTGTGCTTGCCCACCCGAAACGATCGTATTTGGGAAGGTACTGGTTCCGTCATCGCCGTATACCGTAGCAGGCAGGCCGTTGCTGTTATCAATTAAACGAACGGTAATGCCATCGATTAATTCGCCCGTATAGGCATTAAATACACGGCTGTATGGATCAAAGCTCAGTGTTTTACTTTGTGAGTCTTCTGCATCTTGCGAATCTTGATAGTTAATAGAAACCTGGCTTTCAGGTGTTAATGCAAGGTCACAGCTATTAGCAGAAACAGTTTCGGTGGCGGTTGTTTGGATGATGCCAATAAACTCGCCGCTATCATTTGTCGTTTCGTGTAATACAAGCTCTTTGCTCTCTACCGGATTGGTTGAGTTGATCGTAACCGTGACCGTATCAATTTGGTTATTATCAAGGTTTTCATCAAGGTCAATCACACGCACAATTAACGGTGAACCTGCTTTGAATACATCGCTTTGCTGTGAAGGTATAGATGCAGGCAGATTAAGAGGATTGCCGTTAGCGTATGTCAGCTGGGTAGTGCTTGTGGTGCCATTACCAATACGGCATTCAGATTGAGTTAGGTTCGAGTTCTTGTCTGAATTGGGTGCTGATACTGGGCCCCAAATATCAATGGCTGAAGAAGTACCTGGAGCGCCTGGGGCACTGTCGGCTGCAGATTCTACAACGAAAGGTGCATTATCTGACTTTGAATAAGCAAGGCCGTTGTAGAAGTAGTGAACCGATGCGGCACTGTCTAGAACATCGCCTGTTTCTGCTGCAGAGGCGGTGAGTGAGAATAAAGAACTCAATAAAACAAACGCACACATAAGGAGTTGCATGGTGAAATTATAAAACCACTTATGTGTGAGCTCGCTTTCATTTTTAGAAAGTAGAGAATTATTAATAGAGCGCTCACGCACCCCAGAGCAAGAGCTCTGGAGTGAGTGAGTGCGAAGCGTACTTAATGGCAACATTAAGGTAGCTTAACCGTAAATTTAATGACTGCAGAACCATCAGTGGTCGTGCCACCTGATTCAGTTTGAGCAGCAATCGTTAGGTTTTCGAAAGTAACTGTATTACCCGCAATCGTGGGTGTTGTAGCAGTACCATCCAAAGTATACGTTTCAGTGTATGCATCTGTTAAATCAAATACCGCTGGAACTTCATCAGCAAGGTCCACGCCAGTTGCTGCGACTTGACCGCTGTTAGCAATCGTCAACGTGTACTCAACGATAGCGCCAGGAATGGCTTTAGGGTTGGTCGTATTATTGATTGGATCAGATACAATTCGAACACTTTTAGCAAGTGTAATCGCCGCCGCTTCAACGATGAATGCTTGATCGCTTGTTAGTTCAACACCTGTTCCGTCTAGAAGTCCTGGAAGGGTGATTGTTTGAATTACAGCTTGATCCCAAGTAACAGTATCAAGTGTTGCAACAATAGGATCGCCAGCAGTAACGCCAGTACCAGTACCATTAGAAATATCAGGGTTAGTAGTCGGTTCAACAGCCGTTAATACTAAAGAAGACGTAACGGTTGTGCCGTCTGTAGCATTATCTGGAACGGTGATTGCAACAGTGATCTCAATGGTATCGCCATCTTGACCAGCAGCTGGATTACCAACTTCTAGAGGGATAATTAAATCAGGAGAGTTTACTGGAGTAGCATTCGTAATCGTAATTACCGTTGTACCATCAGCAGGAGACAGGTAAGAATATTCTGTGAACTCTGGAGGAACAGGCAATGCATAACTGATCGGCGCGTTACTGTCATTTTGAACGGTAAAGATAGTCGTTGCTACAGCACCGGCTTGAACAGGAACAGGGTCAGTACCAGTTTGGTTGTCGGTAACGGAGAAAATTACTTTTCGATCAACTTTGAAGTCAACCGTATTACTGTCTTTCTCAATGTCAGTTCCGTTTACCTTATATTTAAGGCTAGCGGTGTTACTAACATTAGTACCAAACAGAGTGTCTAACTCAGTAATGTCATAGTCTGCAGCAAATGCCGGTAGTGTCATTGCCGAAGTTGCGGCAATAAACGCTAGGTTTTTTAATTTCATAAGTATTACCTTCTTAAAATTTTATTAAAAGTTATTTGATTTTAACAATGTACTGCACGGTCGTTGATGCACCGGCAGCCAAAGGTTTGTTTAAGGACCAGCGAACTTGGCTATAGTCAGCGGCCTCTGCCTGCACACGTTCGCCATCTTTTTCAATGAAAAGCTCAGCAGGCAGTGCGTAGGTTTTTCCGTTATCAACAGAAAATTCTATTTGGGTCTCTAAACCTTTTGCTGACCCCTGAACATACACAGTATGTTCAGGAATAGGATTTGCGATTACGATATCCGCAGCCGGCTCAGTCCCTTTATTGCTCACTTCAACTTTGTAACCAACACGTTCACCCGGTAAAATTTTATCCGGCTGCTGCCACTGGTCTTGCTGACTACCATCTTTATTGGTGATGGTAACCACTTCAAACACAGTATTTGTCAGTGTCACTTCTGCACTTACGATGAAGCTCATCAGTGCGAGGCTTAATGCGAGTGTGATGTTTTTTATCATGCTGCTTCCTCTTGGTAAGTTGATATTCATAAATTAAATTCGATTAGTTATTTACAGTTGCATCTAGCAAGATTGCGTATTCACCTGGTGCTAAATCACCCAGTGCAACATTGATCGATGTAACAGTACCTGTGTTAGGAACGGTCTCTGCATTATCGGCATCCGAGTTCGTATCGGTTAGCGCGGTAAAGTTAGAGTAAGTCGCTGGAGTCTGTGCAGGTAACACAGGCGCCTTGTAAGTTGGTGTATTAATCGTGCTACCAGCTGCTGACTGAACACGTAGGCTTTCTGCAATATATGTCATGTTAGCGGGAATAATATCGCTAATAGCAAGGGCGGTTGCGGTATCGTTTTGAACAGTTACTTTAATGAAGTAAGTAACCATTGCACCAGGGATCTTCTGATCGGTAACTGTTGCAGTGCCGTTGATCAAAGCGCTTGAACCAAGGATTGTTTTATTAATCAGTACTTCAAGAGATTGGCTTGGATCGAAAGTCGTTACTTTCAATTCAGACGTTGCATCATCACGACCTTGGTCAACAGCAATAATTGCGTTAGTTGAATCAGCACCCGCACCAGGAATTACAGTACCAAAAGCAGATTCGCCCGCTTTAATACCATTAGCTTCAGTTTGAGAAACCACGGTTAGGTCTAAGTCTGTTAGGCTATTTAAGGTCGCAGCATTCGGTACATCGGTTACGATATAAACCGTGATGGATTCGTCTCTTAAAATGTTTATGTCTGTACCAGTGTATAGAGTTTCATTAATGTTGTTAGGATCAAATGTACCATCAGATGACGCAGTATCGATGTAATACACTGTTAAATCACCGGCTGTTAGCGGCAAATCGTTAGTTGCACCGATCGATTCAAACAGTCTGAACGCTTCTGGGCCGTTACCTGTGTTGGTTACTGTATAGGTAATAGCCGCATTTTGATCGCCGTTAGTGATGTTAGTACTGGCATTGGCGGCAGTAACGTTCACGTTAATGATCTCGTCAACTTTAAAGCTCACACTTGCTTGCTCGCTATCAGAGCTGCCGTTTCGCGTAAAGCTAACCGTTGCCGTGTTTTGGATGGCTGTACCGGCTTCAGTACCAATGGCCAATGCATTCGTGCTAAATAAGGTTGCCCCTAAAATAGCAGTAGAAGCTAGTAACTTAGTGAATGGAACGTTTTTCATACTTAATACCTTTTCTTAGTTCTTTTGTTCGTTTATTGAGCCACGCTATTGAAGCCGTACTCTGAATTTAATGGTGAATTGAGTAGGACTTTCTCCAGCAGCAGGTGCTTGAAAAATTCCCTTTGGATTTATTCTAAAATGAGTAATATTCTCATCGATACCGTCGCTATCAGGGGTAGGGCTGTAGGTGAAACTTGCGCCATTATTAGCTGAAAATTCTAGGTCGTCGGAGTTATCACTTAAACTTTCAAAGTTATAGTTGAGACCGCTGGGCGATGCACTTGGAAGTACTTTAATCGGCCCTGTATCTGCGACGTCATCAAAATCTAAGACATTCATAAACATATTTGATGGTATTGCGTCGGCGATCCAGATGCTATTTATTTGAGCAGCCCCTGGGCCGGAATTACTTGCCGAAATCGTATAGGTTAAAACAGCATTTGGGATGGCCTTAGCGAAAGACGCTGCAGTATTGGCGCCGTGAATAGGGTCTGAATACACATCTACATTTTTGGTTAAGGTTATATTGGGTAGTTGAGGTACGATTTTGAAGGCTGATTCACTGGTATGTTCGATGTCATTTTCAACGCCTTCAAGAGCGGTCACTGAAATACTCCAGTCTCCAAGCTCAGCATCTGCAGCCAAATTAAAACTGAATTCAAATATTTTTTTAGCAGGATGTGGCTCAGATAAAAAACTCATGGCTGCTTTATTCACAAGCGTTGTGCCTTGGGAATTAGTGATGGTTATATTTGATGACGTTATGTCGAATGCGCCAAACGGATCACTAATTTCAGCTTGTATAATAATGGTTTCTGTAGGAGATGCCTCACTGACTTCCTGAGAGTTATTATCAAGTATTGATATGTTATCAACATTAATAACGGTAGCAGCTGGAAGACTCACTAAGCTATAGGGTGAAATGCTATCAGCGTTGTTTACATTTGGGTCAATGGAATATATGCGTAAGCTATCTTCGTCATACTCAGAATCATTAACTACTTTAAGAGATAACGTATCACTAGGATCAAGAGTCGGGGTGCCAGATAGGGGAATAGAGAATTCGAACAGGGCAACATTATCACCGTTTAAACCTACAGAAGGAACAGATATCGTTCGAGTTACGCTGCCGATACTTATGTTGTTACGTAACAGACTAACGGTCACAGTATGTCCCCAAGAGTCACGATTATAGTCGTTTTGTAAGAATAAATAAGCACTGACAGTAGAATCTGAAAAAATGAATTCTTGCTGAAAAGCGGGTGTAATAATATACGTTCTCTCAGCTAAATCTACTAAGGTATGAAAGGCGCTAGAGGTTGGCTGTACTCTACTTAAATTAGAGGATTGGCGTAAATAAAGTGGCTTATTACCCGTCGCTGGGTTTGCGGGTTTTGATACATAAATTGTAGGAGAGCTAATGATTATGTCAGACATATTCTGAGCACTGATGGTCGCTGTATTCTCGATTGCGGTATTTGCAGTTGACGAAGCGAGGATGATGGCATCAATTACGATTGATTCTGTAGCATTAGCTGCGACTGAAATGTTCGATATAGAAATTAATCCCGTTGAATTACTTCCCGCTGGGGCTTGCTGGCTATTATTACTTGCTCCATTCGGTAGGCTAATAACCTCAAATGAAGAAATATTATTGGGTAAGTTATCGACTACAGAAATTCCAGATTTTGCAATTCCGTTAGTTTCAATTAGATCAATTGTATATCTGATCTTCTCACCGGCTTGGACATTACCTCCGTTGAGGTCCGTCACAGATTTGGATGATGTAGAAAGGTCCGCTGAAACAACAGAGTAGGTTTGAGTGCGAGTATTGTTGGATAAGATATTATCAAATACAACACCGGTTACGGTCGCAGTAATATTAACGCTGTTATTCGTTGAATTATCAGAGTAGAACGAAATGGAAAGTGAGTTGGCCGAAGCGTTATTGGCTATATCATTGGTATAGTTACAAATAACATTTGCAGACACTTCATTACAACTCCATTGATTCCCCGTAAAGGAGTTTAGCGAGAGGCCTGTCGGTAATGGAATTGAAATTTCAGTACTGCTTGTCGCGATACTGGGTCCGTTATTATAAACAGTGAAATTGACTGTATTGTTCTCGCCACGTATGAATCTACTAGGCCCGGTCTGCTGGATTGATAGGTCAGCCACTGGTTCGTTAGGCACGCTGATCAGTTCAGCGGTTAAAAATACAGCATCTTGCCCAGAAGAATAGGTGGTATGTACGCTGGTATCCCCTGCGGTGAGGTAGCTACCAATTTGATACTCATCAATATCAACACCACTGGTATTATTGCCACCATTGATGTTGGAGTAGCTATTGAACTGGTTGTTAGATGGGTTGCCAGAATCGGTTAAGTTAGATCCCTCGAACTGTAACGATTCAGAGAAACCATCTTTTGATTGAGAGTTACCGTTATCGCCTTCCCAAGTAATGTGAGCATGCTTTCCACCTTTGGTAGCGGGGTCCTGTGCAATTACAAAGTTATCCGGGATCAAGTCAAGCTCGCTTCCCCAGAAATTCTTAAAGCCATCAAATACGTTAATAACTCTTAATGGTTCACCAGAATGTTCGTAAATCACGGCTAACGCCCATCCGGCATAAGCGCTCTTTACATCGCAATAGCCGCCGGAACCATTAAAAGAAACTCCAGAAACTCTGTGGGAGGTTCTATTAACAGATATTAAATCGGTAACCTCTTTTTTAGAACTGAAATAAGAGCGGCCTTGAAAGGTAATTATGTGATTTTTATCAGCAGTTATAGGACTGCCATTAAAACTCACATCAGAGTCAACCGAACCAGAGCCAGACCAATACAAATAAGCAGCCTTCATAGTTGCGCCGCTAGGGATATCGATGGCGCTAGAGGATTCGCCTCCTGCAATTGGGGCGCAAGTATTACTTGCACTACGCAGGGTATTGCCCGCTAGAGCAAAAGAAATATTACCCGCAAAGCTATGGCGTAAAATGACGTTTTCAGAAAGTGCAGCCTGGCTGGTAAATAATAAAGCGACAAAACCAGCGATCAAGTGTTTACTCAAATAACTTTGACGACAAAAGTTACTGATGCAAATAATGCATAGTTGAACTTTATATCGGAAGTTAAAATAAGTTTTCGTCACTAATGTCTCAATCTGTCTAGTTGAAGCTTGTCAGATAGTATTGAGGAGTTAGGCTGACGTCAAATCTTTGAAATGTGGGACTTATGTCTCATAATCGACTGTAATTGCTTAAATTTAATGAGGTTTTAGAAAATAAGTATTTATTTTTTAGGAATATTCTGAACTCTGTGTTTTTTGGTAGTAAAGACCTAAATAAACAATCAGTTATGTGTCCATCAGCGACAATTTTTGTCACAATTTTCAGAAAATATGAGGTGTGACTTTTTGTAAGTGAATTGTAAAATATTGAATAAATAACAATTTAAGTAACTTTTTTGTACTTCTAAGCTCGATTCTCGTCAAAAAACTTTCATGAATAAATCCTATTCTTCACGGTTTTCTAGCACATTCAGTTGCTGTACAGTTACTTGATAACAAATACAAAAATAAAACGGGATTAAATCCCTTACTTTAGGATTACTCATGTCAGCGATTAAAACCTACCCAGTTAAAGACAGTATTGGTTCAACCACTTTGATCAATAATGACCAATATGAATCTCTGTATCGCCATTCAATTGAAGACTCAGAAGGTTTTTGGGCCGAGCAGGGGAAGCGCATCGATTGGATGCAGCCTTTTACTCAAGTTCGCGATGTATCGTTTGATGAGCATAACGTTGATATCAACTGGTACAAAGACGGCACATTGAATGCTTCTGCGAATTGCCTAGACAGACACTTAGAAAAGCGTGGCGATCAGACAGCAATTATTTGGGAAGGTGATGAGCCTTGTGATGATCGATACATTACCTATAAAGAGTTGCATGCAGAGGTATGTCAGTTTGCCAACACCTTAAAAACCCAGGGGGTTCGTAAGGGGGATGTGGTCTGTATCTACATGCCTATGGTTCCACAGGCGGTTATGGCTATGCTGGCTTGTGCCCGAATTGGAGCCATTCATTCGGTTGTTTTTGGTGGTTTTTCTCCTGATGCATTAGCTGGTCGAATTGATGACAGTAACGTTAAAGTGGTCATTACCGCGGACGAAGGGGTTCGTGGTGGAAAAACCGTACCGCTTAAAGCAAACGTTGATGAGGCATTGACTCATCCTAGTGTCAAAACGGTTGAAAAAGTCATTGTGGTGAAACGCACCGGTGCGGATATCGCATGGCATAAAACCCGCGATATCTGGTACCACGAGGCCATCGCTAAAGAATCAACTCAGTGTCAGCCAGCAGAAATGCGTGCTGAAGATCCGTTATTTATTCTGTATACCTCGGGTTCAACCGGTAAGCCTAAAGGGGTAGTTCATACCACGGGGGGATACTTAGTGTATGCATCGTTAACGCATGAATATGTGTTTGATTATCATGAAGGTGACGTTTATTGGTGTACTGCCGATGTTGGCTGGATTACTGGGCATACCTATTTGGTTTATGGGCCGTTGGCGAATGGCGCTATTTCATTAATGTGTGAAGGCTTGCCTAACTACCCAAGTATTAACCGCGTATCACAAATTGTAGATAAGCACGGAGTAAACATTTTATATACCGCACCGACAGCAATTCGAGCGCTTATGGCCGAAGGTGAAGCGGCGGTCACAGAAACCAAGCGTCATTCGCTACGAATCTTAGGCACGGTAGGTGAGCCGATTAATCCCGAGGCTTGGGAGTGGTATTACCGCACAATTGGTGAAGAAAAATGCCCGATTGTCGATACATGGTGGCAGACAGAAACCGGCGGCATCATGATTACTCCGCTACCGGGCGCGACGATATTAAAACCGGGTTCGGCGACGCGTCCATTTTTTGGGGTGCAGCCAGCCTTGGTTGATAGCGAAGGTAATATCGTTGAGGGAGCAGGGGAGGGAAACCTTGTTATGTTAGATAGTTGGCCGGGTCAATCGCGCACACTTTATGGTGATCATGAGCGATTTATGCAAACGTATTTTTCAACTTATGCGGGTATGTACTTCAGTGGCGATGGTGCAAGGCGTGATGAGGACGGTTATTACTGGATTACGGGGCGTGTTGATGACGTATTAAATGTCTCGGGTCATCGCATGGGAACTGCAGAAATTGAAAGTGCTTTAGTGGCGCACCCTAAAGTTGCAGAAGCCGCAGTGGTCGGTTATCCGCATGATATTAAAGGTCAGGGTATTTATGTTTACGTGACTTTAAATAAAGGTGAATTAAGTACAGAGGCTGCGGTTAATGATGCGCTCATTTTAGAATTGAAAAAATGGGTGCGTCAGGATATTGGGCCTATTGCTACTCCCGATTTAATACAGTTGACGGCAGGATTACCCAAAACACGATCGGGTAAAATTATGCGTCGTATTTTGCGTAAAATAGCAGAAAACGAATTTTCTGCGTTGGGTGATATATCTACCCTGGCAGACCCGTCTGTGGTCGATGAGCTTATTGAAAATCGAGCGAATCGCTGATTGTTTTTATGTCTTAATCTACCAGTTCAATATCAAGCCCTGACAATAAGTTAAGGGCTTGGTCTCGACTAAATTTTGCTTGTTTTATGTTGTTAACATTTATATCGATGTTGTAGTTGGAGGCATCACTAAAATCTGCTTCAACCAACGCTGTTCTATTAAATAAACTGTAGCTAAAATCGCTGCCAGTAAAATTACTTTGGCTAAAGTTACCCTCCCGAAAATCAACGTCTTGAAGCTTGCAAGATTCTAGTTGCAGTTCACATAATTTTAATCCCTGAAAAGACGAATCATTTAAAATACAGTGAGAGAATTTAAGCGGCGATGACAGCGCTAAATTTGGCCAGTGCGCTCTAGTCCAGTCGATTCCAAGCATTTTGCAATGATCAAAAAACACCTCATTAAAACGACTATAACCAATGCGAATATTGCTTAAATTACATTGGTAAAAATGACAGTCAATAAACTTACAATGCTTGAAATGAGTGCCTGAGAAATTGCAGTTTTTAAATGTGCAATTATCAAATTCTACTTCGTCGAGTTGTTCTTCCGAATACTGAAGATTATCGAAATTTTGGTTGTAATACTCTCCTACTTTAGGGTCTAAAGTAGGGCGTGGTTTTGGCGTTGATTCTGAACCTGACATAGTTTTCTAATTATAAAAAATATGAGCCAAGGATAGCGACTTGGCTCATTAATACAAGCGCTAGAGCAAGTATCAGTATAAGTAAATCTATATTAAAAAATCTGCAATATACGAAGTGAATTATTCGTCATAATTATTCTAGCTGGTGCTCTTCATCCTTGTAATAAGCTTTAACTTTTGGGTTCATGACTTTAAACCAAAGCGGCGGAAATAAAGCTAAAACAACCATGGTGGCATAGCCGCTAGGGAGTTGTGGGCTGACTTCATGATGGCGCAAAACTTGGTAGCGGCGTTTAGGATTTGCATGGTGATCTGAGTGGCGTTGTAGTTGAAAAAGAAATAAATTAGTCAGTAAAAAGTTACTGTTCCAAGAATGCTCAATATTCGTGCGTTCATAACGACCATTTTCAAGTTTTCTGCGGTGTAATCCATAATGTTCAATGTAATTAATAACTTCTAATAGTGAAAAAGCAATAAAGCTTTGAGCGAAAAAGTAGACAATTCCAACCCAGCCCCAAAGTACTCCGCACACTGCTGCAAAAGCGAAGCTGATGGCGTACCACCAAATTAATTCATTACTAAAACTTAATAACTTTTTGCCTTTTCTGTTTAGTTTTTTAGCCTCTAACTTCCAGGCGTTTAAAAAGTTATGTAAGTACGCGTGAGGTAAAAAAGCATACAAGCTTTGGCCAAAGCGAGAAGACGAAGCATCTTCAGTGGTAGAAACATGCACGTGATGGCCACGGATGTGTTCGACTTTAAAGCCTCCATAAGTAACGCAAGCAAATAATAAACCACCTGCCCATTGCTCGATAATAGGATCTTTATGGATTAGCTCGTGGCCAACGTTAATAGCGACGATGGCACCAATGGTTCCAACAGAAAGTACCCAGCCAACCTGACCCGCCCAACTCAAGTCGCCATTCATAAAAACATGACCGCCATACAATATAGTAGCGATCTGCATAGGAAGGCAAAGCAGTGTGAGTATGCGATAAAAGACTTCTTTTGATAATTCAGGAACTTGTGTTTCTTCATCAGGATTAACAGGGTCTTGACCGATGATATGGTCAAAAATAGGGACTAAAGCAAACACAAAAAATACCGTAGTAAAGGCAAATACATCGCGATAACCATATTGTTCGCCTAGCCATGCTGAGGCGAATAATACCAGTGATGGCAATATGACTAATAAATAAGCATATTTTTTAATTCTTATAATTATATCGAGCTCTGATGAGCGCGGTGCTGCGATTGTATTCATGCTTTCTACCTGTTTTTTATGACTTAATGGCTAAGTTTTAATGGCTGAATTAGTCAGTGAATTCATTGTTTTTGATATTATTTAATTCTCATTATTGTAAGATTGTAGGACAATATTAATTTAGAGAAAGAAACTTTGCAACATTTGGCTGTAAAGTAATCAATAAAAGTCAGGTTTAGAGACAGATTGTGCTGAATTTTCAGTGAGGGAGGGTTTTAAGAAAAATAGTGTAAAAAGGGCTTGATATAAGGCTTTTCGCGATAAGAGGCTGTGGTAGACTTAGGTTTTTGCATATAGATGTAGGATGAGTACTCGCCCCTATGAGTTTTAACGCACCCAAAAGCATGGCAGAGCAAATAGCTCGACACCTTGCGAATCAAATAATTTCAGGCCAGCGAATTGCTAATGAGCGCATTCAAGAGCTAAAAATTGTTGAGGAGCTAGAGGTTAGTCGCGGATCGGTGCGAGAAGCGCTGTTACTGATGGAAAAAAGGCATTTAGTTGAAATTATGCCTAGAAGAGGGGCAATGGTTGCTGAAATAACCGCCGAATCAGTAGAAAACCTGTTTGATGTTTTTGGCATATTGGTTACTCGTTTAGCGGTATTGGTTGCTCAGCGCTGGCAGGGGAATGATCTCAATGAAGTCATTCAGCACTTGGTTTTATTGCAAAGCATGGCAGAGCAAGAAGATCGAGAAGAGTTTATAGCTCAAGTATTCACTTTGTTGAATATGGCCTACCCGCTAGCAAAAAATGAATACCTGCATGAAGTGCTTGTTAATATGGAACCTGCGGTTCATAGATGCTACGCGTTAGCGCAACGATATAAACCCAATGATGGCCAAGCGGCTTTAACGTTTTTTGCGGCACTCATGACGGGTGTAACCAAACGAGAGATCGGTTTGTTGCCTGAAGCCGTAAAACACTACTTTGATCATCAGTTGAATCTGGTATTGGCTGCGATAAAAGCGGGCTAAACCCTAAATCGAATAATAGATAATTAACTAGGAAAGACAGGTTATGCGCCTAAAGGCCATCAAACTGGCAGGATTTAAATCGTTTGTAGACCCAACTTATATACCGTTTCCAACTAATATGACGGGTATTCTTGGGCCAAATGGTTGCGGAAAGTCGAATACCATTGATGCAGTTCGTTGGGTTATGGGTGAAAGCTCAGCGAAAAACTTACGCGGCGAGTCGATGACTGATGTTATTTTTAATGGTTCTGCTCAGCGTAAACCTGTCGGCAAGGCCAGTGTTGATCTTATTTTTGATAACAGTGATGGCACGTTACGAGGTGAATATGCTGCTTTCAGTGAAGTGTCATTGCGTCGTCAAGTCACACGCGAAGGACAATCAACTTATTATTTAAACGGTACAAAATGCCGTCGTAAAGACATTACCGATATCTTTTTGGGCACGGGTTTAGGGGCGCGTTCTTATTCAATCATTGAACAGGGCATGATCTCGCGCCTGATTGAATCTAAGCCTGAAGAACTACGCGTCTTTATCGAAGAAGCGGCAGGCATATCAAAATACAAAGAGCGTCGTCGCGAAACTGAAAACCGCATGCGCCGCACTCATGAAAATCTAGAGCGCTTACAAGATATTCGTGACGAAATGGAGCGCCAGTTAGCGCACTTGCATCGTCAAGCACAAGCCGCTGAAAAATATAAAGAATACAAAGCAGAAGAACGCCTTAAAAAAGGCCAGCTTCAAGCCTTGAAGTGGAAAGTTCTGGATGTTGATTATCGTAAACGAGAATTAGACATTGCTGAACTCGATATGCAGTACGAAGCAAAAATGGCGCAACAAACCGCTGCCGATACCGCGATCGAAGAACGCCGTGAAAGCCATCATGAACGCAACGAAGTATTTAGTACGGCACAAGCTAAGTATTATGAAGTGGGTGCGCAGATTGCACGTCACGAACAAAAACTAGAACACCAAGCGCAAATGAGTTTGCAGCTGTCGCAAGACTTGGCTGAAACAGAAAAAGGTATTTTAGAAACGCAGCGTGCGTTAGAAGAAGATCAGCTAAAGCTTGAAGACGTCAATGAAGAACTGATGATGTTAGAGCCCGAACTGGAAGTCTTACTGGCCGGAGAAGAAGCGGCGGGTGAAGAGTTAATTATTGCCGAAGAAGCAATGCAAGCTTGGCAGAGAAGCTGGGATGAATTTACTCAAAAAGCCAGCGCACCGGCACGACAAGCCGAAGTCGCGCAAAGTCGAATACAAAATTTAGAGCAACAACTAACCCGTCTACAGCAGCGTATAGAACGTTTAGATGAAGAGCGACGTCAGCTAGTATCAAACCCAGAAGCGGAAGAAATCTTATTCTTACAAGAGCAAATTTCAGAGCATGAGATGCAACTTGAAGAACAGCAGATGTCTGGCGATAGCTTTGGTGAACAGGTTAACGGGCAGCGTGAAGGTATTGAGAATTTACGCAAAAAATTGGACGAAGGTCGCAGCGAGTTACAGCAAGTACAAGGTCGAAAAGCTTCATTAGAAGCACTGCAGCAAGCGGCCAAAGGCGAAGGTAATACTGCGGTTAGCCATTGGCTAGAAAGTCATCAATTATCTCGTAAAGCGCGATTGTCCGAAAAAATTCACGTTGAAAGCGGCTGGGAAAGAGCCGTTGAAATGGTGATGGGTAACTATTTACAAGCCGTTATCATTGATGATCTAGATCCTGTTCAGCATTGGGTAGGCGGCTTAAAAGACGGTGATATTATTTTATGGTCAGCCGATCCAACCGCAGCGGCGGGGCAGGCAGGCAGTCATTTACTATCGGCCAAAGTCAGCGGTGATGAAAATGTCAGCGCGCTATTAAATAAGGTGCAAGTTGCTGATGATTTAGCCCAAGCGATGGCGCGTCGGTCACAACTCAGCGAAGACGAATCAATCATAACGCCTGAAGGTTTATGGATTGGTAAATCTTGGTTACGGGTGGCAAAAGACGGTGAAGGTAATGGTGGCATCCTTGCTCGACAGCAAGAATTAGAAGCGCTTGAAATACGTTTTGAAGATTTAGACATTAACGTCGAAGAATGGGAAGTTGACCTAGACGCAGAACAATTGAAACTGCGTAATTTAGAGCAACAGCGTGAAGTTCAGCAAAAAGAAATGGCTGCATTTGCACGTCAATTGGCTGAATTCCAATCTCAGCTAGCCGGTAAAAAAGCCCGAGCAGAGCAGTTGGCGTTGCGTACAGATAAAATTGATAATGAGCTTACAGAAGTGAGTGAACTTCAAGCTCTAGAGCGAGAACAAATTGCTGAGGCGCGCATTCAGTGGCAAGAAGCCATGGAAAACATGGATCAAGATGCGGATGAACGCAGCCGTTTACAGTCAGAGCGTGAAAATACAACGACGCGTATCGAAAATGCTCGCATGCGTGCTCGCCAAGAAAAAGATCAAGCTCACCAGCTGCAATTACGCCATCAAGGGTTTACCAACCAGCAGCAAAGTTTGTCTCAAGCGGTAGAGCGCTTGCATCAACAAATGCAGCGCAGCCAAGAGCGTAAATCTCAGATTCAGAAAAACCAAAATCGTGATCACGATTCGGATCTTGAAGAATTAAAAATGCAGCTAGAAGAGCTGCTAGAAAAACGATTAGATGCTGAACAAATAATGAGCGATGCTCGCCGTGAGCTAGAAGCGGTGGATGCCGAGTTAAGACAATTTGAAAAAGACCGAGCCGTTGCTGAAAAAGCCGGTTTAGATGTACGTACTAAATTAGAACAAGTACGCATGGAAACTCAGTCATTAGAAATACGACGTAATAGTTTGGTTGAGCAGTTAGTTGAAGATGAATTGACCTTAGAAGGCGTGCTTGAGAGTTTGCCTGAGGACGCGGATATTCAGCTTTGGAGCGAAGAATTAGAGCGTATTGCTGAACGTATTCGACGTTTAGGTGCGATTAACTTAGCCGCCATTGATGAATATAAAATTCAGTCTGAGCGCAAAACCTATCTAGATGCACAGCACGAAGATCTAGAGAAAGCTTTAGCGACTCTAGAAAATGCGATTCACAAAATTGATCGTGAAACGAAAACACGATTTAAAGAAACTTTTGATAAAGTAAACTCGGGCTTGGCTGAACTCTTTCCAAAAGTGTTTGGCGGTGGCCATGCTAGTTTAGAGCTTACCGGTGATGATCTGTTGAATGCGGGGGTTGCTATCATGGCATCGCCTCCGGGCAAAAAGAACAGTACCATTCATCTATTATCGGGGGGTGAAAAAGCGTTAACAGCGATTGCGTTAGTATTTTCTATTTTTCAGCTCAACCCAGCTCCTTTTTGTATGCTGGATGAAGTTGATGCACCATTAGATGATGCGAATGTAGGACGTTATGCCCGACTGGTAAAAGCTATGTCGGAGAAGGTACAATTTATTTATATTACCCATAATAAAATAGCGATGGAAAAAGCGGACCAGTTAATGGGCGTAACGATGCATGAGCCCGGTGTTTCACGGTTAGTATCGGTCGATATTGAAGAAGCTGTAAAAATGGTTGAAGCATGATTGATATGAGAAAAATAATAGTGAAAGCATGCAAAGCAAATACAATAAACGGATGTTTTAAGGTGATCAAATGGAATTAAATCTGCGCACAGTACTCGTAATACTGGGCAGTATTATTATGCTCGGCATTCTAGTCGATGGGTTTAGGCGAATGCGCCGCGCACGTCGTGATGCACTTAGCATTGATGTTAAGGGGGATTATAAATTTCCTGAAGATAGCTTTCCGTCTGAATTACCCAATGGTGGTGCTCGAGTAATTGGCGAGGTTGATGCGGATGCCTTAATGAAAGATGCAAAGGACTTTCGTGATCAATTGGATGAAATTCCTGGCATGTCGGCTCTTGAATCCTTGGAAGCGAATGCTTATCAAGCGCTTGATGATGAAATTAAAGACAATCTGCGTGAAGAGCGTATTTATGCAGGCGAGCCAGATTTTCAACATGAGAGCTACTCTGATTCATCAGCTCAATCTGCTGTTGAGACTAAGTCTAAAGCTGAGACTGAGCTTGAGTCTGAACTTAAATCTCGTATTACTTCAGGACTGAGCTCTCAACGGAACTCTCAACAAAATTCTCAACTAAATCCTCAAATGAACTCTCAAGTTAAAAGTAACGCATCCTCAGAAGCGGCTTTTAATAATGATTCAGCGGAAGCCGACAGTCATTCAGAATCAAGTGATGACGCTGTTAATGCAAAGACTATTCACGAAAATTCTGAGCCGTCAGCCCCATTATTTGCTGAACCGTCGATTTCACCTGACTTAGATGTTACTGAGAAAGTAGAGCAGACTTCTGAGGCGGTTGCCCCTCGTGCGATGCCGTTAAATTTGGATGAGCACGTTCCACTATTATTAGATGTAGAAGAGCTGGGTGAAGATGTGGCTGTTCACAATGAGCCTGCTGCCTCGTGTAAAGTAAGCGAAAACGATTCTATTAATAACAGTCATAACGAAGACAGTACGGCAGCTGATACTTCCAATTATGAAGAGCAGGTTAGCGATCAGGTAGAACTAACGGTTGATGATATCGAAGGAATACAATCATCGGTTGCTGATATGGGTGATGTGTTTTCTATGGCGGCCGTAGATGAAGAACCTGCGTCTTTAGAAAAACCTGTTTTTGAAGAAGAGCCGGTCATTGGTTCAGGCCAGCAAAAAGCACAAGATATGATGGCACAGGCAGCCTATGCCCCAGTAAAAAAACCAGGGCCCAATGCCGAGGTATTGAGTGAGCGTCCTATTCCTAGTTTAGTATTGGTCACTCATGTTGTTCCTCATGATGAAGAAGGATTTTGTGGCGAAGACATTCTCTACTTGGTAAATAGCTGCGACCTGCGCCATGGTGAAAAAGGTATTTTTCATCGCTTTGAAGAAGAAGGTGGTGAAGGGTGCATTGAATTTTCAATGGCTAACTCGTTTAACCCTGGCACCTTCGATCCTGAAACGCTCATGCACGAACGCATTTATGGCGTTAGCTTATTTATGAGTTTACCAGGGCCGGTTAAAGCGATGAATGCGTTTGAGTCGATGACAGAAATGGCATCGGTTATCGCTCGTAATTTAGGTGGTGATGTTCATGATGAAACGCACAGTATTATGGCGTTGCAAACCATTGAACATAACCGCCAACTTGTACGAGATTTTGTGCGTAAGCAAAAGCTCTTCGGTAAAAAATAAGTTGGTGCATGACGCGGTTAAAATTAGACGCAATTAATAATAAGGCGCGACTGCGAATAGTCGCGGCTAGTATCAAAAGCGGTTCGAAAAAGCCGCTAGTACAATTTCCATAGCCATATTCACTATAACAGCCTACGCAGTATAAGATTTATGATGATTACCGCTGAAGTATCAAAGCGTATTCAAGACCTAAGACAGCAACTTAATACCTATAGCCATCAATATTATGTTTTGGATGAGCCCTCGGTTCCGGATGCAGAATACGATCGTCTATATCGTGAGCTAGAAAGCATCGAAAAAGAATTTCCAGATAGCGTCACCGCTGATTCGCCAACTCAAAAAGTGGGTGCTCCTCCTTTAGCCAGTTTCACGCAAATAACCCATGAACGCCCGATGTTATCGCTTGAAAACGCGATGAACGAAACGGAACTTGTCGATTTTGAGCGTAAAGTGCGCGACCGATTAAAAACCGAAATCGATGCGTCAGTCGCAATAGAGTATGCCTGCGAGCCTAAGCTAGATGGCCTTGCGGTCAGTATTCTTTATGAAAACGGTCAGTTAGTACAAGCGGCAACGCGTGGGGATGGTGCAACGGGTGAGAACATCACACTAAATGTTCGCACGATCAAGAATGTACCGCTGGTATTACGCGGCACGGATTATCCCGCACGATTAGAAGTTAGAGGTGAGATATATATTCCTAAAGCGGGCTTTGAAAAGCTCAATGAAGATGCTCGTAGTAATGATGGAAAAGTATTTGCCAACCCGCGTAATGCGGCAGCAGGTTCGTTACGCCAGCTAGATTCCAGAATCACAGCGAAACGCCCGCTAGAACTATGTGCTTACAGCATTGGTGTTGTTTCAGAAGAATATGCATTGCCGAATAAGCACGAAGAGATTCTTCAATGCTTAAAGCAGTGGGGACTGAAAATTAATAATGACATGGCTGTAGTGCAAGGCATTCAGGCCTGTGTTGATTATTTTGCCGAGATGGGGCGTAAACGCGATAGCCTTGATTATGATATCGACGGCATCGTATTTAAAATAAACGACCTCGCAATTCAACAAACTCTAGGCTTTGTTGCGCGCGCACCCCGCTGGGCAATTGCTGCAAAGTTTCCGGCCCAAGAAGAAATTACCCTGCTTGAAGGTGTTGATTTTCAAGTCGGTCGAACCGGGGCTCTTACCCCTGTAGCCCGTTTAAAACCTGTTCATGTTGCAGGCGTTATTGTTAGTAATGCGACCTTGCATAACATGGACGAAATAGCCCGATTAGGCGTAAAAATTGGGGATGCAGTGATTATTCGTCGTGCTGGGGATGTGATCCCGCAAGTGGTGTCGGTGGTGATTGATCGACGCCCAGAGAATGCGACCGATATTGTTATGCCTACAGAATGCCCTGTGTGTGGTTCAAATGTAGAGCGCATCGCGACCGAAGCGGTTGCTCGTTGTAGTGGCGGTTTATATTGTGGCGCACAGCGCAAAGAAGCGATTAAACATTTCTCTTCGCGTAAAGCACTGGATATTGATGGCCTTGGGGATAAATTGGTTGAGCAGTTAGTGGATGCTGAATTGATTAATTCGTTTGATGATCTATTTCATTTAAACCTAGAAGAGGTGGCCGCTCTAGATCGTATGGCTGAGAAGTCGGCTAAAAATTTATTGGCCTCATTAGAGACGGCCAAAAATACCACTTTAGGACGCTTTCTATATGCCTTAGGGATTCGAGAAGTGGGCGTGACAACGGCTCAAAATTTAGCCGATTATTTTGGCTTTTTAGAACGCATTCAACAAGCGGATGAAGCTACTTTATTGGCGGTTCCTGATGTTGGCGAAATTGTCGCTAAACATATTTTGGCTTTCTTTAAAGAAGAACATAATCAAATTATTATCGAACAGCTTAAAAAAGTAGGGCTTAGCTGGCCTGAAGCTGAGCCTGCCTCCGCAGAGGATAGTGCTGGGTTACCGTTGGCTGGCAAGGTATACGTGATTACAGGTACTCTGTCTGAAATCAGCCGAGATGATGCTAAGCAATTTTTACAACAATTGGGTGGCAAGGTGACTGGGAGTGTTTCGGCGAAAACTGATTGCTTGGTCGCAGGTGAGAAAGCCGGCTCTAAGCTGACCAAGGCCGAAGCATTAGGCATTGATATTCTTGACGAAGCGGGTTTTATTAAACTACTTCAACTGCATCAGGTTGAAGGCTTTTAATGCGCTTACTCAAAACCATTAAATCTATTTTTATTCTAACGGCATTGAGTGCGTTAGTAGCGTGTACAACGACTCCGCCACAAAACTTAGATGATGTGTGCGATATTTTTGATGAGTACTACGATTGGTTTAATGCGGCAAAAGAAGTCGAGAAAAAATACGGTATTCCGATTGGCGTAACGATGGCGTTTATTCATCAAGAGTCGAAATTTGTTGAGGATGCACGGCCACCAAGAGAATGGTTCTTATGGATATTTCCTGGTGATTATCCTTCTACCGCTTATGGCTATACGCAAGCGTTGAATGGAACGTGGCGAGAGTATCAAAAAGATACAGGTCAGTGGAGTGCCGATCGAGATGACTTTATCGACGCGGTTGATTTTATCGGTTGGTATAATATAAAAACCATTAAACGCACAGGTATTAAAAAACACGATGCGTACCGTTTATATTTGGCGTATCACGAAGGTGCGGGTGGATATTTACGAGGTACCTATAAAAATAAGCCTTGGTTAAAAAAAGTTAGCCGAAAGGTCGACCGACGTGCTCGAATGTATAACCAGCAATTAGTTCAATGCCGCGAGACTCTAGAAAGTGGTTGGTTCTGGAGAACATTCTTTGGCAGTAATAAAGTCGATAGTAGTAATTACCGTTATAAAAAATTTGCAAGCCTGCCAGTAGGCCCAGCGTCCATTCATTAGAAATAGAATTCAGATATGTCAACATTAGATCGCTTATTAAATAGCAACAAAGAGTGGGCAGAAAGAGTGAGTCAGGAAAACCCTGATTTCTTTTCTAACTTAAGCAAACAGCAAAATCCAGAATACTTATGGATTGGTTGCTCGGACAGCCGAGTGCCTGCTAACCAAATTGTTGGTCTGATGCCCGGTGAAGTTTTTGTTCACCGTAACGTTGCCAACCAGGTCATTCATTCTGACTTAAACTGCTTATCTGTGGTGCAGTTTGCTGTAGAAGTATTGAGCGTTAAACACATTATCGTTACCGGGCATTATGGCTGTGGCGGTGTACATGCGGCCTATAACGACTCGCGTCACGGCTTGGTTGATAATTGGTTAAGTCATGTAAAAGATGTTCATTATAAGCATATGGATGAACTATCAGCCTTGGAGCCGGATAAGGCTAGAGATCGCTTATGCGAGCTGAACGTTATGGAGCAGGTGCGTAATCTTGCACGTACAACGGTTGTGCGCGATGCCTGGAAAAAGGGACAAGAGCTCTACTTACATGGGTTTGTTTATGGATTAGGTAATGGCTTAATCAATGACTTAGGTATTGATATTGGTAGCATCGACGACCTGAAGAATCAATTCAAAGAATACTAAGCAATCTTAACTCCTGCCTTATTCAATAGTGATATTTGATAACGCAGGAGGTGTTTCTAATCGTACTTTTTAAGATTTAAGGAAAGGCTAATATGCTTCGTGTGCTGAAAAACTTAGTGAAATTTGCAGTAATATTGATCGCGGGAATTTATTTGTCTGCTTGGGCACTATCGCCTTTTATTGCTAATCATTTTATTGCTCAGTATTTAGAGCAGCATGATCTAGAACTAGAAGATCAGACGACGATTCGTTATAACCCTTTTTTATCACGCTTAACCATCGACTCCTTAGTGGTTAAAAATCAGAACGCAGATGTTTTATCATTATCGTCACTCTCACTCGAAATCAGCGCTTATCAGTTGATATCACGAGAGCTCAATGTCTCTGAATTATTAATCGATGGTTTATATCTTGTTATTGATAAGCAAGCTGAGTCATTAAGTATTGCAGGTATTCGTATGCCTACTGCCGAGAAGACGGTCATTGAAGAAGCAGACGTTCAGCCGCCTTCTGAGTTAGAAAGCTCTGACTTAGAAAGCACTGATTTAGAAAGCACTGATTTAGAAAGCACTGATTTAGAAAGCACTGAGCTAACAAGCACAGAGCAACAAGACTCGGAAAATGATGTGAAGTCAGCCGAGCCTGACTTTCAGTTACTGATGTCTGAAATGCGGCTAACTAATTCAAAAATAGACATTATTGAAAACGGTCAGTTGCATACTCTAAAGCTAAAAGATATCGGTCTTCATGTTGATAAAATAACCCCAAATTTACAAAACCTATCGTTGAGTTTATTAGCTGAGTTTAATAAAGCGGAAATTGCACTCACAGCGTCAACAGAGATGGTTAATCAACTGGGTCAGATAAGCGTTGATGTTGATGTTCAAGACGTAAATATACATAAATTCAGTCATTTTTTTACGCCTCAAATCACGCTTGAAAATGGCTTTGTAAGTTACAAAGGTAAGCATAATATTAAGCTGATGAAAGAAGGTATTCGTGTTGAAATTGCGGATATTGGTTTTAAAACTCAAGGTATCGAAGTGAATAAAAACGATATTCACTTCACTTTAGGAGAGCAGCAATTTAACAGCCCCTTAATGACCGTTGATGTTAATAATGAGACTCAGCTGACCGTTGCAGGTAAGGGTGATCTACTGTGGCAAGATGTGAACGTATTTAATAAAACTGCTAATGAAGTCTTAGTCGCAATGTCTCAGTTAGCACTGAGCGGCCTTGATTTATACAGTAGTGACGGTCAATACAATGTGACCATTGATATGAGCTCATTATTAGATTCGTTCTTCTCAAATAATACCGAAAACGATATTCCTGCCTTAACCGCTTTTAGTGCACTGACGGTTAACGATGTTGAATTAACCAATCAGTCGTTGTCTATTAATACCGTAGAGCTGGCCGGTCTTAAATCAGATGTTCAGTTGGATAAAGACAAGCAAATCAAGAACCTAATTTTAACCTTAGATCAGTTGACCAACGCGATCGCAGGACCCGAGGGTGAAATTGAGAGTGAAGTTGATAGTAACGTTGATAGTAACGTTGAGAGCGAAGCGCTTACCAGCCAAGATACCCCTTTAAAAGACAACGCTGCTCAAGTTATAAACAAAGATGCAAGTAAGGGGGTTAACACAGGCGCAAGTCAGGTCGCTGCGGTAGAGTCTGATAACGCAGCGTTTCATATTCAACTGAATAACTTTAGTCTCGTAGACAGTGCCAATATTCAATTTACCGACCAAAGTGTTTCTCCTATTTACGCGCGCTTTATCAAAGTGAACGAATTATCGGCAGGGCCATTTGATAATCAAAAGCCTGATCAAATTTCAGTGATCAAGGTGACGGGTATTAGCAATAATTATACAAATTTCGATATGACGATTGATGCCAAGCCATTTTTAGCTGCGCAGAGTTACACCGTTAAAGGTTCATTAAATCAACTTGATTTAGAGTCTTTAAGCGCCTATGTGAAAACAGCGTTAGGGTATGAAATTGAAAGTGGCCAACTTGATTTAGCTATGGATATTAAATTAATCGGCAGCCAAATTGATGGCAATTCACATATTTTATTGCGTGGAATAGAACTAAGTTCTGTAGACGATTATGAAAGAAAGGAATCAAGTAATCAAAGCTACATTCCGTTCAATACCGCCCTTGGTATGTTAAAAGACGGGGACGGAAATGTAGAACTTGATCTACCCGTTTCAGGTGATACTAACAGTCCTTCATTCGGCTTTTCAGGCTTTATTACCTTACTGGTTAAGCAGGCGACGATTGCTGGCGCGAAAGAATACTTAACGATGACCTTTGTTCCTTATGCTAGCTTGGTCAAGATAGTAATGGCAGCGGATAAACATTTACTTAAAATCGAAGTTAGCGATCTGAATTACAGCCCGAAGGAATTTGAGGTGACTGAAGATCAAGACGTATTTATTACTACTTTCACTGAACTGTTAAAAGACAAGAAAGATCTTCAAATTAAGATGTGTGGGGTATCGACAGCAGAAGATCTTGGTCAAGAGAAAGGCAAAAAATTAAGCATAGACGAAATTGGGGCGCTGATCCGAATTTCTGAGCAGCGGGCCAATAACTTTAAGAGATTTATGGTCGAAGAGCAGGGGATCAGCTCTTCTAGGTTGCTGCTATGCAAACCACGTATCGATAATACAATGAATGCTACGCCGCATATCATGTTTGAGACATAGTATTTAAGGCGTATACATCAAAAAGTTAGTTGGGCGCGTATCGAGTATGCCCGCCCATCTTGATATTGATTAATAATGTCGCCAGTAGCCCATGAAAAATTCATATTCATCATGAGTTTAAGGTTAGGACTGAGATGGATGTTTAATCCGATCAGGCCAGCTGATGAACTATTACCCACATCATTGTCTCGTAAGTCAATGTGAGAATAGCGCATTATCCATTCAAGATCAGTGTCATTATTACTTTGTGATGATTTAAATCTGCCTTTTTTATATTCGTATTCTCCTGTGCTTTTATAGCTTGCTTGAATATAAGCTCCAGAATATTCCCATTGTTCACCATCGACCTGTTGTATGCTGTTAGCGAATAGTTCACTTTGAAGTAACCAATGCCTATGATGAAAGGCTATATCAACTTGGTATAGATTACTTTGATCAGCATAGAAGCGAGCGCTTCTGACTGTTTTGTTTGCATTATGCACTTCGGCGGTACTTTTATATTGTATTTTGTTGTTATACAGCCAACGTTTCGATGCGGAACTTCCTATGTGTAGCGTTTGTGATTTCTTTCTTAATGGGGCGGCTGTGATGCGCATTGTTATTGCGTCAATGCTACTATCGTCTTTTTTTAGTAAATCAAAATTGGTTAATGAAAATTCATCGTGATTATTTCTCGTAATAAAATAGCCTGTAGCTAAAGTGTAGGATTTTTTTATTTGATTTATTAATAAACCATAGCTTCTTCCAGGTGTGAATGTCTCAGTTGGCAGAGATCGCTCAATTGCGATTAACTCAGATGAACTTGTTTGTTGCTCTAAACCAAAAGGTTCTTTCATATGGCCTATTTGAATGCCTATGTCTTCATTATTTTTGATTCGAATATAAGCGTCAGCTAATGTTAATTTCCCCTGTTCAGAAAAATTCTTCGTATATTTAATTTGGAATTTTCCTTTAAAATACTTGTTAGGTTTAAAAGTAATGCCTAATTTTGATCTGCGTATCTCGGTTGCATGCTGATATCCCTCGCTATTTTTGTCGTAAAAAGGTGAATAATAATCGTGATCAAGCATTAGATACCCACCCAATTCCATGCCTGAAAGATTCGTAATGGATGAGACATTAGATGTGTCATCCATTGCATGTACTAAAACTGAACTAAAAGTGAATAGAAAGAATGAGAACTTATGCATGAGTATCAGCCGTACCTGCAAGGGTTTTTTCTGATTTTTTAGTAGGCGTGAAATGTATCTTTAATCGCGTACAGTCGCGTAAGAAGTCTATGCTTAATATTTCAACTTGAACCACGTTGAGGCCGGTTCTGGTTTTAATATCTTCGATAAGCTTTAGGCGGCGATTGATGTTGATGTTATCTATTTTTTCATACTCAATTTCTATCTCTTCTAAAGAAGGCAAGATCAAACTTGTTTCTAATAAATAGGTCATTGAGCATATGGCTAGATTAATGAGCGATAATTCATAAGTCGACAGGGTGCTCACTGCTGATAATAGGGCGATTGCAATAACTAAAAAAAGATAAGTCATCTCTTTGATGCTGATAGATTCTGTTCTATACCTCAACATTGAAAATACTGCGAATAATCCAAAAGCAAATCCCATTGATACATCTGCGGTATGCAGTAAGGAAGTTACAAGAAATACACCCATGCCAAATAACATAAAAGAGTATGCATTTGCTCTGTGTTGTGAAAAAGAGTAATAGCAAAATCTAATTAATATAACAACAGAAAGAGTATTGATAAGTAATCGTGAAATAAAGTCTATTCCTAAGGTAAGTTCCATAGTCACTCCAGTTTTATTGTTGGTTGATTTAAGTTAATGCAGTTGATTTAGTTTTTCTAATGAATTAATTACTGATTTAAAACGATTGATTTTTAGGGCCCCAGATTCTGCTGCAGTGTCATTAGTCAGAATAGTACCCATGCAATATTTACTAAAATTAGTGCTTTTAATGCCTTTATTTTTAATAAATTCTCGGCATGAAGATGGATAAGGTTTTCGCTCTTGTTTAACTTCAATAATGAAAGTTTTGTCCTGAATTGATTTTTTATGATTACTCGCATTATGAAAGCTTAAGTTAAGGTCGATAGTGATTCGTTCTAAGTTTGATTTACTTATTAGGGTGATTCTTTGGTAATTTACAAATAAAACAGTTTCTAAATTGATGAAATACCCTAATGTCTTTTCGACAAACTGGTTAACACTAGCCTGATCTGGTGATATACAACTCATAGGGATACGCTGTTTAATGGTTCGTTTTTTATTATTCTTAAACTTAATTTCCATATATCCCATATCAGACTCCACATAGCGACGATAGCGGACCTTATAACGATTGAGTTTGCCATTGTGATGATCCAGATAAAACTGCCTTTCTTTGTTATCAAAGTAGGTTGTTTGGTAGCTAAAGATTTTTCGTCCATAGGCACTTAAAATACTATAGTCTTCTGATATAGCAGTCATTAATGGCGTGAAAAGTTTAATGGGCAGCACAAATTTGCTATCCACCCGATCCATTAAGGCTGCTGTGTTTTGTTGTAGCAAGGTATGTGATTCAAATTTATTCAATATTGTTAAATCAATATCTTTGCTGTTTTTAACTAAGGCTAAATGATTTTTCTCGTATTCTTTCGGTTTCAATATGAGCATATTGTTTTTATTTTCTGCAATCATGGCCATAATTCCTAATAATCAGTTTTTATGTAATCAATTGTTTTGATAAGACCCATTTGCGCATTAATTTCACCTTCAATAATACTGCCTTCCACCCCCACACCGGTTTCAGATAATTTGATGCTTCCGCTATGCCCAGCACTTATCAATTCAATTTTGGCTGGGGTACTATCTTTATCTATTACCTTAAAAAGCATAATGTTGGTCGAAATGCCATGCAGAGACAGCTGACCTTTTTTATAATCTGGTTTTTCTACAAAAACCTGTAAAACATAACTATCTGGGTAGTAAGGGGGCGTTGCTGCACCAATAAAGGTTAACCCCACGACAGAAGGGGAGGTTGTTTGGTCTAGTTGATAAACGAAACTATCGACGTTGGTGTAGTTTGAGACTATGCTCATTGAGGCTGTGCGTTGTATGCCTTCTGCATCGGTGAAAGAAAATGAGCCCTGATCACCATTGCTTGAAAACTCTGCGGTTAAGGATGTTGTATCATTTGAACAATTAATAGCTTGATCCGGCAAAATGTACGCTGTTTGGTTAACCTCACCGGCGATGGCACTCGTTAAGAGCTCTCTTTGACTCTTTTCACCTAATTCATCATTTCCATTAATGAATTCAGTCACTTCGTTATAATTATCTTTTGAATTAAGCGTCAGTTGTTGAATTTTCTCGAGCTGACTTATTAAGTCTTCTTCTACCCAATTCTCAGTCAGCAGCTCATTAATTGTTGAAAAATACTGGTTGCGGGTTTCTGCAATGTCATACAAACGTTTTGCCAGTGACAAGTTCTTATAAAGAGGGGCGGAGTTAGGCTTAAACGGATGACCCTTAGTAAAGGTGCTGTCTGTGCCCCAAGGGATAAAATGGAATAAACCATCATCTGGATTGTGATACATATAATAATTGTTCGTATTTCCTGTAGCGGAATCCCAGTGCCCGATGAGAGTTTCTACTGACCAAAAATTTATGAATTCGTCAACATCAATATGCTGACGGATTTGAGTGAGAAACTCGTCATCAGTGAGTTTTAATACATTCGCTAAGTCGTCTAAATCGGATCGGTTATTGGTTTTCTTATTGGTTTTTAATTCAAATCGCTGATTCAGCTGACTGCCAAAATCGGCGACCTGTGCTTCGTATAAATTACCGGATTTATTACCGAAGTTTCGTTCTAAGAAAGGTTTTTTGATACTTTCTACATGGCTATAAATCCCCAGATCTTCACCATTAATATAGACGTGAGCAAGATTACAGCGTGGAGCGACCAAGCCGGCTGCTCGGAATAGGTCATAAGCCATGCATTGGTGTGTATGACTGGGGTCTTGTCGATCATTATTTAAAGTCATTCGCTTTAAGGTTTTAAATGTTCGGCCTTCTTCGTGGGTATCAAAATTTAGCTTAATTGAAGGTCTGGTACGGCTTAATGAGCCTAAGAACCCTTTTTTACGAATGGCAACGTTTTCTAACGTTTGACCATCGATATTCGCTAATGCTTTAAAATCTGAATATTCAAAGTCAGAAGATTGGCAGGCTCCTAATGCTGTGTTTAAAGGACGACCTTCAGATCTTAAGCGAGCAAAGTCATTGGCAGGCATTTGCAGCGATATTTGCAACAAACGTTCTCGATCAAACGCATCTTCGGTTACTGTGCCTTTTGTTGCTGGGGCAAAAAATGCTTCGTCATCCTTGGTGCTAGTCTTACCACCACATGCTGACAAAATAATGCTCATTGCAGTGCCGATAGAAATTAAAAGCGGGAATTTATAGGGCCACATAAGTACGTCCTTGCTTATCTAAGTTATTATTCTTTTATAGTAAGCAGTGAGCCTGTTGGCCACAGTATCCAAAAGGACCATATGACCCCCTTAAAATGTGATCCAGTTCACACTTTAAGGGGTTATCTAAAGGCTGGGAGCAGTATGATCGTGCAAGAACGCAATCGCTTCAGTGCGGCTACTGACTTGTAATTTTTGGTAGATATTTTGCAGATGGCGTTTAACGGTAGAGATAGAGATCGAAAGTGATTCCGCAATGTTTTTGTTACGGTAGCCTTGGTTTATAAGGCTTAATACTTCCATTTCTCGATGGGTTAATATTTCTACTAATCCTTGATTGAGATTTTGATAGTTATCGCTATTATCAAGCTGTTGTTTTACTGGGGTTGCAGATTGGTTGTGGGTGATTATTGATGCCCATTTTTCACGTTCATTTATCGCTGCTAATAATAAATTACAGTATTCTGATTCGATGCCTAGTTCTAATGACTTCTGCAGCATTGGTTTTATGGTATTAGTATCTTCAATAATTAAGTTAATAAATTGATAAGGCGCTGCGGATTCTAATGCTATTTTGAACAGAGTTAGCGCACGTACTTCGTCTCCGAGTGACATTAAAATCTTTGCGGGTACTAAATAACAGCTGATTTTGCGTTTGTAATTACCATTGCTATAGCTTTCATGTGCAATATCTGTAAATGAGTTGCTTTCGCCCGCAGAGAGGACCATTTCACCAGCTGCCTGTATTAATTTTTCGAATAATAAACGAAAGCGGTAGCGGGTTTTATCATCATGATTTTTATTATTAATATGCTGCAATAAAGAAAAACTATTTCCCATTTTGGAGTCTAAAAGCACACTGAGTGTTTCAGTATCTAACAAAATAGAATGACTTCTTTTTATTGTGTTTTCTAGGTTAGCTTCGTATTGTTGTAGCTGATACAAGCAAGTGCGCGCTTCGTCATATCGCCCAGTGCTAGAGAGTAAATGAAATAGTGTATGATATTTATTATGTATTGTTTCTCTTGGCTCAGTAAACTCATTAAGCATTTCTAATAGTTTATCGTAGCACTGCCAGGCTAAGTCTAGTTTGTTAATCTCTAAGTATAATATAGACATTGCTGCATAAACGGATGCGCTATTAGGTAAGGTTAAATATTTCATTTTCTTTAACCAGATAATGTTTTTTTCACCCAGTGAAATAGCCTCTAATATGTTCCCTTGATGATATAAGCTATGTAATAGCCACGAAAGAGAAGAGATACAGCATTGTCCATCTTCCGCTTCTTTTGCGAGCGAAAGAGCAATATTATTATATTTTGTCGCTCCCGTTATATTGTCATCTAAAAAAAAGTCAGTCCCTTTACCTAACATGATCCAGCAGTTTAGGGGATTATTCTCTTGATAATAACGTGTCTCAAGTGATTGATTGATTATTTTTGCATTGGAAATATCACCGCTAAAACGAGCAACCTGAGCGCGTAAAATCATACTTCCCATGGTTAAGGCTGTTTTTTCTACAGGTGAGTATGAAGAGGGCGTTAGGTTCTGCTCAAAGTGATTCTCTAAGTAACCACAGTGCTTTTCTACACATTCATAATCATAAAGGTTAATGCCGATTAATGCGGCGAGCATACATAAGTGGGGTAAAGATTGAATGATGTCTTCAGGAATACGTTCTAAAATATTAGAGACGTGATCAAAGTGGGTTACTTGCGTTAGTGATGGGTACAGTTGGCCCATTAACTTAGAACACACTTGCCAATCTTCCAGCTTGAGGCTGAGTTCTAATGCTTCATACAAATTTCTATTATTGGTAAGCCAGTTTAATGCGACTTTGTTTTTTTGTTTTTCCTCTACTGGGCTTAAAACTCGATGCTCAGTAATCCACTGTCTGAAAAGGCTGTGTAAACGAAAAGTGGGCTGGCTATGCTGTCGTGCATCTACGGTATCAGCCGCATCGGATAATGAACATGTTACTTTAGAAATGAATAAGCCTTGGTTAATCAAGGTCGTTAAAATGGCTTCGTTATCTCTAGAGTTATTAAAAGATTGGCACAATTCAAGATTGAAATGGGGTACGAGGCTGATATCAACGAGTAATGTTTGTATATCATGGCTTAGCTGAGAGAAGACTTCATCAAATAAAAACTCAGCCAATAAAGAGTCTTGGGTATTTGTACAATCTTCAAAGCTTATTCCCGCTTTAAGCGCGAGTCCGGTTAATTGAATTGCGGCGGCCCATCCTTCAGTTTTCATGAATAGATGCTGCAGTTGATCTTTTGAAAGCTGCAAATCTAATTTCATCTTTAAAAAGTCGGCGATGTGTTCGGCTTCAAATACTAATTCAGAAGCTTGAATAAGGTGGGCTGTTGATTTTGAGCAACGATTTGGCAGCTTCAATGCGGGTGTTTTTCTGGTCGTAATAACGATTTGTAACCAGCTAGGTAAATAGTCTAATAGACGATTAAAAGATGTCAGTATTAATGGGTTGTCGATGTATTGAAAGTCATCTAATACGATGACTGCCCGATGAGGACGATTCCATTTACGGCCTAATTTTTCTAGGGAAGCTAATATTAGATCGCTTATTCGGCAATAATCATCAATACAATGATTTTCTATTATTGTTTCTGCTTCGTCATCTAAGTCATTGTCTATTTTTCTAAGGCAGTGATAGAAATAAGTCCAGAATGAGCTGGGTAAATTATTTTGTTCATCAAGTGACAACCAATAAACGGGGTGATCTGCATACTGTAACCAATTACAGACTAAGCTGGTTTTACCATAACCGGCTGGTGCACAAATAACCGTCAAAGAAGACTTGCTGTAATGATTAAGCTTTTCGATTAGATGACTGCGGGTAAATAAGATGCCAGAGCTTGGTACTGATAGCTTACGCTGCAATATAATCATATCCCCACCTTCGGCTCGCTAGTCAGTAGTCTGTTTAAGTTTTATTATTGTTAAGTCGGTACTTTGCTAATTCAGCCGATATATGAGGTAAGCGATTAATGCACACCAGCATAAGATACCGATTATGAAAACAATCAGAGCGGTACGCTGGTGCTCTTCTTCTCTAGGCTTAATGCCCTTCAAACGCATCGTGAGTTGAGCGGTTAAGTTAACCGAGGCAATGTTAGCGATCAGTAAAAAAGCAGCCCCTTTCGCTTCTGGATAAGCGCCTATTCCTAAACAAATGCCTAGTGTCACCGTAGGAGGAAGTAGGGCAACGGCTACCATTACACCCACTAATACCGATGATACTCCGGTCGTAATCGATAAGGCTGCGGCAGCACCAGATGCTAGTGCTAATGCTAACCCATCAATGCCTACACTTGTTCGTGACAATAGCTCGGTGGTTAATACTAAATCAGGGTAGAAGAGTGATAGTCCCGCTGACAAGACTAAGGCAAAGATAATCCCTACCGCAAGTGTTCTTAAAGCATTAAGAATACCATTCACTTGTCCTAATGTTGTCGACAGTGATAAAGCCAAGTTAGGCCCCAAGAGTGGTGCAATTACCATCGCGCCAATAATGACCGCGACATTATTTTGTATTAAGCCAATAGCGGCCACAATGGTGCTTAAAAAGACCAGCATTAAGTAGTGGCTATCCAATTTTCCTTGAACTTTTAGTTGCCGTAATAAGGCTTCTCTAGAAATAGTCGCAGTGCTGTTGCTACTTTTGTCTTTTTCGTAAGGCAGTGCGATTTCTAATGGGTAAGCGAGAACACGAAAATTACTTTTACCATTCATTAGTTTTTGTAAGAGGTCGAGAATTTTCTGCGACTTGGACGTATCGACTAAGATCTTAATCGCAATTTGTTTATCGTTAGAGCGGCTGATCCAATAGTCTGAGGCTTCATTTTGTTTTGCGATGCGAGTAATCGCATCTTCATTTGAGGGTGGCGCAATAACTTCGATGGTAATCATAGGGTCGTCAACATAAACAATGTAGTGGTTGAAATAAGGTGTAGCAGAGTAGCGGCGATATATGAGAGATGAATGTTATGGTGATACACGTATTAAATCAAACATAGTCAGTACTTTAACTGGTTTTTTTCAAGAAAACCTGATGAAAGTAATTCATACAGTTGAGTATTAATTACTGGATAGGGTATTTCGCCCTATCGATTTAGCCTTATATAATCGTTCATCAGCGATCTTGATGATCTCTTCAGGTGTATTAATATCAGCAGCCTGCACTGTAGCAATGCCGATGCTGACCGTTACATGTTGAGCGACAGTCGAGCCTGAGTGCTCAATATTTTGTTGGGATACGCTCTTCATTACGAGTTCTGCAACGGTATTAGCGCCTTTATTGTCTGCTTCAGGTAGCAGCAATATGAATTCTTCACCGCCATAGCGTGCAGCTAAGTCGGCAGGTCTTTGTGTGCATTGTACAAGTACATTTGATAGTTGTTTGAGGCAAGAATCGCCTTCTTGATGCCCGTATATATCGTTATATTGCTTGAAGAAATCCACATCCAGCATTAAAAGTGATAGCGAGGTGTTATTTCTCTTCATGCGTTTAATTTCATTCTGAAGCACAGAATCGAGGTGTCTGCGATTGGCGATGCCTGTTAGCGAGTCTGTTAATGAAAGAATTTCAATTCGTTTATGATCACTTACATCTATGGCAATAAAGGTGATTTCGTCAAGCGATGTCTCATCATTCGTCTCGAGCTGAGCTGAAATGTTAAACCAGATAGAATTTCCTTCGCTATCAATAAATTCAAGTTCACCTTTCCATTCCTTACCGCTATTCAATGTAGACTGCATTTCTTGAATTTTGCTATCGTCAGCATCGAACAGTAAATTTTGCAGTTTATTATTTATGAAACTCTCGCACGGGTTACTTAACGTTCGACACCATGCTTCAGAGACACTCAGAACTTTAAGATCTAGGGATAAAACGCATGTGTTTATGTATTCATTAATAACGTTTAAATAACGAGTTGTAGATTGATTGGCCTTTTGTAATCGGGTGGTATTGTCTTTAATTTTCGCCTTAAGCCGAAAGTTGTGCATCCATAGTATTAAAGCAATGGCAGCAAGTAAGGCCGAAATAATAATGGCCGCTTGTATCCATTTTCTATCGTCGATTTTTTCCCCTAGATAGTCTTTATAGCTGATACCAGAAAAGCTGCTATCAGCGTTTACTAATTTCAGTTTTTTGTAGGTATCTGCAATACGGATGAATCGATTCGTACTGAAGTAGCCAAGGTCAACAATGTTAGACTGTATCATTCTGGCCGTTGCTTCAGCTTCCTTTATCAAGTGTGCTTTACTGCTTTGAGGTGCTAGGTGTTTGATGATCCAATCAATCATCTCCTCTTGGTTATCGAGTGCGTAGTGCCATCCTTTGATGGCTGCGCGTCGAAATGCTAATACTTGCTGCTTGTTATTTTCAAAATAACCCTCTTCGACAAACAGCATGTCGCCATAAAAATCGATACCGTAGTTAGCGGGCGAAATAATATTGATCGGAATGTTCTTTTGCGGCAGAGAGAATGCTTGATTCGTAATATAGGCCGACATCGCATCGATGTTTTGGTTGATTAGGTCATCATCCTTAAATGTTTGTGGTACTTGTTCATAGTCACTTGAAGAAAGGCCGACTTCGGTGAACATTGCGGTAAGCACGGCATCGTCAATATCCCGTGAAAACATGATCCTCTTACCCTTTAACTCTAATGGGTTAATGATTCCACTGGATTTTAGCGTCAATAAAACTAAGGGAGAGTGTTGAAAAATAGTGGCGAGTACAACCGGCTTTTTACCCTGCATACGCGCTAGTACTAAGCTTGAGTCAGAAATCCCAAACTGTGCCTTACCGCTTAATACGGTATCAAGGGGAATTAGCCCCTTGTCGATTTCCCTAATGTCGACATCTAAGCCTTCAGAAGCGAAGTATCCTTGAGACTGCGCTGCATAATAGCCTGCAAATTGAAATTGATGTTTCCATTTTAATTGCAGAACAACTTTATCAGCGGCCAAGCTTAAATGCGGCACTAATCAGAATACGAGGAGCATTAACCGTGAAAGGCTTAAATGGATATATTGGGACACTTAAAACTCTTTTAAGAGTATGGGCTTAGTCTAATTATGGTTGAGATTATGAGTTTTACCAGTTGAGCCGCTGATTCAGGGAGGCGATAGTTTATATCCGTCCTTTCAGACACGGCCGCGTTTGATTTGGTTAAATACTTTAAAGTGCCGCCTTATTTATGAGGTGGATTCTAAGTACATTTGTTATTGTACCGAACGAACAATCGATCAGACCAAAGGAAAGTGCCAATGAGTAAGCATGTACGAGATTTACTTTTTGAATTTGAAGTTCAACGCGAAATAGAAGAGCACTTCCGTTTGCACGTTTTAAAAGTGACACTGAATGAAAATGGTGAGGCGGAGGAGTTCGGGAACGCTTTGCCAGTGACCAAGATCGAAATTGATTCAGAAGATAGGGAATGCTTGCTTCACTTCGATGAACACTCGACTGACTTTATAACCATCGCCAAAGCAAAGGCACTGTTGCTTAATGAAACTTTGGATGCTGAAGTGCAGGGCTATGAAGTATTTACTTCAGAAGAAAAAGAACTCGATGATTCACATGTAAGATTAGATACACCGTTAATAGGGTTTGGTGAGAACGCAGAGCTCAATTGTTTCTTTGTGGTTTGCCAATCCTAAATGTTGGAGCATAGGTTTAATTATTATCTATTAATGGTGATAGCGGTCTACTGAGGCAAGTTCCGAAGCATAATCAATATAAGTAGGTAATATTATGAAAGTTATAATTTTTGTTTTTACGTTGTTTAATATTTCTGCATGTATGGCCAATAATCCATCATTATCTGAAATTAGTTACCTTAAAAGTGCGATAGTTAATACGCCTTATTCAGCATTAATTCAGCAGGTAGATGTTAATGCTGAAGCTGTTTCTGATGATGATTCTATAGTAAGACTAATTATATCTGCAGAGGTTATTGAGATGTTCAGGGGGGATAATCAGAAAGTCTTGCAGTATGAAATGATTGTTGAGAAAGGAGAGGAGGTTGATGTCGAATCTCAGTCGATGGTCGTCACTCTATGTAAAGAAGGTGGTCATTATTTTTGGCCTGGAACTGGAGCGATATTTTCTAATAATAAAATAATAATAGAAAATATCAGAAATACAGTTAAAACATTAGACCCTCATCAAGTTGAATTTCATGATTGTGAATGATTATTCCCCATTCACTTTGATGAAATAACGTATTCCACGGTCAAGATCTTCAATCCTAAGGTAGCCTCTTGTTATTTATATTTTAAAACAGTGATCGCCAACCTGCGAAGTTTATCTGTGTTTACCATGGGGTTTCTGAGTTGGAGAAATTGAGCGCTCGGATTACTGAAAAACAGCGGTTACGAAATAGAATGGGGAAGGAGTGGGTTTGAGTATTAATATTGAGGGGCTATTGAATGCTAGTAATAATCGTCGGCTAGGTTTTGATCATATTAAATTCAGTGTATTGCCTAATTTATATACTTCCTAGTATTGGTATGATTCTGAAATTAGGAGGTTAGGGTCGATTAAAACGACGCAATGATGTTTAAGGGGATCCAATGATTAAGGCTACTTTAATTTTATTTTTTTGAGTATATTTATGGGCTTAGCACCAATATGACGGAAGTTAAAAATATAGCAGGCGCTATTTGGAAATCTTCTACTGTCAGTGAGGAGATAAAGCAATTGAATCTGCTATTTCAAACTTTACAGAAAGATGAATCCTCTATTGTTGTTAGTATCTATAAAGAAAAAATGGAAGTACCCATTCAGAAACTTCCTGAAATTATCGATGATGAGTTGATTATTCATATTGGATTCTCTGATGGATCTAAGATCGAATGGAAGCCGAAAGATAATGGGAATATCGACATATTACTAAGAGAGTAATCTCTAGCTAACAAAGTAACGTACCCCACGACTAATCCCTTAAATGCTAAGGCAGTCTTTAGAAACCAAATCACGGGTAGTCATTGCTTTGACACTTAGCCAAGGCAGAGCGTTTTTCGGTATTGTAAACAAAGTTGGGCCATTGCCTGTATTATTAGAAGTAGTTCGTTTTTTAATCCCTAGATAAAAAAAGTATCGGTGGCTTTAAGTCTGATTCAAATATTGATGAAAACTCCGAAGAATTCTTTATTAGCAGTGCTGATTATAACGTTCAGCTGGCCGATAAAATTACCACTTTGGCTGGGTAGATTAATGCTGCTAATTATCGTTTCCTTAAATTGATTGCTGAATTTGATCATCGTGAAGGTTGGGCGGGATTTGGTATTCGTTCTTGTGCGCATCCAAAGTATCACCAGTAGAAATATAGATAGAAGCCTTAACTTTACTGTCCTGATTCAAAATAGCTTAAGATGGATGTTTATGCAGTCCTTAGGTAGAGTTTTAATAAATGGCGGTATTTTCTGACAGCTCTTGTGGGTTCATAATCTAATTTTTAATCCTTTTGCTAGAAATTTCTATTCTTCGCTAAGCTAAAGAGTATTTTAGTTTACATAAGAATATTGTTATATTGGCTTGGTGATTAAAGATGGCTCTTCTTGCCGTCATCAACAACTAATGGAATAGACATGCTAATGAAATACCTAACGTTATTTTTTCTTATAGTATCTTTAACTGGGTGCTTTTCTTATGAGCCACCTGAAGCGGGGCCAACCGATCTAGTTATTAGAGAGCATACTAGACAGCCTGATCAGACGCCCTACCGAGCAAGTGAGGAGATATATAACAAGCATGGCGATAAGATATACTCTCGCTATAGATTTATTGCTTTTGATCAGGACGATGAATCTATAGTTGATTTCAAATATCAGTACGATGCTGATGGCAGCTTGATTTTGAAAACTTATAACTATAAAGAATTGGAACATGGGGACTTGCTTGATGAATATAAGGGAGAAATTTCTTATATGTTCAAAAACGATAAGTTGATAAAGAAAAGCTGGAAGCGAAATGGCCAGTTGTATAGGTTACAGGACAATAAATATGAGGGGTTAAAGCTTATAGCTGAAGAATATTATTTTGCTGGAAATAATAAGCCCTATAAAATTAAATCAGAGTTTAATGAGCAAGGTGTTAACCCTGGAAAAATTATAATTTTTGATGAAAAGGGAGGTGTCAAAAATACCTATGAAAAAATGTACGATGCTAAAGGTAACGTATTGACTGAAAAAGAAAACGGCGAGGTAAGCTGGGTTTATGAGTATTATAGTAATGGTGATATTTTTATGAAGACGCAAATAGACGACGAAAATACAAGTTTCATATCAAATTATGCTTGCGTTACTAGAGCTAAATGTGCAGCAAGAACATATATTGTTCGTGGTGATGATAAGCGTCTCAGTTCTCTTAAAAGCATCACACATGAGGGCGATATGGCCATTAAAAATCTTAAGCAGTTTAAAAATAATGATGTGATGTAGTAGGTGTAATGATTGTTTTTTTTGAAAGCAGTGTTTATGAGATTGATGTTGCTTTTTAAATTTTGGGTTCAATGCCCGTTGCTACAGTAGTATAAACACTCCAGGTTCTGGCTTTTGGTTGTCTGATGGTGGAGTCATAGTAACTGATGTGGGTGAGCTTAGTTTGCAGTGGAATTATGATTTGGATCGAAACGTGCAGCAGATCGTTAATTATTTAATGTTGCAGTGAAAATTTTTTTGCGATATTTAATTCTCATCCGTTAGTGACACTCATAAAAAAACCGCTCTCCCTTTACATCGTTAGACTTTCGTCATCGGAATAAAGGGAAGCGGTTTTTTAAGCAATCAGTAATCTAAATTTCAGTATCAGTCAGTAGAAGCCGATCAAATCGGAGAGCTACATATAAGGCTAAGCTTAGCCTTAATAAATCCACTCTTCGTCATTTATCTTTTGTGCGTCTTTCTAATCTTTAATTCTAGTCACTCATTTTGCTCTTAAGAAAGAGCCTAGCTGACACTTAACTTAATGCAAGTGAAGTGCTGGCTAGGTGATGCTTTCTTACAGCATGCTCTTAAAACTGTGATTAAACAGCTTTAAGAGGAATCGCTGGACGCGCTAGGTCTTCAGACGGTGGCGCGAAGCTTGTTAGGTTAATACCTTCAACCGCTGCTTTGTACTCAGCAATCGTTGGGAAACGGCCTAGGATAGTAGACAGTACAACCATTGGAGTTGAACCTAGTAGAGATTCACCTTTCTTCTCAGTAGAGTCTTCAACAACACGGCCTTGGAAAAGACGAGTAGAAGTAGCTAATACAGTATCACCAGCTTCTGCTTTCTCTTGGTTACCCATACATAGGTTACAACCAGGGTGTTCTAGGTACATGATGTTTTCGTACTTAGTACGTGCTGCTTCTTTTGGATGTGAATCATCGAAAGTGAAACCAGCGTATTTCGATAGAACTTCCCAAGTACGTAGGTGGCGCTACCATTTCGATTGCTGATTTTTCTTTGGCGGGGCAATTGAGTGAAGTGGTTAGGAGCAGCCACTTAAGAGATAAATTACTGGCGCTGCCTCATCTGGCTAAATGGCTAAAACTTATGCAGGGTAATTGAGGTTAATAATGCCTCGTTATAATTTGGTACAAGGGTCAGTAGGCTGTAATGATCCTGATTGAAAGTTTGATAATAATACGAGCCTTAAAATCAATTAAAATGACCGATAGATAAGCCTATTGTTTTTGTTAACTCAGGCTCGGTATACCCCCTTATATTCTCTAAAACAGATATGCCAGAAGAGCTGAAGAATAATAGAGCGCTGAAAACTGGCTAAAGCCCGTCTTGTATCGGTTTAATGTTGATTTTAATGTTCAATCGTCAGAGGCAATCATGATCTCGCTGACCAATAGCCTCGGTAGAAAGTCATACCTACTCAAGAAATGCTGTTACGATCTACCTTCAAAAAACTATTCCGATATTTAAGTGGGGTTTGCCCGACCCACTTTTTAAATGCTCGAGTGAACGCGCTGTGCTCGGAAAAACCCAGCATCAAACTAATTTCAGTCAAACTCAAGTCGGGGTTTTTGATGTAACGAATTGCAAGCTGGTATCTCAATTCATCCAAAAGGTTTTGATAGCTGCGCCCACGCTCACTCAACTTCCGATAAAGACTGCTCTCAGAAATCCCTAACTTCCCAGCCAGCCACTTCATGCTGAGTTGGCCAACCTCTAAGCCATTCAGTATGTGCTGCTGTATGTCCTTAAGAAATTCATCCGGTTTAGGCAACGTAGCCAGTATCGATTCTGCTTGCTGCTCCAGAATCAATCTAAGTTGAGGATTACTGTTATCAATCGATAGCTGCAGCATACTTAATGGCAACTTCATCGCCAATACGTCGTCGGTAATGACCACAGGGCAGCCTAATAATCTCTCATATTCTTTCTGCTCGTCAACAGGAATCCCCGCTAGCTCCACTTCTAACGGCGTAAATGTTTGAGTACCAATAAGCTTGCGGATAAAAGCCAGGGTTCCTGATACCACCACATCATTGGATAATACAGTTGACACATTACCACTGCCTTCCCAGCCGATATAGATATGGTCTTGTTTTATTTTCACCCAAGAATGGGACAAATTTTGTAGCAGTGGTTCAAAGCGCTGCAACCGTGCAACGGCTTCAACTAGGGAATCACAAGAAGCCGCCAGATATCCCAAAATACCGGCATCTTGGATTTCGCCTCGCATACCAATCTGGATACCCAGCGCAGGTATCGGGTGAAGTGTCGCGAGCTCTTCCAGTAAGCCCCACCAATGCTCGATACTGATGCGATCAACAGACTTTGCTGCTTCGATGCGAGAGCGAAAATCAGCGTTAGCAATGCCTTCTTCGTCAATATAACGCAGCAGAATATTTAATATCTGGGAAGAAACTTGAATCGCAGCGGTCATTCGTTATGCCTGACTGAAAATGTCAAATACTATACGTTCCGGTCAAGACGCAATCAAGAGACAGAGTCATAATTACTGCAGTTTTTAAATCGCTGAATATTAATAATAACGGCGCAAAAGGAGTGAGTTCATATGCAGTTGTTTAGTTTTATCACCGAAACCCTGACCGATCTGTTCGGGCGTGAACCTACGCTCAATGAGATGATCCTGATTCCAATGGTCCCTATTTTTGTTTTGGGCTTTCTTGTTGAGTGGCTCTATCGAAGAATTAAAAGCGGAAACTGGGCAGCCACAAAAGGGCAGGCATTTTATATTCCCGAGGTTTTTGCCAACTTTTCGTTAGGCGGTGGTTACTACGTCTTCGGTGCGGTTATGAACATAGTTTATGTCGCAGCTGTTTATATTTTCGTCTGGGATCATCGTCTCTATACCATCCCTGTGAATGCCCTCACAATAATTCTGGCATTTTTTGTTCAAGAATTTTGTTACTACTGGTATCACCGTACAGCACATAGAGTGCGCTGGTTTTGGTCGCAACACGTATCCCATCACAGCGGCGAAATCATGAATATGTCTACGGCGGCGCGACAAAGCATTCTTAATGGCATTGTGGGCACTTGGATATTCTTCGCACCGGCTGTTTTCATCGGTTTTAGCCCCGACCTAATTCTTGGTTTATTAGGATTGAACCTCGCATTCCAGTGGTTTGTGCATACCGAAAGCATTACAAAGTTGCACCCGTGGTTGGAATGGTCACTAAATACGCCGTCTAACCACCGCGTGCACCACGGACGTAACCCACAATATATTGATAAAAACTTCGGCGGAGTCATCATGATCTACGACCATATTTTTTCAACCTATGAGGCAGAAAAAGAAAAGGCCGAATACGGCATCGTAAAACAGATCAAAAGCTATAACTGGTTTGTAATGAACCTGCATGAACTTGTCGATATGATTCGAGACGTGATGGCACCCGGCAAGCTTTCCGAGCGGCTAAAGCATCTTTGGAAGCCACCGGAGTGGGAGCGTTCAGGTCATACACCTATTCATACCTGGACAACCGTACAGATGGACGGAAAACAGACAGGAAATACGGCCGCTGAAGAAGTCGAGACGGCCAAAACAGACTCTAAGATGGTGGAAGTAAAATGATCTTTTTAAGTCGACTTTTTTTGAGTATGTCAGCCATTGCGTTTCTACTGATCGGTTTAAATACCTTGTACGACCCAGTCGCAGCCATGACTGCCATCGAACTGCAGCCGACTTCGATCAGCGCAACGAATGAAATTCGAGCCAACTATGGGGGAATGCACCTAGCTTTTGCCTTAATCATGCTGACGGGTGCTATTGCCGCGTCAGCGCGCCGACCCGCACTTTGGATGATTTTCTCAATCACTTTCGGCCTGGTTGTTGGCCGATTAATAAGTTTGTTGCTTGATGGTATGCCTAATGCCACTGCAGATTTTTTACTGGCTCTGGAGATTGTCTCCACAGCGGGGGCCGCAGGGTTACTTTGGTTCAGCCGAAATATAAGTCATGAGCCACTCAGCGATTAAGCTTCGTAGGCCTATCTTCATATTAATAGTCATAGTCAATTCATAGTCATTTAATCTTAGTTTCACAGCCCGCTAAGCGGGCGGAGAAGGTAATATGAGCGATCGCATTGAAATCCTAAAAAACTCAGTTAATAATGCCATTCGAGCGATTTGTCCGGAAAGAGCCATTCTTTGGACGGAATACTACAAGAATAAATTGAATCGAAATAAGCCGGTAGAAATACAGGCCGCTGAAGCCATGTGTTATGTACTGCAAAATAAAAGTATAGAAATATATCCCGATGAACTGGTAGTCGGAAATTACACCTCCCATAGAGTGGGAGGAATTATCTATCCAGAAAAGGCAGGGCTTTCGGCACTCGCTGAAATTTTTACTTTTCATAAACGTAAAGTAAACCCCTTATCGACATCAAGAGGGGACCGCTTCCGACTCTTTTCAATTATCCCTTTTTGGTTAAATCGTAACGTCTTATATATTGCACCCATAAAAAAACCGCTCTCCCTTTTCATCGTTAGACTTTCGTCATTAGAATCAAGGGAAGCGGTTTTTTTAAGCAATCAGTAATCTAAATTTTCAATCTCAGTCAGTAGAAGCCGATCAAATCGGAGAGCTACATTCAAACGTTAAGCCCTTTTTATAAAAGCTATCTGGTCTAAAAATCCACTCATCGTCATCCATCTTTTGTGCGTCTTTCTAATCTTTTATTCTAGTCACTCATTTTGTTCTTAGAAAGAGCCTAGCTCATACTTAGCTTAATGCAAGTGAAGTGCTGGCTAGGTGATGCTTTCTTACAGCATGCTCTTAAAACTGTGATTAAACAGCTTTAAGAGGAATCGCTGGACGCGCTAGGTCTTCAGACGGTGGCGCGAAGCTTGTTAGGTTAATACCTTCAACCGCTGCTTTGTACTCAGCAATCGTTGGGAAACGGCCTAGGATAGAAGCCAGTACAACCATTGGAGTTGAACCTAGTAGAGATTCACCTTTCTTCTCAGCAGAGTCTTCTACAACACGGCCTTGGAAAAGACGAGTAGAAGTAGCAAGAACCGTATCACCAGCTTCTGCTTTCTCTTGGTTACCCATACATAGGTTACAACCAGGGCGTTCTAAGTACATGATGTTTTCGTACTTAGTACGGGCTGCTTCTTTTGGATTGGTATCATCAAAAGTGAAGCCAGCATACTTAGAAAGAATATCCCAATCGCCTTCTGCTTTTAGTTCGTCAACGATGTTGTACGTAGGTGGCGCGATTACTAGCGGTGCATTGAACGTAATTGGACCGTTCTTCTCTAGGTTACGAAGCATCGCCGCGATGATTTGCATGTCGCCTTTGTGCACCATACAAGAACCAACAAAACCTAGGTCAACCTTACGGCCGTCGTAGAAAGAAGCAGGGCGGATAACATCGTGAGTATAACGCTTAGAAACGTCTTCGTTGTTAACGTCTGGGTCAGCGATCATTGGCTCGTCGATCTGGTCTAGATCAACAACGATTTCTGCGAAGTATTTTGCATTGTCATCAGGAGCAAGTGCTGGCTCTTCACCAGACTGGATGCCCGCAATACGTTTGTCTGCAAGATCGATAAGACCTTGTAGCATGCCTGCTTCGTTTTCCATGCCCTTGTTGATCATGATCTGGATGCGAGCTTTAGCCAATTCTAAAGACTGAACCAAGGTTTCGTCAGTAGAAATACAGATAGAAGCCTTAGCTTTCATTTCTGCAGTCCAGTCGGTGAATGTGAACGCTTGGTCAGCAAGCAAAGTACCGATTTGTACTTCGATTACACGGCCTTGGAAAACGTTTTCGCCAAACTTAGCCAGCATTTGCGCTTGAGTAGAGTGAACAACATCACGGAAATCAACGTGGTCTTTCATCTGGCCTTTAAAGGTAACTTTAACAGACTCAGGGATCGGCATAGCACATTCGCCAGTAGCCAATGCGATAGCAACCGTACCCGAGTCAGCGCCGAATGCTACGCCCTTAGACATACGAGTGTGAGAGTCACCACCGATGATGATTGCACGATCGTCTACAGTGATATCGTTCAATACCTTGTGGATTACGTCAGTCATTGAGTGGTAAACGCCTTTCGGATCACGTGCAGTGATTACGCCGAAGTCGTTCATGAATGCCATAAGCTTAGGCGTGTTGGCCTTAGCTTTGTTATCCCATACAGATGCTGTGTGACAACCAGACTGGAAGGCACCATCAACACTTGGAGAGATAGTAGAAGCAGCCATTGATTCAAGTTCTTGGCAAGTCATAGGACCTGTCGTATCTTGAGAACCAACGATGTTCACTTTAACGCGAACGTCAGAACCTGTGTGTAGAGGAGTAGAAGATGCTACGCCTACTGCGTTGCGGTTGAAGATTTTTTCAACAGCAGTCAGGCCTTGGCCTTCAACAGAAATTTCTTTAGAAGGAGCAAATACAGCAGGTGCTTGAATGCCTAGTGTTTCAGCAGCAAACGTCTGTAGCTTCTTACCGAAAGTCAGAGCGTAAGAACCGCCGGCTTTCATGAATTCAACTTTCTGAGGAGAGAATGCATCAGAAACGTCTACTAGCTCTTTGTCACCGTTGTAAAGCTTCTTAGCTTTAGTATCGATCGTAAGAACAGTACCAGTCGCTACAGAGTAAGCTTCTTCTAGAACTGGGTCGCCGTTTTCATCTTTAACTGTGTTGCCGTTAGCATCGACTTTCTTAACCCAGTTTTTAAGGTCAAGACCGATACCGCCAGTAACACCAACAGTCGTAAGGAAGATCGGAGCAATACCGTTAGTTCCCGCAACAACAGGTGCGTTGTTGATGAACGGAATGTAAGGAGACGTCTTTTCGCCAGCCCAAAGTGCAACGTTGTTAACACCTGACATACGAGAAGAACCAACACCCATTGTGCCTTTTTCAGCGATTAGCATCACTTTAGCGTTCGGGTGCTTCTTACCTAGTGCAACGATTTCTTGCTGAGCTTCAGGGGTGATCATGCACTGGCCGTGTAATTCGCGGTCAGCACGTGAGTGCGACTGGTTGCCAGGAGAAAGAAGGTCAGTAGAGATATCACCTTCAGCAGCGATGTAAGTCACTACGTCGATTTTCGCTGGGATGTCAGGAAGGTTGGTGAAGAACTCAGCTTGTGCGTAGCTTTCTAGAAGTTCTTTAGCAATGGCATTGCCAGCTTTGTATGCATCAGCAATACGTGAAGTATCAGCTTCATATAGGAATACTTGAGACTTAAGAACTTCGCCAGCCGCTTTAGCTTGTGCGTCGTCAGAAAGGGCGATGTCTAGAAGCGCTTCAACAGAAGGGCCGCCTTTCATGTGAGAAAGCTGCTCAAGTGCGAATTCAGGAGTAATTTCAGCAACAGTCTCTTTACCAAGCGCGATATCTTTCAAGAACGCCGCTTTAACGACAGCAGCACTTGTAGTACCTGGAATCGTATTGTAGATAAAGAAGTTTAAAGACGCTTCACGAGCGGCATTGCCAGTATCTTTAATCTGAGCAATGATTTCTGATAAAAGATCAGCAGTATCAATAGGTTTTGGGTTCAAACCAAGTTCGTTTTTACGAACCTCAATTTCTTCTAGGTATTCTGTATACAAGCTCATAGGAATCTCTCACTCAAGTTATAATAATGACGTTCAAAAAACCGCCTTGAGGGCCGTTTTTTTACCTTATCATCTACTCCATCCAATCGATCAAGATAGAGGTGGCTGGCCACAGCTAAGCGGAACAGCCGTAAAATTATTCAGCCTTAGTATAAAACATGTGGCTTGGCGCGTTAAGAAAGCCATGCCCACATTGCCCATAAATTAGCCTTATTTAGCTTATATTCGCTATTCATTAGGTGAATGTGAGTAAAAAGCAGTCATTCTTTGCCATCTCTTTGCTCTAACCAACTTCTGACCCTACAGAATAGACTATGTTTTGACCATATCCATTTTCCCTCTGGACGCTGACTGAAAGCTGAGTGAGAATGGGAACCTATAATAAACTCTATTTATGACAGCAATAGCTGAGGATCGCCTAGTGCAAATCGTTGCCGATGAGAACATTCCCCTATTAGAACAATTCTTTAGTGAATTTGGTGAGATTCGTAAAGTTGCGGGTCGTACCATGACGAGTGAGGATGTGAAGGATGCGGATATTTTATTAGTGCGCTCGGTAACGAAAGTAGACGAGGCATTGATTGCTAACAGCTCAGTAAAATTTATCGGCACCTGTACGATTGGTACAGACCACATTGATCTAGCTTATCTAGAATCGTTAAATCAGCAGCGCAAAGCCAATAATCAGCAAAAAATCGCTTTTTCAAGTGCGCCTGGCTGCAATGCTGAGGCGGTGGTTGATTACGTTTTAAGCGCGGTGAGTGTCTTGATTGATAAGCGCGATCAAATTTTCCAAGATATATCGGTTGGCATTATCGGTGTTGGTAATGTAGGCATGCGATTACGCGGTCGCTTAGAGGCGATGGGCGTCACAGTAATTGCTGTTGATCCTTTCAAGAACGCTGCTGAAGTAGGCGAGTTATCGACTTTAGATGATGCACTGAAAGCCGATGTTGTGAGTTTGCACATTCCTATTACTATGTCTGAAGATGCCGGAGAGCATGCAACGCATCACTTGATTAATGCACAGCGCTTACAGCAAATGAAGCCCAATGCGTGTTTGATTAATACGTGCCGAGGCTCGGTTGTTGATAATACAGCGTTAAAGTCTCATATGGATACGTTCGCTGATTTCGAAAGTATTATTGATGTGTGGGAAGGTGAACCGAATTTAGACCTGCAGTTGATGAACCGATGCATGCTTGCAACGCCTCACATTGCGGGTTATTCGTTAGATGGAAAGATGAGGGGCACCGAGCAAGTTTATAAAGCATGTTGCCAAACTTTTGGCTTACCTATTCGAAATAAGTTAGCGCAGTATTTACCGGAACCGTCGATTAAAAAGATTAAGTTTGGCGATAGTGTTCCCGTTCGTCAGGCGCTGCGTACGGCGATTAGAGCGGTTTATGAAGTGCGTGTTGATGATGGCATTATGCGCTCGACTTTATTGCGTACTAATGGCGAAGCACAAGCGATGCGAACTCAATTTGACTTATTAAGAAAAAATTATCCTTTACGACGTGATATTCCAACCATGCGAGTTGAAGTGCCGAGTAAACGTCAGGATTTACAACAGGCTTTAGAAGCGGCAGGTTTTGATGTTCGCATGGGTAAGCGTTAATTTATTCATTGGTTCAGCAAGAAAATTAAGATAAATAAGCCAATAAGAAAAGAGGTTAAAAGTTTTGAATATTGAAACTGCACAATCGGGTCTTTTTGATGAAACCAGTCGTCATGCTCGTCTATTAGAATATTGCATTAAGCCTTCTGTCGATGCAAGTGTGGTAAAAACAGTTTTGAAAGAACTGATTCAGTATACGCAGAATATTGCTGGCTTAAATTTAAATCTAGCGTTTGGTGCTTCTTTTTGGGATCGATTAAATCCTGCTTGGCGTCCAGAAGAACTGGTGCCTTTCGAGTCGTTAGGTGAAGGGAAGTTATCAATGCCTGGTACTCAGGCAGATGTATTTGTTTGGTTGAATAGCCCTGACGCTGAATTAATTCCTCATGCGGTGATAGAAATTTATCAAAAGATGAAACCGATTGCGGATATTCAGTTAGATCTTGAAGGCATCAAGAATAAACAATCTCGCGATCTCATTGGTTTTGTCGATGGCACCGCCAACGATGAAGATGACGAGCGCTTTCCTGTTGTTTTTATTCCAGAAGGTAAGCCAGGTGCAGGAGGTACTTACGTATTGTCTCAACGCTGGCAGCATGATCTTGCCGCGTTTAATCACTTATCAATACATGAGCAAGAAAAAGTCGTTGGACGTACTAAAGAAGAAGACGTTGAGCTGGAAGGTGATAGCATGCCTGAAGATTCACACGTTAGTCGAACGGATGCGGAAGTTGATGGTGTAGGGATGGCGATTTATCGTCGCAGTTATCCTTATATGGCAAGCCAATTAAATATTGCTAGTGATCAGAAAGAAAAAAATAAACCCGATCATGGTTTGTATTTTTTGGCACTCGCGTGCGAAATGCAGCGCTTTACTGTTCAACTTGACCGCATGCTAGGATTAACCGAAGACGGTATTAGTGATAAATTAATGCAGTTTTCTACCCCCAAAACAGGGTGTTATTGGTTTATGCCGAGTCAAAATGATTTAAATGATTTGTTAGACCTGTAGTACGCACAAATAGAAATAAAAAGCTGACTTAGGATTTATATTTTTTTAAAATTATAAAAATATTTTTAATGTTTTTTAAACTTTTATATAATTTAAAGACTAAAACCCACCTACTGATAAAACACTCGTACCATTATTTAACTATTGGAAAATATTTTCTAATAGTTAAATATCATTTATACCTTAATATCCTTTTAATGCATTGCGACGTTGATTTTGCTTATTTACACTCCTGAAAAAATAAGTTTCATCAGGAATTGATATGCAAAAAAATATTCTGAGTTTATGTATTCTAACCGCTAGCGCCTTAGCTCATTCTGGCTTCGAACCCGTAGGGGATGTCGCGTTATCAAACATCAGTGGTCAATCTGGCATTACGATAGATGCCGACCTCTACGCAACGATTGGTAGTGTTGAATATACTGATGAAGGTATTGTCGGCATCAATGATATTGTGATTGGTGGTGCCAATAAGCAAACGTATTTTGGCATTGACTGGGGCCCGGGTACGCACTCTGGGAATAAGTTGGATGGTTCATTATTAACGATTGATGTTTTGCCTGATGGCGATTTAGTCATTGCCGGTGGGGTTGATCCTGCGGTTGGTGGTATTATCGATTTTGGAATAACAACCGGTAGTATCCAATTACACAGTGCAGATAGGCAGACAACGGCAACACTCATGGATTCAATTAGTCTTAGTGGAGTGACGACAAAGTTTAGAATGAAAATAGATGCAGCAACGTCGCACATTCTCACTGAAGCGGATATTGGCATCTCCGATTTAGATATCGATATATCCTCGTTAAATATGAAAATAGAGAACGTCTTTATTGCATCGTCTAGTTATTTTGAATCGAAAAGAGATTGGGGTCCTCAGGGGATTGCCTTAAGTGATATTGTGACGGCTATTAAAATGGATATGCATGCCGATGATGATGGGCTTCATATAACGCCTCAGAGACTCAAATTTGATATGGGAATCGGATCTGTATCCATCGCAGATGCATCTATTGGATCGTTTGGTCTGAACGATGTCGATCTTTCTCAGATGAGCTTGGTTGTATCAGGCCACCCATAAGTAAAGTTCTTTGCTTAGGTGGCCATGTTTGGATGGCTTGCTTTAGTTATTATCTTGACCACTTGTTAGCATTAAAGTGGTTGAGATTGTCTATTAGATTCGGCCACTTGAGCTTGGGTAATGGTTAGAATGTCGATTAAAATATTTTGATCGATAGGTTTACTCAAAAAGTCGTCCATCCCGGATATCAGTGCTTTACCTCTTGATTCTTTCATCGAATGAGCGCTGACGGCAACAATTTTACAAGGCTCTAAATTGTTTTCTTTCTCGTATTGTCGGATGTCATCAGTTGTTTGGTAACCGTCTTTAACCGGCATTTCAATATCCATTAATACTAAATCATAGCGCTTGTTTTGTTCGCGCATGAGGGTTAATGCATCCAGTCCACCAACAACAATATCTGCTTCAATTTTATACTTATTTAGCATTTTTTTCATGATCATGCGGTTAACGGCATTATCGTCTACCGCCAGTACACGAAGTTGTGAGAAGTCGGGTACGATTATGTCTGGCTTATTTTGTTGATTTAATAGACTGGACTTAGGGGTGCTGCTATCACACGACCGTAATGCGTGCCTCAATTTTTGAGACGTGATAGGAGAAGATACAATATGAACAGCTTCACAAATTTTATGAGGGTGATCAGAGATAATGATAATGTTTTGAGCAGGAACGCCTAGCTCCATCAGCTCAGGTAGATGAGCAGTGTCGCTGATGACATTAATTTCAGTATCGTACTTCAGCATGTGGCGGCTTGCCGTTTTAACTTCCCATTCTTGTAGCTGATCTTTTATAAGCGTTTCTTGATAATGGCTAGACAATAATAAGCAAACGTTTTGTTCTGAATTCAAGCGATTATCGTTTTCTCTTTCGGTAATTTTAATGGTGGCAGTAAACCAGAAAGTAGCCCCTTTTCCTGGCAAGCTATGAACACCAATTTCACCGCTCATTAAACGGGTAAGTTTTTTACTAATGGCAAGCCCTAGGCCAGTGCCACCTTTTTCCCTGGAGCTACTTGCGTCAACTTGGACAAAGGGTTGAAAGAGAATATTTTGTTGTTCGTAAGTAAGTCCGCAGCCGCTGTCTTCGACTTCTATATAAAGCTTGTTTTTAGAGCCTTCAGCTAATTGGATATTGATCACAACTTGTCCTCGAGTTGTGAATTTAAAGGCATTGCTTATGAGATTCAGTAAGATCTGTTTGAACCGTACAGGGTCAGAAATAATTCGTTTAGGCGCATTCTGGTGCATTCTGACGAATAACTTAATGTTGTTTTGACTCGCGAGTACACTGAAGAAATTTGCACATTCGTTGACGACGTCTTCTAGATCAAATTCAATGGGTTCTAACTCAAGTTTATCGGCTTCGATTTTTGAGTAATCAAGAATATTATTAAGGATTTCTAGTAGTGTTTGGCCTGATTTATTAATCGTATCAATATAAAGCGATTGATCTTCAGTGGGGGCGGTATCTAATAACAACTGAGCAGAACCTAAAACACCATTCATCGGAGTGCGAATTTCATGGCTAATGGTGGCAATAAACTCATCTTTCAGGCGGTTACTGTTTTCCAGTTGGATATTGGCTTGCAATAATATTTCTCGAGATTTGGCTTCTATCTCAACTTTCTCTTTTTCAATCAAGTTAATACGGTCGGCGAGAGCAATGGATAGCAGAATTACCTCAATAGCAGAACCCACTTGTAAGGCTACCTGACTGGCGTACTCGATGGGTAAAACATTCAGCGCACCCAGCATGCTTATGCTGCCAGATATTAAGAAAATCGCCCAGGCAATTACAAATACTTTTGCCGTTCTGTTACCAGTGAGTGCGGTTAAGCAAGCGATTAAAAATACAAAATTAAAGAATATGAACGTGCAGAAAAGAGCAGCAACCATACCTATGTCATAGTCAGCAAATATGACTAAAGGTAGGGTAAGGAAGAGAGAGATAGCGATCAGTACAAGACCTTTGTCAAACTTCGGCGTAAGCGAGTTAGTCTGTAAAATACTACGGGCAAAAAGCGATGCAAAAAACAGTGATAATACGCCAAGAAAAGGAATGCTGGTATTCGCCCAAGTTGTGCTATTAGGCCAAAGATATTCGAAACTAAAACCCTGAATACTCGCCTGAAACAAGGTAAAAGTGCTTATGTAAATAATATAATATAAGTAACTGCGCTCACGTACCGACAGGTAAATGAATAAGTTGTACATGATCATGACAAGCATGATGCCAAAATAGATGCCTTGCATGCCGTTATTGAAGGCTATGTGTTTCGGAAAGTGATCAACATTCCAAAGATGCAAAGGAACTTGCAAGCTATCTTGAGTTTTTACATGTAGGTAATACAGGTTGCTTTCTTGCTTAGGCTTGAGCTTGAAAACAAAATCAGTTGTGTCTATGTCTCGCTGTGAGAAAGGGCTACGATCACCTGTGTAAATGACGGAGTATTCATTATTTTCATCAGGAGAATATAGGGCAAGATAATCGAGTAAGGAAAAAGGGACTTCTAATAACCAGTCGCTATTAACTAACTCTGCCGGGAAGTTCAGCCGAAAACGTAACCAATAACCAGACGACGTATAGCCTTTATTAAACGTATATTGATTGCCTTGGGTAAAGGAAGACTGAGGAAGCTTACGGACCTGCTCTAAAGTCAGTTGATTCGAACTATCCTCGATCCATTCAACGGTAGCGCCAAGATTGATTGTGATATCTTCAGCAGCAACTGTAGAACCTAAGTTAGCATGCGCACTTGATAGTATTAGCCAAAAGCTAATAAAAGTGATGATCCGTATCGCTATTGAATTTGGGGGCATTGTTTCCATTTCAACCAAAGTCCGTATTTAAGTAATTTAGTATAAAGCAGTGCCGTGTTCTTTGGTTGATTTATTGTTAGTTCTGTAACCAGTGTGGCATCTGTTCGTACTCAAGTGCAATGTTTTCGCCAATGGCGATACCTAGTGGTGCTTCTGTTTCCGCTTTCCAGATAACTGTTGAACCTCGATTGTTCTTCGTCAAGCTAATGGCAATTTCATGCTGATAGCCGCGACCAATATAGGTGCTATCGATAAGCGTGATTCCTGTATTTTGGAAACTGTGGCTTAGCACTAAATATTGAGGCTTGAATAGCCAGTAGCCAGAGTTGTCGATATCTCTAGGCCATTGGCTTGGAATTCTATCCAAAACTTGCTGGCTGTGTTTCAGCGTTGCAAGGTTACCACATTCCATGAATTCTGCGACGGCCAGTGTATTTGGATTGTTGAACACTTTGGCAGGGATGTCGAGTTGTTCAATACGCCCATTTACCATCACGGCCGTTTTATCTGCAAAAGCAAAGGCTTCGTCTTTTGCGTGCGTCACAAAAATACAGCTGATGTTGTGTTTTTTAAGTAACTGGCGCAGATCTGCCATCATGCGACGTTTCACTTGGCCATCAATGTTTGAGAAGGGCTCATCCATTAATAGTAGCTTTGGCTTAGGCGCAAGTGCACGGGCGACAGCGATACGCTGTTGCTGACCACCAGATAATTCATGGGGGTAGCGGTGCTCTAGGTCCGCCAATTCTACAAGCTCTAAGCTCTCTCTAATGCGCAGCTGTCTTGCCGGTTTATCTAGGTGGGATAAACCGTACGCGATATTTTGGCCAACGGTCATGTGTGGAAAAAGCGCATAATCTTGAAAGATAAAACCAATTGAACGTTCTTCAGGTGGCTGGTTGATCTTTTGCTCTGAAAAAACCGTGTCGCCAAATAAGCTTATCTGGCCTTTTTGAGGAATCGAAAGGCCTGCAATCGCTTTTAATGCCGTCGTTTTTCCGCAACCACTAGGGCCAAGCAGACAAAGGATTTCTCCTTCTATAAGATCGAACGTTAATGCTTGCAGAATTTTTTGCTTATCAATTGCTAATTGAATATTAAACAATTCAAGCGCGATGTCTTTGCTTGAAACAGGTTCTTCATAACTCATAGTGTGATCTTTCATACCGAATGTGTCGCCTTATTGCATCTTCTGGCTACGGCTAAGCAGCAGAATAGGGAGTAGGCTAACGACAATAATAAGGAGTGCGCTCGACGCAGCATGTTCTAATTGTTCATCAGAGGCAAATTGGAAAACATAGGTTGCCAAGGTTTCAAAGTCAAAGGGGCGCAAAAGCAAAGAGGCGGGTAGCTCTTTTACACATTCAATAAAGACCAGTAGAAAAGCACTCACTAGCGCGGGTCGTAAAATGGGTAGATGTATTTTGTGAAAGGTTTTAAATCGAGAGGCCTTAAGCATGGTTGATGCTGAATCAAGGTTGGTCGGCATCTGTTTGTAAGCGGCTTGAATACTGCCGTTGCCTATCGCTGAAAAGCGAATAACGAATGCGATGATTAGGGCAAAGCTGGTTCCAGAAAATATAAGACCTACTTTTTCAAAGCCTAACCATTGAATGAAATGATTCAGTCCTATGTCCAGCTGACTCAGTGGAATAAGAATGCCAATCGCTAATACCGTACCGGGAATGGCATAACCCAGTGATGATAAGCTCAGCTTCGATTGGTTTTGAGTGCTGGGGGTAAAGCGTTGCTGGCTATTGAATAGAATCGCAATAACTGTAGCAATAAATGCAGCACTGGCCGCCAGCATAAAAGTATCTTGAGCATGTAGCCACACCTTACTATTGCTGTTTTCTAACCAATAGTCGACGCAATAGCCGATTAAGGTTATCAAAGGTATCAAAAAGCCTAAGCAAAAAACCAAACCGCAGAAAGCCCAAATACTCAAGGCTCTAAGGCGACTCGCTTTGACAGGCTCAGTGCTTTTGCCGGTACGACTATTAAAGTGAAGCTGCCTTTTGCGGCTGTATTTTTCTAGGGCCGTCAGGCTAACGACAAATAAAAGCGTTAAACAAGAAATCTTAGCGGCACTTGCTAGGCTGCCATAAACCAACCAGCTGTCATAGATTGCAGTTGTTAAGGTATTAATGGCAAATAATTGCACTGTGCCATAATCCGCTAGAGATTCCATGGCGACCAATGTGCAGCCAACCGCAAGGGCGGGTCGTGCTAAAGGAAGGTGAATCGTCCAAAATATTTTACGTTGACTAGCGCCCATCAGCTGAGCGGCTTGGCTTAAGCTTTCTGAGCTTTGTTGGAAGGTATTGCGCAATAATAGAAATATGTAGGGGTAAAGCGCGAGACCCAGCATTAAACTGGCTCCCCAGCGGCTACGGATATCAATAAACCAATAATCATTGGGGGATTGCCAGCCAAATAATACCCTTAAGCTAGATTGAATGGGGCCCGCATAATCCAGTGCATCGGTATAGATATAGGCTGAAATATAGGCGGGTATTGCCAGAGGAAAAACCATCATCCATTGTAAGTATCGTCTTCCTGTAAATTCATAGCGAGCACACCACCAAGCGGGTGCGATTGCGAATGCACAAGCAAATACTAAGGTCCCAAAAACAATCGACAGGCTATTTTGAACGTATTCGAGTAAAACCGTATCGATTAAATTGCCGAACGTAGTATCTCCTTCGTCAATGAATACCATGCTTGCAAGGGATTCAAAGAGTAGGGCGATAATGGGCATAAGCATGACGAAGCAAATTAATGCAGTGCTTACAGACATGATAAAGCCCGCAATGCGCGGGCTTGTATTAGGTTTTACATTCATTTAATTCGGTTACTTTTAATTCAATAACAATAACAATCGTAACGATTCGTATATCGATTGGTTTTTGTATTATAAATCAAAATGAACCTTGTCGAGCAATTTTAATGCTTGCTTGCGGTTTTCAGCAATTTTTTCTAGCGGTAATGTGTCTTCTTTAAACTCGCCCCAGCCTTTTACTAGTGCATTAGGCTCTGCATCAGGAGAAACAGGGTATTCCATGTTCAGGTCGGCGTATAAGCTTTGAGCTTTCTTTGCCGCTAAAAATTCAAGCAGCTTTTGCGCGGATTTTTTGTGGGGTGCGTATTTGGCAATGACGGCGCCAGACACGTTAATATGAGAGCCACGATCTTCTTGGTTAGGGAAGTTTAGGTTAACAGCTTCTGCCCAAGGTACCTGCTTAGGATCTTGTAGCATCTTCCCTAAGTAATAGCTGTTGCCTAAGGAAATGTCGCACAGACCTTCTTTAATCGCTTTTACTTGGCCACGATCGTTACCTTGTGGCTTGCGCGCTAAGTTAGCTTTTACACCTTTTAGCCAGTTTTCAGTCTCGGCTTCACCGTGATGAGCAATCATAGAAGCGACTAGGCCTAAATTGTAAGGGTGTTTGCCAGAGCGAGTGCAGATACGGCCTTTGAATTTAGCATCGGCTAGGTCTTCGTAGCGAATGTTGCTAAGGTCGCCAGCGCGTTCTTTTGAAGAGTAAACGTTACGGACACGCTTGGTGAGGGCTAGCCAGTGATTTTCTGAATCACGAAACTGTGTTGGTATATGGCTTAGGTCTTCAGAAAGCTGATAAGCCTGACTCAATCCATCTTCTTTTAATTGTAATAACTTACTGAAGTCTGAGGTAAGTACTAAGTCGGCAGGGGATAAATCACCTTCGCGCTGAAGGCGTTGAATAAGGCCTTTTTTAGCAAAGATAACCTTAGTTTCAATACCGGTGCTTTTCGTAAACTCCGCCAAAATAGGCTCAATTAAAAACGGCTGGCGAAATGAATAAATATTGACTTGTTCAGCCTGAGTAATGCCTGTTAGAAGGCTGGATGATGCTAAAGCTAGAGTTAATAAAAGGGATCGCATAAGGCTTCCTAAGATTAGTAAATGATAACCATTACTATCTTAACAGTAAGTTGGACTAAGAACAGTATTTTGTGATTATTCTTTTCAACAAATAAGTAAAGATTGGTCAGAAAACAAATTTTGAGTGGGTGAGCAGATCTAGATTGTTAAGAAATGATCTCTCATTAGGCGTGCTAATAAGCTTGAATCGTGTTGCAGGCGAGCGAATTCAATTTTTTGAGCAAGGCTGGTCGTTGGCTCTTCGGTTTCTGCTTTTAATAAGCGCGAGAAAGCTTTACTGGCCAGTACAAAGTCATCCACTGACTCTTGGCGGTCTATTTCACTAAAGCGAATGTAGCCTTCTTCTTGCAGCCAAACAATGGCACCGAATGCTGCGATGTGCCTTGGGCTGTGTAAGCCAAACTCATCGGCTTCGTCTGGGCCGCTAATGTCTTCAACATATAAAACTTGCTTAGCGGGGAAGTATTTAAAGCCGTGCAGTAAGATTACTGCACAGTCTTTAAAGAAGTCATCAATATGAACATCAAGCATGTTATTAAATTACAACTGCTTGTAGGTCGAAAAGAACTGACCCATTTTATCAAGGGCAAGACTCAGGTCTTCAGGGCGAGGCAAGAAAACAACTCGGAAGTGATCTGGCTGCTTCCAGTTGAATGCGCTGCCATGAACGATCAGTATCTTTTGCTGTTCTAATAAGTCTAAAACCATGCGTTCATCATTATGAATGTTGAACTTTTTGATATCGACTTTCGGGAAGCAATATAGAGCGCCCATTGGTTTTGTGCAGCTAATGCCTGGGATGCTATTTAAGGCTTCGTAAGCAATATTGCGCTGTTCATATATACGGCCACCGGGCGCAACCAAGTCATCAATGCTTTGGTATCCTCCCAGTGATGTTTGAATAGCGTGTTGCGACGGTACGTTTGCACAAAGACGCATAGAAGCAAGCATTTCTAAGCCTTCGATATAATCTTTTGCTTTATGTTTTGCGCCACTGATAATCATCCAGCCTGCGCGAAAACCTGCAAGACGATAGTTTTTCGATAAGCCGTTAAACGTGATGAATAATAAGTCATCTGCGAGTGAGGCTGTAGACGTATGAGTCGCGCCATCAAATAAGATTTTATCGTAGATTTCATCTGAGAAAATAATCAGGTTATTTTCGCGAGCAATCTGAATGAGCTCTAATAGGACTTCATCAGGATAAACCGCACCGGTAGGGTTGTTTGGGTTAATCAGTACCAGAGCTTTGGTTTTCTTATTAACTTTTTTGCGAATGTCATCCATGTCTGGAAACCAGTTGGATTGTTCATCGCAATGATAATGGGTAGGGGTCCCGCCAGCTAAGCTCACCGCGCCTGTCCAAAGAGGGTAGTCGGGTGATGGAATTAAGACTTCGTCACCACTATTAAGCAAACCCTGCATAGACATCACAATCAGTTCGCTCACGCCATTACCCAGAATGATGTCTTCGATGCCTACGTCTTTAATGCCTTTCTGCTGGCTGTATTGCATAACGGCTTTACGCGCTGAAAACAGACCTTTGGAATCGCAATAACCTTCTGAATCAGGTAGGTTTAAAATAACGTCTTGGATGATCTCTTCAGGAGCATCTAAGCCAAAAGGTTTTGGGTTACCAATATTCAGTTTCAGAATGCGGTGGCCGTCTTCTTCCATTTTCTTGGCGGCATGCGCAACGGGCCCACGAATATCATAAAAAACATTAGCCAGTTTGTTGGATTTGAGAATATCCTGCATGGAACGCATTCCGCCCTTAAAAGAAGTGGTAAAAAATCACAATAGAGTATTAAGTCGTTAATGATACCCTTGAATGATAAAGAATTACAGAGATTGAAAGTGAGTAATAAATAATGAGTTCAGATAAAGGCAAAATCGTTAAAACCCCAGCAGAATGGGCCGAGCAACTGGATGAAGAAAGTTATTTTGTCACCCAGAAAAAAGGCACAGAGCGTCCGTTTACCGGGAAGTATCATGACTGTGAAAAACCGGGTCAATATCAGTGCATTTGTTGTGGCGAACCCTTGTTTGATTCACAGGCAAAATTTGATGCGGGCTGTGGTTGGCCTAGCTTTAATCAGCCGATAGAAGAGGGTGCGGTTGAAGAGCATAAAGATATTAGCCATTTTATGATTCGTACAGAGGTTGTTTGTAAGCGTTGCGATGCGCACCTTGGTCATGTTTTTCCTGATGGGCCTGCGCCGACAGGGTTAAGATACTGTATTAACTCGGCCTCTCTTCAGTTGAATGAAAATAGCTCGGATGAAGGCAAGGGCTGATAAAAAGAAAGGCTGATAAAAAGAACGCTGACTAGGGTTGAGCGAAGGTTGTTCTATTTTAGGCAATAATATTTTGCACAATCTATTTTTTACTGTTTAAATAGTGACCACTGAAATATCACACTAAAAAAGTTCAATCTTAAAAGATGGAATGTTTTAAAAAGGAATAAAACGATGTCGCTACTGAATAAAGAAATGCCGTTGCTATCAGGTGAGATGCAGGATCTTTCACAATACGAAGGTAAGGTTGTGTTAATTGTAAATACCGCCAGTAAATGTGGATTTACCAATCAATATGAAGGTCTTGAAGCACTCTATGAAGAGTATAAAGCGCAAGACTTAGTGGTTTTAGGTTTTCCATGTAATCAGTTTGGCGAACAAGAAAAAGGTGCAGATAGCGAAATTGCTAGTTTTTGCCAAAAGAATTATGGCGTTAGCTTTCCTATGTTTTCTAAGGTTGAAGTGAATGGCGACGGGACTGCGCCTTTATATCAAGAGCTGAAAACACAAGCACCAGGCATTATGGGTACGAAAAAAATTAAGTGGAACTTCACCAAGTTTTTAGTTAATAAACAGGGCAAGGTCACGCGTTATGCACCGACCACGAAACCTGAAGCATTAAAAGCGGATATCGAAACCGCAATAGCAGGTTAATAAATTGATAGAAGAAGATTTGCATAGCGAGGTGTCTCCTGAGCTTGAACCTCTTGAGTCTGAGGCTCAAGAGCTAGCGCCGCTGGATCAGTATCCAGAACTGCACCTCGATAATCAGTTGTGTTTCAGCTTATACAGCTTGTCGCGTAAGGTAATCCAAAACTACACGCCTTTATTAAAGCCTTTAGGTTTAACGTATCCTCAATACTTGGTCATGCTTGTAATGTGGCAAGGCTTAGAGGGTAAGCCAGAGGGTAAGCCAGAGGGTAAACTAGAGAGCAAGCAGGGCAGGTTAGCGGTGAGTCAGTTAACTGAGAAGCTAAAACTTGATACCGGCACCGTTACGCCCTTATTGAAGCGTATGGAAGGTAAAGGGTTACTCAGCAGAAAACGAAGCGAGAAAGATGAGCGTATTGTGATGGTAAGTTTAACACCGAAAGGCATAGCGCTAAGAGAAGCCGCAAGGCCTATCCCGCAGGCGTTACTTTGCCAAGCTGATGCCGATGCCCAGCAAATGATACAGCTTAGAGAAACACTGAAAGCGGTACTGGCTTCATTGGATTAATTGGCTTAAGTCATTGGTTTTGTTGATAGTATCTGCTTTGGTTAAATAACGAGCTAAACAAATTAAATGCTCTTAGTTTTTAAAAAAGTGTTGACTCAAATGCGTATCCTTCATAGAATGCGCGCCGTTGATTAGCAAGACGTCCCCATCGTCTAGAGGCCTAGGACACCGCCCTTTCACGGCGGTAACAG
>CAJXUD010000004.1 GCA_913061415.1 uncultured Oleispira sp. | reverse complement strand
CAGAAAATAAGGCTCCTCATGTCCCGTCTTATCTTCAAGACACTCTGAGAAATGGCAGCCTTGGGCCAAAGCTCGCAATTATCCCGAAAGGGGTTGGTGTGGTAGGCGGCGCAGAACTCATTCCTTTTAAAAATCACAGCCCTCAGCATAAAGTAATTTCTACTGAAGAGTTTGCAATGGGCGTCGCAGAAGTAACGTTTAAAGAATACGATGCCTTTTGTAAATCTACGTTTCTTGATTGCCCTGATGATAATGGCTGGGGAAGAGGAAGTCAGCCCGTTATTAATGTTACCTGGTTAGATGCTATGACGTATACGGAATGGCTAAGTGAGCAAACAAATCAGGTTTATCGTTTGCCCAGTGAAGCGGAATGGGAATACGCTGCACGCAGTGGAACATCGACTAATTATTGGTGGGGTGATGAATACATACAAGGTATAGACCATTGCGATAGAGACTTAGGTGGTTGTCCAGAGGGAACTGAATTATCTGAACCTGGGCCCGCTGGTCGGTTTAAAGCTAACCCATTTGGTTTATTTGATGTGACCTCGAATTTACATGAATGGGTTTTAGATTGCTATTCTCCTGATCATAAGGGCGCTAACAATACTATGGAAGCACGGCTAGAAGGCAATTGTGGCCAAAAGGTATTCCGCGGAGGTAGCTGGTTGAATGCTCAACCTTATGTTCATCTTTTTATAAGAGGCTGGGTTGACAGCGGCTATAAAAATCGAGCTGTAGGCTTTCGAGTTTTAAGAGAAATGAAAAAACCATAAAATACAGCACACAAAGTAGATGCAAAATAAGGCATTACCGTGAAATTTGATTGCCCATCGTGCCAAGCGACTATTCATAATAAAGATGTAAAAGCCCGGAGAAAAGAAGGATTTGTACTTCAGCGGCAGTGTCCTCAGTGTGATGCTTGGTTACGTTTGAATCCAAAAATGGAGGCTGTTAAAAATGCGGGTTTGATGACTCAGTTAATCATTATTCTATTAAACTTTTTTTCAGTCTTTCCAGAATATAAGACTGAGTTATCTGTAGTTGGGCTTGTTGGTATGAGCCTAGCATTATTAATTATTTTAAAAACGAAACGAGAAATTGTTTGAATGCTGGTAAATAATCAGTCATTAATTAGTTATTTTTAAAATGGTACGAGTGATGGGGTGTTAGTTATTTTCTTAGATTTTGATTTTTTGGATTTATAAAAAGTAATTGGAAATAATAAATGAAATTAATTAATGTTAGCCGTACATTTTGTTTTGTATTTTTGTGCGGCTCTATTGTTGCTTGTTCAGAAAACAAACCTCCACACATTCCAACTTATCTACAAGATACTTTAAAGAATGGTAGTCTTGGACCAAAGCTCGCGATTATTCCTAAAGGAATAGGTGTGGTAGGGGGTAAAGAACTCATTCCTTTTAAAAATCATAGTCCCGAACATAAAGTAATTGCTACAGAAGAGTTTACAATGAGCGTCACAGAAGTAACATTTAAAGAATACGATGCCTTCTGCAAATCAACTTTCACCGACTGCCCTGACGACAACGGATGGGGAAGGGATAGCCAGCCAGTTATTAATGTTACCTGGTTAGATGCAATGGTTTATACCGAGTGGCTAAGTGAGCAAACCAATCAAATTTATCGTTTGCCCAGTGAAGCGGAATGGGAATACGCTGCACGCGGTGGAACATCGACAAATTATTGGTGGGGTGATGAGTATATTCAAGGTATTGATCATTGCGATAGAGACTTAGGTAATTGCCCTAAAGGAACAGAGTTATCTGAGCCAGGACCCGCAGGCCGGTTTAAAGCCAACCCATTTGGTTTATTTGATGTGACTTCAAATGTACTGGAATGGGTTTTAGATTGTTACTCGCCAAACCATAAAGGGGCCAATAATACTATGGAAGCCCGTTTAGACGGTAATTGCGGAGAGAAAATATTCAAAGGGTCTAGCTGGCTGACGGCTCAGCCCTATGTTCATATTTTCACAAGAGAAGGAATTAACAGTGACTATAAAAGCCGTGAAATAGGCTTTCGAGTTTTAAGAGAAATTAAAGATCCCCAAAATTCAGTCGCCCAAGATTAATTTAAAAATAATAGTATTAATAATCCACTCGGTTTTATAATCGGCTCTCGGGGAGAGTAAATGAATTTAATTAAAGTAGGACGTTTATTTAGTTGCATTATTGTATGCAGTTTTATTATTGGATGTGCAGGTAATAAGCCTCCACACATACCATCTTATCTTCAAGATATTTTAAAAAATGGTAGTTTAGGCCCTAAGCTCGCTATTATTCCTACGGGAATTGGTGTTGTTGGTGGGGAGAACTTCAGATCATTTAAAAACCAGAGCCCACAACATAAAGTAATTTCAACGCAAGAGTTTGCGATGGGTATCGCGGAGGTAACGTTTAAAGAATACGATGCATTTTGCAGATCAACCTTTATCGATTGCCCAGACGATAATGGCTGGGGGAGAGGAAGCCAGCCAGTTAATAATGTTAGCTGGTTAGATGCAATGGCTTATGTCGAATGGCTCAGTGAGCAAACAAATCAAGTTTATCGGTTACCGAGTGAGGCTGAGTGGGAATATGCGGCTAGAGGTGGCACATCGACCAAGTTTTGGTGGGGAGATGAATACATACAAGGCATTGATCATTGCGAAAGACATTTAGACGGTTGCCCTGAGGGAACTGAACTATCTAAGCCAGGACCAGCAGGGCGATTCAAAGCAAATCCTTTTGGTTTATTTGATATGACGTCGAATTTGTATGAATTAGTTTTGGATTGTTACTTGCCAGATCATAAGGAGGCAGAGAATACTATGGAGGCCCGATTAGAAGGGGGTTGTGGAGAAAAAGTATTTAAGGGCTCTAGCTGGCTAAACCCTCAGCCTTATGTTCACCTTTCCAAAAGAGGAGCAATTGCCACTAACGATAAAGGTCGCTCTATAGGCTTTCGAGTTCTAAGAGAAATTAAGCCATCACAGGGTTCAATCCTCACAAATTAATTCAACAAAAGGACGTTAAAATGAAATTTGATTGCCCAGCATGTCAAAAAAATATCAATAATATGGATATTAAAGAGCGCCGCCGTAAAGGTATTTTTAAACAAGCGCAATGCCCTGAGTGTAATGCTTGGTTGCGTATGAACCCTATGATGGAGAGCGTTAAAACCGTAGGCTTGCTAGTATTGCTAGTGGCAAGTTTATTGAACATTTTTAAAGTAATGCCAGCATTAGGAACGGAGTTATCAATAGCAGGTGTGATCGGCGTTAGCTTAGCATTATTTGTCACGCTCACCGCGAAAATGGAAAAAGTGTAGTACTACCCCTTCAATTTTAATTAGCATTCTTGGAGCTGTCTTCTCTCTTAGTACAACTTCTTATCTAAGGGGGAAGATAGGTCAATATAGGGCTCAAAATTCTACTAAAAGCCTAAATTGATGTGACCCAAAAGCTCTTTTTGGATATAATTACATCAATCCCACGCTCCACCTTCAAATATGTAGTTTATACAGGTAACCGAATGGCTTTTTTTGATCTAGAAACCCCAGAAAACAATGAAACAGACAACCTAGTATGGTTGGGCCACCTTAGCCCAGATAGCGATACCATTGGTTCCGCTATTGGTGCTGCTGAGTTATTTGGTGGCGAGCCGCGTCGTGCTGGTGAATTGAACAAAGAAACAGCTTTCGTAGTTGATTATTGCGGTGTTGAAGTGCCTAAAATGATCGCTAAAGTCGACGGTCAGAAAGTAGGCTTGGTTGATTTCAACCAAAAAACACAGCTTCATAAAGATGTTGATAATAACGATATCGTTGCGATTATTGACCACCATGCGATTCAAGATCAGCCGATTACCTTTAATACGGCCATGTCGGTTGATATTCGTCCTTGGGGCAGCGCAGCGACTATCCTAGCGGATCGTTTCGAGAAAATGGGCAAAGTGCCAAGTGCTACGACGGCTTGTGTTCTGTTAGCAGGCATTTTGTCTGATACCTTGATTTTCGAATCACCGACGACTTGCTCAGTTGATAAGCCATTCGCAGAGAAGCTAGCCAAAATTGCGGGCATCGAAGATTTATACGCGTTTGGCCAAGCGATGATGGAAGCAAAATCTGATCTTGCTGACGTTTCAACTTACGACGTATTGAAGAGCGATTTCAAGCATTACGAAATCAATGGTAAGAAAGTTGGTTTTGGTGTTGCTGAAACATTATTGCCAGAGCAGTTACTTGACCGTAAAGCGGATCTATTAGCTGAAATGAAAGGCGAGAAAGCGAAGCAAGGTTTGGACTTTATCTTTTTTGCAATCGTTGATACTAAAACCAAAAACTCACACTTGGTTATCTACTCTGACGCAGAAGCTGAGCTTGCGGCAACGGCCTATGGTGAAGCGACTGCTGATCAGTTGATGTATCTACCGGGTATGATGTCTCGTAAGAGTCAGCTAATGCCAGCAGTACAAGCGGTTCTCTCGGCTTAATCTTGAAATTTAAGATTTAAGATCGAACGCTAAAAAAGGCGAACAGCAATGTTCGCCTTTTTTTGTGCTTGCCAGAAAGAGAATAGGCCTATCATAAACAGTACAAAATAGACGGTGTTGATAAAGAGGTTCGGGTAGTGGCTAAAGAAGCTTCCTTGAGTATTTCTGTGGTAGGGCACATCCACAATATAGCCGCCTGCTTGGTTGGCATCCGTGGTGAATATAACCTCTCCGTTTGGCATAGCGACAATAGAGGGGCCATTATTTAATACGTGAACAAACGGAAGCCTGTTTTCGACAGCTCGTAAAATTGATGAGTTAATGTGTTGATAAGGCTGTAGGGTTGAGCCAAACCAGCCGTCGCTGGATAAGCCAATCAGCATGTCAGCTCCTTGACTATGGGTCACTGCCTGTTTGACCGAGCTTGCAACAAAAGTCGGGAAGGTTGTTTCATAGCAAATTAGTGGGATGATATTGAGTGTCGATTGATTGGTAGTGTGGCTGAGCTTACTTTGAAAGACTTGATGTGATGAGCCGCGTTCCATTTCATTTAGGAAGGCACCAAAAAAGCTTTCGACCCACTTTTTTAAAATGGGAATGTCGCTGGCAAAAGGAACATACTCACCAAAGGCAATGCGCTTCATTTTTTGATATTTAGCGGCCATTTCACCCTCTTTACTGAGCATGACGGCGCTATTAAATTGTTGCACTTCAGTAGGCACGGCTGGGTTTTTAATGCGTTCAATATCTTGGAAGATAAGATCAATATTAAGCCAATCAATTTGACTTTGGTAGGCTTGAGCAATCTGCTCTCGATCTAGGTATGCTTTATATTTAGCTTCGGGCCAAATCACGATTTGGGCGCCTGCACTGGCTAAGCGTTCAGTCATCGCCAATTCGGGTGGATAAGCTCGGCTATAGCCTGGAAGAATAACTTGTTCTTTTAAGCTAGGCGTTTCATTCGGCTGAACTAACCCTAAACGGACGGTTGGCCATGTATCTATTTTATCTGTCCAGTGAGCATTCGCTTGCCAGCCATAAGAAAACCACAAGGCCAATAAGAGTATTGCGACGGCATATGGCCATGAATTGAAGTAGGGCCATGAATTGAAGTAGGGCGATGCATTGAATAAGCTAGGGCGGTTTTTCTGGTTAAAAAATAATACCCATAACAAACGAAATATGACGATATTACTGAGTGCAATCATAGCATCCAAACCATACACACCCACCCACTCGACGGCTTGAATTGCGGTTACAAACTGTCCTTGGCTTTCTGCCAAGTGAACGGTAAAAATCATGGGGTAAAGAGAAAATACAGACACCACAATGAGAGGAAATAAAAGACACTCTTGTATGCGGGAAGCGTTCTTGAGTATTTTAAATGACAGAGTAATTAACGCAAAGAGCTGAGCGCAGTAAAACCAAAAGAACAGAGCGATTAAGCTACTGGTAAAAAAATTATAGCCTTTAGACAGCATTAAAAAATCAATAACCCAATAACTGGCACTTACCGAAAAGACTAAACCGGTGATTAAACCGAGAAAATAACTCTTACCTAAACGGACATTATTGATAGCCAATAATAGAGGAACAAAGCCTATCCAGGTTAGAGCATAATAGTCTGAACTTAAAAACGGTATAGAGAGAAGTGCGCCAGACAAGGCGGCCATTAGTATTAAAAGTGGTTGCGATATTATCTTCTGATTTACGTGACCCAGAGGAACACTTTGATTTTGCATAGATATGTTCCTTAGTCGTTGGCTAATGTGTTTTTTAGGCTTTGAAGTTTTTTTGTTTTTTGCTCGGAACTCAATTGAGTATTTTCTTTAATGGCGCGGCGCTGCAATAAATAATAGGAAATGGCACGTTGTTTACCAAATAACTGATGAGCGGTATCTTTTCCAAGAAAGTGATCTTGGCGATCGACTTTGTTTTTGAACGTTAACATCTTATCGGCAAGTTGTGTGGGCTTGTGTTCGGCACGAGTATCAGTAGCGGATTGAAGCTGATAAAAACCGACAGTGAGTTTTGCTAATTGATTTTCGATATCATCAGGAAATTCTTTAGCAATCAAAAACTGAATACGTTGCAGTGAAACAGCGCTTAGGTTTTTGGGTAATGATTGAATGGCCTTTGAAAATAGCTCTGCATCATCGGCGGTGAATGTCATGGTGTTATTTGGCTGACTGTTATTGAAACGTTTACGCGAATGAATCTGATCCAGTAGAGCTTCGATTGTTGAATAATCGAAATCCCAATTATTTGGTGATATCAGAGTAGGGTAGCGAGAGTTTATGATGCTCGGCTGATACCAAACGTTCGTCGGATTACCCATTATATTCTGGGCATTACTTTCTGTACTGGCCAGCCTTGCACTGGAATGTATCGAGAACAACGTAACAGCGCTATAAAGACAGCCCAGCCAGCACAGCCACGATAGAATATTACGGTTGATCAAGTTGTAAGTGACGAACATGGTTTAATTCTTCGGCGCTAAAGTGTTGCTGCATTAGTTCGGTCAGCTGTGCTTGTTTTTCAGCCGTGCTGATTGCTGCAGATTGTATGTTTTGCTTGGCGGTAATAAAGGCTTTATGTCGAGAGTTCCAATTTGTAATATTGATTGTATTTTCAGTGTGCTTATCCATTATATCCATGCGTTGTTGCAGTTTTTCTTCTTCCGTCAGGTGGGTGGCCTGTTCAACTTTAAGCATGTCAAACATGTATTTCGCGTTGGCATTGCTTGTCTCAAATAATTGATCAGCGACATCACTGCCTAAATATAACTCACGCAATGACATTAGCTCGCGGTAATTTTCTTCATGCGCTTCAATGGTGCTTTCGGTGGGGTGTGGCAAAGAAGCATTCTCGTAAAGGGCATTGAATTCTTTTTCTGCTGTTAAATAGTTGTAGAAGTTAGCCACAATCGTTGCGACATCTTCCCCTGCTTGCCCTGGTAAGCCTTGTCGTATAATTGCCTGCAAGTCTGCTAATGATTGTGCATCTAATTGCAGACGGCTGTTGTCGAGGGTTTCATTTAGCGCAATAAGGGCTTCATGATCAATAATGATATTGTTTTGTGCATCTAACCTTACTCGTTTCAGGGCGTTGTATACGGCTTCTTCAGAAAATGCGCCAGAAGGCGCAGTTTTATCTGAGTCGTTGGCTTTCTTAGGGGTACTCCAGTTCCATACGGTTGCAACGGTTTTATCTGATGAACTAGCACTCGCTGCTGAATTATTGAGCGTATTAGAATTTTCATTGATCGATTTTTCATTAACAGATTCTTCATTAGCAGAGGGTGCTAGGTGGGCATCATTGTCATAGAAAAAGATCAGGAATCCCGCGATTACAGCAGCGAGTATAAGAGTAATTGAAATAAGGTTAGGCTTTGCTGGTTTGGAAGTACTCATCGTATTCACCTAATTGAATTCTTTGTGGGTGTGTTTTAACCGTGGCCGTTATTGCGCTACCTGATTGCTTTGACTGTGCATTAAGCACCGCATCGGCAATTAAAATACTAAGGTAGGGTGGCTTTAAAAATGTTGCTGATGGCGGAATCCCATTGATAGCACTGAAAGATTTTGAAAAGTGAGAAGAACTAGAAAAACCAGCGGCAAGTGCGGCATCGGTAATTGAATGGCCCGTCGCTAAATGAATGATGCCAATGAATACCCGATAGCGAAGGCGATATTTTGTAATCGGAATCCCCATTTGCTCTTTAAAGAGCTTTTCTAGTCGAGAGGGCGATAAGCAGACCTTATCGGCAAAGTTTTTTACCGTTAAATTTTCCCGAACAGTCGATCGAACTCTTTGGACGACTTCTATAATACGTTGATCAAACTCTTGAAACAGATGGTGCTCTAAGTGTGGTTGAATAATAAACCTTCTTAACATGCTGAACACTTGCTCAGGCGAAGGGGAAGTCTGGCGAATATGTAATAACGTTTCTATTAATGTTGCTTCATCTGGATGGCCTACGTGTACGCAATCACGGGCGTAGGACATGGTATTTTTAAGAGCAAAATAGTCTTGCGTCAAAGGCGCTAGGTAGTAAATCGCGATCACTGAACCATTGATATCGATGTGTGCTTTATCAAAGCTGCTGCCCGCTTTTACTAAGCAAGACTTGGTCGCTAAGGTATTGCCATCTTCTAGCAAGATTTTAAGGTTGCCTTGTAAACAAATAATCAGCTTATCGGATACAACGGCATGTTCTCTATGTGGCGCTGGATCGGTGCCAAGATATAACAGTTGGTTTATCCATATATAGAGTTTGCGACTGATTGGATGCAGCTCGGTCATAACCTGTTCACTTTTTTATTTTTATTCTTATTTTTCAATGCACTACGTACATGGCCTGGGTATTACTAAAAAGTGATTGTCAAAATATGATTAAAGCCATTGCCACAAAGCCTTGAGGTACTGTATGTAAGCTGCTCTATATAAGATGCGCTATAAAGTAATAGTACCAGGGTTCATGAGAATGACTTTAAGTCGTCTATCTATTCTTAATCAGAAATCAGTAATTGCACGTATCTCTGTACTCAGACACAGCACTGTTTGCAGCATGATCAGGGCCGCATAAAAATTGATCATAGCGTAAATCATTATCGATGAATCGCTTCATCCATGAAACACCATATTTACCTAGCAGTCCACCGTTAGTACCACCGCCATTGGCACACGAATGGTTGCCACCGGCAATCTCTAAATATGCTTTGTCTGTTGTGCTCGGGATACGCTCATAAAAAGGCGAACCATGAGTATTAACCGTTGCAACGGCATCGTTTTCGCAAGCAATAATAAGCGTCGGAGTTTCAATTTGATCGAAACTGTTGCTGCCTGTGTGCCAAGGTGCTAGTGGAATAGCGGCGCTAAGACGAGTGCCTGACGCAAGTCTAAGTGCTCCACCTCCTCCCATTGACCAGCCCATAGCGGCAACGCGGCTAGCGTCAACCATGCCTGAAATTGGACTGTTGTTATCGTTGCTTTGAGTAATTACATAATCCAGCGCAGCAGAAACTTGTCTTTCACGGCTATCAGGTTGATCGAATGAAGAGTTGGTGGCAATGGTAATCACGACAAAGCCATGAGAGGCAAGACGAGGTCCCCACCAAATAATGGATGACTCCGGAGAAACAAAACCAGGCACAATAGCAATAGCCCCCATTGTTCCTGTCGTTCCCGTTGGGAAATGGATCGTACCTCCTCCAAAGCCGTTTACTGATCTTGAAACGGATTGCGTTGATACCGAATAAGGGCCAGCTTCCGCTTCTAAGGACGAAATCGTCGGGTTTGGACCTCGACTGAAGTCACATTCACCTTCGCAAGGTGTCGGCTCTGGAATAGGGTCTACGGGTTCTGGGCTAGGGGTCCAACTTAAGGCATTCATAGATACAAGTAGTACACTTGTACCCAGAGACAGTTTCTGAAGGATAGATTTGTTCATGGGCTCAACCTTTAAAAGTATTGTTATTATTTTTGATAGTCAGAAAATTTGCATCTTCAACTATCCTAACCTTCGATAGTACGGGAGTTGAAAAAGGTTCGCTTTCACGAATTAGCACTTATTTGATATGCCTCCCCATCCTTAGATTTCTTCGTATTCTGGTAAACGCTCAAAAAGTTGAGCTTGATCATCTTTTGTATACATCCTTTAGGTCTACCGCGCGGTTAAGATTAAATACGGTTAAAAAGTTGAGCTTGATCATTATTTGTATACAGACCTTGCTATACGATCAACTTGAAAAATAAATTTGTAGCAATAACTCAATTCAAAATTTATTTTTCCAACGCTGATGGCGTACTAAAAATAACGTACTTAAAAATAGTCACTGTGCTCATGTTTCTTACGAGTACCACAAGTAAATTAAGAGTGGTCAGTGGTATGTAAGTTTCACCTAACACCGATGATTTTTAACCAGAAGATACGTAAAGAATTTTAACTAAAAGAGTGGATTGCAAGTATGAAACGTAATATGAAAAAAATCAGTCAATGCTTAGCAGCTATGGTCGTCCTCGCTGGATTCTCATTCACTGCACAAGCGCAAACAGATGTTGATAGCTTACCTCGAGTGAAGCAACAATTAGTTGATCCACCGATGCTACCTGAGCATGACCAAGTATCTACTGGTCAGAAAGTTGTGCAGGTAAAAATGGAAATCATCGAAAAGAAGATGGTGATCGATGAAGCAGGAACAGAAGTCTGGGCATTTACCTACAACGGTACAGTACCAGGGCCAATGATTGTTGCTCACCAAGGGGACTACATTGAACTAACACTGGTTAATAAAAGCCAAAATTCAATGGTACACAACATCGACTTTCATGCTTCAACAGGTGCAATGGGCGGTGGTGCTTTAACCGATATCGCACCGGGTGAAGAAGTTGTTTTACGCTTTAAAGCGACAAAATCAGGTGTTTTCGTTTATCACTGTGCACCAGGTGGCATCATGATTCCATGGCACGTTGCTCGTGGTATGAGTGGCGCAATTACCATCCTTCCTAAAGAAGGTCTAACTGATGGTGACGGTAACTCTCTGACTTACGATCGCGCGTACTACATTGGTGAGCAAGATTACTACATTCCAAAAGATGAGAATGGTAAGTACAAAAAATATGCGACAGCTTCAGCAGGTATGTCTGATGAGCTAGAAGTAATGAATACGCTAACACCTTCACACATTGTATTTAATGGCAAAGTGGGTGCTTTAACAGGCAAGAATTCACTAAAAGCTAAAGTGGGTGAAAACGTTTTGATTCTTCATACTCAAGCAAACCGCGATACTCGTCCTCACTTAATTGGTGGCCACGGTGATTATGTTTGGGAAAGAGGTTCATTTATTAACGCACCACAGCGTGATTTAGAAACATGGTTTATTGCTGGTGGTAGTGCAGGTGCAGCCTTGTATGAGTTCAAGCAGCCTGGTACTTACGCATACGTTAACCACAATCTAATTGAAGCCGTAATGAAAGGCGCAACTGCTATCTTCAATGTTGAAGGTGAGTGGAATGATGACCTTATGACTCAGTTAGTTAAACCACGTCATATCAAAAAATAAGCAATGAATATTCGCAAAGTGATTGCGGTTCTGTTGGCACTACCTATTTCTATCTTAACGATTGAAGTTAGTAGTGCCGCACAAGAGGATAATCAATTGAATGCAATTGATTATCCCTTGATTTCAGTTCCAGCAGGAAGTTATACCTTATTAATTCCGGATAATAACTTTTTTAAGTTAGATCATCTGGAAAAGAAAGTAGCGTTTGGCTCCGCTTTCCAAATTGGCAAGTTTGAAGTAAGCAACCGCCTTTGGAACGAGTGCTTTAAATTTAAAGGGTGTAATAGACCCGCAACGTTAAGAGAAGGTGAAACGCTTGATTCACCGGTTGTAAGAATTAATTGGCACGATGCTTATGCTTTTTCTAAGTGGTATTCTTCACATACCAATAAGTATTATCGTTTGCCGACAGAAGAAGAATGGATTTATGCCGCACATTTAGGCAAAGATCATCGCAATATCGAAATTCAATATGATTATTCGGATTTACAAAAAATTCGAGAAATCTCAAAAAAAACCATGCCCCAGGGGTCATTTAAAGAAAATGAAATTGGTTTTTCTGATTACCAAGGCAATGTTTGGGAATGGACGCTTACCTGTTGGTATGCATCTAAAGATAAAAAACTAAAAAAATATTCTATAGCTGAGTTAAATACTCCTCGTGCCTGTACCACCCGAATTGTACAGGGTGAGAATCGATCACATATTCCTGATTTTATTGTCGATACTTATAGTGGTGGTTGTGCAACGTTAGAACCTGCCGCAAATTTAGGCTTTCGATTAGTCTTAGAGGAAAACTAATGAGAATATTATTTCTAGCCTTATGCTGTTATTTATTGACTCCTGCTTGGGCAGAGCTGCCAGATAGTCATCAAGTAACGGGCGCTTCATTAATCGGTGGGGCTTTTAGTTTAATTGATCATACCGGTTCGGCGGTTACTGAGAAAAACTTTCAAGATAAATACATGATGGTTTTCTTTGGTTTTACAAATTGCCCCAGTGTTTGTCCACTAGGGCTTAGCCGAATGATACGGGCATTAAAACAGATTGATAATTTTGAAAGTAAAATAACCCCTGTTTTTATCACAGTTGATCCTGAGCGCGATACACCAGAAAGAATGACGACGTACCTTGGGTATTACCATTCTAGTTTTGTTGGGCTAACAGGCAGTGAAGAGCAGCTTGAGCAGGTAAAAACGGCTTATCGGGCTTATTCGTTCAAATCAAAAGATCCTGATTCTGATAATTACAGCTATGATCACAGCTCGATGATTTACCTTATGGATAAGCAAGGGCAGTATATTACCCACTTTTCAGATCAAACCTCTGTTGATGAAATGAGTATGATCGTTCAAAAAAATATGCAAACCCACAATTAAATTTGCTGAGTTAAGCGGTCTTCACTTGCAATGAGCGTTATAATTATCTTATGTAAGAGTATCAATCATAGGATGGACGCTAGCGGTGAAGAGTGAAGTAGGTTGTTGGGTTACCTGTTCTGAGTGCCAAGGTCGTGGCCGAAAGACTAAGCGTCTGCGTAAAAAAGTACGATTAAACTACCAAAGGGCCGTAGAAGCATTTGAGAAATCAAATGGCGCAGGCCCCGCTCCCGTGCGTCCAAAACCTCATCTCGATCTATGCTCAAACTGTTCAGGCTCAGGCTTGCTCCGCAGTCCTGAACACTCTTTGTCAGATATAATTCCGGATACTAAAAATTATCCCAAGGTTGCCATTATTGGTGGTGGCATTGGGGGTGTTGCTCTGGCGGTTGCTTGCTTACATCGCGGTATTCCTTTTACTCTTTATGAGCGCGATAGCGGTTTTGAAGCACGCTCTCAAGGTTATGGACTTACGCTACAGCAAGCCAGTAAAGCCATTGAAGGCTTGGGTATATTTTCGTTAGCGCAAGGCATTGTTTCGACGCGACACGTTGTACACAATACTGAAGGTCGAGTCCTGGGCGAATGGGGAGTAAGAAAATGGGTTCCTACAGAAGCACAGGCTGAGCCTAAGCGTACAAATATTCATATTGCGAGACAGTTGTTACGCAAAGCACTGCTTGAACAGCTCGGTGAGCAATTTGATGAGTCATCAGATGAGCCATTAGACAGTCAAATAAAGAGCCGAGTACAATGGAATCACCAGCTAATCGATCTCAAACAAAGAGCCGACAAGCACAGTAATGGCAAGGGTGTTGAACTTAACTTTCAGGTTCAAGTTCAAGATGAGAAAACAGGTCTTTGGCATAAACAAAATCAAACCGATTACGCAGATTTGGTTGTCGGTGCCGATGGCATACGCAGCGCTGTACGAAAAACATTAATCACAGAAGAAGCGTCACCCTTACAATATTTAGGCTGTATTGTGATTTTGGGCATTTGCCCTCTAGCCGACATTAAGGATGAGTATGATGATGTTCTAAAAACTGATTCTATCAAAAGTGACTTGTTAGATTCTGCAACGGTATTCCAAACCGCTAATGGCCATGAACGTATGTACATAATGCCTTTTACTTCCAATTCAGTAATGTGGCAACTGAGTTTCCCCATGGAAGAAGGTGACGCTAAAAAATTAAGTGCTCAAGGCCCAGAAGCCTTAAAGCAAGAAGCGATAAAACGCTGTCAATGGCATTCCCCTATCCCTCAAATCATCAAAGCAACTCAAGCTCAGCAAGTATCGGGATACCCCGCTTACGATAGAGCACTGCTTGAACCGCATCAGCTAGAAAAAGGCCTTCACGCAACCCTAATAGGAGATGCTGCGCATCCGATGAGTCCGTTTAAAGGCCAAGGAGCCAACCAAGCACTGCTGGATGCTTTATCGCTAGCGCGTACCATCACCAGAGCCTGTCGATCCCAATCAAATTGGCGAGAAGCGGGTATTAGGGCAAGCGTATTAACCGAGTTTGAAACAGAAATGCTACAACGCAGCTCAAAAAAGGTTAAAGAATCTGCAGAGGCTGCTGAGTTTTTACATACAGAAAGTGTATTAAATGAAAGTGATGCGCCTAGAGGGCGAAATTTAGTGTCTGATAATTAACGCGTAAGAGACGGTTATTACTACCTGAGCATTATAGTAATGTTATTTATAATCAATTAAAGTATCTTCTACCAGCTGCTGGGAGCAGCTGGAGAAGCGATTAAAAGGATTTACTATGTATAACTGCCCGCACTGTCAAAAAGCTACCATTAGTATGTTTAGTAAATTTTTTACTGGGCCAGCTATAACCAATAAGTGTTCAAATTGTCATGAGGGCTGGAGTACCTCATGGATTTCAATGCTTTGGCTTTTGTTGTTATTAATATCTAACTATTTAACGAACGACCTTAGTCTAATTATGAGTGGGGCCTTTGTGTGCATAATGGGTATCGTATTTTTTACACCGATTAAAAAAAGATAAAACGATCCTAATCTAGGAAGATTAAAATTGAAATTCATCGCATTCGCTTTCATTTTATTAACCATAGTGGGTTGTGATCAATTAAAAGATACACTGTCTGACTGTATAAATCTTGATGGCCCCCGTTTTGATGAAGATGATATTCCTGTTGCAGTATTAAACGAAGAGTACTTTGCTGAAATAACAGTAACCATTGAAAATAATAGTTATGACGCTTGGTATGCGTATGATTTTGAATATGTAGGAAATTTACCATATGGGCTTGAGTTTGTAGTTAATGATGACAATCGATCAATACAAATCATCGGGACACCACTTCAGGTCGGCTCTTATAACATCAAAATAAAAGTTAGGGCGACTGAGCAAGAAGGTTTAAATGATAATCAATATTATGAAAATACTCAGATTGAGGATCCTTTTACTGAAGAACCATACGATGATGGAGATGATTTGTGTAGGAGTCGTCAATCAAAGGAATTCACGTTAGAAGTAAAAGCATTCACCTCATAGTAATGGCGTAGTTCTCTCTTTACTTCGTCATTACTTATAGGGGCATCAAACTCTTAAAAAGAAAATGGGCGCATAATATGCGCCCAGGGGTGCTATTTAAGATTCGCCGCACTAGTCAATTTACGTTTATCTTTTTTGTCGTTACGCTTTTCTTTCAATGTTCGTTTGGGCTGCTTTTTAACGTTCTTAGCCATGATGACTTCCTCAAAAATTCAGTATTAAATCAGTATTAAAGTAATTAGATGTTGTCACGCATTTAAAACTTCATATTGAATCAATGATTACCTCCCTTGGGCGGTTGAGTATTTATGATACTCAAAACCTGAAAATCAATTACTCTGCCAAAGACATCAACACTGATGTTTTGCCCTGATACCGTACCTAATAGCTCAGAACCGAGTGCCGAAAGGTAAGAAACCCTACCTGAGTGTGGATCACTGTCGTCAGGTTCGGTTAACGTTATGCGAGAACTGGTAAACGTCTGCTTATCTAATAGCTTAATCTTGCTACCTATTTGAGCTTGATACACTCGATTAATATTTCGCGTACTCTTGTTTTTAAAATCTTCAACAATACGAACCAAAGAAAGGTGATTCTTCATCACGCCCCCTAATACCAATAACCAAAATATAGGCACGATTACGCGCCGCAATAAAATAACGGAATAAACATTTTTAGGATAAATTTAATTCTATAGACGGACTTGAGCGGAGTTTCGCTCAGAAGTGGGGGAGGATAGGAGAAGTTCTCCAGTAGCAGTATTTTGTAACCTTAATCATAACTAAACCAAAAATTTAATCATTAATAATGTATTAACCATACCTCAAATATTTATATAAGCAACTGATCAGACAGATTTTTAGTTTAACAGCGAAATTTTATGCTCCATTAAGTGAGTTTATCTACTTTTAATTCACTACGTTATAAGCGTGGAAGGATAGCTAAGTTGAACTACATTATGACTAAACGAATATTATCGGCGATAATTGGGGCACAGTAATGAACATAGAGAAGATCCTAGGAGTTGATTCTGAATCACCGCACATTAGTCAATTCTTTGCTGTTTTTAAGGATCTGGATAAAGAAAATGCTTTTCGACAGGAGGTGTTGCCCAGACAGTGTCGCTTAGTGTTTAGGCTTTGTGCTTTTGTTACTATAGCGATGCCCATGTTTATGCTTTCGGATTATATGATTGTAAAGCCAGCGCCTTGGGGTACCTTCTTGCTGGCACAGAGACTGATCCAAATAACGGTATGTATTATTTTTCTGTTATTAATTACACGAGTTCGACGTCATACTTCTTACGATACCCTGGTATTTAGTACGTTATTAATAATTTTTATGATTCTCGAACTGGGCTCATTTACCTTTCAAGATGATTATGCGTTATATGCTCTATTCGATATCATCATTATGATCTGTTTATATGCTTCTGGAATACTGACTGTAAAGTTATCTCTAATTGTATGTGTATACCATGCATTCATCGCTATTATTATTGTGTTATCAGTAAAAGAGCTAAATGTTCATAGCCAAATAATGATGGTACTAGGATACAGTTTGGGGAATGGTGCTGGAATACTTTTAGCCATTGCTCAACATAAAAATTCTCGTAAGCAATTTTTATTGCAGAACTCTTTACAAGATAAAACACTACAGCTTAAACAGTTTGCTTATCGTGATTCGTTAACAAATGCATTAAATAGAAGATCTTTTCAAGATCATTTTCAAGATATCGAGAAAATGGCTGTGCGACTGAGGATGAGTGATAAAAATATGTTTTTAATCGCTGCTGATATTGATTATTTTAAATCAATTAACGACAACTTTGGTCATGATGTGGGTGATAAGGTTTTGGTAGCGTTTGTTAACCTAGTAGAGTCTAACATTCGTCCGGTAGATAAAATTTATAGATTTGGTGGTGAAGAATTTATGATTGTAATACAAGAATGTGTGGAAAATATTGCAGTTCAAAGAATAAAACAGATAATGCAGTTACTCAATGACGGTAAACTTGGGGTTCAGGAGCTGAACCATCCAGTGACTTGCAGTTTTGGTATTACTCCTATTCTCGCTATTGATACGGTAGATTCGGTTTGTATTCGTGCAGATGAAGCACTCTATACTGCAAAAAACAGCGGCCGCAATCAGTATATTCTTGATCGCGGCCTTGAAAAAAATCCTCAGTAAGAAAACTTAAACAAAGCTATAGGCAGTTGACTATTTTTTTGGCGTAGAATTACGGATTAAGTAATCAAAGGCTCCTAAACTGGCTTTTGACCCTTCGCCCATGGCGATGATGATCTGTTTATAAGGAACAGTAGTCACATCACCTGCAGCAAAGATACCTGGCAATGACGTTTCGCCCTTAGCGGATACTTCAATTTCACCGCGTGGGGATAATTCGATACCAGAATCCTTTAGGAATTCGCTGTTTGGAACTAAGCCAATTTGTACGAATATGCCTGCTAGTTCAATTGTCTTTATCTCATCGGTTGCACGGTCTTTGTAGTTTAATGCGGTTACGCGAGTACCGTCACCAATCACTTCCGTAGTTAGTGCTTCTTTAATGATTTCGATGTTGCCCATACTTTGTGCTTTATTTACCAATACTTGGTCGGCGCGTAGCGTATCGGCAAACTCTAATACCGTTACATGTTCTACTAAACCGGCTAAATCAATCGCCGCTTCAATACCTGAGTTACCTCCACCAATAACCGCAACGCGCTTGCCTTTAAACAAAGGGCCGTCACAGTGTGGGCAGTAAGCCACGCCCTTGTTACGGTACTCTTGCTCGCCCGGTACGTTCATTTCTCTCCAGCGTGCGCCGGTAGATAAAATAACGCTGCGGCTTTTTAAGGTTGCGCCACTTTCTAAATGCACGTGAATGTAACCGTCTTCAGTTTTTTCAGCGTCAACAATGTTATCGGCTTTTTGCTCGCTCATTATGTCGACGTTGTATTCTTTAACATGTTCTTCAAGCGCCGCGGCTAGCTTTGGACCTTCGGTTTCTTTGACTGAAATAAAGTTTTCAATCGACATTGTGTCCATCACCTGACCACCAAAACGATCAGCAATAATACCCGTACGAATGCCTTTACGAGCGGCGTAGATCGCAGCAGATGCACCCGCAGGGCCACCACCAACAACTAATACTTCGTATGGCGCTTTTTCATTCAATGCGGTGGCTTCTTTTTTCGCTGCACCCGAGTCTCCAAATTTCAAGGCTACTTTCTTCAAAATTTCAGTTAATGAAATGCGGCCTTGTGTGAATATTTCACCATTTAAGAGAACACTCGGTACGGCCATAATGTTGCGTTCTGCGACTTCGTCTTGGAAAGCAGCGCCGTCGATCATGGTGGTTTTAATCTTTGGATTAATCGCCGCCATCATGTTCAAGGCTTGCACAACGTCTGGGCAGTTTTGGCAGCTTAGTGAAATAAATACTTCAAAGTCCATGTCGCCATCAAGGTTTGCAATTTGCTCTATAACGTCAGCTTCTAACTTCATTGGGTGCCCACCACTGTGAAGTAGAGCCAATACTAATGACGTGAATTCGTGACCCATTGGTAAACCGGCAAAACCTATAGCTGTTTTTTTGGTTGGGTTCACAACCTGCATAATAGGCTTACGGGCACTGGCGCTTTGATCTTCGATAACTTTTACTTTGTCATTCAGTGATGCAATGTCATTGGCAAGCGCTTGTAGCTTGTTTGAGGTATCACTGTCGTCAAGACTAAGAACCAAATGTACGTCGGTTTTTAAGTTTTCTAAATAGGCTTTTAACTGGTCTTTCATTGCTTGATCTAACATAGCGATACCTTCCAATTCTGTAATATTTTAAGTTTTTCAATTAAATAATTTTCTACGCAATATAAGATGGATGCGTATGGAAATGAGTCTCTCCTTAACTGGAGGCCAAATAGACGTAGATATTTTTTGAGCTTTTTGTTTCTAAATGCCCACTGCTAAGAAAGCAGTGGGCATTGTTTTACTAATCTAAAATCAAGACCTCAGCCTAGCGATTTAGATTTTGTTAACCTTGAACTTGTTAACTTAGATCTTACCAACAAGGTCTAAAGAGGGTGCTAGCGTTGCTTCACCTTCTTTCCATGCTGCTGGGCAAACTTCACCTGGGTTAGCGGCAACATATTGTGCTGCTTTCACTTTGCGCATTAGGTCTTCAGCGTCACGGCCAATGCCTTCTGCAGTGATTTCCATTGCCTGGATAACACCTTGTGGGTCAACCAAGAACGTTGCACGGTCTGCAAGGCCTTGGCCTTCACGCATCACACCGAAGTTGTTAGTGATGTTGCCAGTTTGGTCGCCGACCATGAAGTAGTTGATCTTACCGATTGTTTCAGAGCTGTCGTGCCATGCTTTGTGAGTAAAGTGAGTATCTGTTGAAACAGAGAATACTTCTACGCCACGCTTCTGTAGTTCTTCATAATGGTCAGCAACGTCGCCTAGCTCAGTTGGGCATACGAAAGTGAAGTCTGCTGGGTAGAAGAAAAATACAGCCCACTTACCTAGTACATCTTTTTCAGAAATTTCTACGAACTCGCCCTGTTTAAAAGCGGTTGCGTTAAAAGGTTTGATTTCAGTATTAATCATTGTGTATTCCTACTTAAATTATGGTGGTTATGTGTTTTGGTTGGCTTCTTGTGAATCCATGCGATACATAATGACTGAAACAATATCATAGTAATAATTATTAATATTTATGGCTTTGATAGTAAAAATCTATGATTTAATTGTTGATTCTTATACATCCTGTCTTTGTTGCCATCATTAGGTACTATTTAGGCCAAAATGCGCAAAAGCATAAATAACACTGAATTTATTTCTACACTAAAAGGTAATCGTGAATTTTCGGAGTTACCCATCATGAAATTTGCCCACAAAGTCACTATTGCGGCAAGCCTAATTTTAATCTTATCTTTAGGGTTTTTATCGAGTTATCAGTACTTCCAAGTTAAAACTGAAATTAATAATCAGGTTAATTCAAGTACCGAAGAGATCGTTACTTCGCTTAGTAATAATGTCGTGGATGTAATGGCAACTAAAGCCGATTTGACAGCTTATGCAATCAGTCTGATTGGCAATGACTTGTCTGATGAACATGTTGTGAGTGTGCTTAATCAGCCAATAATTAAGAAACATTTTTTGTTAGCTGGGATTGGCTTGGAAAATGGCCATTTCATCGGTAATGATCCTAGCTGGCAACCTTCCAATTATGACCCCAGAAAACGTATGTGGTATCAAGAGGCTAAAAAGCAGAATCGGCTATTATTTACTGCGCCATATGCAGATGTCGCTTCCGGTGAAATTATGGTTTCAGTGGCTGCGCCTTTAATGATTAATGGTGAGTTTAAAGGTGCGCTATTTACCGATGTGAGTTTGAAAGGCTTGGCTGATATTAGTAACAGCGTTGATTTATTCGGCGCAGGTTATGCATTTATAGTAGGTAAAGATGGCAATTTTATTGCTCATCCTAAAGCCAATTACAATGGTAAGCCCATGTCTCAGGTATTCGATAGTGATGTCACGTTGACCGCAGGCATGACTCATACAGAAATAGATAACGATAATAATCTATTGATTTTTAGCCCTCTAGAAAGTCTAGATTGGTATTTGGGTATTGTTCTAAGCGAGGACATAATTTTTGCTCCTGTGACTAAGTTGCGCCAGGATGCAATTATGTATTCGATATTGGCGTTGATTATTGCCGTATTTTCTTTAGGCGCAATAATCAAACAGCTTATGTTGCCTTTAAAAATTCTTAATGATGCGATGAAGGATGTTGCTACGGGACAGGGGGATTTAACACGCCGGTTGAACACCAATACCGATGCTGAGTTTTCTAGCCTCGCGAAAAGCTTTAATACTTTCTCTGAAAAGCTGCAAACGATGATTACTGAGGTCAAGGTCATTGGTACCAGTATGATGCTGAGCACAGACCAAACGGCTCAAGGAGCTAGCATTGCGACGGAGGCAATGGAGCAACAGAATAAGGAAGTTGAACAATTAGCCACTGCAATGAATGAAATGGCGAGTACAGCACTTGAGGTTGCTAGTAATGCGCAAAGTGCAGCGAGTGCGGTGCAAAATGCAGATAAAGCTGTGTTAGAGGGAGTCGATGCTATAAACGAAACAACCCAAATTATTACTCAATTATCCGGTCAAATAGATGAGGCTGTTATTGCTGTACAAGAGCTTGAAAGTGATACTGCGAGTATTGAGTCTATTTTAGGCGTGATAACCGGTATTGCAGAGCAAACTAATCTGTTAGCTCTAAATGCTGCGATTGAAGCAGCTCGAGCTGGAGAAATGGGGCGTGGTTTTGCGGTGGTCGCCGATGAAGTCAGAAACTTAGCGGCAAGAACTCAAGAGTCGACATCGGAGATTCGGAATAAGATAGAAAAGTTACAAACGGGTGTAACCGCGGTTGTAAATGTTATGGATAATAGTAAGCAAATAACAACGATAACGGTCGAAAAATCACAGCAAGCGAACGCAACGAATGAGCTAATCAGTGAAAGTATTCGTCAAATCACTGATATGAATTTACAGATTGCGAGTGCGGCTGAGGAGCAAAGTCAGGTTGCTGAAGAGATGAACCGAAATACTTCTAATATTCGCGATTTATCTCAGCAGGTCATGGATAACGCAGGACAAACAAACAAGGCAATGAAAACACAGGTGACTCAAGTTGGTAACCAAGAAACTATTTTAGGGCAATTTATCGTATAATCATACAGTCAATTATTTAAAATTTAAGTGGGATTAATATAGATTATTCTTACTTAAATTTAAGTATTTACCTATTTTTTGTTAGTCGCATGGTTCTAATACCTCATTGTTTCATCTCTGCAACATACTTTTTTACATCCATTTGTTGTTTAACGCTTCCATTTTAAGACGATCGGTCATAAAGTAATTACATGAGCAGATTAAAACGTAGTGAGCAGACCAGAGAAGCTTTAATTGAGGCCGGAATCGCGCAACTTTCTGAACATGGTTATCACGGTACTGGCATTAAACAGATCTTGGATGAAGTAAGCGTTCCTAAGGGATCGTTTTATAACTTTTTTGATAGTAAAGAGGCTTTTGTGGCTGAAGTAATTGGTCACTATAGCTGCAATTTGTTGAGCCAATTAAACGATTTTATAGAAGGGGAAGGTAAAAGCCTAAGCCCAGTTGAGCAGCTTAGGTCGATTTATCGCTATAGCCTTAAACAGTACGCGAGCCATGAGTTCAAGAAATCCTGTTTAGTCGGTTCTATAGCCACCGAAATTTCAGCTGAAAGCGAAATGTGTCGAATAGAGTTAGAGCGTGCGATGAAGAAGTGGCTAAAATTCTTCAGTGTTATTTTTACTGAAGCGCAAACTCAACAACTGGTGCGCGATGATATTAGCCCAGCCGATATGGCTGCGGTTTATTGGGCTGCTTGGGAAGGGGCATTAATTAAAATGAAAATGTCAGCGGATACCAAGCCGGTTAAAAAGATTATGGAATTGATGATTGAGACATTGTTGAAAAAATAATTCAGTATCTATCATTTAGGTATTCATGATGGATAGCATTTAAAGAAGCACACTCAATGTGCTTTTTTTATAATTAGTAATAAGACGATCGGTCTAATTTGATTGTTATACACAAAACACTATAAAGAATACAAAGGGGTTTCAGTATGAAAACAGTACTAGGTTCTAGTTTTACTTTAAAAAATGGTCAAGAAATTAAAAACCGTTTATTTAAGTCTGCGATGAGTGAACAGCTGGGTCTACGTGATCATAATCCAAAGCCCGGTTTAGCAAAGCTATACGGCCGTTGGGCTGATGGTGGTATTGGCTTGTCTATGACGGGCAATATCATGATTGATCGTGGTGCTTTGGGCGAGCCTAAAAATGTTGTTTTAGATGAGCAAAGTGATTTAACCGAATTCAAAAAGTGGGCAACTGCCGGTAAGAAAAATGGCTCTCACATTTGGACTCAACTTAATCATCCCGGTAAGCAAATTCCTAACTTTATTGTTGATGTGCCTGTTGCTCCTTCTGCAATCGCATTAACGCGTGGTTTAGAAAAAGGTTTTAATAAGCCTCGTGCGCTTTTAGAAGAAGAAATTCTGGTTATTATTAAAAAATTCGCCACCAGTGCAAAGCTAGCAAAAGACGCCGGTTTTACAGGGGTACAAATTCATGGCGCTCACGGTTATTTAGTCAGCCAGTTTTTATCACCGCGCCATAATCAGCGTGATGATCAGTGGGGGGGCTCGTTAGAAAATCGTATGCGTTTTGTATTGTCTATTTATAATGCTATTCGTGAACAAGTAGGCGCTGATTTTCCGATTGGTATTAAGCTGAACTCGGCTGATTTTATGAAAGGTGGTTTTACAGAAGAAGACTCAATGCAAGTAGTGAAGACACTTGCGGATGCAGGTATTGATTTAATTGAAATCTCGGGTGGGTCTTATGAGAACCCATCAATGATGGGCAGTGATGCTAAGAAATCGACTGTTCAGCGTGAAGCATACTTCTTAGATTATGCCGAGAAAGTACGTTCGTTAGTGGATACACCGTTGGTGGTTACCGGAGGTTTCCGTTCGGCAAAAGCTATGCAAGAAGCATTGGATTCTGGTGCGACAGATTTTATTGGTATTGCTCGCACCACCTGTGTTGATCCTGATTTTCCTAATAAGTTGATTGCTGATGTTAATTATAAGCATCAATTGAAGGTATTAACGACCGGTAAGCCCGCCATTGATAAAATGGCTATGTTGGAAATTACTTGGTATGAAGCTCAGCTAGCGCGTATGGCTAAGGGTAAAAAACCTAAGGCTAATTTAAGTGAGTGGGGCGTATTCTTTGGTACATTATTTAATGCGGGCATTTATGCGTTTAGAAAGCGTCGTGCATAAGTTTTAAAGCACAGAATCAGGTGCCTCAAGGCCATTCGTGACCAAAAATTAATTGTTCTTGAGGGGGCTAATCATAGCCCCTTTAACATTCATTTATGACCGACAAATGAATGCTTCAGTTTAGGATATTTATGTTTGGTTGGTATTGTTTGCCTTTAGAATCTTCATAATAAAGTATGTTGTCTTGATCACTGCCATCGGCAAAATCTCTGAAAGTTGATTTTGCAGCGCTGTTAGGTTTTTAATTTGATTAAATTTACAAAAATGATCTGTAATATGGCCATTTGAGAAGCTTTTCCATCTGCACTAGTAACTGCTAGGTCTTTTGTTATGCTGACCTATCGATTTTGTTCACTAGCGGCCAATACTTTCCATGCCATTTTGATCATGGATAGCATCATTTTCATCATCTCTCCATGACGTGATTCATAATGCTGGTTGAACCCGTTTCCTACGGGTTCGATAGGGCATTACATAGGCACATTTCATTTTGTTGACGGTAATATCGCAAAAGAAAATTTTAGTAGTATTTGTACAATAGAATTAAAGCAGATGCTTTTTAAGGAAGCGCTCTATTTTCTCTAGTTCTATCTCTTCAATGTTTTCAATAGGGTTAAAAGGTGTGCCATCAAAGTACCTAGCGGTTGTGCCTTCACCGTCAGGACTTTTATGATCAACATCGATTGAGTCTCTCCAGCGCTCTGCATGGGTACGCCACTCTTCTACATTGACCAGCTCAGGTGGGGTAAACCAAACGTCCCAAGTTAATACGTTGCTTTTTTGCAGCATATTACCTGAGCCTAGATTAAATATATCCATGACGAGTTCGTTGAATTCATCGACCATTGGATTATTCACTTTAATGATTGGGCCAATCTCAACGCCTAGATTAGCAACGTCCCACGCTTCTTCTGTATGTTTTGCAAAAGTGGGGATGTCGAAGCTTGTTGTTTCACCTTTACGTAGTGGAAATATAGGTTCTTGGGGGTTGCCCGGCTTGTGAGTAGATACTCTAATTGCTCTGGATTTTTCGAAAGGAAAGGGCAGTTTATTGTCTTTAAATAAGTCCCAAATCAGTTTAACCTTTTCTTTTTGATGCGCACTTGGGCTAAACCATATTTTACCCACTACCGACATATCGCCAGCAATTTCTTTCGTAGCTTCATTTACCCAGCCTCTTTGCCCGGTGACCGTGACTTCTACATTTAAGGTGCCAAATGAAGGGGAGTAGGTTCCTTGTTGTGGGCAAATGATCGAAAATACTCTGCCTTGGTCGTTATAGCCAAGCCTAGAAATGTCGGGGGCAAACATTTGAAAACAGCGTTTGGGATCAGTTTCTCCCTTTAGAGTCTCCCAACTGAATTCTGGCCACTTTACAGCTTGCTGGTGCTGAAGTTTGTCGATGTTCGACATGTTGTCCAGTAAGGGGAGTGATAATAGATTTGGGGTAGGGTATGGGAATTGAGAGATTGATTCTTCAAATCCTCCTATCCACCCTGGGACTGCTTTATTTTCTGAGCTCATAATAGATTCTTCCATTGGAAAGTTATTAACTGTTCATACGCATGTCGTTTCAATACCAGATAACGCTATCTAGTGGACTACTAGATAAATACAATTGAGAAATCTTTGCTATAAGGCAAAAATTTGAGATAACGGAACCATCAGCAGAGTGGCAATTTCGCGTGTATGTAACTCTATTATTTTCGGTTATGCAGGCAGAATTTAAGCTGTTAAAGTTAGGCCCTGTAATAGAAGCAATAATTTTACCGAGTAGGATCATTTATGGATTTATCGCTTTCAGTCAAAATTGCCTTAACGTCTGCGTTTGTGTTTTTCATGCTCGCGTTAATTACCGGCGTTTGGAAATACCGCTTGATGACCCAGTCAGAAAAGGGCCAGTCGCGCTATTACGTTGATATCGCCCACCGTTCTTCTTTTTTATACGCTTATGCGGCTTTGTTGCTAGCGGTATTTTCTTATTTGAGTCAGTTCTCAGAGTGGCTAAATACGCTTTCGGTGCTAGGATCAGTGTTTTTCTATTTGGCGGCGGTGCTTGGTTATGTTTATCAGGGCATTATAAATAAGACCAGTAATCAAATACGTTCTTCTATTCGTAAAGAGCCTTCTTCGACACCTATGTGGTTAACGCATCTTTTTACCTACAGTTTGATTGTTGCGGAAATTGGTGGCGCTTTGATTTTAGGTTTGGGGGCCATGCTGGCTATTTGGGTATAAGTTTATGAACTCAACTAATTTACCGCCTAATGTTGGTATGGCTGATAAGGTCATTCTATTTGATGGTGTCTGCAAGCTCTGTAATGCTTGGAGCAGTTTTATAATCCAGCATGATCATAAGCACGCCTTTAAATTGTGTAGCGTGCAATCTCCTGAAGGGCAGGAAATTCTACAACACTTTGGCTTATCCACAGAGATTTATGACAGTATGCTTGTGGTTGCAGGGGACGCTGTTTATCAACAAAGTGATGCCTTCTTTCAGGTGGTTGGGAAGCTCGGCTACCCTTGGAAGCTTTTATGTATTTTTAGAATAATTCCTAGATCTCCTCGTAATTGGTTATACGATCGCATTGCGTTAAATCGTTATCGTTTATTTGGCAAGTATGATTATTGCTCGTTACCCACACCTGATCATGAGGCTAGATACTTAAGTGAACAGTAATCCATTACAGCAAGTAAATATTGTGAGTCGAGTTTTATTAGGGTTTCTGTTTATCTATCATGGCCTAGTCCCAAAAATTCTGTGGCTTAGTACTGCGGAGGTTCATTTGGTTGATGTTAGTGGTATCGGTATTTCGGCCACGGTTATCTCACCGCTGGCGGGTGTATTAGAAATACTACTGGGCTGTGCCATTATAGTGTTGAGAAAGTTTGATTTTTTAATATACGCCGCTGCTGCTTCTCTATTAGGTTTATTGGCTTATGTTGCGGCAATGAGCCCTAGTTTTTTAATCGAAGCGTTCAATCCTGTTACTACCAATATTCTAGGCATTGGGTTGTGTTATTTGATTTTATTAACTCAACGATATGAGAATAGATCATGAGATTTACTTAAAGGCGAAAGAGAAAAGGCGGTGATAAATATCCTGCAGTCAAAGCTCATGCAGTAGCGTTAAAATTTATTGGTAAATAAGGAAGATATAGGTATAAATATCATTTTTTATTTACATCAGATTTCATTAATAACTGGGTTAATATCTTCAAACGCTTTCTATTCTCTGTACTATCTTTAAATGCCATAACTAATTCTTTCTTCATAATGAATAGCGCTTCTAAATCTGTGATGCCTTCTTTATTGGCTAAATGAAGCATGACTTTAGGATCAGTAATCGCGGCTGAGCTTCGATCTGAGGAGAGCTTCATGAGAAGCGAAAATTCATGAGAAGCGAAAATTCATTGGGAGCATGTTCTATTTGATTAGGATATTTTTTGATAGCATCTTCAAAAACTTTAGGATAAATATAAGTACTCACGACTCCGATAGCATGATTTTTAAACAATTCATCTATGCTGTCAAAATTTAAAGCCTGCTGAGTTCTTTTTAGTATTCCTATTTCTGACCAGTCGATGGCAGGAGACAGTAACGCATTGTCGAATACATCTTCAGGCCATGCAGGAAATATAGCTAAATATTCAGGGTCAGTTTGCACTAAATACTTGGCTCTTTGCCAAGGAAGAAATTCAACAATTAATGTGATGTTATTTTTCTTTAGCAGCTCTTTTAAAATTTTTATTGAGCTGCCTTGGTGAGCTAATTCTGGGCCTGAGTAGGGTGGCCAGTTTAAGGATGCTATTTTCCAAGTCTCTTCGCTATAGGCCTTAGTCGTGATGGCCATGTAAATAAATACTAAGATACTGAGTTGTTTAAGAAGCATCGTTATGACTCCCTTTTATTATTGTTATTATAAAATCTGCGCTTAGGCTTCATCATCCTTGTAGGGATTATCAAAGTCTAATTCGGCCATCACTACTCGCTCAATGCCTTCCATTTCTTCCGCTTCTTCGTCTTCTATATGATCATAACCTAGAAGGTGTAAGCAGCCGTGCACGGTCATGTGTGCCCAATGTGCGGTTAATGTTTTGCCTTGCTCAATGGCTTCGCGTTCTACCACCTGCTTGCAAATAATCAGATCCCCTAATAAAGGAATGGGGACGTGGGCAGGAGCTTCAAACGGAAAAGATAATACATTGGTGGGTTTATCTTTGCCGCGATATTCAAAGTTTAATTCTTGGCTTTCGGCTTCGTCGACAATACGAATTGTTAGCTCGGGTTCTTCGTATTCTGTGCGCGTGATTAACGCGGCGCTGGCCCACTGAGATAATTGTTCTTCAGTGGGGAGGTCGTTTTCTTTTTCTACTGCGATTTGTATGTCTAACTGCAGTTCTAATTCTACTGGGTTTTGCTTAGTCATTATTTATCTTGTTCACTTTTACTGTCAGGTGTTGCGGTAAGAATGGCATGGGTTGCTTGCAGTTGTGCACTTTGCTCTAGGGCGATGCGCTTTTGTTCTGCATGTTTAGCATCACTGCGTTTTTTCTCTGCGCGTTCGAACTTGTCATAAGCGTCGACGACTTTTTGTACCATAGGGTGACGGACAACGTCGGAGTTAGCAAAGCGGGTTAGCCCGATACCTTCTACGCCCTCTAATACGTCGAGTACGTGACGTAAGCCTGATTGTACACCACGCGGTAGGTCGATTTGGGTGATATCGCCGGTGACGACAGCTTTGGAGCCAAAACCAATGCGGGTTAAGAACATTTTCATTTGTTCACGGGTGGTATTTTGGCTTTCATCTAAAATAACGTAGCAATGGCTGAGTGTTCGACCACGCATGTAGGCCAAAGGTGCAACTTCAATGATGTTACGCTCGATCATTTTTTCGACTTGCTCACTGCCTAGCATGTCGTTAAGTGCGTCGTACAGTGGGCGTAAATACGGGTCGATTTTTTGCGATAAATCACCGGGAAGGAAGCCGAGCTTCTCACCCGCTTCTACGGCGGGGCGCACCAACAGAATACGGCTCACTTCGTCGCGCATGAGTGCTTCTACAGCGCAGGCAACAGCAAGGTAGGTTTTCCCTGTGCCGGCAGGGCCAACACCAAAGTTAAGTACATTTTCACGTATCGTTTTTAGATAACCTATCTGATGATCGCCACGGGCTTGAATCATCATACGGGGGGTTTTTATGACTTTTGCTTCATCATGATTGACGCTGGATTTTGTGCGGTTATAGGCGTGCTCGGCTTTGGCTTCTCGTAATAGCAAATGAATAAGGTCTGGGGTAATCACGGTGCCATTATGAGTTTCATGATAGAGGCGGTTGATGAGGTTTTTAACGGCTTCAGCTTTGCCTAGGTCGCCTTCTATTTGGAAGCGGGAGCCACGATTGTAGATTTTCAGTTTGAAATGATTGGCGATTTGTTTGATGTGGCTATCGAGTTGTCCACATAGATTGGCGAGGCGTTTGGTATCGTCAGGCTCTACGCGAAAGGTGATGCCGTGCTTGGCGTTACCATTGCTGTTGTTATTGTCAGAGTCAGCATGCTCTGTATCAGGTACTGCTGTAGTTTCGCTCAACTGGGGTATCGCTCCCGATTTAAAGGTAATACCTTAGCTTATGCCTAATGAGGGGGGGCGTGCAAGTGTGTATCACTTAAGACTAGCTAATAGTTATGACTTATTCTAGTATCACGTTTTAATTATAGATAAAGGAATATCAACATGAAATTGCATCACCTTCTGACCGTCATAGCATTGGGTTTCCCATTAGCATCTCAAGCTGAATCTGAGTTTAGTTATGATTATGTAGAGCTTTCTGTTGCTCATACTACAGTTGAGAGGGATGAAACTGATGGGGAGTCTAATGGAAACAAATATGCTCTGAAATTTAGTAAAGAATTGTTCTTTCAGGTTATTGCAAAGGTAGATGCTCTGTATCTTAATGCTGATAATAAAACAGAGACCTCATCAGGTTTAGTCGAGTCAGAAATAAAAGGTTATGGCTATGATCTTCAATTGGGCCGCTATTTTGAACTGCATAACCGTGTGCATGCTGTTGTCGTAGCCCGACATGCGCGATTACATTCTCAGGTTACTTATAAAGGAAGTAACCAGTTGGGTCCTTATATGGGAAAAGTTAATGATGTTGATCTCAGTTTCGCTATTAATACTGGCTTGCGTATTCATTTAGATAGCGAGAAGCGATTTGAACTTATGCCAAATATCAGTACTAACTTTCATGATGAGGGTGAGGCAGATACTTCGTATGAACTTGGCTTCGGTTTTGCCCCGATTAAGGAACTTCAGGTAATTGCTGGATATTCCACTACACCTAGTGACGATAATAACAGCACTTTTAGCGCCGCAGTTCGCTGGAACTTTTAAATTCTGTTAGACAGAGGTTTATCAGATTAAAAAATGTGAACCTGCATTGATTTATTTAATGCAGGTTTTTATGCATTTTTTGGGATATTTTATTTTTTTGAATTAGCCAGCATCGAACTGGTAAGCAAGGTATCTACTAATACATCGCGGGAGCAAGCGAAGTGCGGTTAGATAAAACGCAGCTTCGCTTATTTTCTTTAATAAACCAACTTTCTAGTAGGCTAAATGCGGATCAATAACCGTACCGCGCAAGCTATTACGCAGACATTCATCAACCGAAACTTTAACAAATTTATTGATCAAACCAAGGTCGTCCGACATGAAGTTCACCACACGGTTATTTTCCGTGCGGCCTTGTAGCTGACCTTCGTGCTTCTTCGCTTTGCCTGTTACTAAGATCGTTTCAATATTACCGACCATTTTACGCGCGATGTCTTGCGCTTGCTGGTTGATACGGTCTTGAAGGATCGCTAAGCGCTGTTTCTTCACCTCTTCTGGGGTTTCGTCTTCAAGGTCTGAGGCCGGTGTGCCTGGGCGAGCGCTGTAGATAAAGCTAAACGACATATCGAAGCCGATTTCGCCAATCAAATCCATCGTATCTTGGAAGTCTTGTTCGGTTTCACCTGGGAAGCCAATGATGAAGTCGGAAGACATACATAAGTCAGGACGAATTTGTTGAATGCGCTTCACTTTGGCAATGTACTCATCACGGCCATGGCCGCGTTTCATAGCGCTTAGAATCTTATCTGAACCACTTTGTACGGGCAGGTGAAGATGGCTCACCAGCTCAGGCACTTCGGCGTATACATCGATCAAGCTATCGCTGAACTCCATTGGGTGCGACGTTGTGAAGCGAATACGGTCGATGCCATCGATATCAGCAACACGGGTGATTAGCTCGGCTAAATCCGCATAGTCTTCAGCATCCCCGGTATTATTGATGTCATTGCCTTGGGCATCAGATATGATCACGCCAGAACCTGTATTAGCCCGTGCAGCAGCGGCAACAGCACCACTGAATACGCCGCCACGATAAGCGTTTACGTTCTGGCCTAATAAGTTAACTTCACGTACACCTTGTGCAGCGATGTCTTCTACTTCTTTCAATACATCATGCAATGGGCGGCTTACTTCTTCACCACGGGTATAAGGTACAACGCAGAAAGAACAGTATTTAGAACAGCCTTCCATAATCGAAACAAACGCGCTGGCGCCTTCGACTTTAGGTGCTGGTAAATGGTCAAATTTTTCGATTTCAGGAAACGAAGTATCAACGACCTTTTCATGATTAGCTGACTTATCTACCATTTCTGGTAAACGGTGTAAGGTCTGAGGACCAAAAACCATATCGACCACAGGGGCGCGATGCATAATCGCTTTGCCTTCTTGGCTTGCCACACAACCGCCAACGCCAATGATTAGATCAGGATTTTTGTCTTTAAGGTGTTTCCAACGACCCAGCTGGTGGAATACCTTCTCTTGCGCTTTTTCGCGAATAGAGCAGGTATTCAGCAAGATAACATCGGCTTCAGACTCTTTGTCTGTGATTTCCATTTCATGGCTTTCACCCAACATATCAGCCATACGAGATGAATCGTATTCGTTCATCTGGCAGCCGTGGGTTTTTATAAATAGCTTCTTCGCCATGGTTTAGCGACCTCGTTTTAATCTGGGGTGTACGTGCTAAAGAGTTAATTGCGCGGCATTATACTGCTCAATGGCTGAACAATCTAATCTTCAATGACAGTAGGGCATGCTTTATGGGTAAGTATGGTAATATGCATTTTTCCCCTTATGAGTTTGAGCCAAATGGCCGAGAAACCCGCTGCTGAGCCTATTTATCGCGTTATTTTTAATAACCAGAGCGAAGTGTATGAGTTGTATACCCGATATATCTTTCAAAGTGAGATGTACGGTTTTATTGAAGTAGAAGAATTGCTGTTTGATGAGAGTCTAATCAGTGATGCGAGTGATGAGGCCGAAGCAAAAATTAGCTTTGATAAGTTGAAACTCGAATTCACAGGCGTAAAGCGCAGTTTTATACCGCTTCCTTCTGTTATTCGTATTGATGAAATGGAAAAGCCAGGGGTTGTTAAAGTATCCCCTTCAAAAGAAGATATGACGGGTAATGTTCGTCATTTCCCAAGTCCTATCTTCAAGCGTCCACCTGCAGACCCTGTAGACACATCTTCTGACGATTAGTATTCATACTGCCAATTCACTATGCGAACCCAATACGGTTAGCTCAATACGATTAGCTCAATACTGTGAATCCAAAAGACTAGGCATCCTTGCCTAGTCTTCTGTTGTACTTCTTCTATCTTTTTTACTAATAATCAGCCTAGCCATTAATTACTAACGGCTCTGACGCATTACCTTTTCAACTTCAGTTGCCAAAGTTCCGGCTTGCTCATCGAATGGGCGATGACGAATATCGTCATGCTTTAAAGCAACACTGACACGGTATAACCAGCGTTCTACACGAAGAGCAATGGCTTCTGCGTTATCGCTATTAGCATCGTTTATTTCATTAGAAAAGTCGGTAATGATATTCGCGTGGTCGGCTGCGCGCTGAGCGTTATGGGTTGCTTGCATAATCTGCTTTTTAGCACGAGGTGTTTTGCCAATTAATGCTTGAGCTTTCAGTAGGCTGCGCTGTGCAACGGCCCAGCTGCTAGGAGCAATACTATCGCCGCCTTTGCCTTTGGTATTACTTAACTGATCTTTAATCGTTTGCAGTTGAATGAACTCAATCGTATCAACTTCGTTCTTATGCATAAGAGGCAATAATGCCTTTTGACCTTTTTGCGCTTCAGCAACTTTGCCATCTTCAATCAAATCAATCAGCGATACGATGGTAGCGGCGATCGTTTTGTAATCTTCTGGGTAGTATTTATCAGCTTTGATTTCTAATAGCTTTTCTTTGTGCTTTAAAGAAGGGCGTAAGGTTGTGATTACACTTTTTTTCGTCGCTAAACCTGCTTCAATGGTCTTTTTGGCGGCCATCGCAATAGGCTTAACTTCACCATCAGGACTACCAGAAGTATGCATGTTACGCGCTTCTATTAGCTTTTCTTGTGCAATTTTAAGGTGACGAGGAGCGAAATAAGCCAACTCTTCGGTTTTGCCCAATTCTATGTTCATTTGTGCGCGCTGGATGCTTTTAGCCGCTGACTCATCGGCCATAGCCGCGTCTTTTTGGGCTTCGAGCTCTATATAGTCTAGGTTAGCAACATTGGTCGCGCAGCCTGTCATCAAGCTAACCGAAAGAATGGCGGTTAGTGGTAATAAACGAAAGGTAAGCATATACAGTCATTTCCCAAGTAGTTGTTTTAGTTGTTTTATTTCGGCTAATGGTATCACTTTTAGCCCTTAAGTGAACTTTTTGGCTGCTCTGTGCCTGTTATGAGCGTATTTGGGGCTTGTACTACAGCGGTTCGGAGTTGAACTATACTGACATTAGACGCTGTTACTGGGTGGTAGGAAAGCAGTGTTATTAAACAAAGCACGGGATTACTCTTAATAAAATGATGTATTTATCTAAAGTCTTTGCCAAATAGAACGATAATTAATAAAGAGCTACTCTAAATAACGCTAATTATCTTGCGAAGAATTTTTAGCCCTGCTAATAATAAGTTATCGCACGGCATAAAAATCTAGTGAAACTATTAAAAAGTGAAGATTAGATAGTGAAGAATAGAATGTGAGTAAGCCACAGAGGAGTGAACGACATGAGTGCCGTATTACAACCCTTGTTTTGGCGTTTAGCCAACGAACAGAACTCTGACTTAGATATAGTCAGTGTGCTTATGCCCCGTGGCCCTGAAGAAGAGAAGGTTGCTATTGAATACGCAATTGATGTTTCTTTTAAGCCTTCTACTCAACACCAAAGCCCAATAGATCTTCGTTGGTCAGAAGCCGATGGTGAACTATTTATGAGCTTATTACGCAATGTGATGGATGTGGGTGATGATCATATCGAACTGGATATTGAAGACAGTATGATTCAGGGGCTGATTAATTTGGTTGCCACTGCACGCTTTCATACACCTTGGCCTGGGGATGAACTGGAAGGAGAAGACTTTCCGACGTATCGCAAAGAGTTAGATATTGGCGATTTTATTTCAATTAATACGATTTATGGGTTTTACAGTGCGGTGATTGTTGCTTTGGATTCGATTGATGCAACGGTTGTATTGCTCGATGACATCATTTCACCCGATACGGTCGATGCACCAGAAGAACATCAAGAAGTCATTATACCAAGCCATAACCTGATTATGCTGAATCGAGTGTGTGTATTACCGGCGGAGTTTGCTGAGGATATGGAAGCGACGCATTTGCATTAGTTTAAAGAGTATTGGGTTAAGGAAAACCCTTTGTGCCCAATACTCTTTCAATCTAATAGTGCTTAGTCGTCTTGAGATGACTTAGGTGCTGGTGGATTTTTCTTTTTCTTAATCGGTGCGAAACCTTGGCTATCCATTAAGTTACTTGGCTTAGGACGGCTAGGGCGTGGACCATTTGCTTTCTTCGCGCTGACTTTCTTAACGGCTGGAGCGCCTTTAATTCCGCCTTTTCCTGGGCGCTTATCACGACCTGGACCCGCTTTCTTCTTCTTGGAGCCCGCTGCTTTTCCTGACGCTTTTAGGCGTTTAGGACCACTGTAAGCCCCTTTTAATTCTTTAATGGCACGAGGTTCAAACTCTTGCTTGATGTAACGTTCGATCGCTGCTTTTAGATTCCACTCAGTATGGTTGATCAAAGAGATCGCAGTACCGGTTTCCCCAGCACGGCCAGTACGGCCAATACGGTGAACATAATCATCGCCTTTGCGGGCCATGTCATAGTTAACAACAAGATCGATGCCTTTTACATCCAAACCACGAGAGGCTACGTCGGTCGCAACCAATACGTTAATCTTACCTTCGCGGTATAACTGCATGGTGGCGTTACGCTGATCTTGGCTCAACTCACCATGTAATACGGCACAACGACAGCTGTGCTGGCGTAAGAATACGTTTAGACGCTCGGATTCAATACGGGTATTAGTGAAGATGATGGCTTTTTCATACTCATCGTTTGATAGCAACCAGCTTAATAAGCGATCTTTATGAGCGCCGTCATCGGCCAGTATGATTTGCTGGCTGATATTGTCGTGCTTGTCTCGAACCGTGGCGGTGGTAATTTCCATTGGGTTATCAAGAACTTTAGCAGCAACACGGGCGATGCCTTTATGGTGCAATGTTGCAGAGAATAATAACGTTTGGCGCAGGCCTTCGTTACACTCGCCCGAGATGATTTCCATGTCTTCGGCGAAGCCCATGTCTAACATACGGTCGGCTTCATCTAAAACAAGAATTTCTAGGCCTACTAAGTCGGTTGAGCGACGCTTAATATGGTCAACTAAACGACCAGGGGTCGAAACGACGATTTCTGGATTCTTACGCAACATCGCCGCTTGAAATTTAAAGTCATCACCACCGGTCAATAGGCCAACGTTCATGCCAGTTACGTCAGTGAACTGCTTAGTCGCCTTGAATACTTGACGGGCTAATTCACGCGTCGGGCATAAAATCAGACCACGAGTCCCTTGGATTACAGACTTAGATTCTAAGAATTTTTGCATCATTGGCAGTATGTAGGCCAATGTTTTACCACTGCCCGTTTCTGCGCAAACCTGAAGGTCTTTGCCATCTAAAGCGTGAGGGATCGAAGCTTTCTGTACGTCAGTCGGAACCCTAAGCCTAAGATTATCAAGGGCTTTTTCGATACGATCGTGAATGAAAAAATCAGAGAAGGAAGTTATTTCAGCAGACAAGGTAAAGCCTCAGTGGGTTGTTCTCTATATATTCTAGGTAGAATAAGAAACAGGGTAATAATAAAGTCTAGCTACATTCTACCAGACTTGTCATTTTTTGCTGCTTCTTTCAACAATTTAGCCAGTAGCTGAGCGGCTGGCCCTGTATTGGCCTTATCCGCAAAAATAAGATGCAGGTTTGAGCTCATTGAGCCGCCGCCATCAATGTCTAACTCTTTCAAATCACCGGTATCAATTGCGGGTTGAGCGATGCTTCGCGCCAGTACGCCAGAGCCGAAACCCTGCTTGAGTAGTGCTAGCGATTCAAACATATTAGGTACTGTCCAGCGCTGGTCAGAGCCTAAGAAACCACGATTTTCACGGCGATAATTACCTGAGTCTCGGATTACGATTTGGCGATGAAGTTTCATATCACTGTGATGAATAGCACGGCCAAGATGATGTAATGGGTGGTTAGGGTGAGCGACACGGACAAACTCCATTTCAATAATAGGCTCACCAACCATGCCGCTGGGTATCATGTTGTTGATACCCACTTGAGCTTCGCCATTGCGCAGTTTATCGTCAATTCCAGACAGAACTTCGATATAGACTTCTAAGCGTGTTTGCGGGCATTGTTGACCAAACTCAGCAAGCGCGGAATATAGAATAGGCTTAGGGAACATGTCGTTAAGAACCAAGCCTATTTGTGGTTCCCAGCCGACAGCAAAATCGGCGGCGGCTTTTTCCGCTGCGCTGGCGGCGTGGATGAGGTCTTTGGCTCGCTGTAGCATAAGCTGGCCAGCATCGGTTAGAACAGCCTTTCGCCCTTTGTGTTCAAAAACCTTAACCCCTAAGCCTTGCTGCATTTTTTGAATGGCATAACTGATGCTGCTTTGGCTTTTTAATAACTTATCGGCCGCCGCTTGAAAGCTACCTTCTTCGACAACCGTAATGAACATCGACCATTGCTCAAGCGAGACTGATGGGCCAGAAGTTTTAGGAGAGGGTTGTTTATTGGCTTGGCTTAAAGAGGGTTGTGTCATATTTAGGGCCTAGCGTGAGTAGCAGGTGAGCGATCGCTTAGAAAATATACATCTAAAATTACGATTATAAAGATCGGATAGTGCTACTACCTAATCTGATTATTCGATGTATACTACAAGCTTAAACTGAGGGGCGCAAATTTAGATGAGTCACCTCAAAGCACACGTTACATGATGCTCACCTACATACGTTCTAAAGGATAGATGATGACTGCTCACGATTTGCAAAGCGCGATTAGCGATACATTTTTAAGCCTAGTATTAGCTCAGAAAGCTCAAGTAAAGAAGCAACGTGAACAGCTTGCTGAACAAAGTGGTTCTCAGGCGAGCTCATCATCCAAGGTTTATATTAAAGCGGCTTAGTCGCCGTTTTTGGAGCCGACAATACCTTTAAACTGATCAATCCTATCAAAGCACAGCCAGCCATGACCCAAGCCATTGGGCTCAAGGTATGTTGCTGCGTCGCAACAAATTGTAGATCGTGCAAGTAAGACCAGAAAATTCCAACGATTGCCCCTAGAGTAAACTCCGTAACGCCAATTACTGCGGTCGCAGTGCCGCTGATATCTGGAAAAAAGTTGAGCGTGCCAGCCGTCGCATTCGCCGCAATTAAGCCCAACGAGCCAACAAACAGCATATTTAACGCGACAATTAAATAGAGGTTGGGTTGGTTATAACTGGCGATAATCAGTGCCGTGCCACAGGCAAGCTGTATCAGTAACCCTACCGTTAGAATGCTGGTTGATGAGTAATGGTTCAGTGCCCAGACATTGATTCGATTCATCAACATCATGACTACAACGTTGGCGCCGAATAAGAATGGAAACTGCTGCACGGTGACCGAAAAATATTCTAAATAGGTAAACGCTGACGAAGTAATAAATACAAACATGCCACAAAAAGCAAAGCTAATCGCCATGATGTAACCCATGGCTTGGCGATGGGTTAAAACACGTTTGTAAGATTGCCAAAGCTTGGTATTTCCTTGTGCACGTTTTTTTTCATCACGTTTAGCGCGAGGGTTCGTTTCTGGCAAACGCCAGAGTAATAACAGCATGACCAGAATGGAGTATATGGATAGGCAAAAGAAGATAGTCTGCCAGTCATAAAACTTAACGATTAAGGCGCCTAGCATGGGGGCAATTAACGGGGCCGACATCATAACCATGGCGACCATCGAAAGGACTTTAGCCATTTCATTGCCAGAAAATAAATCGCGAATCATAGCTGAGGAGTTTACGGTCGCCATACCACCTCCAATCGCTTGCAGCGCGCGTAGTAATAACAATTCGTTAATCGACTGCGTTTGTGTCAGTAATAAACTGGTGATCGAAAAGAGAATAAGGCCCAGCGCAATCGTCGGCTTGCGTCCAAAGCGGTCGGAGGCTGGACCACCGATTAGTTGGCCGAGGGCAAAGCCGAGTAAGAAGGTACTGATACTGATTTCTACATAATGAATCGGTGTTGATAAATCACTGGCCATTGCTTGCATAGCGGGCAGATACATATCGACTGCAAAGGGAGCCACAGCGGTTAACATCGCCAGCAAAATTGCCAGAGAGCGTATAGAAGGAGCGAGCATCGTATTCCTAGAACAGTTCATTTAAATAGAAGACAAGTGTGCGTATAGAGTGTTTTACTCGAGCGTTCATTATACGCTGTTTTAGCTGAACTTTGATTGAAACATTGAAAAGCTCAGTGCAACACTCCATCTCTAAAGAGTTGTTAAATAAGACTTGTTAGATAGAAGTCATTAAAGAGGTTTTATCATGTTATTTTGGCTATGGCAGTTTGTTCGCCCTTATCGAATGCGGTTAGCCGTGGCGATTATTGCATTGGTCTCGACAGCGATGTTAACGCTGTCACTAGGACAAGGCGTTAAATTAATGATTGATGAAGGATTCTCGAGTCAATCAACAGCAGGTCTAGCGAGTGCTTTAGGCATAGTTGGGTTTATTATTGTGGCCATGTCGATTGGTGCTTATTTCCGTTTTTATATGGTGTCTTGGTTAGGCGAACGGGTGGTCGCCGATGTGCGTAAAAAATTATACCGCCATCTAGTGAGCCTGCCACCGAGCTTTTTTGAAGACAACTTAGCAGGAGAAATTCAAAGCCGCGTGACGACGGATACCACGTTATTACAAACCGTTATTGGCTCGTCGTTTTCTTTTGCTCTGCGTAATGCTTTAACCTTTATCGGTGGTTTGACCTTGATGTTTATTAGCAATATCAAGCTGACCTTAATTGTCTTATTAGTCGTTCCTTTTATTGTTTTTCCGCTGATTTATTTTGGTCGTAAAGTGAAAAAATTATCACGGGATAGCCAAGATAAAATTGCAACAGTAGGGGCTTGGGCGGGTGAAAGCCTGCAGCATATAAAAGTCGTTCAAGCATTTACGCGCGAAGACATGGTTAATGAACAATTTGGCCAAGCTGCTGAAGGGGCGTTTGATGTTGCGTTAAAGCGCATTCGTCAGCGGGCTATTTTAATCGCACTGGTGATGATGATGGTCATGGGGTCTGTTGCGGGCATGCTATTTGTCGGTGGCAGTGATGTAATCGCGGGAGAGCTATCTGCCGGAGATTTAGCCGCCTTTGTTTTCTACGCCATCATGGTAGCGGGTTCGTTAGCTGCGGTGACTGAAGTCTATGGAGAAGTTCAACGTGCAGCAGGCGCCGCTGAGCGAATTCGTGAATTGTTGGCGACAGAAGCGGATATTAAATCCCCTGCAATAGAGTTATCTAATAGACAGTCACTTAGTCAATCTTCAGATCAAACGAGTTCACCAGCTTTAATCGAATTCAACAATATGAGTTATGCCTACCCTTCTAGGCCTAATAGGAATGCACTTGATAAATTAAATCTTGCGGTAAACGCTGGAGAAAGTATCGCTTTAGTCGGGCCGTCTGGTGCGGGTAAATCAACCTTGTTTGATTTACTGCTGCGTTTTCGCGATCCACAAAATGGCGATATTCGGATTGCTGGAAAAACACTGACCGAGTGGGATTTGCAAGACCTTCGCAGCCAGTTTGCTTTAGTGCCTCAGCAGCCTGTTTTATTCAGTGCCAATGTTTGGGATAACTTAAAGTATGGCCGCCCAGATGCGACCGAAGCCGACGTTATGGCGGCCGCAAAAGCAGCGCATGCCGATGAGTTTATTGAACAGCTTCCCGAAGGATATCAATCTTTCTTGGGCGAACAAGGGGTGAAACTTTCAGGTGGCCAAAAGCAAAGGCTAGCGATTGCCCGTGCGATATTACGCGATCCTAAAATTCTATTATTAGATGAAGCCACTAGTGCATTAGATGCCCAAAGTGAACACTATGTTCAGCAAGCCTTGGATACGTTAATGAAAGGGCGAACGACTTTCATTATTGCTCACAGATTAGCAACGGTGAGGCACGTTGATCGGATTGCTGTTTTTGACCAGGGCCAGCTGGTGGATGTAGGCAGCCATGATGAGTTGCTGGCGAGTTCGGAACTGTACCGTCGATTAGCCGAGCTGCAGTTTCAGGGGGCTAAAAACGATAAATTGACTTAGGGTCAGATGTGATTAGAATCTTGATCTTAAAAATTAGCATGGACGTTAAGTCTATGCATTATGCAGACGTTATTGATCCATTCATCGGAAGAAATATGATTAAGCCTATTTATCTCGTCACTCTGTTATCTATAAATGCATTCACCGCACATGCTGAAAATATCGTTGAACCAGGCATATTTCTTGGTTTAGATTTGTCTACCAGCATAACGGGGACGGCTGATTCTGAAATAGAATTAAGCAATAGTGATACGAAATATGTTACCGAGGATGATGTTGATGCTAATTCTGCGGCAATTACTTTAGGTTATCGCTTTCCCAGTAATAATCGCTTTCAGATATCACTTGTGAGTATTGATGCTGAACTAAAAGGCGGTATTAAGGATGAATTTTCGGGTACTGATTTTGATTGGCAATTTGTTTATGGACTCGATACGGTTCAGCCATATTGGGGTTTAGGCTTCGGGCTTTATACGTTTGAAAATACGGCTCAAGTAACTGAAAAGAATAAAGACCTTAGTGGTTTATCTCTTCAACTATTAGGCGGTATCAAAATTGATCTGCATAAACATTTTGAAGTAGATGTTTCTTACCGTATTAAGAGTATTAGCTGGCAAGATATAGAAGAGTCAAATGCACTGTTTACCAAAACAACGAGCCGTAGTCATACGGTGGGCTCTTTAAATTTTGGCGCTGCGGTTAAGTTTTAAACACCTAGTTTGAAAGCTTGGTTAATGCCAAGCTTTTAATAAAATAGTTATTTCTCTAATGCTCTGTTGATTAACCCCGCACCGACCTTACACCAATCCCATTATAGGCCCATGTTAGGCCCATGCTAGCCGCACAAATTCGAATTCTTCTGAATACCTACAGTATCGCGGTTCAATTTTATCGTTTAAATCGTGCCATCATTCTTCTGTCAGTAACATGTTGTTACCAAAAAAATGCCTGATTTTACATCCTTGCTTGTCTAAGCGGTCAACTTTGATGTAGTGTTTTCCTGTTAATGCTGTGTTGTTTAAAAAATAATCAGCTTTTGTGTTCGAGTGTCTATACTCATTGAGAGCTCAAATAAAAAATTCAGAATTAAGGTTGTATGAATATGAATAAGAAATCACTTTTAGCACTAGCGATCGCAGGCATTGCGGGTTCTCAGGCTGCTTCTGCGGCGCCATCAGCCGATGTTTATGGTTTTGTCGATATTGGTTTGGAACATTACAATGAATCAGGATTAAGCAATGGTACTGATGTTTTCCCTGGTGGTGATACGCCAAACGGAAATAGTGATGCACAAGAATTTGCATTAACCAATAACGTGCAGTCACGTATTGGTATTAAAGGTGAAGAAGAGATTGAAGATGGTTGGAAAGGTACTTATCGCATGGAATTCCGTGCTGATGTTTTAGATAATACTGGCGACAGCTATGGTCTTAGAACTCGTTTGGGGTGGTTAGGTTTAGAGAAGGGTGATCACCACTTTAAAGTGGGTACTCAGTGGTCTCCTTTTATGCAATACAGTGCATGGAATACTGCTCGTGGTGAGTCTCAGGGTTTAGCGGCTTACTTTTATGTTACTGATGAACTAAAGGGCTCTATGGCTTATGGTTTCCGTAATAACAGTGTAATTAGCTATACCTATGGCGATGGCGGTTGGGGAACAGCATCTCCTTATACGGGTACTATTGCACTTCACGTTGGTGATGATGATCGTAATGTCGGTGTACAAGAAGACTTGACTAATGATGCAGGTATTACCGGTGTTTCTGTTGCGGGTGCAGCAACTTTTGGCAGCCTAACGTTGAATGCTGTTTATGTTAAAAACTTAGTATCAGCAAGTGATGAAGCAGCAGCCAATCTAGATGCGGCTAAATTGACTGCTGATGCTGCTCAAATTGCGGCAGCAAAAGACTTGATTTCAGAACCCGCTATCTACGGCGTAGGCGCTAAGATGCAAGCAACTAAAGATCTAGAGTTTGGTTTTGCTTACCGCGGTGCCGATCGTGATACAAAAGAGAATAACTACACGTATACCACGTCAGTTTCGACTCAGTATCAGTTTGATGAAAAAACCAATATTCATTTGGGTGTTGGTGTGGGTGAAGATGAAGATTCTTCAGCTCGTCAATTGAAGTCGAACTTTTATGGCCAGGTTTGGTATCAGGTAACGGATAGCCGTTCTGTACGTTTTGAATTTGATCATGCTGATTATGGTGATGACGGTGAAGTACTTGCGACACTAGTGAGTATGCGTCAAGCTTTCTAAGTTCGTATCGTCTGAAAAAAGAGCGCACTATCTTTTGATACTGCGCTCTTTTTTTGTTAAAAAATTAATCTTTTAATAATGAAATTTTTTCTAACGCTTCAGGGGTATCTACATCCATCAAGTTAGAAATTTCAGTAATATCGAGCAGTGTTTGCTGTTTGATTATACTTTTCGCACCATCGTCACCTGTAAGCTGCGAGAGTTTTAATTTGTAGTCTTGCGGGAAGTAAACCGGGTGTGCAGGAATATTGAGATCTTCTTTCACATAGCTTGGTCTAACCACTAAATCAGGGTGCTGAATAATATTCGTTATTAAAACTTCAACAATGCTCTTCGTAAGGCTAGGCATATCAGCCAATGCAATCATCCAGCCTTGCCAAAGTGGGTTGCTTTTAACCCCATGAGCAATGCTATGACCCATGCCTAAGTGTGCTTCAGGACAGACCGTGTAAGGTATCTCATGAGCGGTTAAATAGTCGTTTAATACGTGGTTATCACTACGAGATACGACACACAATTTTAATTCATACCGTTTTGCCATGGCGAGCAAGGGGGCTAGGCTATGGGCAATAACAGGTTGCCCATCCGGCATTTTAGCCAGTAATTTATCGCTCCCAAAGCGGCTTGATTGCCCTGCGGCTAAAACGAGAATTCCGAAGTTTGGAGTCATAATTTATATTGCTTATTCATTAATCAATGGCCTGTTTGAACGCTCTGCAATGAGTTGCGCGGCAATGGAAACTGCAATTTCATAAGGCGTGCGACTATGAATATCTAATCCAATAGGCGCATGCAATTTTTCAATATGCTCTATATTTAATTCAAGATCGAGTAAACGTTCACGACGTTTATTAGAGGTCACTATCGATCCCATCGCACCGACATAAAATGCATCGGTTTTTAACGCTTGCATCATGGCCATATCATCAACTCTTGGGTCGTGAGCGAGGGCGACAATGGCACAATGATTGTCGTGAAAAGATTCCGCAATCAGATCATCAGGCATAGTCTTAATAACGTTCACGCCTTCGACGTGCCAGCCTTGTAAAAAATCATCACGAAAATCGCATAGAGTAATTTCGAACTCTAAATTTTTACAAATTTCAGCCAAACAACGCGACACTTCACCTGCACCGATTAACAGCAATTTATCGTGAGGTTTTAGTGTATGAATAATCTCAGTTGGCGCACGTTGAATGTCCAACTCATTAAATTCTTCAACCGTTTTAATGCTCGCATTATTAAGATTAATATGGCGACTAATCCATTGACGAGCGTTTAAAGCGCGTTCGATGTTTAAAAAGTGTGATTGATCTTTTGGCGTAATTTTTTCTAATAATATATCCAGATGTCCGCCGCAAGGCAGGGCAAGCTGAGATCGTTGCTCTGGGCTATCGCCGTAACGAATTATTGTAGGGTAATGAAATTCTTGACGATTAATCCGAGCGGTAGAGTCATCATTTGCTAGCTGATTCATCAGCTCCTGTTCAATGCAGCCACCGGAAAGTGAACCGATAATGCCTTTGTCAGGGTGGTAAATCATCATAGAGCCAACAGGTCTTGGAGAAGACCCATAGGTTTCGATAACGGTGGCTAACCAAGGCTGAATGCCCTGGCTAAGCCAGAGATTCAGCTGTTGTAATACAAACCAGTTACTGCCATTCATAAAAAGAAGCCGTTCATAAAAAGCTGCTGTCGTTCATAAAATAGATGCGGTTTATTAAGCATCCAGTTTTAACGGCAGTTTATTAAAGAACTGACCTGTTTTTGCAGTAATTGCGTTTGCTACTGCAGAGGCTAAAGGCGGAACGCCTGGCTCACCGACACCGGTTGGCTTCTCATCACTTTCAATAATGTGCACATCAATTTGTGGTGCTTCGTTCATGCGTAATAATTGATAATCATGGAAGTTAGTTTGCTGTGGAATGCCGTCTTTGATGGTAATTTCACCATACAATGCCGCCGTTAATGCGAAGATGATACCACCTTCCATTTGTGCAACGACTGTATCTGGGTTGACCACTTGTCCACAATCGACAACGCAAACAACGCGTTTCACCTTAATCTGATTTGCTGCATTGGCAGAGCGGTCAATTTCAACATCGGCAATTTCAGCGACCCAAGTACCAAACGATTTGTGAATCGAAATACCTTGTGTGCAGCCAGGCAGTGGAGAACCCCAGTTGGCTTCTTTAGCGGCTTTTTCTAATACCGCTTGTGCACGAGGATGCTTATTCAATAAATCATAACGGAACTGATACGAATCTTTTTTCGCTTTAACCTGTGGTAGTTGAGCCAGTTTTTCAATAAAGGTTTCTACAATAAAACCATTATGTGAATAACCCACACTGCGCCAGTTACCGACTAAAATGCCACTATCGGATTTTTTATAATCCACATTGATATTAGCAAAGTCATAAGGAATGGCTTCGGCACCTTCAAAAATAGAACCGTCTGCAGGGGCGATAATGCCTTCCCCTAACTTACCGGCACTTTCTAACATGCCAAACATAAACTTCGGCATAAACGGATATTGTGCCGGTGCAGCATCACCCACAAAATAATCAAATACACCGGAGCCGGCCATTTGATGATTCCAACCGGTAATTTGGCCGTCGTTATCAACCGACGCACTCAGCTTGTGATAGCTAGAAGGACGATACCAATCGCGCTGGGTATCTTCTTCGCGGGACCAAATTAATTTAATCGGTTGCTGAATGTGATCGGCAATGGCCGCCGCTTCAGCCACAAAGTCTTGGTTAATACGGCGACCAAAACCACCACCAATAAAGGTGGTATTAATTTTAATATTGCTTAACGAATAACGAGAAGCTTTTGCCGCCGCCACTTGTGCCATATCGGCAGACTGAGTGGGTGCCCAAATTTCTAAGCCATCTTCTTTTGCCCACGCGGTACAGTTTTGTGGCTCTAATGTGGCATGTGCAAGAAACGGCATTTCAAATTCAGCGGTAATCGTTTGCGCTGCGTTTTCTAATGCAGATTCTATATCACCTTCACTGCGAACATTTTTACCACTATCGTCAGCAAGATCTTTTTTATACTGTGCAAAAATACTAGCATCATTAACTTGGGTTAATTCACTTTCCGCCCATTCTACCGTCAGTAGCTTCTGTGCCTTGCGTGCTTGCCAATAAGACTTAGCAACAATGGCAATACCAACAGCGCTCGGTTTGTTAACAGCAAAAACGTGCTCAATGCCGGGCATGTTTTCTATTTTACTGGCATCAAAATCTCTTATTTGGCTATCCCAGCGAGGTGCGCGAGTAAATACGGCGTACTTCATACCGGGCAGATCGGTATCGATACCGTAGTCTGCTGTGCCGGTTGATTTTTTCAGCGCATCTAGGCGTTTATTGTATTTACCAATCACTTTAAAATCGGCTTTATTTTTTAGCGGAATATCACTCGGTACTGAGTAGGTCGCCGCAATAGCCGCTAGCTGACCAAAGGTGATTTGCTTACCTTTGTTTTTATCGCCTGCAGCGTTATTAATAACTGCGCCATTTTCTGCAACACAGTCAGACTCTTTAATGCCCCAGGTATTCGCCGCTGCTTTAATGAGCATGATGCGAGTTGCGGCACCGGCTTCACGAATGATCTGCCAGCTGCTGGCCACACTGGTGCTGCCGCCGGTAATTTGTAGGCCATAAATCGTATTGCGATAAACTGAATCAACACCTGCAAAGCTGACGTCAACCTTAGCAGGATCAACTTCAAGTTCTTCGGCTAATAATGTGGTCATGCCGGTATAAGTGCCTTGGCCCATTTCTACGCGGTCTAGCACAAAGTGAATGCTGTTATCGCTGTCGATGCGTAACCAAGCATTAGAATCCCATTGTTCGGTATCACCTACTTGAGTCATGCCGCCATTTTTCAAGGTTGCACAGCCGGGTAGGGCGATTGTCATCATTAAACCGCTGCTTCCCATCGCCGTCGCTTTTAGGAAGGTTCTGCGTGAGCTGTTTTTAACTTGAGTCTCAGCTGTTGAAGTATTTGCCGTTAATGAAGTCATTATTTTGCCTCCATGATATTAGTAAATAATTCAGTATTTGAAGTTGCGTTGCTGTTAGCGACCGAATGAATAGCGGCTTTGATGCGAGGGTAGGTTCCGCAGCGGCAGATATTCCCGCTCATGGCGCTATCAATATCTTCATCGCTCGGCTTGGCATTCGTTGCCAATAAAGCAGTGGCCGACATAATTTGCCCAGACTGGCAGTAACCACACTGAGGGACGTTATGCTCAACCCAGGCTTGCTGTACAGAGCTCATAGAGTCTTTATAACCTAAACCTTCAATGGTCGTAATCGACTGGCCCGCTACGCTGCTAATCGGCGTAATACAGGTGCGAATAGGGTTACCATTCAAATGCATGGTACAGGCGCCGCATAGGCCTGCTCCGCAGCCAAACTTGCTGCCTTTTAGGTCTAAATAGTCGCGCACTACCCATAATAAAGGTGTATCGGCTTCTACATCGAGGGAGTGTTCGGTGCCATTTACGGTTAGCTTAATCATAGTCATTTTCACTTATTATTATGAGGCTGATGCAGTGAGATTAACAACTGCCAGTAGATGAAGCAAAGTTACTTCATTTATAGGGCAGGAGTAAGGGTTATTTTCTGCTAAAATCTGGCCATTATTGAGGTATTCAAACAATTCAGAGTCTTTGATTATCATTTGGTCTGTTGCTTAGTTAGCGATTTAGTAAGCAATCAAATGTATCTAATAAGGTATCTAATAAGGTGGCGATTGAAGATGGCAAAAAAATTCTATGTAATCTGGGCTGGACGTGAGCCAGGTATTTATACCGATTGGCCAACCGCGCAAAAACAAATCATGAAGTTTTCTGGGGCAAAATATAAATCGTTTCCGACGAAAGCAGAAGCAGAAGCTGCGTTTTCCGGTGGAACGGTCAGTTCTGCTGGTTCTGCTAATAGCTCTAAAGCAGCCAGTACGGGCGGTAAAACCAACTGTGGAAACAATTTATCCGCACCGCCGATTAAAACGGACGTGGTGATTTATTGTGATGGTGGCTGCGATCCAAATCCTGGCAAGGCAGGATCGGGTGTGGCGGTTTATCAGAACGATAAGTTGATTCAACTTTGGTACGGCGTATTTAACCCGAATGGAACGAATAATACGGCTGAATTAAATGCGTTGTTTTACTCATTAAAATTAGCGCAGCATGCTACTAATCAAGGGCTGAGCGCACAAGTTTTATGCGATTCAATGTACTCGATTCAGTGTCTTCGCGATTGGGCGGCGGGTTGGGAAAAGAATGGTTGGAAAAAGAAAACCGGCGAGATTAAAAACCTAGATATTATTAAGCCAGCTTATGCTTTGTATAACGAGATTAAAGATAAAGTTTTGTTATCGCACGTGAAGGCTCATGCAGGCACAGAAGGTAATGAACTGGCCGACCGAATGACGATGGTCGCGGTTGAGCGTAAAGATCCAGCTTGGGTACAGTATGAGAAAGAGGCAGGTGGTGAATTTAATATTCCTGCGCTTTTGAAATTAAGAGCGGGGTAACTAAGGAGTGGTTAACTAAGAAATGGGTAAATAAACACAGGCTATTTAACAGTCTGTGTCCAATCAGCGGCTTGCTTTGAGTCGCTGGTTTTTGCATCAACCCAGCGCTCTCCTGCTTCACCTTGCTCGGTCTGGGTGCTTTCTTTTTTCCAAAACGGCGCTTCGGTTTTTAAAATATCCATAATATATTGCGATGCTTCATACGCCGCAATTCTATGTGCGCTTGCTACGCCGACTAAAACAATCTGATCTTTTGCAAACAGCTCTCCGACACGATGAATAATGCGAATTCCGTCTAGCGGCCAGCGCAGCTTGGCTTGCTGAGCAATATGGTTTAACACATTTTCCGTCATGCCAGGGTAGTGCTCAAGCGTCATACTGCTGACGTGGGTATTTTCGCTAAAGTCTCTAACCAAACCAGAAAACATAACAATAGCGCCACTTTGTGGGCAGCGTTCGCGCAGTTGTTGGTATTCTAGCGGAAAATCAAAATCTTCAATTTGAACAGAAATCATAGTCATCTACAGCGCGTCTTTTTAATCACATCAATATGCATATCAATCGTTACGCTGGCAGTATGGAATGCTATGAGTTTCTATTCAACTGGGTTTTGTTTATTTCGCTAGAAAACCCGCCTCTTGTAGGTGTTGAGTCATTTTATCGAACATGAGCTGTAAGCCATTCATTGGGCGTAGCATGACCTCAAAATGAACGATCTTACCTTCATCATTCCAACGAATTAGATCAATGCCTTTGATTTTTTTATCGTCAACACGGGCGCTAAACTCAAGAGCAAAGTTCTTATCGTCTACCCACTCTCTTTGATATTCAAAGTCTTGAAAAATATCGATAACCATTTTCAGAATGTACTGAGTAATGTCGCGACCAACTTTGGGCTGCCAGACGGTTGGAGAGTGAAATTCGACGTTGTCGTCTAAAAGCTCCCGCAACAATTTCATGTCTTTATTGGCAACCACTTGGTGCCACTTGTCTAAGTTTGAGTGGTCTCGAATGGATTGCTCTGGGTTAGATTGTTCTGGATTAAATTGGCTCATAGGGTTCTCTTATTTTTTGCGGTCTTCGGTGAATCTTAAGATTAAATTAATAGCTTATCTTTACACTGTCAATATTAATCTGTGCGAAAGGTCTTTGTATGCCAGGACTTTCATATCAGGACTTTCATATCAGGACTTTGTATATCAATTCAATGGAATGCTTACGATCCATCATAATGGGCCAATGCTGCTACAAAATAAGCCAATCTTCTTTCAAACACTGGTCTTTTTAGGATTTAGTGTAAAACTGAGGATCATCAGTGTGGATAGGGTAATAGGCGGGTTTAATGATCTGACTTTATCGGCTTCTTTACCCAGCTACTAACTGATCCGTTACTTGAATGGCTATAAAAATAATAACAGCCAAAAATAATAAAATACGTCAATAATCACTCACTAGGTGAAACATGAAAATAATAAAACCTCTCTCTAGCGTTATCGCTTTGGCTTTAGGGTTAACAGTGTCAATGAGTTCTTTGGCTATGAGCGCAAAGCCGCCGGCAGACCCGATTGCAGACTTTCAAAATAGCTGGGCGGGGAAGGCCTTAGCACATCAGCGTAGCTTGGATAAAAAATCCCCACTCATTGATAACAATATTTTAGGCTCTCACAATACCTATAATTCTAAGGTTTACCAAAATGTGTTTCGTTATATCGATCCGCAGCAGAAGCATTCTATTTATGATCAATTACGCATTGGCGCACGGTTTATTGAATTAGATGCCCACTGGACCGCACAAACTCACGGTAGTCCTTTTAACTGGGGGCCTGGTTTATTGTTGTGTCATTCTGGCATTGGCGCGACGATGGGTGACTTGCACGTAGGCTGCAGTTTAACCGACCGCTTTGTTGCAGAGGGTATGGCCGAAGTCAGTCAGTTTTTAACAGAAAATCCTGAAGAGGTGATCATTCTTTATATTGAAGATCATACTGATGGTCGTCATCAAGAGTTGTTAAACGTTTTGAATGATAAATTGGGCGGTAAAATTTATGCCAGCAATGGCTGTGGCAACATTCCAGATCAGCTTACAAAAGCCCAGGTTAGAGCGGCAGGTAAGCAGATTGTATTATGGAAAGATGGTGGTTGCTCTGAACATTCAGCCATGTCGCAGCTTGCGTTCACTGGGTTAGGCAATGTTGATCGTATATGGGAAGACCAGACGATCATAGGAACGCTAGGCGATTTCTTCACAAATGGTTCTGTGGATAAAATTACTCCTGCAGACATTGAACAAGTCTTTAAGAACGGTGGCAATATCGTGAATTTGGATTACCTGACTTATGATGATGGTCGTATGGCTGCGGGTATTTGGTCATGGGATGTTAATGAGCCTAATAACCATAACAACCAAGACTGTGCGGTTCAGAAGGCTAATGGCCGCTGGGACGACGCAGGGTGCGCCGCACTGAAGCATGTCGCTTGTCGTGACCAAAATGGACATTGGGCAATTAGCCGCTCAAAAGTAACTTGGTTGCTGGCTCCCGCTGCTTGCGAGACGCTAGGCTCTGGGCATTCATTTTCTACACCGACGAATAGCCAAGATAATGCTGCACTTTCTGCCGCTAAAGCCGGAATAGAAAATGTGTGGCTTAATGCTTCTGATAGAAATATCGAAGGGCAGTGGCTAGCAAATTAGGCTTGATGCGGATGTTTATTCGAGTAACGGCCTGGAAACTCGCATTAGGATAATCTTGACCTAAGTAGCCATATTAACGAGAAGGCCCAATTAATTGATAATTGGGCCTTTTTTGTGTCTTGACACACGCAACTGCAGGAGTAATCTGGATAAACAATAAATGCTTATAGGAAAGCAATATGCCATACCATAACAACGTTGTAGATGAATTAAATTTGTTAGTAAAATTTAACCTGCGTTCAATGCAAGAAGGCATTAAAGTTCACCATGATGCGGAAATTTCACTGGTTGAAGCCGCAGAGCGTTTACACAGTAAAGGAATGATCACACAAATTGACGGTGGTTATCTAACGGACCGAGGCGTTGAAACGGCCGAGAAAGCCCATGCGCTTATTTCAGCGCTTGAAGTTAAACTGACCAATTAATACTCATTGATACCAATGGGCAGGTGATCGTAAATTATTACACTCCTGCCTGTATGAATTATCTTCTTGAACATTTCTCTAGAAGCACTCTGTTGTTTAGATGAAGGGCTTCTTTCTGGCATGTCTATTCCTGAGATCTTCGCTCTCTCTGCGGCCTTTATTGGTCCTGTAATATCATTAATTTAAAAAATATAATTATTTTTTCTTTTCGCGAAGACTTTTCTTTTCTCATTCGTATAACGTATTAAATACTTCAATTGAGTATTTAAAATACGAATTTTATAGACAGGTATTCATAATGAAAAAGCATACACTTGCAGCACTATTTTTAGCATCATCTGTTTTATCGGCAGCGGCTTATGCAGAGTGCGATGAAAAGGGACATAAGAAAGGCGGCCACAAAAAGCATGGTGCTAAGCACTTCACCATGATTGATACGAATGAAGATGGCAAGTTATCGAAAGAAGAAATGCTACAGTATAATGAAAATCACTTTACTAAAGTCGATGCCGATGGTGATGGCTTTATTAGTAAAGATGAAATGAAAGCTCAGCATAAAGGTAAAAAGAAGCGCTTCATGAAAATGGATACCAATAACGATGGTGAAGTATCTGATGAAGAGAAAGCGGCTTTCAAAGAAAAACGTAAAAATCGTAAAGCGGATACGGATGACGAATAGCTTGGCTTCCGCGTGCGGGGATTTTATTTTGAGCTAGACAGTTTGAGACAGGTGATTCGAGACCGCTATTTCCAGACAGGTAATTAATGAAAAGTCTACAGCAGCAGACAGATGAGGAGCTTATGGTATTAATACAAGCGCATAGTCACGATGCATTTTCAGAACTGGTCTTACGGCACAGTGATCGTTTTTATGCCTTGTCTTATCGCACGCTTTTTAATCAGTCTGATGCTGAAGACATTGTTCAAGAATCGTTTTTAAAACTATGGCACAAGCCAACATTATGGAAGCCGAAGCGAGGCAGTAAGTTTACTACCTGGTTTTATCGGCTTATCGTTAATGCGTGCCATGATTTAAATAAGAAAAAATCCTCGCAAGAATATTCATTCAATGATGACGATCATGATCAAGTAATAGAAGATGATCACTCATCATCTCAACTTTCTGATATCGAAGCCGCGCTTAAGCAATTACCCGAAAGACAACGTACCGCACTTAACCTGTGTTTTTATGAAGGATTAAGTAATAAAGAAGCGGCAGTCATTATGGACATTCGATTAAAAGCATTACAGTCTTTGATTATGCGAGCAAAAACAGCCTTAAAAGAATACTTCAATCTCTCTGAGGAAAATGATCATGCAAACAACTGATGAGCAGCTCAATGAGTTATTAAAACGTGCAGCGCCCATTCCTGTGAATAATAATTTAGCGCAGCGTATTATATTAAGCGCTGATAAAAATATGCATGGTTATTCTGAGAATGAAAATGGTAATGCTGTCAGCCTATTTAAGCAGATTCTGAACAGCTTTATGATTCCTAAACCTGCTTATGCTTTAGCGTGCAGTATGTTGCTAGGGGTGCTGGTAGGGTGGCAGAACTCTGATGTAGCAGGGATCAGTCTTAATCTAGAAGAAAGTCTGACAGTGACCACTATTGAAGAAGATTTAAGCAGCTTGTTTCTTGCTGAAGTGAATTATTATGAATAAAAAAATGAAAGTATTTATATCATTGTCTGTGTTTTTAAACGTTATGCTGGTGGGGATTATTCTAGGGGGGATTACGGGGGGATTTTCTAAACACCATTTGGGCCATGGGCATAAGTCTGAACAAATGGAGCAGCGTTTAAATAATATTCTAGCGGTAATTCCAGAGGATAAGCGCACACAATTCAGACAAAGACTGGTAGAACTTAAAGCATTAAGGCGTACTGATAAAGACGATATGAAGCACGCGCGAAAAAATATTCTACAGGTATTTGGACAGGAGCCTTTTGATCGAGAAGCGTATCAGCAAGCAGTTCAGCGTATTAATCAACTGCATCAGTCGCAGATGGATAAACGCATGGGGCTAATGGCCGATGTCGCTGAGTACTTATCACCGCAAGAGAGAAGACAGTTATCGAAATTGATTATGAAGCGTGGAGGGGGTCGGTAGATTTTATAATTTAATTGGGTATCACTAGGGGTAGATAAAAATGGTGGGCCCGCCCCGACTTGAACGGGGGACCTGCCGATTATGAGTCGGATGCTCTAACCAGCTGAGCTACGGGCCCTTGTTATCGCTAGATAACGCAAACGATTATAACCATGCTTTACAAAGAGCGCCACCCCTTTGATTTAAAAAAGAAAAACATCTTATTTAAATCATAAAAACGGTCGCCAAAACAAGAAAACCCGGCAAAGGCCGGGTTTTCTTGTTTAAAATTCAAACAATTTAAACTGTTTGAAATTTACTCACCTGTTAATAAATTCTTACAGACTATTCGTCTAAGAAGCTACGTAGGTGATCAGAGCGAGTAGGGTGACGTAATTTACGTAACGCTTTCGCTTCAATCTGACGAATACGCTCACGAGTAACGTCGAACTGCTTACCTACTTCTTCCAAAGTATGGTCTGTGTTCATATCGATACCGAAACGCATACGAAGTACTTTTGATTCACGAGCGGTTAAGCCGGACAGTACGTCGCGTGTTGCATCGATTAAGCCGCCAGTAGTGGCTGTATCGATTGGCGATTCAGACATGGTATCTTCAATGAAGTCACCTAGGTGCGAATCTTCGTCATCACCGATTGGCGTTTCCATCGAGATAGGTTCTTTGGCAATTTTAAGTACCTTACGAACTTTATCTTCTGGCATTTCCATACGCTCAGCCAATTCTTCTGGCGTTGCTTCACGGCCCATTTCTTGTAGCATTTGACGAGAGATACGGTTCAATTTATTGATCGTTTCAATCATGTGCACAGGAATACGAATGGTACGTGCTTGGTCAGCAATAGAACGCGTAATCGCCTGACGAATCCACCATGTAGCGTAAGTCGAGAACTTATAACCACGACGGTATTCGAACTTATCTACGGCTTTCATCAAGCCGATGTTACCTTCTTGAATCAAATCCAAGAACTGTAAGCCACGGTTGGTATACTTTTTCGCAATCGAGATAACAAGACGTAGGTTAGCTTCAACCATTTCTTTCTTAGCACGACGTGCGCGAGCTTCACCGATGGATACTTTACGGTTAACTTCTTTAATTTCAGGAATGGATAGACTCACATTGCCTTCAATTGTTTTGATCTTTTTCTGAGCGCGCTGAATGTCAAATTTAAAAACAGCAACTTTTTCAGAATATGGCTTATCAGCAGCGATTAAATCGTCAACCCAATCTGGGTTAGTTTCGTTACCCTGATACGATTTAATAAATTCTTTACGGTCCATACGGCACTTGCGAGTAAGTAAAACCATGATGGCACGTTCTTGCGTACGAATAGCTTCTTGTGATTCACGAGTATTGTTAACCAATGCTTCAAAGTAACGAGGTGTTAATTTGATTGGTGCAAATACTTCGGCTAATTCATCGAAGGCAACTTCGGCTTCTTTGCTTGCACGGCCATGCTTAGCAAGAATAACTTCTAGAGCATCGTAAGCGACTCGAACTTCTTTGAAACGGCCTTGAACCATTTCAACGTCTAGTCCGCCGCTTTCTTCTTCGTCTTCGTCATCCGTTGAATCGTCAGAATCATCGCTTTCGGCATTCTCATCTTTCACAGGTTTTGGCTGTGTCTGAGGAGGAGGCGTAGGAATCTCGTCGGACGGGTCGATAAAACCGTTGAATACATCACCAATACGATTGACGTCATCTTCAGCCGCTTCGAACGCTGTTAGAACGGTTTCAACAGTACCTGGATAATACGCAAGAGCAGACATCACTTCACGGATGCCTTCTTCAATGCGCTTAGCGATTACAATTTCGCCTTCACGGGTTAGTAGTTCAACCGTACCCATTTCGCGCATATACATACGCACTGGGTCAGTCGTACGACCTACGTCACTATCAACAGCCGCTAGAGCAGCTGCGGCTTCTTCAGCTGCGTCATTATCTGTATCGTTACCGGCCACGAACATAGCATCAGCATCAGGTGCGACTTCAGATACCGGAATACCGATATCGTTGATCATACGGATGATGTCTTCTACTTGATCTGGATTCGCGATGTCATCGGGTAAGTGGTCGTTTACCTGGGCATGAGTCAGGTAACCCTGTTCTTTACCCTTGGCGATGAGGTCTTTCAAACGCGATTGTTGTTTATTCGCTGACATATAGGCCCTGTTGTAGTCGTCGCAGTCGTCTGCTCTGTGGCTAGGCAATAAACCCGAAAGTATAAACGCTAACCACTCATTGCGCTAGGCAAAGAGCGGGCTTGAGTACGAATTGATAAAAATTTATGTAGTTAATTTGGGGATGAATTAAAATAATTCAAGGGTTGTTTACTTTTTATGCTTCTTCAGCTGTTTTGGTAGTGCTAAATAGCGTACCTTTTCTTCGCTGGTTAACGTGCTAGCCGATTTAGAGGCTACTTTATTTTGTAATGTTTGCCACTCGCGGCGTAAGGCTCTGTGTTGAAGATTTTGCAGAGTGCCTTGGATGTAATGGCTAGCGTCGTCATCAATAGCGTTTTCGAGCTTCTTATTCGCAATGGATTTTAAGTATTCAGTATAGGGGCTGCCAGTCCACAATATTAATAATCCAATGCTGCTTTTTTGTGGGTTGGCTTTTAATTTTTTTAGCGTTTCGCACAATAAGCGCTCGTTCTCATCTTCTGGCTCAAAATCTTTCGGCAGCTCAATATGTTGTGCGCTTTCAGGGAACTTGACCAGCAGCGTCAACGCTTTTTCGGTCATGTTTGTGAGTTGCTTGTTTTCTTTGTGGTGTGTCGATGTGACGGACTGGTTGGGTGATGCTGTGTCCGTATCGATAAAATCACCGACGTCATACTCATGTTCTTCTTCATGTTCGTATGCGGGGCCATCGTAATGAATGTCGGCTACTTGGCTGGAGGGCTGGTGCGGATTGCCGCTTTTTTGGCCTTCTCGTAACGGCTTCTCGGGTTGCGGGTCTTCTCTATTTTGCGAGCCTCTGTGTAGGTTCGGTTTTTCAGTTTCAGCGGGTAATAGCTTAGCCAGTATTTCTTGCTTGATTCCTGTTTCTTGCGCTAATTGCTGCTGCATTAATTCTTTCAGCATGCCGGTTGGTAGACGCGATATGAGGGGCGCCGCAAGTTGACCAAAGCGCGCTTTGCCATCAAGAGTATCGAAGTCGACTTGTTCTTTAACACTATCGAAGACAAATTCAGGTAAATGTTTTGAATTATCTAGGCGTTTCTCAAACGCTTCTTTGCCTTCTTTGCGCACGATGGTATCGGGGTCTTCGCCATCGGGTAAAAATAGAAAGCGAGCTTGTAAACCATCTTGCAGTGCTGGAATGACGGTTTCCATTGCGCGCTGTGCCGCTTTACGACCGGCGTTATCACCATCAAAGCAGAAAATAATTTCAGGCACGACTTTAAATAAGCGACGAATGTGGTGCTCGCTGGTCGCGGTGCCTAGTGTCGCAACGGCGTAATGAATGCCGTATTCCGCAAGAGCGACTACGTCCATGTAGCCTTCAACAATAATCATGCGCGTTAGTTTTTGACGGATTTTACGCGCTTCATAAAGGCCGTAAAGCTCTTGGCCCTTATGAAAAATTGGGGTTTCTGGAGAGTTGAGATATTTAGGTTTTTCATCCCCTAATACTCGACCACCAAAGGCGATGACTTGGCCTTTTACGTTGCGAATCGGAAACATGACTCGATCACGAAAGCGATCATAGGTGCGGCCGTCTTCTTTTTCGATGGTCATGCCGCAGCTAATCAATTGTTTGATGGTCTTATTGTTGGTGCTGTCGTTTTTCTCGCCGGGTGCTAGGGCATTCTGCAAATTATCCCAGCCTGGAGGTGCGTAGCCGATGGAGAAGAACTTAGCGGCTTTACCCGATAAACCACGATCTTTTAAGTAGCTGACTGCTTTGTCTCTGTCGCTACTGGTGCGCAGTTGCAGTTCAAAAAACTCAGCTGCCTTTTGAGTGAGGGCAAACAGCTCTCTGTGCTGGGGTTCTCTATTCTGTTGGTCTGAACCTTCGCGAGGGACTTCTATATTTAGATCGCCCGCGAGTTTTTCTACCGCATCGGGAAACTCTAAACCATCAAACTCCATAACAAATTTAACCGCGCTACCCGTTGCGCCACAGCCGAAGCAGTAATAAAACTGTTTGTCGGGGCTTACGGTAAATGACGGGGTTTTTTCATTATGAAAAGGGCAGCAAGCGGAGTAGTTTTTGCCGGCTTTTTTTAGACGAGTACGCGCACTCACCACATCGATTATGTCGAGGCGACTGATTAGATCATCGATGAAGTTTTGGGGTATGCGTCCGGCCATTTGGCTATATTACACTATTAACAATATGATTGAAGAGACTGAAATACGGTGAAACAGAAACTAAAAAGGCAGCCGAAGCTGCCTTTTTATGCAATCAAAAGATTGTGTGTCGATTAGCCGGCCATTTAACAGGTAGCGTGGGGGTTAACCCAGTGCCGCTTTAACCAGTTGGCTGACTTGCGCCATATCGGCGCGGCCTTGTACTTGTGGTTTGAGGACGCCCATTAACTTACCCATATCCTGCATGCTTGCAGCACCGGTTTGGGTAACAGCGTCAGCCACTATTTTGGCCAGTTCATCTTCACTCAGTGCTTCGGGTAGAAACTCAGAAATGATAGAAATTTCAAACTTTTCTGTATCGGCAAGATCGTGACGATCAGCTTGCTCATACTGTTCGATTGAGTTCTGACGTTGCTTAACCATTTTATCTAAAATGACTAAGGCACGTTCATCATCAACGTCAATACGTTCATCTACTTCAACACGCTTAAATTCTGCAGAGGCTAGACGTAACGCGGACAAACGAGGTTTGTCCTTGGCACGCATAGCGTCTTTAATAGAACTTTTTATACTTGCAACGATAGCACTCATAAAATCTTTCTTTTGATCGACGGTATTTAGCTAAAAAGCAGCTAGAAATGGTGTTTGATTAGTACAAACGAACCATTTTTTTGTTTTCACGCTGAACTTTCTTCGCGTGACGCTTTACAGCAGCAGCAGCTTTACGCTTACGTACTGAAGTTGGCTTTTCGTAATGTTCACGACGACGAACTTCTGACAAAACGCCTGCTTTTTCGCAAGAACGTTTGAAACGACGTAGAGCAACATCAAATGGCTCGTTTTCTTTAAGTTTTACAGCTGGCATCCAAAATCACCTAATAAATAATTCAGTATTAATCTTTAGGGGCAACCACAAGAAGCCCAAATTTTGTCTTTCTATAATGTATGCGCGTTGCACACCTTATATAAGGGCGGGCATTCTAATCGGTATACGCGAGAATTGCAAAGAGTATAGGCAAGGTTAGTGGGTAATAATCGTAAAATGGCGATTACAGGCTAATTAAAGAAGCAATTCGTCTAAATATTCATCTATTTAGTGCCTAATATAGGCAAAGTAGTGCCAAAGGTATCCTAAAATCATTAGCATGCGCGTATCATGCCCGCAATTAACATTATTCCGACTTTATTAAACTTTTATTATTAAGGTATCAGAGGCTTTATGCTGATTCTTGGCTTAGAAACTTCCTGCGATGAAACCGGTGTTGCTGTTTATGATAGCGAACGAGGCTTATTGGCACACCGTTTATACTCTCAAATTGCGGTACATGCAGAATATGGTGGCGTTGTACCAGAATTGGCTTCTCGTGATCATGTGCGTAAAGCTTTACCGCTCATCAATGAAGCCTTGGCGGAAGCCGGTCATACGGTGAAAGACCTTGAAGGCATTGCCTATACGCAAGGCCCTGGTCTAGTAGGGGCGCTATTGGTTGGTGCAAGTTTAGGGCGATCGCTGGCGTGGGGGTTGGGTATTCCTGCTGTTGGTGTTCATCATATGGAAGGTCACTTATTAGCGCCAATGTTAGAAGATGACCGACCAGAGTTCCCGTTTGTCGCGTTACTCGTATCCGGTGGCCATACTCAGTTAGTTCATGTTGCGGGCATTGGGGAATATACCTTATTAGGCGAGTCGCTAGATGACGCCGCCGGTGAGGCCTTTGATAAAGCCGCTAAAATGATGGGTTTACCTTATCCCGGTGGTCCAGAGCTGAGTAAATTAGCAGAGCTGGGGGATGATAAGCGTTTTGAATTCCCTCGTCCTATGACAAACCGTGCAGGTTTAGATTTTTCGTTTAGTGGTTTAAAAACGGCTGCGCGTACCGCGATTATCAAAAATGCGGTTGATGGTATTTTGGATGAGCAAACGAAAGCGGATATCAGTGCGTGCTTCCAAGCCGCGGTTGTTGATACCTTAGCCATTAAATGTAAGCGTGCTTTAAAGCAAACAGGCTTAAAAAATCTTGTGATTGCCGGTGGCGTAGGTGCTAATAAATTATTGCGCCAACAGTTAGTCGAGATGACAGGAAAAGTCGGTGGGCAGGCATTCTATCCGCGTGCTGAATTCTGTACTGATAACGGTGCGATGATTGCGTATGCCGGTTGCCAGCGTTTATTAGCGGGGCAGAGCACTGATTTAAGTTTGTCGGTCGTTCCGCGCTGGCCTATGACGGAATTAAGTTCTATTAATTCGAAGAGTGCCGATAGCAATGGATAAGGTATTTATTCGTGGGTTAACCGTTGAAACGATTATTGGCGTTTTCGATTGGGAAAAACAGGTTCAGCAGCCGTTGATTTTTGATCTCGAAATGGATTGGGATATTACTCAAGCAGCTGCCACTGATGATTTAGCGTATGCCTTAAATTATGCGGCGGTAAGCGACCGGGTTATTGAGTTTGTTCAAGCTAATCAGTACGATTTATTAGAGCGTTTATTGGTGCAGTTAGCCGAAACCCTACGTGCAGAATTCTCTATTCCTAAAATTAAAATTCGAGTAGAAAAACCAGCGGTAGCGCCAAACGCTATTGCGGTTGGGCTGGAAATTGAACGTGGTTAGTCTTTATTTAGGGATCGGTTCTAATATTGAACCGAAAAAAAATATCAGCGCCGGATTAAAAAGTTTAGAAACGTTATTTTCTAAATTGGATATTTCTCCGATTTATTTAGCGCCATCTTTTGGATTTGATGGTGATGACTTTTATAATTTAGTTGTACGCGCAGAAACGGATTTACCCATTACGGAAGTCGTTAATGTATTGCGTCAGATTGAATTTGATCATGGCCGACCTGAGCAAGCCGTTAAGTTTGCGCCGCGCAGTTTGGATATCGACCTGCTGATGTATGGGAATTATGTTGGCAAGGTGGGTGGGTATAAAATACCACGCTCAGATATTGATAAGTTTGATTTTGTCTTGCGGCCTTTGCAGGATATTGCGGGTGATGAGTTGCACCCTGTGAGCGGAGAGACGTTTGCTGAGCTTTGGCGGGTGATGAATTTGAGTTTTGATAGTCGGCTTGAATTGGCGCCTTAGTTACGATTTAGTTGGCGCTTTTGTCTTTAGCTCTTTCTCGGTGGTTAATAAATCAGCCAGCCAATCACTCCACAATCACTCCACAATCACTCCACAATCACTCCACAATCACTCCAAAGCTTTCCTTATTTTTTTAGCTCGAGCAATCACCTCAACCCGTTCCCGAGCCATCGCCTCACCAATCTCTTTGCCAACAATTCCCTGCTCAATAAACTGCTTAGCCGTAATTTCCAAACAAGCGTCGGCGAGTTCTGTTATGTACTCAACCTGGCTATATTCAACTTCTTCAAAGCCCGTACGTCCGCGACTATCCGCTTTGCAAGCGATGAGTATTTTTTGCAAGCGTTCTGGTTTGCGCCATAAATCAATATTATTAAACAGCGTAACAATGGTTGAGGGTTTTAATTCGAACGCTCGATGTATATGGGTATGGTACATACACACTAAACGCGAGAGGTCTTTAAATTCACTGGGCGTTTTTAAGCGTTTATTCACTCGGATAACCAGTTTTTCACCTGATTGTTCATGCCCATGATGGCTGGGTAATATGGATTCCTTGGTTAGACCTTTGCCTAAGTCGTGTAGCAAACTTGCCCAGCGTGTGCTGATATCCGTTGTTAATTTGCTGGCCTGTTCTAGCACCATGAGCGTGTGGATGCCGCAGTCTATTTCTGGGTGATGTTTCTCGGGCTGTGGGATTCCAAATAAGCGATCTATTTCTGGAAAGATAACCGCAAGCGCACCGCAATCGCGTAATGCTTGAAAATAGACCCAAGGTTGAGATTCGCCTAAGGCTCGTTCTGTCTCTAACCAGACTCTTTCTGGCGTTAATAAGTTTAATTCGCCACTGTTAGCAATAGTGCGCATTAATTCGATGGTTTCGTGTGCAATAGTAAAACCTAAGTGCGCGAAACGGGCTGCAAAGCGGGCAACACGTAAAACGCGCAGAGGGTCTTCTGCGAATGCCACCGAAACATGGCGAAGTATCTTAAGTTCTATGTCTTTTTTGCCGTTGTAGGGATCGTAGATCGTTCCTGAGCTGTCTTGAGCCATTGCGTTGATGGTTAGGTCGCGACGCAGTAAATCTTCTTCTAAGGTGATGTCAGGGTTGAAGTCACAGTTAAATCCTTGGTAACCGCCACCTGATTTACGCTCAGTTCGGGCTAAGGCATATTCTTCTTTAGATTTGGGGTGCAAAAATACCGGAAAATCAGCGCCCACCTGGCTATAGCCTAAGTCAATGAGATCTTCGGGAGTGCTCCCCACGACAACCCAGTCTCGATCTTTCATCGGGATGTTCAAAAGTGTGTCGCGCACGGCGCCACCGACTAGGTAAATTTGCATCATGAACCATTTGAGTAAAAATTAATTAACAGAGCAAAAAAAAGCCCTAATCCGAAGATTAAGGCTTTTTAAGCTTAGAGTCTAAATAAGTTGAATTATTTAGCTTTCAGTTTGTGCGTCAACATAGATCTTGCAAGCAGCACTTGAAGTGATAACCTCAGTTCCTGCTGGAGTCTCTTCGAAGCCTTGATCACTAGTGAACTTAGATGTTTCACCATTGAAGTCAAAGCGGTATTCAGTTTCATTGCCACTACCTGTTAGGCCAATTTTCTTCAATACTGCAGAACGTCCGCCTAAGTACTCTAAGCGCAACATGACTGTATTGTTTAAAGCGGCTAACGTTTCCCAAGTACCAGAGATGTAATCACCTGCTAATAAAGCATCACTATCATTGGTATCGGAATACTTAAGGCACAAGTGAATATTGCCTCGAGTAGCGCCTTCTGCACCCGTGAAGAAAATTGCGGCTTTACTTTCAATGCTTTCATCGCTGCCGTCATCTTCAAAGTCCAGCATTTTACCGGCTAGATCGCTACTTAAGCTGCTGCCACTGCTATTTTTAGCTGTATTAGCCACTGCAATGATTTGAGCAGGTGTGCCTTCAGCTTCTACTAATTGCGTGAAGTTGAAATTGCCTTCTGCGTCACCTTCTAAATTGGTTAGGTAGGTAGCATCACTTAATGCTGCTAAGGCACTCGTGTGGGCACCTTCATTCTCTCCACGAATAATCTGAAGAACAACGACTTCAACACCGCGAGTACGGCCTTTTACATTGGCGAAAGTTAAGGCACTACCAAGTGGGCTACTGCCAAAAGCAGCAGTAGTCGCGCTATTGACGGCGCCTAATCGAGCCGTTAATACATCAACAGCATCACTATCAGGTGCTGTTTCTGTTGTTAATTCAGCTGCTGTATAAATATCATCAATGTCAGAGCGGATCTTGTTCCAAGCGGTGCTGTAACTAGCGCTATTCAGATCTTCAAATTGGCGGTAAATCAGGCCACTGATATCAGAAGAAACTTCTTCGCCTTCTTCGATCTCTGAATAGTGCTCTTTTACCCAGTCAGAAATAACCGTCACGTATTTGTGCATTTGATAGGTTATAGCAAAGGCTTCGGCATTAAATTTAGCTTCAGATTCAAGGAAGTTTAAATTGAGTATGTTGCTGAGTGTGAGTTCTGTTAGACCAGCCAAGGTTCTAAGGTAATCAATAAAATCTTCATACCCCTCAGATCCAGCCTCCATCATAGAAGTTAAAGGTGTGATCGCAATCAGTCTAGATAAACCAGTAGACGACTTAGCTGGGAATGACATAGAGCCTTCAAAGGGCTCGCCAGTATAAAGATCATAACCACCGGTTACGATGATTTTAGTATCGTCAGTCAGCGTATTGCTCTGGTCAAAGGTCAGTGATAAGCAAAATTCAGGTCGGGCAGATGCGCCAGAGCAGTAATCAATGTTATTTATGTAGTCACGATTATAGTGACCGTTATTGTCGGTTAAGGCACCTGGCTCATAAGAGTCTTTCTTTTTGTTACCGTTTAAATCATAAAAGACTTGAGCGCGAACAATTGGGCCGTCAACCGCAATACCAGAACCAATGACCGCATTAGAAGAACCTTTGCCACCATCTTGTTTGTCAGTACCACAACCATAAAGAGAGAGAGCGGTAACCGAGGTGATCGCAACAGCTAATAAATTTTTATTAAATTTCATATTGTTATTTTCCTAATTAATTTATGAAGTGCATTTAATTTTTAAATTAAAAGCTGTTTTCAAATCCTAAGTTAATACCAAATGCTCTAGGGAGGGTATCGCCATCCGCTTCGATAGTATCCAAGCTGTAGCTAACATCTAGATTCATTCCACCAAATAGCGACAAACCAGCATTAAGCATTGTTAATTCGCTACCGGCTTGGTTTTTACTTAAACCAATACGGCCACCAATAAAGGATGAACTAACATAAGCAGCAGATAGTGAAGCCCACTGGTACTCATCACCAATTGGATCACGTACCGGTTGCAAATCGTAAGATGCTGCTAAGCGTAGGCGCTTGTTTTCAGTATTAATAGCTGCATCAATACTCGACTGAGAGGTCATAACGTATACTTCATTAAGCGCTAACTGATCTTTAGCGGCAAAATAAAGTGCAGTGAAACAGTTGCTCATAGACGTTGCAGAGTCTTTGGATGAACAGTTTTCGCCTAGGCTGCCGTATTCAAATTCTGGTTCGTTCACATTGCGCCATGTGTAGCCGATATGATAATTCGCTGCTTCCCAGATGAGGCCTAAGTCAACGCCGATTGCTGACGTTGTTTTTTTGTTGGAGCTGATGTCATCTTGAATAACATCGCTTAATTCATCATCTTCATCAACATTCAGTAACCCTACGACCTGTTTAGAAAGGCTGTAGGTATATAAGTTACCACGAACACCGGCTAATAAGCGGCCACCTAAAGGATCGGTAAATTTAGTGACAAGTGAATGATTAATCGCACGGCTATAACCTAAACCAATAGAGAAGTATTCAGCGCTTTTTAAATAAGCTGCGGTATTCGTTTCAAATTCTTGGGTGAAGGTATTAACAGTAATATCATCATCTAGAACAGACGCTTTAATCGTGATACCACCCATGGCATCCAGTGATAAAACTCCGCCTAAGGCTTCAGAACGAATAGAGAAGGGGGCGAGTGGTGCTACTACATGAATATCCGTTTTGATATAACCTTCATCACCTAATTTATGACGAATGTTATTATTGTAGTTTTCAATTGCTTCATTACCTTCTGCGGCCGTTACGTTATCGGACTCTAAGGTTTCAATTAACTCATCGACATCATCACCGAAGTTATCAGCGTCGCCTAGTTCAACGGCTACACCCATAGAGGCAAGATAGCCCCATCGGAAGTTTTCACCTTCTTCAATAACTGTTTCGCCCGCTGCCGGGTTGTACATTATTGATAATCCTGTTTGTGGTGTCGCGCCCGTACCCAGTGTCAATAAGGAAGCCGGTTTAGTCATAACAGGAGCGGCTTGAGCCAATACTGGCAGTAAGCCACCCACTAGAAGAGGGATGATTTTTTTCATGGGAGAATTGAGTCCTTCAATAAAGCAATTTTATAATTTAAAAGTGGCATTGGGTACAGTATAGGTTAATAGGCGTTGATCATGAATAAAAAATCAGGACATTCCTGTCGTATCTAGTCTAATCGTAGACCTATGTGTATAGGCATATAAAATTTTCTGATGAAAATATTTATCATAATCAAAGATTATTAAAAGTAAAAACCTAGCTCTAAGGCTGCCCCAGCTTCTTTTTTAACGTCGCTAGGGTTTGCCATAACAGCAACATCTAAATGAGCACCAAAAGGTGAAAAACCAAGGCCCGCAGAGACGACTGAGGAATCTGAAAGGCTTAGATTTGTGCGATAACCCGCACGAAGTTGTAGAGTATCAAATAGATCAAGTTCAGCCCCGATTGAGGCATACTGAGTTGGGGCTTCGAAAGCGACCGGGTCGTTTTCCATTAAATCAATATCAAATGCAATCACGGTCCAGTCTGTTGAATGAGAAATACCACTGCGAAATTGAGTATCGAGGTTGATGGTTGTTTTTGTTCTCTTGCCTGTTTTAGAATCGGGATTACTTTCGGTTTCATATTCTTTACTGATTAAATTTTTAGCAACTAGACCGATCTGCCATTGATTATTATCACCGAATTGATACGCGGCACCGGCATCTAGGTTGATTGCAGAAAAGTTTTGTTCGGTATCCGTAATTGCCTCTTCTTCAATATCTTCTTCTTCGACTCTCGCGGCATAGTTAAACGTTTTAATCGTTTGTAATTTTGGCGTAATACCAATGGCAATATTTTCACCCGCAATGTCAAAATTACTCGATAGGGTCAGTCCAACTTCCGAGATACCAACGGCTACGATTTGAACGTTTGATGTCAGCTCATCATTTAAAATGATATCCCCTGTGGTGCTATCGGTTGACAAAATTGTGCGGCCGTCTTTGTCATAGCTGAAGGTTTGTAAATCGGATAAATGGCTTTCGGCTTGGGTTGTGTATAAACCGACTGCATAGGCTTGTGGTGCACAGGCGGCGGCATTACCAGAATTGTTGGTTTGGCAGTTATCCAACGATTCGACGGCGGTGGCTAATTGTTCGGCTGAGTTGGTATAGGTTTGTGTTGAGTCGGCGTAGGAATTTATCGCCTCGGCGTAGCCATTTAAAAGAGAGGCGTCGCTGTCCGTAAAAAACATTCGACCAGAGAAAAAAGCAGAACCTGAAACAGATATGGCGGCTGCGAACGTTTTACTGGGAATGGCAATAGCGCCATTGATACCCGCTGTACCGCGAATGGCTCTGCCAGAAATAGAGCTTAAGCTATTGGTAAAATCGAGCGTAGTTTCTTCTAAGTTTTGAGTTTGTCCGGTGAGGGATTGCGCTGAGGTATTTAAGTCGGTCGCTGCTTGGGTGAGTTGGGTCGAGGTTGTATTGTTATTGCCGCCATTGCCCGGTACGTTTTCGATTAAAGTTTTAAAACCATCAAGCTGTTGCTCCATCGGAACCACACCGGAGCCGCCAGAAACAAGAATGGCATCAAGCTGATCGGTTATCCCTTCAAAATGCTCAAAGATCGTATCGCCATTGCTCCCCCCTGAATATTCGTCATTAGCAATCGCATCAACAGAATCGATCATGTCTTCTTCGTCTGCACCTACGACCCCGACTTGGGGAAGTACGATGGCAAAGTCTTCATCTTCAGCGGCGGTGGATAGCAGGGCTGGGTTGTATTGAGGTGCATGAGCTAGCTTGGCACTTGCAACCCCCGTACTTCCCATGGCCAAACCTCGGGCGTCAATAGGCAGCAGCGGCACTGCATAGGCTAATTCTAAGAATGAGCATTGCAGAATGACGACACTAAAGCCGACTCCTAGTTTGGCGTGTTTAATCATATTCTCGGGTCCTTTGGAATGCAGCTCTAATGATATTTTTATTGCTTATAGAATATTTCTAATCATTCATTTCTAGTTATTCATTTCATAGAGCTATATAAACAGCATAGAGAATTTCATGGGATTTTGCATGCTCAATCTGAGGTATTCTCCAATTAATTGAGCTGAATTAATTTTCATCAGGTTTTATGGACGTTGTTAAAAAGAGGTTTATGAAAGGTAAATTGTTTCGATAAAAAGTTATTAATTACTAAATATATTAGAACTTGGGCCGATAGCGTCTTTAGTTCTAAAGAAATCGCGAACAAAGCATTAAGTTAATGTGGTTGTGCTTTTAAAGGTACAAGTACTGAGGGAATTGAAATGAAAAGAATCAAGCTAAGCCATATCGTCGTCTGCAGTAGTATTTTTTTAACGGCATGCTCCAGTATGTTTGTTGAAGATGAATCCATTACTGAAGAACCAGAAGCTTTTTTTCAGCCAGTTGAACAAGAGGTTGATCCTATTGCTCCCATGATTTTGAGAGTTGTTGGCTACGGCGCTGTGGTTAAACAGAAATCACTGTCGGATGCACAAAGTCGCTTAATGGCGATTCGTGCGTCAAAGCTTGATGCTTATCGTTCTATGGTTGAGCGCGTATACGGAACAGCGTTGCAGGGTAGTACCACTGTGCGAGATTTAGCCGTACAGAGCGACCGCTTCCGTACTTATGTTGATACGTATATTCATGGCGCGCGCGTTATTTCTACGGATGTAATGTCGGATGGAACGGTTGAGACACTGTTAGAAATGGTCATTGATCAAGGTTTCCGTAATTGCTTGCAGACCATGGATAGCCAGCGTTATAACGTCGACTGCCGTGCACCGCTAGGCAATGATGCTAACAGTTTTGCTCATAGCCAGCGCAAACGCATTCAAAAGGAGTCGACGATTCCTGAGACGGGATATTATTTTATTGATTGATAGGCCGTTAAAAATTAATAGTTAACGCATTTAATGAATAAGATAAATATAAATCAATAGGTTAGGGGCTGGTGATGAAAATAACAGTAATGCTATTTGTGGTTTGGATTTCATTTTTAAGCGCCCATTCTTTTGCCTATGTTGTCGAAGTAGAAGGGCAAGCGCCGATTACTGGCAATATAAATCATGCTCGCCAGCAAGCCTTAGAAGATGCCATGAGGCAAGCAAGTCTGCGCGCTGAAGCCCATGTTGTGAGTACTCAGCTCATGAGTAAAGGGGTGATGAAGCAAGATGATATCAAGCTGAAAGGTAAGGGGAGTATCAAGGATGTCGAAATTCTTTGGGAAGACTCTCTTGATGGAATTTACAGCGTTGCGATACGCGCTGACGTAAAGCCTGTTCAGATGTGCCAAAGCAAAGGAAATAACTTGCGTAAAGCGGTTGCGATTACTGGCTTTGGATTAGTATCGCCCAAGCAAACGTCTCTTGGGCAGCTGCAAAATATCGAGCAAGATCTAGCGCGTGTCTTTATTAATACACTGAATGATAGTGGTCAGATGCATGCGCTGGATGCGAGCCATATTGGCCTCTATGAAAATCCTGTTTATGCACCTTCATCACAGAATCAGCAGCGTCACTTAACAACTTCAATGGCGTTAGCGCAAAATCTAGGCGCGCAGTATATTGTTTCTGGCATTGTTCGTGGTTTGGATACTTTATCAACAGTGGCCGATAAAGCGCCCGACGATAGCCCTTGGTTATCGCTGGTTGGTTTGGGTGAGGAGCCTGCTGAGCGTCAATTTGTGATCGATGTATTTGTGCATGACGGTTTTAGTGGTGCGCTTATCTTCAGTAATAGTTATGCAACCCAAGGCCGATGGAATCTGGATCGAATGGCGAATGTTCGTTTTGCTAGCCCTGCATTTTGGCAAAGCCAGTATGGTCATGCGGTGAAAGATTTATTGGCCGGTGCTATCGATGATGTCTCTATGTCGTTACGCTGTCAGCCATTTATGGCAAAAATCATTAAAACAGAAGGTAAGCGTTTACACATAGAAGCGTTAGCCGGTGCAGGAATTCGTCCTGGGGATAAGTTTAGTATTTATCGCAGTGGCACATTTTATAATTTAGATTTAGAACCAAGAATTGAATTAACCAATACCGATATGAAGGCGACGGTAAAGCAAGTTCAGCCACAGTTTATTGTGGCCGACCTTACAATGTCGGCTCAACAATTATCAATACAGCGTGATGATATTGTGATTGCTTGGTAGGCTCTTCAACGTTTGTTAAACAGCATAAACGTCTTAAGTCTCAGGCTGCGAACTATGCTTCGCAGTCTGCAGGAAATGTCACTTTCCACTCTTCGTACCCACCATCTAAACTATAAACGTCTTCGAAGCCTTGTTCGCTGAAATAGTGCGCTGCATTTTGACTGGAGTTACCGTGATAGCAGCACACGATTAATGGCGATTTTTTATCTGACTGATCCATAAACGGTTCAATACTCTGATTATCGATATGAGTCGCGGCTGTCATATGCCCAGATTGAAAGCTCATTACATCACGAATATCAATAATCTGGCTTTTGCCTTGTTCAATTAAATTTTTGGCATCATTCGCACTGATGCGGGTGAAACTTGCTGTCATTGTTTGATCCAGTTTATACGTTGAAAATGAATTTTTAGGTTACAAATGAAGTGATAGATTGAGAATGAATTGCGGCTAGCTTTGCTTTTCTTGGGCGGCGACGCGAAACCAAGCTTCATCTTCTACGCGAATAGCGCTGAGCTTTCCACCCCAAACACAGCCTGTATCCAAGGCGAAAACATTGTCAGCGTCGGCTTTGCCTTCTAGTGCTGCCCAATGGCCAAAAAAGATGCGCTTTTTAGCCGCTTTGCGCTCTAATTCAAACCAAGGGGAGTAGCCCTTAGGTTTTGTATTTAAACCTTCTTTGCTCAATAGGTCGAGCTGGCCATCTTGGGTGCAAAATCGCATGCGAGTGAAGTAATTGACGATGATGCGAAGTCGATCCATGCCAACCAGTGATTTATCCCACTTATCTGGGGCGTTACCATACATCACGTTAAAGAACTCACGAAAATCAGCAGACTGAATAAAGGTTTCAACTTCGAGTGAGCGCTTGAGAGCTTTTTTTGCCCCCCATTTAGGTGGAATCCCTGCATGGACCATTAGGGCATTTAGCGATTTATTATGATGAACCAATGGCTGATATCTTAACCAATGCATTAGCTCTTCACTATCTTTCGCTTTAAGTGTTGATTTTAGTGTATCGGATTTTTTAGGATTGTTTTCATTGTAATAAAGAGCAAGCAAGTGCAGGTCGTGATTGCCTAAAACAGAGATCGCTTTGTCGCCGAGCCCTTTAATAAAACGCAGGGTCTTTAACGATTTAGGCCCGCGGTTAACTAAGTCGCCGGCAAACCAAAGTGTGTCTTGGTTATCGTCGTAATCGATTTTTTCTAATAAGGCCATTAATGAATCATAACAGCCTTGAACATCACCAATTGCGTAAGTTGCCACTCTTTAAAACCTCAAAACCCTGTTATGAGCCTAATCATGTTAGTTTAATGCTGACGGTACCGCCAAAGTGAAAACGGGAATCGTTGCATTAAATAATAATGCATCAATGGTGTTTTCTTCTTGTGCTTCTTTCTTAGCTTCTTCTACCGTTTCTAAGCATACGCGCATGCCATAATGACCGCTCATACTGCCGACTTGAGTGCTAAGCGCAGCACCGCTGGAATACTGATAACTATCGCCTGGCGCAATAATGGGGTTCTCGCCGACAACACCATTGCCTTGCACTTCCTCTAGCTTGCCATTGCCATCGGTGATTAACCAATGGCGTGTCATTAGCTGCACAGGGTGGTGACTAGGGTTATAAATATCCACATGATAAGCAAAAATGAAACGATGCTCAGTAGGTGTCGATTGAGCTTCGATGTATTGAGGCTCTACGGTAACAATCACCTCAGGCATTTGGTGTGCCGGAAGAATGCTGTTCGCATCTAAATCAGTCATTATTTGCTCACAGGAAGTAGAGGATTGTCGGCCACAAAATCGGCAATTTTCACATATTCTTCCAAGCTTAAACGCTCTGGTCGCAAGCTCGCATCAATATCTAGACTCTCGATATTTTCTACAGTAATCATCGTTTTAAGCGTATTGCGCAGTGTTTTACGACGCATACTGAAAGCTTGGCGTACAACGTTTTGTAAAATAGTAATGTCTTTCGTCGGGAAAGGCAGTACATCGTGAGGCACTAAGCGCACGATGGCCGAGTCGACTTTAGGGGGTGGATTGAACGCACCTGGGCCAACGATAAATAGCGGTTCTACACGACACCAGTATTGCGCCATGATGCCAAGACGACCGTAATCGGAGGTGCCAGGGCCAGCGGCTAAGCGATCAACCACTTCTTTTTGCAGCATAAAATGCATGTCTTGCACCAAGTGTTGTTCGGTATAGCTCAACAGGTGAAAGATTAGCGGGGTTGAAATATTGTATGGCAAGTTACCAATAATACGCAGGGGTGCTGGATTTTCGGCTTCGGTATCCACTAATTGCGTAAAATCGTATTGAAGAGCATCGCCTTCATATACTTTAAAATTCGGGTAATTAAAAAATTGAGTACGCAGGCGAGGAATTAAGTCGCGGTCAATTTCTACTACGTTCAAAGCCCCTGTCGCTTCTAAGACAGGTTCGGTAATTGCGCCCATGCCCGGTCCAATTTCAACCAAGTTTTGGCCTTCTTTTGGATTAATAGCACGAACGATTTTGTTGATGATGTTGCCATCGTGCAGAAAGTTCTGACCAAAGCGCTTTCGGGCTTTATGCCCTTGGTTGGCGGTTAATACTTTTTGCGCAGCGGACTTTTGTCTGCCCGATTTTTTGCCCGTTGAACGCGGGGCATTATAATCACTCATGATGGTCTCTTGGTTTGGTATGCGGCAGCCATTTGTGCGGCAACTTTTAAAGCGGTTTCTAAACTGCCGGAATCTGCTGTCCCGAATCCGGCTAAATCAAGCGCGGTGCCGTGGTCAACAGAGGTTCGAATAATGGGAAGGCCTAACGTAATATTAGCGGCTCTGCCGAATCCGTGAAACTTTAATACCGGTAAACCCTGATCATGATACATGGCTAATGTCGCATCAGCATGTTCAAGGTGTTTTGGGGTATATAAAGTATCGGCGGGTAATGGGCCGATTAGGTTAAGACCTTCTTCGTTCAGCGACTTTAAGGTCGGCTCGATGATCTCAATCTCTTCCATGCCTAAGTGGCCGCCTTCACCCGCGTGAGGGTTGAGGCCGGCGACTAGAATTCTTGGGTTTTTGATGGCGAAAAATTGTTTTAAATCGTGATCTAAAATACGCGCAACGCGGCTAATGCGTTCAGGTGTAATAGCCTCTGCAACGTCTCTTAGCGGTAAGTGAGTCGTCACTAACGCTACGCGAAGATCTTCTGTCGCAAGCATCATCACAACTTCTTCTTTGCCGCAGTAATCGCGTAAATATTCGGTATGGCCGGTGAATGAGCCCGTTTCTACTTCCACAGAATCATTAATCACACCTTTATGCAGCGGTGCGGTGACCATTGCATGCCAGTGGCCGTCGAGACAACCTTGGGTTGCAATATCGAGGGTCTTTAGAACATAGGGGCCATTGGCGGTATTTAATTCACCGGCAATGCTCACTTCAGCCAATGGGACGTGTTTAACCCACAGGTGCCCAGCGATATGTTCTTGAGCCGGAATGTTTTCATCAAAGTCTGTGACGGTTAAAGGCAAACCTAATTGCTCAGCACGTGTGATGAGTAGCTGCTTATCGCATACGACTAATATTTGATATTGCCAAGCTTGCTGGGCAATTTGCACGCACAAGTCAGGGCCAATACCGGCAGGTTCACCAGCGGTAATGGCGAGGACTGGAATGGCTTGACTTAAAGCGCTTGAATCTGAGGCGCTTGAGTTTGAGGCGCTTGAATGTGAAGGGATGGCCGTATTCATCGGTTACAACTCTTCTTTAATATCAACATACGCTTCAGAACGGATTTTACGTAACCAAATTGGCAGTTCTTCTTCGAACTGTCGGGCTTGTAGCATCTGATAGATCTGGTTGCGTTGAACTTGTTCGCCGAGGTCGGTTTCTTTGCGTTCTTCGACCTTCAGAATGTGCCAGCCAAATTTACTCTTAAACGGTTGGCTTAATACGCCAGGCTCAATTTCATTCATGATACGATCGAAAGCAGGCACCATATCGCCTGGGTTTACCCAACCTAGGTCACCGCCCTTGGCAGCGCTTCCAGGATCATCACTGTATTCTTTTGCTAGCGCTTCAAAGTCTGCGCCGTTATCGAGTTTTTTATAAACCTGTCTGATTCGTGCTCTGGAGTCTTTGTCTGAGCGAATCTCATTAGGCATCACTAATATGTGGCTTACCTTCGTTTGCAGAACCATCATGGTAGAGCCGCCACGCTTATCGGCGATTTGAATGATGTGGAAGCCACTGGCACTTTTAATCGGGTCGGACACTTGGCCAGGCTCTAAGTCGATGACCGCATCGGCAAACAACGAAGGCAGTTGCGCTTGTTTACGCCAGCCTAAATCACCGCCTTTTAAGGCGTTGCGGCCATTGGAAGTTTCGATTGCTTGCTGCTGAAAGTCTTTACCCGCTTTAATTTCGGCAATAATCGCATCGGCTTTTTTACGTGCTTTTTTAATTTCAGCAGGGCTAGCTTGGCTAGGAATAGAGATTAAAATGTGGCTTAAGCGGTACTCCGCTTCTGTTGCCATTTGGCCTGCCTTAGAAGCTAGGAAATAATCAATATCTTGCTGTGAAATTTGCACGCGATTATTCACTTGGAATTTTTGCACGCGTGAAATAATCATTTCAGTACGAATCTGCTCAACGGCTTCTTTATAAGATAGACCATCTTTCTTTAGCGCTGCACTGAACTGTTCTAGGGTCATACCGTTTTGCTGGGCAATACGTTTCACGGTATCGGTAAGCTGCTGGTCGGTTACTTGCACGCCACCACGTTCAGCCATTTGCAGCTGAATGTTTTCTAAAATTAATCGTTCAAGTACTTGTGGGCGCAATAAGCTATCGGGTGGCATTTGCCCACCCATTTGGCGTTTAACCGAATCCATGCGGGCATCCAGTTCACTTTGCATAATGGCGCTTTCATCGACGATCGCGGCAATACGATCGATATCGACGGGTGCTGCGTTTGAATTCACTGTCAGACTAAAGGCAGTACAAAAGGCAACGAAACTTAAAAGAGCTTTTTTATTCATAGGGTAATCTTAATCCTGTCACTTATTCGCTTTCAAAATCAAAGTAGCGGCGAGTTGAATATCCGCGTATTGATTGATTCATAATGTCATCTGGATTTGCGCCAAAACTCGCAAAACCTTTTAATTCGATACGTAATAACCAGCCATAGGTTTTATCGGTATTATCTTCATCGTTGGTCAGTCGTTTGCTTTGCTCTTGGTATAATACCTGAGCACGCCAGCAACAGCTTTGGTATTCAAACCCAGCCAGCGCTTCAATGACAGGATCAACGGGTTTAACTTCACCGCTGTCATAGTTCCATAGATCTTTTTTACGGCTGCCAATGAGTGCCCAAGAATCGTTGAGCGCCCAGAATACACCAAGGTCTAGCTGACGAATGCTTTCACTTTTGTTCTCACGCAAGCTGATATTCGCCATATGGTTTAGCTTATCGTTGTATTCAATACTGAATTGTTTTTGCAGTAGGTCTTTCTCGCTGCTTTCTCCAACCACCTTAGGGGCTTCACCGTATTCGACCATGCTGTATAAACGCCAAGCATCGTAAGGGTTCCAATTACTTTCGATGATGGTTGATGATTTTTTACGGCTATCGGCTTCGCTAATAGTATTACCCGTTAACTGAACTTGTCGGTCTTGGTGATAATAAATCTGACCAATGCTGGCGTTGAAAGTTTCTGTGCCGTTGCTGTCTTTTAAGAAGCGCGTCGTTAACCCTAACGTTGTTTGGTTGGTATCTCCAATGCGGTCATTACCGTTAAAGCGGTAGTCACGGAATAATTGGTTCGCGTTAAACGTTAATGCACTGCTATCAAAGTTGGGGATTTCGCTTTGATCATAATAAGGCACTTGCAGGTGCATGATTCTAGGCTCAAGGGTTTGAATGTAGTCGGAATTAAAGGCTTGTAGTTCACGCTCAAAAAACAAACCCGCATCGACGCTGTATTTGGGAATCGCGATACTGGGGTTTTCATCAAAGCCGCTGTCTAGCAGGCTCTGCTCTACATCGTCTAGCTGATACTGTCGAATCTTGTAATCTGCCTTGGGCGTAATGTACGCAAAAGGCCATTCGAAGGTATAGCTGATCGAAGAATCTAATACCAAGCGTGTACCGTTGATGGCACTGGTGCCGGTGAGCTTATCGTTATCACGTTTGAACTGAGTAGCTTGGCTTTTTACTGAGCCGGTTAAGCCCGTGAAAGAGTCAGGAATATAGTTTAAGTTCAGCTGAGGTAGGCGCTTATAAGGGCGATTATTTAAGGCGATGGTATCGTCAACGGTCTGATAGCTTTCGCCGAGAATATTGAAGTGCCATTCGCTTTTATCGAAATAGATCTCGCCGCGGGTAGGCATGTGCGTTTCACGATTAATACCCAGACTAGAGTTGGTATCGTTCAGGTAGTCATTATCGCTGATTTCGTTATAAACCCAGCGGTGATGCCAGTTTTCGTTAATATCACCCCGTTGCTGATAGTTAATTAACCAGCGATCTTGCTTGGGTATACCTTCTTCATCTTGTCGATAACTGCGGTCATTTTTAAGTTCGCCATAGTTAAATTCACCATAGCCGAAAATGCTGGTGAGATGACGAATTTGGCCTTGCCATAGCAGTCCATGATCTAAAATTTCTTTAGGGGTAATCGTCGCATCAACCTGCGGGTGCAAATTAAGGTAAAAAGGCACCGACATTTCACTGGCTTGAATTTCACCATTAATGGTAAAGGTTGGATCTAGAAAACCCGTCATGCGTCTATCATCGATAGGGAAGCGATAGTAAGGCAGGTACATTATTGGGATTTCTTTAATGCGCAGGCGAGTATGCCAAGCGCTGCCAATGCCGTTTTCACGGTCAAGATTGATTTCGCTGGCCTTAATGTCCCAGTCATTTTGGCCTGGTTCACAGAAGGTATAGGTTGAGTCGGTTAACTGAATGAAAGACTCGCCTCTACTCTTAATTGATCCTGCTGTGCCACGCATATGGGTGCTGGGTATCGAGTACTCACTGTTTGCGAGCTCTGCATTTTTATTACCATCAATGGCGTTATCGTTAATTACTGCTTGATCTCCAGACATAACTAATGACGGAGTAATGATACTAACGTTGCCGCTAAAAGTTGCACTACGCTCTTTTTGCGACCAAGTTGCTTCGTCACTGAAAATCTTTTTATCTTGCTGGCTGAATTCAACATTACCGCTAAAGGTCGCATTACCCGCTTTATCGGCCGTTGATTCAGAGGACTGAATAAGAATACTGGGTTCATCGCGAGTAGAAATAGCGACAGGGCGGTATTTGCCTGAGCAAAACTCGGGTAATGCCGCGGCTTCTGAGGGAGTTAGTTCCTCTAAGGGATACCAAGACAACGGGCGGAATTCATAATCTACCGGGGCGTCGTTTGCGTGAACGAACGAGGTCGAGAATGTACCAAAAACCGTAATTAACAGGGAAAATACTTTGTTCATGTTAAATCGGAGAATCCGATCGATCCTTATGCTATGGTGCGTAAATAATGAATATATCTGTGCTTAAGCGCAGATTGTAGAACGAATCTTTTTCTGACTAACCTAAGTCAAGAGGCCAGTATGGATCAGCGTCAGGACACTTTAGCCCAATGGGCCGCCGATCAGATCGAGCAATTATATCAGCACAGTATACCTGCTCAAATGGTAACCGTATCGGGTGATGCTAGTTTTAGACGATATTTTCGCATCAATCATAATGAAAAAGGCACTCAAAAGCAGTGGATTGCCGTGGATGCTCCTCCTGAACATGAAAATAGTCGCCAATTTGTCGATATCGCCTCTGTTTGGTCGTTAGCCGGTGTAAAAGTTCCTACGGTATTGGCATTTGATGAAGCTCAGGGTTTCATGCTTCTAGAGGATTTTGGGGATGTGTTATTGCACCCAGAACTCACGCCTGATGCGGCAGATGGGTTGTATCAATCATCCATCGATTCTCTTATCGAGCTGCAACAGCTTCCGCAAACTACGAATATTCCTGATTATGACCGTGAACTGCTCGATCGAGAAATGGCACTGTTCACCGATTGGCTGTGTGAAAAGCACTTAGGTTTGAAACTAAGCACTGACGAAAAAACAATGCTGAAGCAAGCCTTTGATACGTTAGCCGATTCTGCTTTAGCGCAGCGCCAAGTGATGGTTCATCGTGATTACCATTCGCGTAATTTAATGGTGTGCACAGCCAATGCGCCTCTTCATGATAAAGACTTCATTGGGATTATCGACTTTCAAGATGCGGTTTACGGGGCATTAACCTACGACTTAGTATCGTTACTGAAAGACTGTTATATCCAATGGCCACGAGAAAAAGTATTGGCATGGCTAGGGTATTTTAAAGCTCAAAGTCCTCTGGCTGCTAATATGACAGAAGAACAGCTGGTACGTGATTTTGACTTGATGGGCTTACAGCGACATTTAAAAGCAGCGGGTATATTTGCGCGCTTAAGCCTTAGAGATGGCAAGCATGGCTATTTGAAAGATGTGCCTAGAACGTGTGAATACATTGTACAGGCCACTGCTTTGTACCCAGAGTTTTCAGATTTTAACGCGTGGTTAAATTCGGTCTTTTTGCCGGCTTTGAATGAAACGCAGGCGAGCTAGTCACAGACTCAGTTCGTTAAAAAGGTAATGAAAGGAATGAATATTTGAAAGCAATGATACTGGCAGCGGGTTTAGGCTCGCGCATGCGCCCCTTAACCGATCATTGCCCTAAGCCGCTCTTACCGGTTGCAGGTAAACCTTTAATTGTTCATCACATAGAACAGCTGGTGGCCAAGGGAATTGTTGAAATAGTGATTAACCATGCTTACCTTGGTCACATGATCGAAGAAGCTCTAGGAGATGGCAGTCAATTTGGTTGTACCATTCATTACTCAGCAGAATCAGAAGCGCTTGAAACCGGAGGTGGTATTTTTAATGCCTTACCTCTTTTAACTGCACCTCTTTTAGCCGCCCGTTTTTTAACGACACCTTTTTTAACGACACCTTCTACAGAACCCGAGAATGCCAATAAGAATGAGGATGCTCCATTTTTATTGGTTAACGGAGATATTTGGTTAGACTGGCCGTCTATTCAGCTACCAAGAACTATTAAAGGCCTATGCCATTTATGGCTGGTTAATAACCCTGAGCATAATCCAGCAGGGGATTTTTTACTGACAGATTCTAATGCTGTATTGGATAAGCAAGGCCAGAGTGAATCAGCTTTTACCTTTAGTGGTATTAGTTTATTAAAACCCTCATTATTTAAATCTTCCAAACCGGGTGCATTTCCACTCGCGCCATTATTGAGAGAAGCAATGGCTCAGGGTTTAGCGAGTGGTGAACTTTATACGGGTAATTGGGTCGATGTAGGAACGCCACAGCGTTTGCAGCAGGTTGAACAGCTATTGCGCGCCAAGCAGTGATCGCTATTTAGCAATAGTTACGAAGAAATAGTTAAGTAGAAATAGTTAAGTAGAAATAGTTAAGTAGAAATAGTTAAGCCAATGAAGCTTCGCCGTAAATAACAGGACACGTATGAAAATTTGGGTAGGAAAAATTACAGGTGCTACCCTCGGCCTGTTCAGTGGTGGACCGTTTGGCATTATTATTGGAATGATTGCCGGGCACTTATTCGATCAGTTTATAGAACGAAACATACTCGTAGCCACTCAATCGACAGCAGGTAATGAAGACGCCTCACTTCAGCTACAAATTCAGCAGGTATTCTTTCGCACCACGTTTAGAGTTATGGGGCGTATCGCTAAGGCCGATGGCCACGTTTCGAATGAAGAGATTACCGCGGCTCAAAATATTATGAGCCAAATGGGTTTGAATGCAGATATGCGAAAGCAAGCCATTCAATTTTTTACCGAAGGTAAAGACGAGCATTTTGATCTAAGCCCAGACTTAACACGATTGAAAGAAGCGCTAAATCATCAAGCGTCACTGTCGCAAATGTTTTTAGAAATACAATTGAGTGTTGCCTATAGCGACGGTAAGTTGAGTTTGGAAGAGCGAAGAATATTAGACCGAATCTGTCGAGATTTAGGTATTTCAGCCTTTCAGTTTGAGTGGATTCATTCTCGAGTAAAAGCCTCTATAGCCGGTGGCTGGAGCGCAAATCAGCGCAGCTATCAGCGCTCGCATGGGAATAATGGACGCGCTAAGAGTTCTCGTTCGGATATCGCTACTGCTTACGCGGTGCTAGGCGTGAAGCCGGATATTTCAGATAGTGATCTTAAAAAAGAATATCGTAAACTCATGAGTCAGAATCACCCGGATAAGCTGGTTGCCAAAGGCTTGCCTGCAGAGATGATGAAGTTGGCGAAAGAGAAAACGCAAGATATTCAAACCGCCTACGATAAAATTAGGCAATCGCGAAAAGGCTAATTTAAAACGCTCATTCGACTGTGCAATAACAGGGCTTCCTAAATTTTTATTTGCACACTGATAGTGCAGCACTGATAGGATAGCTCAGATTAATAAGACCTGTTATTATGGCCTTCCTTGCTAAATGTCAACTTTGTTAATGGCGATACGCTAAATGCGCCGTTACTAGCACTCAGGTTGAATTCAAACAGTACTATTGGCTTGGTCTATGCTTATACAGACCAACTCCCCAAAAATATGTAAAGAGACGGTTATGCCCCAAATTGTTACTACAGAAATGACCGAGCTTGTATCTCCAGGAATGGCGAATTTTTCTGGAAAAATGCACGGTGGTGAATTATTAAAGCTGCTTGATAAAGCAGCACTGACTTGTGGAATGCGATATAGCGGTTTTTATTGCGTAACCTTGTCGGTTGATAAAGTTGTCTTTCGTGAACCCATCTTTATTGGTGAACTCGTCACGTTGTTAGCGACCGTTAATTATACGGGTCGTACTTCGATGGAAATCGGAATTAAGGTAATTGCCGAAGATCTGAAAGGTAAGTCAGTTCGTCATACCAACACCTGTTTCTTTACCATGATTGCCGTCGATGACGATGGTAAACCGACGAAAGTTCCAGAGCTGATTTTGAATACAGATGAGCAGCGCAGTCGCTGGGGCAGTGCCGAAAAGCGTCGTAATGCCAGTATGAATTTAGAAAAAGAGTTGAAAGAAAACTAATCGATATAAAAAATTAATCAAAACAGATACTTAAATATCTAGTTTGATAACCGTAAAAAAGGCCGCTAACTGAATTTCAGCTAGCGGCCTTTTTTTTTAAAACCGTATTAACACATTAGCGAATACTGTTAAGAGCGGTGGTGATCTACTAAGTCTTTAGCGATTGCTTGTTCTTCTTCAAGAGATTCAATATCTTCTTTCGTTTTTGGCAATAGCAGATTCATAGCAACGGCAACCACACCACACAAGCTAATACCTTGAAGGCTGAAGTCTGAATTACCAATTGCCATACCGCCAATACCAAATACCAAGGTCGTTGATACAATCACTAGGTTACGCTGATCGGCTAAATCTACTTGAGCTTTCACCAAAATATTCATGCCAACGCCTGCAATAGAACCAAACAATAAAATCAAAATTCCTCCCATAACCGGCGCAGGAATAGTTTGTAAGGCAATGCCGAACTTAGCAACGAAGGCTAAAATGATCGCAAAGCAAGCAGCCCAAAGCATGATACGAGGATTGAACATCTTCGTTAGCATGACCGCACCAGTGACTTCTGAATAAGTCGTATTAGGTGGGCCACCGAACAATGCAGCGGTAGAGGTCGCAACGCCGTCACCTAAAAGCGTACGGTGCAGACCAGGCTTCTTGGTGTAGTCTTTACCGGTCACACTGCCAATCGCTAAAATATCACCGACGTGCTCAATAGCAGGAGCAATCGCAACAGGCAGCATGAATAAAATAGCCGCGATATTAAACTCAGGCGTAACGAAGTTAGGCACTGCAAACCATTCACTACTAGCAACGGCTTCTGTACTAACCATGCCCATGATGGAGGCCATGATATAACCGACCAATACACCGGCCATAATAGGGATTAAGCGGAAGATGCCTTTGCCTAAGGTCGCCACTAATAATGTCGTTAGCAAAGCAGACATTGATACCAATAAAGAATCAAAATATGGAAATAGCTCAGCGGCGCCATCACCTGTTTTTCCCATGGCCATATTGACAGCGATCGGCGCTAAGCTAAGACCAATAACCATAATAATTGGGCCAGTAACAACCGGTGGCATTAAGCGGTGTAAGAAGCCTGCACCGCGAATAGCGACTAACGCTGCAATCGCGACATAGACCAAACCAGAAACAAACAGAGAACCCATCGCGGCTGCAATTCCCCAGGTTTGAACGGAATACGCAATCGGTGCGATGAACACAAATGACGATGCTAAAAAGATAGGCACTTGCTGCTTGGTAATAAACTGAAATATCAGAGTACCAATGCCGGCGGTAAAAAGCGCAACACTAGGATCTAAACCCGTGATCAAAGGCATTAAAACCAATGCACCAAAGGCGACGAATAACATCTGTAAACCTGCTAACGCATTACGCCAAGTAGGTTGGTTGAAGCTGTCTTGAGAGATCGAAGGATCCGACATGAGTATTCCTCAGGAGTGGTAGGTTATTGTTAAATAGCGTCTAGACTGTTCTATCGAGTCTATCGAGAACTGTTCTATCGAGTGCCGAAGATCTTATCGCCTGCATCACCTAAGCCTGGAATAATGTAACCATCTTCATTCAAGTGATCATCTACAGAAGCGGTATAAATATCCACATCAGGATGTGCGTCTTTTACTTTCTTTAATCCTTCAGGCGCGGCGACTAAAACCAGTGCGCGAATGTCAGTACAGCCTGCTTTTTTGATGATGTCGATCGTCGCGTTCATAGAGCCGCCTGTTGCCAACATTGGATCAACAATCAACGCCATACGTTGGTCCATGTGACTGGCCATCTTTTCAAAGTAAGTGACAGGTTCTAGCGTTTTCTCATCACGATATAAGCCAACAACACTGATTTTGGCGCTAGGCATTAATTCTAAAACGCCGTCCATCATGCCAATACCGGCGCGAAGAATCGGAACAATCGTCGCTTTCTTTCCGACGAGGCGCTGCCCTGTCAGTTCACCGTCCCAACCTTCCATTGTGTAGTCTTCTAGCCCTAGATCTTTGGTTGCTTCGTAGGTTAATAAGCAACCCACTTCAGCAGCCAAACGGCGGAAGCTGCGTGTGCTCATCTTTTTAGCACGCATTAGGCTGATTTTGTGCTGAACAAGAGGGTGTTTGATTTCAAATACTGACATGATTTTTGATCCGGCTAAAATTTTCTACATTTTTACATAAAATGGCTGAAAAGTGAGGGCAATTCTGTAACTTTTTGTCCAATCGGTCAGGTAAAAGTGATTAATTTGCTCTACATCTAGTGTGGTGAGAGCAGCCATTTAACAAGATAGCTGATAAAATGGCTGAAATAGCTCATTTTAGGAATCATTATGCCTGTTGCCGGTGTACGTCACATACTTGTGAAAAGCAATGAAGAAGCCAACCGTTTACGCGATCGAATTGTAAAAGGTGCTGATTTTGGAAAACTAGCCAAGCAGTTTTCACTTTGCCCGTCGGGTAAAAAAGCAGGTGGTGATTTAGGAGAAGTGCGCCCAGGTCAAATGGTGAAACAGTTTGATAAAGTGGTATTTAAAGGGGAACTGCTGAAGGTACATGGCCCAGTGAAAACCCAGTTTGGGCTTCACTTGATCCAGGTTTTGTATCGCGCTTAACGTGGCTAAATATAAGCAAGCCCACCGTTAAGTCCAGTGGGCGAGTTTGATTCTAGAAGATCTTGCGATTACCACATCAAATCATCAGGAATCTGGTAATCCGCATATGGGTCATCTTCTTCAACTTCTTGTGATGCATTTTCTGCAATGTAGATAAAGCATTCTTGGTCACGTTGGCGAATTTTCTCTGCCACGCCTAAAGGAATAATCGCGAAGGTTTTATTGTCTTGCTCTGGGCTAGTAATGGCTAGCTTTCCGCGGCTTAGACGATCTTGAATGTCTTCGTTCACATAAACCTTTTTGATCTTGGTGCCAGCGGTAAAGTTATACGCTAGGTCGCCTTCAACTGAGATGGTATTCATTTTAATCAGTTGCTTAATCTGAGCAATAATCGCTTTCGCGTTGGCGGCCGCTTTTTTCTCGTCATTTAATACTTTGTCGCGGGCCATTTTTTCTTGCTTTGCTTTGTCGGCAAGTACTTTGGCTTCATCGATGACTTCAGCACCGTTGCGGGCTTCTTTCACGTTTTTCTTTTTTTGTTTTTCAGCCTGCTTGGCTTTTTTCTTATCCGTTAGCCCCATGGCTAGCAGCTGTTCTTGTAATGTTTGTGCCATTTTACTCTCATCGATTTTTTAAACGTTAGGCTGCGTCTATTAATTTACGTTTCTAAATATGCGTTTATTAATAGAAGAAAGCCTGAGATTAATAATAATTCAACAGTTTACAGGCGACGCACTCTAAAGCGACGGCCTTTCATGTTCTTTTCTTGAATCAGCTTTAACGCTATACGCGCGCTTGGGCGGGCAATCGCAACATATGCCTGATTTGGGAACATGTTAATTTTGCCAACATCGCTACCAGGAATGCCACCGTCAGCGGTTAATGCACCTAAGATATCGCCTGGGCGTAACTTACTCTTTTTACCACCATCGATGCACAAGGTCACCATGTTTGGTTTCTTGGGCTCGTAAGGGCTTTTAACTTTTGAGATGTCGCTGGTTTCATACTTGGTATTCATGTAGTCATTAATTGCGAACATCTTCTTAACTTCAGAAGCCGCCATTAATGAAAGTGCTAAACCTTCTTTACCAGCACGGCCCGTACGACCAATACGGTGAACGTGAACTTCAGGGTCGCGTGTTACGTCGTAGCTAATCACTAAATCAAGATCGTCAATATCCAAACCACGAGAAGCAACATCGGTAGCGATTAAAATAGAGGCACTTTTGTTAGAGAAACGAACCAATACTTGGTCACGTTCGCGCTGTTCCATTTCACCCACAAGAGCGAGTGCGTGATAACCGCGTTCACGCAAAAATTCTAATACGTCGTAACAGGCAATTTTTGTATTACAGAAAATCACTGTAGATTCTGCCGCTTTGCTGCCTAGCAAGGTTAACAAGGCTTCGTCTTTATCTTTCATCTTCGGTACATCATAAAAGCGCTGGGTAATCGTGCTTTTAGATTGTTCGTCTTTGATGGTGATCGTCGTTGGCTCGTGCTGAAATTCTTTACTCAGCGCCTGAATACCTTCTGGGTACGTTGCCGAGAAAAGTAACATCTGACGATCGTATGGTGTATGGCTGATGATCTTAGTAATCTCATCAACAAAGCCCATATCCAACATGCGGTCGGCTTCATCCAATACTACCGTTTCGACGGAATTTAAGTCTAACGTGCCTTTGTTAATGTGGTCAGAAATACGACCCGGAGTGCCTACAACAATGTGTGCGCCATGCTCTAAAGAACCAATTTGTGGGCCGATTGATTGACCGCCACATAGGGTCAAAATCTTGATATTTTGCTGATAGCGCGCCAGTTTACGAATTTCATCGGCAACTTGTGTTGCTAATTCGCGTGTTGGGCATAAGATCAGTGCCTGACAACCGAAATTTCTTTGGTTTAAACGCGTTAAAATACCAATACCAAAAGCCGCTGTTTTACCACTACCGGTTTGTGCTTTTGCCAATACATCACCACCTTTGATAACAATCGGTAATGCTTGCGCTTGAATAGGGGTCATGTCTTTGTAACCCATCTGATCAAGGTTATCGATCATGCCTTGCGGTAGGGCAAGAGAGGAAAAGTTGGCTGGTTGGCTCAAGGTGAAACTCCACTGAATGTGTAGGGGCTAGGCCTACTTTTGACTTATTGGCTAATTTACGAAGCTGCAAAAGCGGCTGGAATAGCAGAAAAAATCTATTATATCAGAAGCTCATTAAGATGCGTCTATCTAAACACCTTAATACGCTGAAGTTGTATCGGTTGTTTAAGTGATAGTAGGTAAGGTGAGTCTAGGGTTATCAAGCCGTCGACAAGAATATAAGAGAAGAACGGCTGACACAGGAAGGCCAGCCGTTAGGGATCACAACAAATAATAAACGGCTATGAAGTGGCTAAACGCACCTGCCAGTACAAAAATATGCCAGATTTCATGGAAACCAAACGACTTTGGCCATGGGTCAGGCCATTTGGTTGCATAAACGATTGCGCCTACGGTATAGGCGATACCGCCATAGACTAACCAATCAAAAGAGACTTCAGGCATCACTTCTTTCATGGTTGTCAGGCCAAAAGCACTTGCCCAACCCATGCCTAAATAGATCAAGGTTGATAGCCAGCGAGGTGCGCCAATCCAGAATATTTTTAATAGAATACCGGTGAACGCTAGGCCCCAAATTGCAACCAATAGTGTCCAGCCAAAGCTATCACGCAGGGCGATCATACAAATAGGTGTGTAAGTGCCCGCTATCATGGCAAAGATTGCCATGTGGTCAATGCGCTTTAGCTTAAGGATTTTCTCATCACTGCCTTGGGCTAAATGATATACCGCGCTGCTGCCGAACATTAAAGTCATGCATACACCGAACACAGCAAAAGAAGTGAGCTGCCAAATATCACCGTGAAGGCTGGCCTGAACAACAAGAAAGCAGAGCACAGCAATGCCTACGAGTGCACCGAATAAATGACTAAAGCCACTAAAAGGATCACGAAAACGATCACTAGAATGAGAGCCCGCCAATGGTGCGGCGGGTTGAGAGGTTGTCGAATTCGACATGTGTGTGTATCCATTCATTAGAGGTTTTTCAGACAGTCTACACCTATTAAATACAAAATTAGTGATTTATAGGAAAGAGTGTGGTGCTATACGCCTATGACGACTGTTACAACAACTAGCCCATCCAAACCTTGGTTTATCTACCTTGTGCGCAATAATCGTAATGCCTTATATACCGGAATTACGACCGATGTTGAGCGCCGCTTTACTGAGCATCAAAGCAGCGGCCCCAAAGCGGCGAAAGCATTAAAAGGAAAAGGGCCATTGGTTCTGGAATTTAGCTATGCTGTTGAAAATCGAGTCATTGCGTCTCAGCTCGAATACCGGATAAAAAAGTTAACGAAAGCGAAAAAAGAGCAGCTCATTAATGACCCTGAATTGATCAGCGAATGGTGTTTGTTAATTCCTTAGGGACATTCCATTTCTATCACTTAATGTGTACTATCGTGCCTAACTATAACTATAAAAATAAAATAGATAAACTAAAGGTAAGCCTCATGCGTTCATTCATGTTAGTTATCTTGGCGGTTACGACGCTTAGTGCGTGTGCAACTGTTAAAGATGTGACGGTTATTCAGCCGACCCCTATTCCTGTTGATGTTACGGGTATTGCTACTGCAGGAGCGATCTCGGTAGACATTACACCACCTCCCGGTATGCCAATGGGTGGTTATTCGGTAATGGCAAACTATGGCAAAGGTTTTCGTACGCGCCTAAAGGCTCGTATTGTTTATCTTAATGATGGTCAAGGGCATTCAACAGCGCTGGTGCAAACCGATTTAACCGCAGGTTCATTATTAGTACATCATCAAGTAGTCGCAGCGGTTGCCGAGAAAACAGGCTTACAGGCCAGTGATATTGTGATTACGTCTTCACACAGCCACTCGGCTCCTGTGAATCACTTTGAAAATGATTTTTATAATAAACACATGTCGAGCGGCCAAGGTTTAGAAGAGAAGTTCTTGAACTTTGCTAGCCAGCGTATTGCAGATGGGATCTTGCAAGCGCATAAACATCGCCGCCCAGCAAAAGTTGCGACCGGCCGTAAAGATATTTATGGCTACAACCGTAACCGCTCATTAGATTCTTATGTTTTAAATGACAATGTTTCAGGGATTGATCTTGAAGATCCTACCGCCGTTTCAAAGGCGGTTAACCCAGCAATGTACATGATCCGTGTTGATGTTTTGGATACTCAGGGTGAATACAAACCATTAGCCGCTTTCTCAAGCTTTTCAGTACACGCGACGGCATTGAGTGTTCCGGTAGAAGTGTATAACGCAGACTTATTTGCTTATGCACAGAAAGACTTAGAATGGGCGATTGAGCATAAATACAATACGTCTTGGAAAGTTGTTCATGGTTTAACGACGGGTACTCAGGGTGATATGGCGCCAGCATTACCGGACCATGGTGATAATACCTTCGGTCACTTTGAAGTAAATTGGAAAGAAGCCAAAAAGCTAGGCCAAGGTATTGGTAAAGAAGCGATTGCCTTGTTTGAAGAGTTAGGTAGTCAGTTGACCAGTGATATATCGATTACTACGGCGGCTCGTGAATTGAATATTCGTGAACATAATGCCGTAGGGGATGTTGAGCTTTGTGAAGATCCGGCCATTGGTGCCCCCGTCGCAGCGGGTGCTTATGAACGTCGTACGCCATTCTTAGCGGCTATTCCATTTTTAAAAGGCGGTAATATCCTATCGCGCAGCTGGGTATTTACTGAAGGCTGCCAAGGTAATAAAACACATTTAGGCTTTAAGTACTTACAGCCTTTATTAGAGCCAAAAGACAGCTTCCCTAATACGGTTTTGTTTCAGCTAATTAAGATCAACGATACAGTGGTTATGCCACTGCCGTTTGAGATCACCACAGAATCAGGCCGTCGTATGGCAGCCAGTGTTAGCCAGGCGTATCAGCAAGCTGGACAAGATATAAAGCATGCGTGGATTGCGGGTAATGCTAACGGTTATTTTGGTTATAGCACCACACCAGAAGAATATTCGCGTCAAAACTATGAAGGCGGGCATACTCTTTACGGTCAGTACACAACACCTTATTTATCAGCGCAGTTAGGGCGTCTAGCCAGCGACATGATTGAAAAAGGGCCGTTCGTTGAACTTGCTGATGAATGGTCTTATGACTTGGTTGTGAATGAATTTTTCCCAGAGACAGAGGCGAGCCAAGGTCAGCGTGCCATTTTAGCCCAGCCAGAAGCCTATACCGCAGAAGCGGCGAATGAAGAGCATTATGTTTCGTTCAACTGGTTAGATGTGGGCGCGAGTGAAATTGAACTTCATAAGTCTTTGGTGAAAGTAGAAACCTTAGCCAATGGTGAATGGATCGACATGAGTAATGCAGGCGAGCCGATTACTGATGACGGTTATGATATTGAAGTGCGTCTTGTTGACGACGAAGATAAAGGCATGGGTGAGTATCAAGCTCGCTGGTATAACCCTGTAGCGGGTGGCCAGTATCGCTTTGTGATTGCTCCACGTGATGGGCAAGAACAGCTAATATCACCCGTATTTACATTTGCTGCAGACGCAGAAAATATGACTGAAATGGCTGTTTCAATCGTTGAGTAGCACGTTGGGATAAAATGTTCTTTGAATAGCTCTTAGAATGGCTCGTTGAATAGAGTTTTTCTAGAAGCGAGCTTTTAAGGGGGAAATAGACGTGAAATAAGAGCCTAGCGACAAAATATTTGCCGCTAGATTCTATTAGCAAATCAGGGGTAAATCATACCACCTGATTTGTGACCATTAATTCATTCGAATTATTGATCTTCGCTTGGTCTTTCAAAGGTAGAAGGCTCTTCAGTATCAGTCGGCTTCGCTACATGATACTTAATCTGCAAACCTTGTAAGAAATTACGTAGGATTTGGTCTTTACAGATTCTGTAGTGCTTATGACCAGGACGGCGGAAGAACGCAGTCAGTTCTGGCTTACTAATGCGGAAATCAGCAAGTTCTAATACACTCAGCATATCTTCATCAACGTAATTTAACGCGATTCTTAGCTTACGCAAAATGATGTTGTTGGTCATTTCTTTCTCGATCGGGGCAGGCTCGCCTTCTTTAACGCCACGACGATCATTGATAAGACCATTCAAAAAAGTTGCCAAAAGATAATCTTTCAGACCTTTATAGTCATCATGGTCATCTCTTTTTAACCAGCAGCTAACCTGTTCACGAGTGACGGTTTCACCTGCCAAGGCGAAAAGGCTGATCATTTTTGAATCGCTAAAGTCAAAGGTATAGCGAATGCGGCGTAATACATCGTTATTAGTCACGGGGTTATTCTCAAGAAGTCATATATAGATGGTTAATAGGGTAATTCTAGCAGGTTTGGTATTTATTATTGAGGTAAATCTGTAACACGCTTACCGAGGCACTAGAATCAATCCGTACTGATTGATTCTAGCCATCTCTATTCATTATAAGATGTAATCTAAGATGCATTCTAAGAACAGTACATCCTAGGGTATACAGCGCTGTTATACGACGTTATCTCCTACGCTGTATGAAATTGTCTGGCTTATCTCCTGTAACGATAATCCACTTTCTTGCTGCATTTGATTAAAAAAATCTTGAGCGGCATTCAAGGATTTTTTCGTTTGCAGGCCACCATCAATAATTTCATTGGCGCGTAAATACGCCTCAACATCTCGCGACAGTAAAAATGTATCTTTACCCAGCATACGCAGAGTATAAGCACCTGTATTGCCTCCTAAGCGAGCACCGTGCTTTTTAAGCCAAGCCCACAAACCAATGATGTCATCCGTTGGCCATTCAGCGACTAGCTGGTGGAACGGTTTGCCTTCATCTTTCGCGGCGAAATGGATCATTGATGCATTAGCGGGGATCGTTTTTACCTTGTTGTAATTTCTGACGATACGCTCATCGGATGATTTTTCTTCAAGCATTTCAGGAGGCATCATCAATAATTTTTTGATATTGAAATCCCAGAAAACTTCTCGAAAGCCAGGCCATTTTTTATCGATAACAGACCAGTAGAATCCACTTTGAAATATCTTACGAGTAAATTCTTCTAACCACTCATCATCGGTTATTTTCATCAGCTGCTTTGAAGTTAACGGCTTATGCACAATAGACGCTAAAGCTGCTTTGCCACCTTTACGCTTGGCTGCACGCTGTTGGATGTCGTAGAACGTTTCCATGAGGCTTCCGGAATGAGAGTAGTGAACTAGGGATGGGGGGAGTTTAATCGGATGGTGAAAAACTAAGACAAGATACAAGAATTCACCACGGAGGCACCGAGACGCTTCGCTGCACAGAGAAGAGCGGATATAAAGAATAAAAAGACAAGAAAGCCCTATAATAAAGAGCTTACCTGTCGTTATTCTTTTTTCCTCGCTTTTCTTCGTGTAGCGAAGCGCCTCCGTGGTGAATCGCTTTTGGTCTTAGTTGTTCGCGTGCAGCTCTTCGTTCAACTGAATCGCAGACTTGTTCGTCACACATTCAACTGCGCCAGAAATAGAGTTACGACGGAAAAGAAGATCCGACTTACCCGCTAAATCACGGCCTTTAACAGTTTCTACAACGTTCTTAGCATCGTCTAGAACTAGAATCTTGGTACCGGCAGTAATGTATAAACCAGATTCGATAGTGCAGCGATCGCCCATTGGGATACCGGTACCGGCATTTGCGCCTAATAAGCAGTTTTCGCCCACAGAAATAATGATGTTACCACCGCCAGAAAGCGTACCCATAGTAGAGCAACCGCCGCCTAGGTCAGAACCGTTACCAACAACAACGCCAGCAGAAATACGGCCTTCAACCATAGAAACACCCAAAGTACCTGCATTAAAGTTAACGAAGCCTTCATGCATAATGGTTGTGCCTTCGCCAACGTGTGCGCCTAAACGAACACGCGCGGTATGAGCAATACGAACGCCGCTTGGTACAACATAGTCAGTCATACGTGGGAATTTATCCACAGAATTGACGCTTAATAGTTCGCCTTTTAAGCGCGCTTGAAGTTGTGCTTCTGGTAATTCAGCTAGGTCGATTGCGCCTAGGTTCGTCCAAGCAACGTTTGGCAATAGACCAAACATACCATCTAGGTTAATGCCGTGTGGCTTAACTAAACGGTGGGATAATAAGTGAAGCTTTAAATAAACTTCGGGCGTAGAAGCCGACTGAGCGTCAGATTCTAAAACAGTCACTACTACTGGCTTCTGGCTTTCAGTACAAGCGCGCGCTAGCTTAGCTTGTTCTGGTGCAACGGCTTCTAGTGCTGCTGCTAGGGCTTCTAATTCGCCGCCATCAACTTCAACGGCTTGGTTGCCACCTTCATAGCCGATTGCATCTTTTGCCGCAGCAATGATGTCAGCGCTTGGCTGAAAAAGAGGTGTTTGGTAATAAACTTCTAACCATTCGCCTTTTGCGTTTTTTGTGCCTAAGCCAATAGCAAATGCAGTGCTCATAATAAAATCCTTACTTTAAAAAGTGAATAAAAAGGGTGAATAAATAGAAAACAGGTTAATTAGGAATTAACAAAATCCTGATAATCTTCGGCTTTAAAGCCTAATAATTTGTTACTTGCGTCATCTACCAATAATGGGCGTTTGATGATGGAAGTATTCTCTAACATGATCTCGATAGCAGACGCTTGGTCGATAGACTCTTTAACCGCTTCAGGAAGCTTGCGCCAAGTAGTTCCGCGCTTATTAACTAATGCTTCCCAGCCTAAATCTTTGACCCAAGAGTTGAGCATTTCAGTGCTTAAGCCCTCTTTTTTATAATCGTGAAACTGGTAATCAATACCTTCTGCCTCTAGCCACTTACGGGCTTTTTTGATGGTATCGCAGTTCTTAATGCCAAACATAGTGATCATAATTGCCCTTGTTGCGCCTGATGAGCTGCTGCATATGAAAATGGGATCGGTATATTAACAAAATGTGATCTGTTTTTCACACATTGAGTATTGTGTTTACCCTATTAATGAAAATACACTAGCGTTATTATTGTTTTTATTCGTTATATGAATTTTAAAAGAGTTCTGCCGTTAATGCGTAAGCTTGTTTTATTTCTGTTTTTTTCTGCACTATTGCTGCTGTATCTCTGCGTCAGTGATTCGCCAATTGTGGAACGCATCACAAAAGGAGAAGTACTTGAAAGTATCAAAACCTTCTTTGCGTTTGAACAGTCTGCTAGCCAAGAAGATATTCCAAGTAATAGACCAAGTGATATCCGAGATAAGAATCCTGGCTTGCTAAACGATCACCCGGCAAAGAGCGGGAGTGAACGCCGGAAAGAGTCTACTGTAGAAATCGCTACAGGCAATGCCGAAGATGGTAAGGGTGATAGCACTGAAAATAGTGCTGAAAGTAGCATAGAAGACCATCACGAAAGCCTTGAAGTGAGTGCAGGTGAAGGGAGTTTAAATGCCACGTTAGAACCTGTAGCAGAAGCGCCCAAAAGACTGCTCGATCTAACTCTGCCTCAATTAGTCGACGATGTACTTGATATGAAAATCTTCAAGTATGAATATAAAAGCATGCTGCCTAATCTGTTCACGCCTAAGACGGTTGAAGAGGAGGGGGAAAGAACGTCTTTTGGTGGCCGAATCTTAATGGAAGAAGGATTTGAAGAGCGGGAAGAATATCGCTTACAGGATATTCGTGGGTCAATTGAAGGCGCTGAATTAACCCTTGAGGTAAAAACAAACTAGCTTAGTTAGCTGCTAAACATAGCGCCATCCATTGCTCAATACCGGCGCTGCGGAATTTTTGTTGGTGTAAAATAAAATAGAACTGTCTCTCAAAGTTACGCTGCGGCACTGAGAGGCGCACCAAACTACCGCGTTTAAATGCATCTTCTAACGTTATCTGTGATAAACAGCCAATTCCTAAATTCGCTTCAACCGCGCGCTTAATTGCTTCGGTATGCTGCAGCTCATGAGCAATGGTGAGGTTTGGCAGAATGCCATGCATCGCGCGCTCAAACGCTTGGCGGGTACCAGAACCTGCTTCACGCAAAATCCATTGAGCAGCGATTAGGTCTTCATCATTGATGCTCTTTTTATTAGCTAGGGGATGGTTGGGGCTACAGAAAACGGCGAGCTCATCATCACGCCATGGAATAACCTCTAAATCAGAATGTTGTAACTCCCCCTCAATCAAGCCAATGTCCAAATCAAAATTCAATACCTTCTGGCTGATACTGGCCGTATTGGCTACTTCGAGGCTGATATTCGCGTTGGGCTGCTGACGCATCATGTCGGCCATGATATTAACCGCAAGGTAGTTACCAATTGACAAGGTTGCGCCAATTTTTAAATGCCCCGCGTCGGCATGTTTTAACAGGGTTTGCTCTAAATCCGCCGCCTGGGCTAATAAACTTTCCGCCTTAGGGCGAATCAGACGCCCTTGCTCATTTAACTGTAAGCGCTTACCTATACGATCAAACAGCTGAACATCGAACTGCTGCTCTAATTCTTTTAAGGCAGAGCTGGCTGCACTCTGTGAGAGGTTCAATGCTTGCGCAGCCTTACTAACATTCTGCTGGTGGGCAATGGCCAGAAAGACTTCAAGTTGGCGAAGGGTATAGCGCATGGTGATTCATTATCTTATATAGGTAAAATCGATAAGTATAATCGATATAATCTGTTTTTCTGATTGATAAGTCTAGGGTATTCTGGCGTCAGTTAATAATTAATGACCTAAACGTCTAAACCAATAAGTAAAAATTAAAAATAGTGAGGCAAGTCGTGAGCAAAATGATTCGTGAGACTGTCACCAAGGTACACCACTGGAATGACACACTGTTTAGCTTTAATACCACCCGTAATCAGGGCTTACGTTTCAAAAATGGCCACTTCACTATGATAGGGCTAGAGATTGATAATAAGCCGTTATTGCGTGCCTACAGTATTGCCAGTGCTAACTACGAAGAAGAAATGGAGTTTTTCAGCATTAAAGTACAAGACGGTCCACTGACACAGCATTTGCAGAACTTGCAGGTAGGGGATGAGATTTTAGTCGGTACAAAGCCAGTAGGCACCTTGATTGCAGATCACTTATTGCCGGGTAAAAACTTGTACTTATTAAGTACCGGCACAGGTTTAGCACCTTTTATGAGCATCATTAAAGATCCTGAAATTTACGAACAGTTTGATAACGTCATTTTAACCCACGGCGTACGCGAAACGTCTGAATTGGCGTATCAGCACTTTATTGAAGAAGAGCTGCCAAATAACGAATACTTTGGTGATGTTGTACGCCAAAAATTGAAGTACTACCCAACAGTGACGCGTGAAGCCTTCCGTAATCAGGGACGTTTAACCGACTTGATTGAAAGTGGAAAGCTATGTGCAGATTTAGGCTTGCCAGAAATTAATCTAGAACATGACCGCTTTATGTTGTGCGGTAGCCCAAGCATGCTAAAGGATTTCTGTGAGATCTTGGATAACCGCGGGTTTGAAGAAGCACGCCAAGGTGAGCAGGGGCATTATGTGATTGAACGGGCTTTTGTTGAGAAGTAGGGTTTAAAGCCTAAAAGGAGATTCACCACGGAGGACCTCCGTGGTGAATCTATTGTCCTATCAACAATTGTCCTATAATCAATTTCTCTATAAACAATCATCTTTTCCTCAGCTTTCCTCGGTACCTTGGTAGTTAACAGCTTTACTATCCAGCTTTACCATCCAGAAACCCAAAAATGTCACAATCAAACCTAGCCAAGTATCCCTTCTATGCGGCACACTCAGCTCCAAGTTTTTAAACAATAAAAATACACATTATTTCTGCAGGAAAGTTTTATGAAAGTACTCATCTCTACGTTAATCGCGATTTTACTTTTAGGATCTATGTTTTTAGGTCGACACTATATGGGCTTCGTCGATTTATCCCCAGAAGTGGTTAATAGTCGTTATGCCAATGAAGACTCTAAGTTTATCAAGCTTGGCGGTTTACAGCAGGGTATTGAATTACATTACCGTGATGAAGGCTTAAGTGCTGCACAAAACCCAGAAGCACCTGTTTTGTTTTTATTGCACGGCATTATGGCCAGTTTGCATACCTGGGATGGCTGGGTCGAAAACCTTCAGAATGACTTCCGTATTATTCGTATCGATATTCCAGGCTTTGGTTTAACGGGGCCTTACGCGGATGGCATTTATAGTATTGAACGTACTATGGATATGCTTAATCAGTTAAGTAATGAGCTTAATATTGACTCTTTTTTCTTGGCAGGAAATTCAATGGGGGGTTATATTTCTTGGAACTTTGCGATTAATCATCCAGAAAAAGTTAAACGTTTGATTCTGATCGACGCTGCGGGTTATTCATTTGAAATGCCAATGATGTTAAAGCTTTTAAATGCTCCAGTCTTGAAAGATAGTATGGCCTTCATTACTCCTAAGTTTGTTGTAACCCAGACATTAAGCGAAGTTTATGGTGATGGCTCTAAGGTAACGGATGAGACGATAGAGCGTTATCACCAGTTGATGTTACGAGAAGGCAATCGTGAAGCGGTGGTGAGTGTTCTACAGACGCTAACGAACATTAATACTGACGGTATTAAGCAGGTTAAAGTGCCAACGCTGATTCAGTGGGGAGAAAAAGATGCTTGGATACCGCTGACTCATGCTCAGCAATTTGCGGATGAAATTGAAGGGGCTAAGTTAATTACGTATCCAGGAGTCGGTCATATTCCGATGGAAGAAATTCCAGATGAGACTGCGCAAGATGCGAAAAAGTTTTTAATGCTAGTAATAGAAGAGCCAAAAACAATTGCACCTAAGCAAGTAACGCCTGTCGTTTTATAGATCGAATAATGAGCAGCCGATGGGCTGCTCATTATGGTTTTTCAAGATGCTTTTAAGGCACTACTGCTAAAGAGAGCTCCTTTAAAGAGAGCTCCTTTAAAGAGAGCGTATTTAAAGAGAGCGCCTGGGGTCTGCGATAATGTTAGCGAAGATTAATCCTGCGACCAACGACATCAAAATCAAAAAAGACTGACTTCCAATTTGTTCAATGTGTAAAATCTCTTTCCCAGAAATGACCGTATTCAACCCCATATACAATTTACTGCCCGGAACCAATACCACGATGCCTTGCAGCAATACAATCGCGGCAGGCGCTTTACGCCAGCGAGCAAAAAGGTTCGCGTAGATCCCTAAAAAAAGTGCGGCAAAGAAAATTCCTAATGCGCTACCAAAGTAAGCTGAAGCCACGATGCTCACGCTATGACCTAAGAAGCCTGCCGCCACACCCCAAGGGGCGTCCTTTAAACGAATCTTGAACATCACCATCAATGAAAATGACAATACTAAAACCGCTAACCAGCCGCTCCATTTAGGCAGCCTGACGGCCTCAACTTGCTCGACATTGCCCAGTAAAACACTGGCAATGGCAAAGCCTAAGAAGGCGCCAAAGTAGAGTTTGAATAGCGACATTAAAGCGTCCATTACTCGCACGGTGCCGGATATTAAATCTCGAGCCGCCAGTTCAGACAAGCCAACGGTTAAAGCCAGGCCAGGAATAAAGACAATGATGCTTGCCAGTACCACTAAGGCCATATTAATACTGGGTGCAATAAAGGCGATAGCAGAGGCGGCAAAAGCAGCAAAAAGTGCGGCAAGAGGATCTAGAGCCGATTGTATTCTAGGATGCTTTTCTCCAACCATGACTAAACCATAAATGCCAAGACCTATCATGAAAGAAGCAATAACATCAGCCCAGCTCGTGCCCATTAGCATACTGAAAGCTGCGCTGGCTAAACCAAAGGCGATGAAAATAACCCAACGAGGATAGGGATTAGGCTTGTTGTTGATTTCTTCTAGGCGTAGAAGGGCATCATCAAGATCGCGCTGACCAGAGCATAACTCTTCAACCAATTCATCGGTTCGGGCCAATAGCCCTAAATCAAGATCGCCGGGTTGTACGCGGGCAATATAACTGTGCTCTTGATTTTCACGGTCGTCTTTTGGCCAAAAAACGCAGGTGATCGACGTTGGGCTGATTAAAAAGGACCCGCCTAATTCAAGCGCTGCACTGATTTTAACCAAATGGCCTTCTAGCTGATAAGCTGGCGTTCCGCATTGGTGTAATGTTTTAGCGAGATAAATTAAAAATTTACGGCGCTTCTTAAATAATTTAGTGGGCATGGCTTCGTGGTCGTTATTAATCGCGGGCTGCTATTACTTTAGCAGTAGAAATAAGTAGCTGAAAGAAAAACGGCCTGTTAAAAGAACAGGCCGGTTTCAAGTTGTGCTTCGTCAGTCATCATATCTTTGTGCCAAGGTGGATCAAAGATCAACTGCACCTTCACCGATTCAACGTTGGGTACCTTAGCAACACGATATTCAACATCGCTAATCAAGACTGGCCCCATACCGCAAGTCGGCGCGGTTAACGTCATACGAATGATTACGTTTTTGCCTTCGATATCGATGCCGTAAATTAAACCTAGGTCTAATAAATTCACCGGTAGCTCAGGATCGAAAATAGTTTTCAGTGCCTGGCGAATTTGCTCTTCGTGAACTAAACCATCACCGATATCTTCAAAGGTAATTTCTTCAGATTCAAGACCAATTAATGCGGCATCGGTACCATCAACACGCACCATGTTGCCGTTCAGCGTTAACGTATAGTTACCGCCTAATGCCTGAGTAATGGTCAAAAAAGATCCGGCTGGAATAATAGTCGGCTGGCCACTGGGTACTTTACGGGCAGGACAATCCTGCTGGGAAACAACCATGCGTTTTTCCACGAGATTGCTCCTTTACACTGAAAATGATTCGCCGCAACCACACAGGTCTTTAGCGTTTGGGTTATTAAACTTGATGGTGCTGTTTAGGCCTTCAGTCGTGTAATCAACTTCCGTGCCTTTTACCATCGCTAGATATTCAGTAGGAACATACAGTGCAACATCGTCTGCCACTTGAAAGCAGGTATCTTCAGCGAGCGGTGTTGTCACAAACTCAATCTCGTATTTGAAACCCGAACAGCCACTTTTTTTAACACCAATACGAACACCCATAGCATTGGAATTGGCTAACAGCTTACGCACATGAATCAAGGCCGACTCCGTCATACTGACTTGTTGGCTTTGTTGATTAATTGCTGCGTTTGGATCAAACGTTTCTATGGTCATAACTTATCTCTCAGGAAAATGTTGTCTCTTGTTATTACAATTAACTAGAGTAAAAACATCTTCACTTTTTCAATCGCTTTGAACAGAGCGTCCACTTCATCTAATGTATTGTAGAAGGTAAACGACGCCCGTATTGTGCCTGGAATCTCAAACTGATCCATCACAGGCATAGCACAGTGATGGCCGGTACGAACCGCGATGCCTTGCTGATCTAACAATGTACCCACATCGTGAGGATGTGTACCTTCAATTAAAAAGCTGAATACACTGGCTTTGTTTTTACTGGTACCAATTAAACGAATACCGTCTGTTTGAGCGGCCAATTCATTCGCGCGCGCAAGTAAGGCGTCTTCATGTTTGGCTAAGGCGACACGGTCTAGACTGTTTAAATAGTCAATCGCCGCGGCCATCGCGATAGCGCCTGCAATGTTTGGCGTGCCGGCTTCAAACTTATATGGCAAAACGTTATACGTCGTTTTTTCAAAGCTCACGTGCAAAATCATTTCGCCACCACCTTGATAAGGAGGCATCGCATTTAATAGTTCTTCTTTACCGTACAAAACCCCTAAGCCTGTTGGGCCAAAAAGTTTGTGTCCAGAAAAGGCATAAAAATCACAATCGAGTGCTTGTACATCGATGTCCCAGTGAGCAACGGCTTGTGCACCATCGATCAGGGTTTTTGCACCAACTTTATGGGCTTCACGAATAATGTCTTCAACAGGATTTAAGGTACCCAACGCATTCGACACATGCACCACTGCGACAAATTTTGTTTTGTCGCTGAGCAGTTTTAAATACGCGTCGTAATCTAAAGAGCCATCGTCTAGCACAGGAATAACTTTTAATAGTGCGCCTGTTTGCTCACAGACCATCTGCCAAGGCACGATGTTAGAGTGATGCTCCATGCCGGAGATAATTATCTCATCGCCAGCTTTTACATTCGAACGAACCCAGGTTTGCGCCACTAGGTTAATCGATTCTGTGGTCCCGCGAGTCCAGATAATTTCTTCACTTTTTGCTGCGTTCAGAAATTTCTGCATCGTGGTGCGCGCATCTTCAAACATCTGCGTCGCTTGATCACTTAACGTATGAGCGCCGCGGTGCACGTTGGAATTCGTGGTGCGGTAATAATTAGCAATGGCATCGATAACCACTTGTGGTTTTTGCGTCGTCGCGCCGTTGTCTAAATAGACTAATGGCTTACCGTTAACTTCCTGATGCAATACTGGGAAGTCAGCGCGAATTTGTTCGATGTCCATTTTTTTGCTATCGCTCATATGTTACTTCTTACCTTAAATAATTGTGTTTAATGATTTCTAAAACTAGGAGATTTTCAGAATCAATGTTGGTGGTTTGTGGAGCAAATATCTAAAACATGGATGTTTTAGTTAAGGCTACAAGGATGTATTCACGCCGATTTGCGGAATAGACCACCAACATTGATTCGGTTTAAAAACCAAAATTCACAACTTAATATTTTTACCCAATGTGCTGCATTAATTCTTCATCACGACCAAAGCGTTGAGCTAAGATCGGGCGAATCAAATTGCGAACAGCATCCAGTTCAAGGTTTTCTAATAATTCATTAATAAAACCAAAACTTAACATCACATCAGCTTCTGCTGCGCTAATGCCGCGAGAGCGTAAATAGAAACGCGCTTGCTCGTCTAACTGAGCAATGGTTGCACCGTGAGCACAACGCACATCGTCTGCATAAATTTCAAGCTCTGGCTTGGTATTAATCGTGGCATCGTTAGACAATAACAAGTTCTTATTGCTTAACTCGGCTAACGTCTTCTGCGCATCTGGATGAATATGAATGCGGCCGTTAAAGACAGCTTTCGATTTATCCGCCATGATGCCGCGGAATACTTCCTTCGTCGTACAGTTAGCAATCTTGTGCTCAATGTTGCTGTGGAAATCAATCAACTGCTTATTCTGAGGAAGATAAACCCCGACCAACTCACAGTGACTACCGCCGACATTATGATTCACATTAATATCGTTACGCACAATCTTAGCGCCGAGGCCAAGCTGGAAACTGTCGTAATTTGCATCACGATCAAGATCAACATGAACACCACCAATCTGAATGCTGCCTTCTTGCATCAACTGCAAACGGTAGTGATTCAAACGTGCATTAGGGCCAACTTTTGCTTCAGTAATCGCATTTACAAAACAATTTTGCTCATCGCTATTACTTGCAAAATGTTCAACAATCGTCGCTTCAGCACCGGTTTCTAATACAATCAGTATACGTGCCTGAACCGTAAACGGATTAGCTTGCGCTGTGGTGATATGAGTAATTTGAATGTTTGTTTTCAAATTCTCATTTTTACCGACATGCACCAAAACACCATCCGTCGTCGTTGCATTATTCAACGCCGCAAAAATGTGTTTTTCTTGTTCAATGGCCGTGCCTAAGTTGTCAGCAATAATCGCTTGCTGTGCTTCGTTAGCTTCACTGAAACGCACAACATTCGCTACACTTTCTTTAGAAGAAAGCTCTGCCGAAAACTGACCGTTAACAAATACCAAACGCTGAGCGTCTAACGCAGGAATTGTCGTGAGGGCATCTAAGCCAGCAGCATCATAAGATGCTGCTAAACGACCATAACCTTCTTCGTTTGAAGTAAAACCAAACAAAGACGTAAACTTCCACGCTTCCGTTTTACGGGTTGGAATTTCTTGCTGTAAAAAACTTTCTTTACCGCTTTTATTTAAGGTAGCGATGGCTGCCAGTGATGAACTCTCTTTGCTAAGGTTTTCATCATTAACGGCTAGCAGACCTTTATGAAAATCAGTCATTAGCTAGCTCCGTTCTCAGCTGCATCTTCTAACCAAGCGTAACCTTTTTCTTCTAGCTCAAGCGCTAACTCTTTACCGCCAGACTTAACGATTTTACCGTTAGCCAGTACGTGAACAAAATCAGGCACAATGTAGTCTAATAAACGCTGATAGTGAGTGACGATGATGAAGCTGCGGTTAGGGTCGCGTAAGCTATTAACGCCTTCTGCAACAACCTGCAATGCATCGATGTCTAAGCCTGAATCGGTTTCATCTAGGATGCAAAGCTTTGGCTCTAACAGCATCATCTGCATGATCTCGTTACGCTTCTTCTCACCACCCGAGAAACCTTCGTTAACACCACGCTTCAAGAAGCTTTGGTCTAAATCAACCAATTTGCATTTTGCGCGGGCTAGTTTCAAAAAGCTCACAGAATCTAAAGGCTCTTTACCTTGTGCAGCGCGAACAGAATCAACCGACGCTTTTAAAAATTCTAGGTTAGAAACACCTGGGATTTCAACAGGGTACTGAAATGCTAAAAACAAACCTAAACGTGCGCGTTCTTCAGGATCTAGATCTAATAAATCTTTACCTTCTAGTTCAGCACTGCCGCCCGTTACTTCATAGCCTTCACGACCTGAAAGCACGTTGCCTAAGGTACTTTTACCAGCGCCGTTCGGGCCCATAATCGCGTGAATTTCACCCGGCTTAATATCTAGGTTTAGGCCTTTTAGAATGTCTTTGTCTTCAACTTTTGCTTGTAAATCTTTGATCGTTAACATGTTGTATTTTCCTGAAATTTTTAAATTTTGTTTTTGGGGGCAAACTAGTGGTTCATATCTTTTGTAATAACAGTGCGAAAAACAAAAGCGCAAGATAGATATATTAAAACCACATCCCTGTACGTCTGCCAGCCTGGCCATCCATGGCCAGTTGTAATTCGGCAAACAAAGCGAAGCTTTGTAGCTCTTGCCGAATTACCCTACGGATCCTTCTAGCGATACTTCTAATAATTTGCCGGCTTCTACAGCGAATTCCATTGGCAATTCTTTAAATACTTCTTTACAGAATCCGTTAACAATCATAGAAACGGCTTTTTCAGTATCGATGCCACGCTGTTGGCATAAGAACAACTGCTCGTCAGAAACTTTTGACGTGGTTGCTTCGTGTTCTACTACGGCGCTTGGGTTTTTACTTTCTATATAAGGGAACGTATGAGCGCCACACTTATCACCAATTAATAATGAGTCACACTGCGTGTAGTTACGTGCGCCTGTTGCACCAGGGCCCATCTTAACTAAACCACGGTAAGAGTTTTGGCTCTTACCGGCCGAGATACCTTTAGTGATGATGGTCGACTTAGTGTTTTTACCTAAGTGAATCATCTTGGTGCCGGTATCGGCTTCTTGGAAGTTATTGGTTAACGCAACGCTGTAAAATTCGCCAACAGAGTTGTCGCCTTTTAAAATGCAGCTTGGGTATTTCCAAGTAATCGCTGAACCTGTTTCTACTTGTGTCCAAGAAACTTTAGCGTTGGTATGAGCAACAGCGCGTTTCGTTACGAAGTTGTAAATGCCGCCTTTACCTTCGCTATCACCTGGGTACCAGTTTTGTACCGTGGAGTATTTGATTTCAGAATCATCATGAGCGATCAATTCTACTACCGCCGCATGCAATTGGTTTTCGTCACGCATTGGAGCGGTACAGCCTTCCAAATAGCTTACGTGAGAACCTTCGTCGGCAATAATAAGGGTGCGCTCGAACTGACCTGTTTTTTCTTCGTTAATACGGAAGTAGGTCGATAATTCCATTGGGCAGCGAACGCCTTTCGGAATATAAACAAACGAACCATCACTGAATACCGCAGAGTTTAGCGCAGCATAATAGTTGTCTTTTTGTGGAACGACAGAGCCCATGTACTTTTTAACCAGTTCTGGATGCTCATGAACGGCTTCAGAAATAGGCATGAAAATAACGCCGGCTTCAGCCAGCGTTTTACGGAAGGTTGTTCCTAATGACACAGAGTCGAATACGATATCAACCGCAACACCGGCTAAAGCGGCTTGTTCGTGCACTGGAATGCCTAGCTTTTCGTAGGTCGCCAATAACTCAGGATCAACTTCGTCCAAGCTTTGCGGACGATCTTCCATACTCTTTGGTTCAGAGTAATAAGAGACTTCTTGGAAATCGATGTCTAGGTGCTGAACCTGAGCCCAGTTAGGCGGCGTCATTTCTTTCCACGCGGCAAAGGCTTTTAATCGCCATTCAAGCAACCATTCTGGTTCGCCTTTTTTGGCTGAAATAAAACGGACGGTATCTTCGTTTAGGCCAGGCGCTAGTGTTGCAGATTCTACATCGGTAATAAAACCAGCTTCGTATTCTCTGCCTATCTGGCGATCGATTTCTGCGTTATCAGTCATAGGAACGACTCTCATCTCTATCATCGTCTACGGCCGTTTGGGAGCAACTATTATTCAATGGGCTGAAAAACAGTGGGCGGCCGTGATGTTGGTTTGTAATACCATACTAATTTGGTAGGGTATTTTAATCAATACCAATCTGGTATCGATTAGTAAATTATGGGGCGGTATTCTATCAAAGTGAGCAGTTTTTCACCAATCAAATTGATACTTCTGCCCTAGATAGGAATGGGTCGTATTTGGCCAGTCGTATGTTAATGACAGGGTGGCATTTGAGAATTAATCGATAGCCTCTGATATGATGAAGCCTCTGTAAACTAAAGAACTCTTTAAATGCTAAGAATTGGCAAATTAACCGATTATGGTTTGGTGGTATTAAACCAGCTAGCCCTTGCGGGTGCTGTTAAGCAATCAACCGATGATATTTCTCAGGCGACAGGCTTGACCGTTGCGACTGTGCGTAAGGTTATGAAAGCGATTGTGGATGCAGGCTTGGTTAATGCTCAACGTGGTTCAAAAGGGGGTTATCGTATTGCTCTTGCGCCTGCTCAGATCAGTGTTTTAGACGTAGTGCAGGCTTTTGAAGGCCCCATTTCGTTAACGGAATGCAGTGCGGACGATAATCAGTGTGAAATTACGGATTCTTGTTCGTTATCCAGTAACTGGACTGGTATTAACGACTTACTTTTACGGGTTTTAGGGGACATCACCCTGGATGATATCCGCAACCCTGGGGTTCAAGATACCTTGCATCACCAGATAGTCGATCAGTTACAACGTATTCAGTTGGTTAATTTATAAACTGATTTCATAAGCATTCACTATGACAAAAATGAGCACTAGTCGACAAAGTTGAGCTTAGGAATTTGGATTGCTCTCAGAATGAGAACTAAGTTCGATTAGTTCTTTATCATTAGGGACATAATCACTCTACCCATTCAGCAAGAACTGAGACGATTATGTATCACTATCTATTATCACTCATCACTGCATTAATATTATCGATTGCCACTTTAACGGCATCTGCTGAACAGACTTCTACTGTTACAACCGGCTTTGAAGAAGAAAGTAAGCTTCAGGGCTATGGCGCGTTTACGAGCCTTAATAAAGATTGGATGTTGATGGCGTTATACGTTGACCCTGTTGACGAAGCTAAAGGAACAGCTGCTCCACAACGACTAGAAATTAAAATATCGACTGAAAAATTCAGCCAGCGCCGCTTTCGCTCATTATGGTTAAATGCCTTAGCGATTGAGCATGGCGCGGAGAAAATGGCAGCCATGCAAGGTGAGCTGAATCAATTCTTTGATTTAATACAACAGCCGCTAACGTCTGGTGATATTTTAATTATTGAACGTACTCAATTTGGTGATAATACGAGTAATGAAATAAAAATTAATTATCATACGCTGGCTAATTTATCCTCTGATTTTTTGCCTTTTATGGTGAAAAGCCTTGTGGGTCAGCATCCTCCTACTCAAGCATTGAAATCGGGCTTGATGGGTGAAGAAAGCTTGAGAACACAAACCAACTTGAGCATTCGCTTCGATCGATTAGAGCCTACTTTACCTCGCATTGCAGAAATCTCTCGCTGGCGTAAGCGTATTCTAGCGAGTAATTAATCGCTGTTTCATGAGTGTACGTTAGTGGCTTATTACTGAGCGACTAACGTCATAAGCTATTTAAATTCATATCAACTTAAGGTTATTCACCTCGAAGTATCTGGCCGTTAAATCTTAAACCAGGCAGTTGTTCACTGGTGCCAAAATCCCATATCGATTCATCCCAACCTTTATAAAGAGTAACCGGCTCGTATAGTCCTTCATTTTTACCGTCACTTGAAACACACGCACTATTATTGCTTGTGGTATCTGCGTTAACAGCACAGCGTAATATTGGTGAGTCAAAGCCAATATAGCCATTCTCTTCTCTAGCGCTGGTACTGTGTTTTTGTTGTGATAAATCTTCAGCCCAGTAGCTATGGAACACTTCAGGTGCGAATGCACCTTTACCCACTAATCCGCCGTGCCTTCCTTGACCTGCTACTAAAGGTTTAAGAATACCTGTATTAATACTGTTAGATACAGACAGCTTACTCAGGTGAGCATTGCCAACGAGACCGCCTGTTGTAACAGCGGTTACCGTACCTCGATTCATACTGTTGCTGACGCTTACTTTTGCTTGAGTAAATCCAATGAGGCCGCCAGCAGACGAGCGTTCATGAGTTGCGTTGATATCAATACTATTAAAACTAGACTCAAGGTGGGTATCGAACGCAAGGCCGATAAAACTACCTACGGAAGTGCTTCCGGTTATTGAGCCTAGATGGCCTACTAGACCCAGCTGTTTGATGAATGCGTTATTGGTTACTGAGAATAAACCGATTTTTGATGTGTATTCATCATGAATGTATAAGTTCTTGATTAGGTACCCATTGCCATGAAAGGTGGCTGAAAAAGGCGCTTCTCGAGTTCCAATAGGGAGCCAACCAAAGCCTTGGTCCCAGTACTCATCTGCGCTGTCCATCATGCCATCATTATTGGTATCAAAATCTAAATCCGTGGTTAATTCGAAGCCGTTGCATCCATCAATCTTATCATCGGCTAATGTGGGGCAGCCGGTATTAGATCCATAAAGTTTTTTGCCATTAACATTATTTCTTATTTCATTTAAATCACTCAGATCGTTAATCTCAATAAGGCCATTATTATCTAAGTCGTAATCGCTGCGGCCACTATTATCTATTCCGTTAAGGGCATATGTAGGGCTACTGAAAAGTAAAAAAAGTTGAATTGCATATCGTTTGTTTATTGATTTCTGCGTGGCTGAAATATTGCCGGAGCAGGGTTTGTTCTTTATGAATAGCATCAAGTTCGTCCATGTAAATTGATTCAAGCGGAGGTTAGCACAAAATTGTATATTACAAAAAAAGAGGGTTGAAATTACCCTTAGTTGGTACTGTTCGGGTACAATCTCGTCCATTTTTAAACCTTAAGTATTCGAACTAGAAAATTATGTCTGATGACTATCTTGACCGTTTTGGTGGCATTGCCCGTTTATATGGTACCGAAGGCCTAGAGCGCCTGCGCAATGCGCATGTATGTATTATTGGTATTGGTGGCGTGGGCTCCTGGGCTGCTGAAGCCGTTGCTCGAAGTGGTATTGGCGCAATTACCTTGATTGATATGGACGATCTTTGTGTCACTAATATCAATCGTCAGTTACCGGCAATGGATGGTAATACAGGCAAGCTCAAGATCGACGCTATGGCTGAGCGGTTAAAAGCGATTAATCCACATTGCAAGATCACAACTCACATGGACTTTGTCACAGAGAAAAATATGAAGGCCCTAATTCATACGGGTTTTTCTTATGTGATTGATTGCATCGATAGCGCTAAAAGCAAAGCCGCTTTAATTGCTCATTGCCATATCAATAAAATCCGTATCGTTGTAACGGGTGGCGCGGGTGGCCAAATTGACCCATTGCAAATCCAGATTATCGATATGAATAAGTGTGCTCATGACCCGCTGATTTCTAAAGTGCGTTCAATTTTGCGCAAAGATTACAGCTTCTCTCGTAACCCTAAGCGCTATTATTCGATCCCTTGCGTCTACTCGACTGAACAAATGACTTACCCACAGCCCGATGGCAGTGTGTGTCGAATAAAGCCTGATGATGACGGCAGTACGCGATTAGATTGTGCTTCAGGTTTTGGCTCGGCGACTATGGTGACGGGGACTTTTGCTTTTGTTGCCGCTTCTAGAGTTGTGAAGCGTATCGCAGAAGGCGCGGGTAAAAAATCTTAAAGGGTGGTGAGACTCAGGCTATACTAAGTATAAAGAATTATAGATAGGAATAGGGCAATGGCAGATCCAAAGTACGATATTTACTTTCGTGGAGAAATCTTACCGGGTGCTGATGCTGCTCAGGTTAAGTCTGCAATTGCACAAATATTCAAAGCTGATGCTGCTAAATTGGCAACTCTTTTCTCGGGCAAAGTTAATACCATCAAAAAATCGGTGGATAAGGCCACCGCGGCAAAATATCAACAGGCATTTAAGAAGGCGGGCGCAAAAGCGGTTATCACGTTGGCAAAAGAAGAGCAGTCTGCAGAGATTCCAGCTACTGCCCCCGTTGCTGCTCAGCAAGAGACTGCGCCATTGTCAGAATCATCGCCAGAGTCCTCGTCAAAACATGATAGTACAGCTGATAGTGCGCCAGATAGTACACCTGCGATTCAACAGGCCATTGCCGATGCAAATTGGGATGTATTGCCTAGTGGAAGTGATTTACTAAAGCCGGATGAGCGTCGAGACATTCCTGATGTCGATATTGATACCAGCAGCATTAAGGTTGTGTCGCCATTTGCCGAAATCGAAGTAGACAATAAGCCTATACCGCCAGCGCCTGATACGAGTCACATATCAGTAGCAGAAGTGGGTGAGGATATGAATCCGAATAAGGCTCCACCTGCTGCGGACCTCGTATTGGATTTATCGTCCTTTAGTATTGCGGAAGCAGGCGCGGCATTAACCGATCAGAAAGAAAAGAAAGCCCCTACAGCCCCTGATACCAGTCATATTGAACTAGAGTAGCAAGCGCTGAAGTCTTGATAAGATTCTGCAAGAGTCGTTAGCACCAGCTGGCGATACCTTCGGGGCGCTCTAGTAGCTCTTGAATATTGGCTTCCAGTACTCGATAACCAACATTTCCATAAAGTTTTTGGCGGCCATTATCTAATAAATAGGTTGGGCTCCCTTCTAGTTTGTTTTTCTCTCTCATGTCCATATCGGCACACAAGGCTGCAATCGCAGAGCCATCATTAAGCTTTGCTTGGATTAAATCTGTTGGTAACGACATAGATTGAGCAATCTCTACTAATACGCTTAGCTGGCTAATATCTAGCGCGTCTTGAAAAAATGCTTTGCGGATATTCAAAATCATCGCTTGGAAATCGCTATTGCTGACAACAGCTTCTGCGACCAAAAGCTGGATGGCTTTTAAATATAAATGGCTGTTGGCAGAGGATGCCGGTTTGCACGTTAACCAAACATTTGGATTAATTTTTAAATGTGGAAATCCTTCGGCAACGTTAAGCACGTGTTTGTTGAAACCTTCAAACCCACCTTTATCTTTCCAGCCTTCTGCAATGCGCGTTTGAGTATTGCCAAATAACGTAATGAAATGCTCATTAACCTCAATCTTTTCACCAAACTCTTGGTTCAGTTCATCAAGGCGAATTTGTGCAACGTAGGCCCAGATGCATAAGACATCGGTGAAATAATCTAAAGTTATTTTGGTCATGTTCATTCTCTAGTTTGGAGTTTCTAAAAGATTCACGGATAATTAAATATAACTATAGGGGAATATAGCTAACTGTCAATGAAATCAGCATTAACCGGGTTGAGATATTTACATTCTGTGGTGGCGACAAAGTGGTTTTATGGCTATCTTTATGGTTATCTTTAAAGCTACCCAAGGAAATGACACTGCTTAACTCGTGGATTCTCAGATTGAATCTGCGAAGTACGGCTAGTACGCAGGGTATTTATTATTATGAAAGGAATCATCAGTTTAGTATGAGTAACGAGAATAAAACACTGATCAAGAAGCATATAGACTTATCTTGGAATAAAGGTAAGTACGGGCTATTAAAGCAAATCGTGAGTCGAGGTTTCCGCTACCAGACAACCTTTAGAGATGGCTACCGAGACTTTGAAGGTTATGTCGAATATGTAGAAGATATACGGCGAGCAGTACCAGACTTAGAAGTCATTGTTGAAGAAATAATGGCAGAAGATAATAAGGTAATCACATTCTCTACATTCTGTGGAAGTTTCAATAAACCGTTATTTGGTATGCCGGCTAACGGTAAAATTATCGCTTTTTCCGCGGCTTCGGTATGGCTGGTGAGTCATGGAAAAATCAGCGAGCAAACGACTATGGTTGATCTTGCTGGACTGCAGAAGCAATTGACAGCCTAGTATATTTTTTGACCAAGTCAACCGCTTAATAAAACGCATGTTCTAGACCCTCTGCGCCATTTCCGATACCTAATGTTACATAAATGTCCTATTTTGAAACAATACTCATTTTTATAGCTGGCATACTGCGTCCGATTTTCTTTTGCGTTCATATACTCACCTAGCATAATTTAAACAACTGTGGGTAGTGGATGCTGACTCTTAAAATAGGTTCCCTACAAATGAAACAACGTGTTTTAGTTGCAGCTATTACTGCTGCTGTATTGGCTCCGGCTGCTCAAGCCTCTGGTTATAAATTGAACGAACAAAGTGCTGCGGGCGCGGGTACTGCTTATGCAGGTCGTGCTGCCGTTGTTCAAGATGCAAGTATCGTATTTTATAACCCTGCTGGTATGGTGAAATTAGACCGCGCTGAAGTGACTGTGGGTGGCTCTGTTCTAATGACATCCGGTAGCTTCGATCTTGATAGCTACACTAATTCAGCAGGTCAAAAGTATACCTCTGTAGAGAGCCCTTACTCAGACGGTGGTGATTTCCTTTCTACAGCCGTTGTTCCATATGCTTATTATGCACGACCTATTAATGAAAAGTTTGCAGCAGGTTTTGGTATCTTTGTACCGTTCGCAACGAATACGGACTACGATGACGATTTCATTGGCGGTGCACTGGCCGACCAAACTAAATTAACCTCGGTTGATTTTCAGCCGGCATTTGCGTATCGCGTTAATGATCAGTTCTCTGTGGGTTTTGGTTTAGACATTACTTACATGAAGGGTTTGTTGTCTAAACAGGTTGATACAATTCCTTATTTAGAAAATACTCCACTTGGTTCTTCTGCGAATAAAGGTTTTGAAAATCATTATGAAGTTGAAGGTGATGATTGGCAGGTTGGCTATAACTTAAGTTTGATGTGGGATATTAATTCAGACATTACTTTGGGTGTGACTTACCGTTCAGAAATGGACTTTGAGTTAGAGGGTGATTCGGAATTCGAAAAGAAAGAAAATATTCCTGTATTTTCTTCAGCTACTAATACTGTTGTAGTTATTCCTTATATAGGGAATCAAGCTTCTGAAGTGCCGATTACGACGCCTCAGTCTTTAACCGTTAGTTATGCTCACAAATTAACCAATAAATTACAGTTGGTTGCAGGTATAACGTGGACTCAGTGGTCTGTTTTTAAAGATTTCGATGTTAAATCGACTGAATCAGAAGTAGGCATGATCGAACGTTTAGGTGGTTTAGATGAAGGCTACATCGGTCATATCGAAGAAAACTGGAATGATGTGACGGCGGTTGCGATTGGTGCTAACTATCAGTTAAACGATGATTGGCTATTACGTGCAGGTTATGCGAATGACCAAAGCCCTGTCAGCAACTCTTATCGTACCGCTCGTGTTCCTGATAACGACCGTGAATGGTTGAGCGCTGGCTTTAACTACCGTATTGATCAGGATTTAGATGTAGATTTTGCTTTCTCTTATATGTTCTTTGAAGATACTAGAATTGATGAATACAACCGAGATTTAGCGGGTAATCCAAAAGATCTAACCAACCTACAGGGTGAATACTCTATGGATGCCATGGGTATTTCTTTCCAGGTGAACTACAAGCTTTAATCATTCAAATGATTGAGTAAAAAAGTAGTTAGTAGAAAGGGCGACTGGGTTAAACCAGTCGCCCTTTTTTGTTATGGATGTTTTTCGTTATACTCACTGCATAACGTTAAAATAAGAGAAGTAAGCATGTCTAAAAAAACAGTCGGCCTAGCTGGCTTAGCCGGTTTAACAGGTTTGGGCAATGGTGGTACGAACAGCGATACAACCACTGCATCAGATCAAAGCGCCAGTGCAGGTTCGGTTTACTCGACTGAGCTAGGGCGCACTTGCCCAGAGTGTGGAAAAGCAAAAGGTAAATGTGTCTGTAGTAATGAATCAATGCCTGAAGGTGATGGCATTGTGCGTATTCAGCGTGAAACTAAAGGCCGTAAAGGTAAGGGTGTTACTTTAATTACAGGCGTTTTATTAGCCCCGGCCGAGTTGAAAAAACTGGCGAAAGAATTAAAACAAAAATGTGGTGTGGGTGGTGCGGTAAAAGACGAAGTGATTGAAATTCAAGGCGATGTGCGCGAGCAGATGTTTGATGAAATGAAACAGCGTGGCTTTACTGTGAAAAAAGCGGGCGGTTAAATTAGTTACTTAAATCAGTCTGTAAAATGAGTATAAAAAATTCAAATAAAAAAGGCGTCTACTTTTGATATAGGGTAGACGCCTTTTTTGTTTCTAAAGTTCTTTAAGTAAACGCTAGCTATTTATTCAATAGATAGTTCACTAATAAAGGCACAGGGCGACCTGTAGAACCTTTGTTTTTACCACCAGAATGCCAAGCAGTTCCTGCGATATCTAAGTGAGCCCAAGACTGACCTTCCGTGAAACGTGCCAAGAAACATGCAGCCGTTGTAGAGCCCGCAAGACGGCCACCAATGTTGGCGATATCGGCGAAGTTAGAGTCTAACTGTTCTTGATAATCGTCTTCTAACGGCAAGCGCCATACTTTATCGTGAGAATCGACAGCCGCTTTTTGCAACTCGGCCGCTAATGATTCATCTTCGGTGAATAAACCCGAGTTCACGGTTCCTAGAGCCATCATGCAAGCGCCGGTTAAAGTTGCGATATCAACAATAGACGCAGGCTTTAGATTATCAATCGCATAAGTCAAAGCATCACATAATACTAAGCGACCTTCGGCATCGGTATTTAGAATCTCAACCGTTTTACCGGAAAGCGTCGTGACGACATCGCCAGGCTTACTGGCATTACCTGCAGGCATATTCTCTGCGGTGGTGATCATGCCGATGATGTTGATCTTAGGCTTTAGCTCAGTCAAGGCAGTCATGGTGCCTAATACAGACGCTGCACCACACATGTCGTACTTCATTTCATCCATGCCAGCGCCAGGTTTTAAGCTGATGCCGCCGGTATCGAAGGTAATACCTTTACCTAAAATAAGATGAGGGGCTTCGTTAGCATCCGCCGCGCCTTGGTATTTCATGATGATGAATTTACCCGGTTCGCTAGAGCCTTTAGAGACTGAAACGAATGCACCTGCGCCCATCGCGTCTAATTCAGCTTCATCGATAATTGTGGTTTCGATTAAGCCAGTTTCTTCGGCTAATGCTTCAGCCTGTTCTGCTAGGTAGGTTGGGGTGCAAATGTTAGGTGGCATGTTGCCAAGGTCTTTGGCCACAGAAACGCCGTGGGCAATTGCTTGGCCTTTTTCTAGCGAGGCTTGTACGTCGGCATCGCCTGCCCAAAGAATGTTTTCAATGGAGTCGGAGTAATCTTCTTTTTCGTGCTCTGGCTTGCTCTTGGTCTGGTCAAATAAGTACAGAGCATTTTCACACGCAATTGCAGCTTGCTCAGCTTTCCAAGCATTGTCTTTGCCAATGACTGGAATATCTTGTAGGTATAATGCCGCTTGAAGAGCACCTGATTTTTTAATGGCGCTAGCAGCCGCTTCGGCGACTTTAATGTAGTTTTTGGCGGTTATGCCCTCGGCTGTTTTACCGGTACCGACTAAGATTAGGCGTTGAGCCGTAATGCCCGGTACTTTGAATAGCATCAGGGTTTCGCCCGTTTTACCATCGAAGTCGCCACTATCAAAAATGTCGGTTAAATATTGCTCAGCGGCTTTGTCGATGCTATTGGCGGCGCTCGATAATTTGCCTTTGTCATCGATGCTTACAACGATGCAGCTGGCCAAAAGTTCGCAGGCATTCTCTTGAGTAGTGCTGAATTGCATTATTTGCTCCGGTTAAGATAGAAATACGATTTAAAAAGATCTGAATATGAGTATAACGATAAGACATATATGGGTGCTTTGGAAAGAAATATCAAGCTTCTTTTGAGTTCGTCTTTACTGGCTGAATTAATGAGAAAGCTATACACTGCGCGATAGCAGTAATATTGTTATTTTATGGCGCTATAGAAGGCTGAAAGTTTGATTATTTTTCGATATTTGTCCCGAGAATTGTTTACCTCAATGGCAGCGGTCACTGGGATATTGTTAATGATATTGATGAGCAGTCGCTTAATTTATCAGTTGACCGCCGCTGCAGCGGGGAAAATTCCCCTTGAAATTGTGTTTTTCACCTTGTTACTCCGCATGCCATCCTTCCTTGAGATGATTCTTCCTTTGTCTCTGTTTATCGCAATTTTATTAGCTTATGGCCGATTGTACGCCGAAAGTGAAATGACGGTTCTAACGGCAACGGGCTTCTCAAGTGGAAAGCTGTTGGGTTATACGTTATTGCCCGCCGGTATTATTACTCTTTTAGTCGCTTTCTTTAGTTTGTATCTAAGTCCACTTGGGGCTCAGAAAATGGAAGACCTGTATCGTAAGCAAGCCTCAATGACTGAGTTTGAATTATTAGTACCTGGTCGATTTCAAAGTACCGCAAAAGGCTCTCGAGTTACCTATACCGAAGGCTTAAGCAATGACAAAAGCCAAATGAATAATGTCTTTATTGCCGATGGAAACACCATTTTACTCGCCGAATCTGGAACGCAAAAAGTGAATCCTGATACTGGGTCACGATTTTTAGAGCTACACAATGGTAAGCGCTTCGATATTACGCCGGGTAAGTTAGATGCCGAGATTTTAGATTTTGAGTTGTACGGTGTGAAAATTGCGGGTGAGCAAGCCGAGCGACGAAGAATTAAAAAAGAAGCCATACCGACCAGTGAGTTATTTGGTAATGAAAGTGAAAGGCATGTTTCTCAGCTGCAGTGGCGCTTTTCGTTAATTATTATGGTGCCTATTTGTGCGATGATCGCTTTTCCACTTTCTAAAGTGAACCCTCGACAGGGGCGATTCGCTCGTTTATTCCCCGCGATTATTTTATTTATGATGTACATAACACTGCTTATTTCTTTGAGGGGCATGTTAAGTAAAGGCAATATCGACCCCGAAATTGGTATGTGGTGGGTGCATGGGGTGTATGCATTGATAGGCTTAGGATTGTTATTTATACCCGAGTGGAACCGTCGTCGTAAGATTAGGAAGTTGTGATGCGCCAGTTAGATTCTTATATTGCACGTACTGTTTTAATGGCAACGATGGTTGTCATGATTGTGATTGTTGGCCTTGATGCAATTTTCACCCTAGTTGATGAGTTGGATAATATAAAAGGTAATTATCAGCTGGTTGATGCATTGTTCTTTTCAGGTCTTCGACTTCCACGCCGCATTTATGAATATATGCCCATGGCGTGTCTTATTGGTTGCTTGGCTGGGCTAGGCTCAATGGCAGCGAATAGTGAATTAACCGTTATGCGAGCGGCGGGGATTTCGATCAACCGTATCGTATTTGCAGTATTAAAGCCGATGGCTGTATTGATGTTCATTTCTTTATTATTGGGCGAATATGTTGTGCCATCTTTAGAGCGCATTGCACAGGCACATAAAGCGGTTGCCCAAGGTGCTAATGAAGCACTGTCGAATAAAGGCAAAGGTTACTGGCATCGTGAAGGTGATACCTTTATGCGCTTTAATGCGGTAGAGCCCGGTGGTGTATTGCACGGCATAACACGCTATGAATTTACAAAATCAGCGTCTAAGCAGTCTGAATTAGACGTAACCGATACGGCGAATGAGCAGCGTGCTGATGAGTTGAAACAGGTCGTCTATGCCCAGCGAGCGATCTATCAACGTTCGTATTGGCAGATGGAAAACATTGTTATTACTCATTTTGAGAATGATAAAGTCTGGCGTGAAAAGCATGAAACGGGGCGCTGGGATACCGAGCTAACCCCTGAGAAACTCAGTGTTGTGATCGTCAGTCCTAGGGATATGTCAATTTCAGGTCTCTATCGCTACGCCAGCTATCTGGATGATCAAGGCTTAAATTCTGATGCCTATATGCTGTCTTTTTGGCGAAAAATAACTCAGCCTTTAAGTACCTTCGCACTGGTGATCTTGGGAATCTCTTTTATCTTTGGCCCTTTACGATCAGTAACTCCTGGTTATCGAATTTTTAGCGGAATTATTGTGGGGATGATTTATAAGTATGCCGAAGAGCTGCTTTCTCCTGCGAGCATCGTTTTAGGATTTGAGCCTATTTTAGCCAGTATAATTCCTATCGGATGCAGTTTTGCACTGGGGTTATTACTAATGAGAAAGGCCGCTTAACACTTCATTTTAAAAAGCTCGCTAATTCACTAGCGGGCTTGTCATAAAGTCTTTAGTATATTTAGTTAGTCAATTTTTGATAGACAAGATAATAACAATAATAAATAAAAATACTGAAAGGCCTTTTAATGTTAGAACTGTTTTTCTCAGCATTCGGTGCAGGTATCTGTATTGTGCTGATGATGTTATTACTTAAAGATTTCTCTCATGCTAATGCGGCTCGTGCTTTCTTTGTATTAATCTTTGGTGCCTTTGTTTCTTTATGCCATAACTGGCTACCCAAAGAATTACATGTTTATGCCTACATGGTTGAGAGTGGGACGCCTGCCTTTTTTTGGATCAGTTGCCGTTTGATCTTTCAGGAAGGTAGATCACTCCCTCGAATTGGCCTTATCGTCGCCATCTTCAGCATCGTAGCACCTGTTCTGAGGCACCTAATTACCCTATCGCTCGGAATGACACCGCAATGGGTAGAATTCATCGGTCGAGAAGTTCAGCAATATTGCGAGTACGCACTAATTATTATGGGGATCTTTGCTTTATTGAGAGGCCGAGAGGATGACATGGTTGAATCCCGAAGGCGTTTACGTTGGGCCATTATGGGCGCTGCTGGTTTGTCGCTAGGCTGGTCGATTTTCTCATTCAATCTCAATTTTGGTTCCGATGCTTCTAGAATATTTGCGATCGATTTATCTCTGCTTGTCATTATTTGGTTCTTGGTTAAAGGTCGCTCGGATATTTGGGGGGGAATTAAATTGCATAAGAATGTCTTTGAAAATGGCAATCTTATTGCTGATCAAGAACGCGCCAAGCTTGTTAATAGCGCTGTTTTAGATGCAGAAAATACCTTGATAGAACAAGAGAGCAACGAAGCAAGTGGGCCTATTCCTAGTGCAGAACAAGCCTCATTATTGATGCGCGAATCAGAAACCCTGATCCGTGTGAAAGCGATTATGCTAGAAGGCTTTTATCGCCGAGAAAATCTTACCTTAAAGGATCTTTCTGATGCTTTAGAAGTTCCGGAGTACAAGGTTCGAGCGACAATTAATAAAGAGTTAGGCTACCGAAACTTCAATGAATTCATTAATGAATATCGTATTAAAGAAGCGGCAAAAAGGCTGAGGGAGGAACCCGAGACGCCCATATCCAATATCGCTCTAGACGTAGGTTATCGTACGCTGAGTTCATTCAACCGTGCATTTAGAAAAGAAAAAGACACTACGCCAACAGCTTTTAGAGAAGGGTATTGACGCATTTTTACTAATCAAAAGCTGCATTTCAAGAAATGCTTGGTCGCTTTTAATAAAAAATACATCACCCTCCGGCCTTAGTGGTACATGGGTTTGAATGAATTGCACAACGAATGTAACGAACTCCTCAGCGAAAGGGTTTTACCCTCCTCATAGGTATCAGTTCTACTTGTGAGGCTTCAGTAAATTCGACATGGCGATATAATATTAATAAATGCCATAACAATTTAAAGATGATGAAAATCCTCTACTGAAGCCTAACGATAGAAATATAAAAATCCCGATTTTAAGGGATGTTACCTTTGAGGCTCAGAATGATTAAATCCAATAAATCCTTATCAAGTATCCCTTTAATTAAATTAGGTTTGGCATCGGCTATTGCTGTTGCCGCTTTCGGTATGACTGGCTGTGGTGGTGATAGTGATGATAAAAGTAGCGGAGCAGCTCAGGTCGCTATTGATCCTTGTTTAAGTGCTGATTGCACCGCTTCTGGTTTTGTTTTGCCTGCTAATGCAATTTATGTTTCGCCAGATGCTGCCGATGGTGCAGATTTGAAAGACGCGCTGATTACAGCGTTGACTGATATTCCTGATAATGCGGTTATTGTTCTGCCAAAAGGCTCCTTTATCGTTAGCTCTGCCATTACTGTTACTGATGCAACAGGCATTACGATTACAGGTCATGGTATGACCGATACAAAATTAGATTTTAGCTCTGCGCCTGATGATGATGGCTTCAAATTTGCGGGTGGTAACGATATTACCATTCGTGACTTGGGCGTTTATGAAGCGCCTAAAAATGGAATCAAAGCGGATGGCGTTAATGGTATTCATATCACCCATACCTCCGCTATCTGGGAAACAGATTTAGAGGAAGGCGGAGATAATAACGGTGCGTACGGTTTGTATCCTGTTTCTAGCCAAAATGTATTGATGGATTATAACTACTCAAAGGGTTCAGCTGATGCCGGAATCTATGTAGGCCAATCCAATAATATTGTTGTGCGTAATAATATTGCAGAGCATAACGTTGCAGGTATTGAAATTGAGAACTCAAACAATGCGGACGTTTATAATAATGTTGCTTTTGATAACGCTGCAGGCATCTTAAGTTTTGACTTACCGGGTTTACCTCAAGCATACGGTGGTGGGGTTCGTATATTTAATAATGCGACTTACGATAATAATATCCCTAACGTCGGTGCGGGTGCTGTAAGTCTTGCTCCATCTGGTACTGGGATTTTGATTTTTGCGACCAGCGATGTTGAAATTTATAACAATACCATTGTCGATAATGATACGGCGGGTATTGAAGTTGCGAGTTATTTTTTAGCCGATGATGATGTGGCAAATTATCCGACTAATTATGGTTCAACGATGGCGAATGGTTGGAGCCCACTGATTAAAAATATCAATATTCACGATAATATCTTCAAGGATAATAGTCTTGCAGTGCCGCCAAAGGCTGGTTTGCTTCAGCAAATTATTGCAGGTTATCAATCACCTTATAATTCGACAGGTAGCGCACAAACAGCGCCAGCGATTATCTATGGTGGCATTGGCGAGCTGCTTTCAAATGCGGCTCAGCTAACAGGCTTTAATCAACTCGTCGGTGAAGATGCTACTGCAGACGGCGTTAACTATAATCCCTATACCGCCGCAGATCTTGTCTGCTCTCACAGCAATATCAATGATAATAACAAAAACACACTGAGCAGTAATGATCTCAATGTAGGATTGGTATATGGCACTGTTGCGACAGATACAAATAACTGGAATGAAGATCAAAGCGCACCTGAAGCAACCTTGCGTATCGACAAAATGGAAAACAATACGCTATTAGATTGTACTCTGGAGCGACTTTCTCCTGCGGTTGTTACTATCAATAATAAAAAATATGGCTGTACTGCGGATGACTCTGCTTTAGCCGCTTGCGCACTTTAATTAATTAACGACCTTTATCTAAGAGGGCTCTGTGATGAGGCAGGGCTCTTTTTATGACTATTTTTGGGTTGTAATATAATTTTATAAGTAGGTGTTTCAAGGTTGCGTTATGAATAAAAAAAATAAATTTCAAATAAAAATAAAATATTTATCGATACTTACAATAAGTGCTTTGCTTGCTGCTTGTGGGGGGGGAAGTAGTTCAGAAGAAGCTGCTGGTTCGGATTTAGATATTGATTTAGACGGTTCTAGCGCCTCGTGTGAATTTAGCGAAACAGGTGTCAATTGGGCAGCATTGTTAACAAAAAATTGCCCTAAACTATCAGATTATAATTTGTTCTTAGATCAAGCTGACCCTACTAGTGGGCCTAATGAGCAAGGTATTCCGTACGATTTATCGACTCCGTTATTTACTGACTACGCGACAAAGTATCGTTTTGTGTTTGTTCCAGAAGGCAAGGTAGCAACGTATTCTGAGCATGAGGTAATTGAGTTTCCTGTGGGAACGGTTTTAGTAAAAACTTTTTCGATGCCTGAAAATACTGCTAACCGTGGTGTTAATGAAACCCATATAGAAACCCGTTTATTGATCCACCGTGCAGATGGTTGGACAGCACTTCCTTACTATTGGGATTCGGCGACTGATGCTTCTTATATCGTGACGGGTAAATCGATTGAAATGGCTATTACCCATAACGGTCAGCCTTTGGCATTTGAATACGGTGTGCCACAGAAAAATCAGTGCACTAACTGTCATGCCGTGGTGCCTGTGCTGGATAAGAATGACCCGCAAGATAAGCGAAAGTCTATTTTTAAGCCGATAGGACCAAAGGCTCGCTTTTTAAATTACGATTATGATTATGGTAGTCAGGTTGAAAATCAATTAGCGCATTGGGAAAGTGAAGGAATACTGACCTCAGTACCGACAGATAAAGCGGCGATTAACTCTGCCCCTATTTTTAAAGATACGACTGCGTTAGCAGGATTAACAGATGAAGAGTTAACGGTCATGGCGCGTGGGTATTTAGATATTAACTGCGCTCATTGTCATCGCCAAGAATTAACGATTCCTGAGGCTAATTATGCTGGGGCTGCAGGGGATAGTGGCTTAACGGTCGAGTTTAATCGCGATTTTGATACAGAGCCAGGTCGTTTTGGTATTTGTAAAACGGCTGTAGCGGGTGGTTATCAGGCAGAAGAAAATGGCTATAACCAATACCCTAGAGATATTGTTCCTCAGCATGCCGATCGTTCTTACTTGTTGTATCGAATGAATACCAATGATGGCCGCCATAAAATGCCTGAACTAGGGCGAGGGAGTATTCATAAAGAAGGGGTCAAGCTTATCGAGGCTTGGATAAATTCAATGGACGCGAATGATTGTGGTTTGAATGATCTGATTGATTAACTAACAATTGAGCCATTTAACGATGGGGTTGCAGGTTAAAAGGTTAAAACGGGCGTAATAAAAAGGCGAGTTAGCATTAATGCTAACTCGCCTTTTTGCTAGATCACTGAATTTAATCCTGAGGATCAAATACAATGCGAGTAAAAGACGCATGGTCATGCCACGTCTTTTCTTGCTTATCCCACAAAGCCCACCAAAACCCTAAACCACCCAAACCAATCGAGAAAAAACCAATGGCGATGCGTAGCATACATTGTCCAAGGGAAAGCTGGTGGTGAGGTTTAAGTTCGTTCGCAATTTTTAATCCCCAGGCTTTCATGCCCAGCGTCTGCTTTTGACGGCGCCAAAAGGTAGTGTAAAAAAAGAAAATGATAATGAAAAAGTAACTCGCCACCACAGGAATCGGTAGTTCGCCAACAGGGGTGCCATCATTTAAAAGATTAGAACTTAATGGAATCAGAATCGCAGCCAATAAAAAGCTGATACCCAATATATTGAATAGGTCATAAACCATCGCGGCTAGGCGACGCCATAGGGGAGCTGAAGGAAGATTGATGTCAGACATAATAATTGGCTTAAAAAGTAATTGGCTTAAGGAGATTGCAAAGATTCGCTGCATAGTAGCAGTTCGGTGAAAATCGGTCTAACGAAAGAAGTCGTGATTAAGCGGGGTAGGAATATGACAAGCATAAAAAAGCCCCGTATGTATAAAACATACGAGGCTTTAGAATTTGGTACCAGTGGGCGGAGTCGAACCGCCACTCCCTTGCAGGAACCGGATTTTGAATCCGGCGTGTCTACCAATTTCACCACACTGGCCTGAATCTCGTTCAGAGGCCGCGTATAATACTGTTTTTTGAAAGGGTGTCAACCATTTCATATGATATACGTTTATTTAAATGAACTTGCAGCGCTGTTATGTTGCTGGGCTATTACCCCGCTGAATGATTAACTTTTTGATTTTTAGTGTCATAGAGTGTCAATTCTAGTTGTCAATCACCGTTCGAACTCAATAGGCGCTTAACTTGTATACCTTGCTCAGGTAAAATGCGGCACTTATTTTCGATTGACCGTCTACTGGCTTGTTATTAGTCCGTAGCTTATTTCAGTGACTCTTCATGAAAACCAGCGATTTTAGCTTTGACCTACCCGATGAATTGATTGCCCGCTTCCCGATGGAAGAGCGCAGTGCTTCGCGCTTATTGTGTGTCGATGGCGAAACCGGTGCTATTGAGCATAATGGTTTTCGTGATTTAGAAGGCTTATTAAATCCTGGGGATTTATTGGTATTTAATAATACTAAGGTTATTCCTGCGCGCCTTTATGGTCAGAAAGAAAGTGGCGGTAAGTTAGAAGCCTTGGTTGAACGAGTATTGGATGAGCATCATGTGATTGCGCATGTTAAATCTTCTCGATCTCCTAAAGCGGGCCAGCGTATTGTGCTGGGCGGCGCTGATGTCGAAGTATTAGGGCGCAAAGGTGCGTTATTTGAACTGAAGTTTTTAGATCCGCGCCCTGTCTTTGAAATATTAGAAGCCGAAGGCCATATGCCGTTACCGCATTATATGGATCGCGCCGATGTTGAGGATGATAAAGATCGTTATCAAACGGTTTATGCTCAACACGATGGCGCGGTTGCGGCCCCGACTGCCGGTTTGCATTTTGATGATCCGCTTTTAGAGCGCTTAAAAGCCAAAGGTATTGATTTTGGTTATGTGACTTTGCATGTTGGTGCGGGCACATTCCAACCAGTGCAAGTTGATGATGTGAATGATCATACGATGCATTCAGAATATGTCGATGTTGATCAGCACTTATGTGATCAAGTTAATGCCGCACGTGCTCGTGGTAATCGAGTGATTGCAGTGGGTACAACGTCGGTGCGTAGTTTAGAAAGTGCGAGTCAGTCTGGCACTATTCAGCCGTTTAATGATGATACGCAAATCTTTATTTATCCAGGTTATGAATTCAAATCAGTGGATGCATTAATTACTAACTTCCACTTACCAGAATCCACCTTGATTATGCTGGTCTCTGCTTTTGCAGGAAAAGAACATACTTTAAACGCCTATGATTGTGCGATTAAAGAGAAATACCGTTTTTATAGCTATGGCGACAGTATGTTTATACCGCGTCCAAAGAAAACAGATTTAAGTAAGGCAAAAAATGACTAGAGAATGTTTTATGGATTTTGAACTCAAAGGCACTTCGGGTAATGCTCGTCGTGGAACTTTGAGTTTTCCTCGTGGCAACGTAGAAACTCCGGCTTTTATGCCTGTAGGTACTTACGGTACTGTTAAAGGTATGACGCCACAGCAGATTGAAGATATTGGCGCGGATATTATTTTAGGTAATACCTTTCACCTAATGTTACGCCCAGGTACTGACATTATTAAAATGCACGGCGACCTGCATGATTTTACTCAGTGGGATAAGCCAATCTTAACCGACTCCGGCGGCTTCCAAGTTTTCAGTTTGGGTAAGATGCGTAAAATTACCGAAGAGGGTGTGGCGTTTCGCTCGCCAGTGAACGGTGAAAAAGTCTTCATGTCTCCTGAAAGTTCGATGCAAGTGCAGCGTGACTTAGGTTCTGATGTTGTGATGATTTTTGATGAATGTACGCCGCATCCAGCAACGCCAAAAGAAGCCGCAGATTCAATGCGTTTATCTTTGCGTTGGGCTCAGCGTTCTAAAGATGCACACGGTGATAGCCCTTCGGCGTTGTTCGGGATTATTCAAGGTGGTATGTACGAAGACTTACGCGATGAGTCTTTAGCGAAGCTCTCTGAAATTAACTTCGATGGTTATGCCATTGGTGGTTTAAGCGTTGGTGAGCCAAAAGAAGACATGATGCGTATTCTTTCGCACATCACTCATCAAATGCCGGCCGATAAGCCGCGTTATTTAATGGGCGTTGGTAAACCAGAAGATTTGGTTGAAGGTGTTCGTCGTGGTGTGGATATGTTTGACTGTGTGATGCCGACACGTAATGCGCGTAACGCTCACATCTTTACCCACACAGGTGTTCTTAAGTTACGCAATGCGACGCATAAAACGGATATCCGCCCGCTGGACGATCAGTGTGATTGCTATACCTGTAAAAACTTCTCCCGTGCTTATTTACATCATTTAGATAAGTGCAAAGAGATCTTGGGATCTACCTTGAATACCATTCATAACTTACGTTATTACCAGATTTTGATGGCGGGTATGCGTGAAGCATTGGATAAAGGGACCTTTGATCAATTTGTTGCAGACTTTTATGCAGCACGAGGCCTTGAAGTTCCGTCACTTGAGCCGCAAATAGAAGTTAATTGAAGGCGTTAAGGGTGTTGTTGCTTCGATTGACAACACTTGACAGAAAAATTTGATATATTACGGCAACTGACTAATGGAAATGAACATGAATTTAAAATCTTTGATGGCTGCGGCCGCATTATTAGCACCTGTATCGGCGTTTGCTGAAGCTCCTGCACCTGCACCAATGGGTGTTACTGGCCAGCTTGTATTTTTAGGTGGCTTCTTATTAATCTTTTACTTCCTACTATGGCGCCCACAAAGCAAGCGTCAAAAAGAACATAAAGCACTGCTTACCGATTTGTCGAAAGGTGATGAAGTAGCAACTGCGGGTGGTCTTGTAGGTAAAGTGATTAAAGTAAACGATGACTTCTTAATGATTGAAGTTGCTGACAACGTTCAATTGCCAGTGCAAAAATCAGCGATTACTGCAGCATTGCCAAAAGGCACGATTAAAGGCATTAAAGCTTAAATCGCAGTAACCAAAAAGGGCAGCTTCGGCTGCCTTTCTTGTGTGTTAAGGGTGTGAATATTGATCGCCGTTTTACCGCATGATGATTATAAAAAACTAATAATTAACAATAATCCAACGATAAATTAACAATAGGGCAGGATTGATGCTCAATAAATACCCATTATGGAAAAATATACTGATTGTATTAGTGTTGGCATTGGCCACCATTTATTCAGTACCGAATTTATACCCACCTGATCCAGCGATTCAAATAACGCCGAATCAGGCGGGTGCAGAATTAAGTGAGCGTTCGTTAGAACAGATCCGCGCTAACTTAAAAGAAAATGGCATTGATTTCTTTGGGGAAGAAGTCACCGGTGGAACGGTTTTATTTCGTTTAACCGATAGCGAACAACAATTGCCTGCTAAAGATAAGTTACAGCGTGCTTTGGGTGATGAATTTGTTGTTGCTTTAAACCGTGCGCCAACAACACCACAATGGTTATTAGATATGGGCGCAGGCCCAATGACATTGGGTCTTGATTTGAGCGGTGGTGTGCACTTCTTAATGGAAGTGGACATGGAAGGCTACATGAAAGGCCAGATGAAAAACTATCAGGCTGAAGTGAAGCGCCAACTCCGTGAAGAAGATATTCGCTATCGTCGTGTGACGATTGAAGAAAATAGCTTACGTATTAGTTTTAAATCAGAAGAGCTTCAAGAAGCAGGTGATTCGTACTTGCGTCGTTCTATGACAGATTTTCGTGCGTCGACTGAAAGTAATGAAACTTTTGATGTGATCATTGCGTTGACTGAGCAGAAGCGCAAAGACTTACAGAACTATGCGGTAAAACAAAACTTAACCACTATTCGTAATCGTGTGAATGAGTTGGGTGTTGCTGAACCTTTGGTTCAACGCCAAGGCGCTAACCGTATTGTGGTACAGCTACCGGGTGTTCAAGATACGGCAACGGCTAAGAAGGTTTTGGGTAAGGCCGCTAACCTATCTTTCCGTTTAGAAGCTGAACCTGATGCAAGTCGTTATTCTAGCGAAGAGTATGCTTTTAGAACGAATGAGTTCCGCACCGCGCGTGTAGAAAAAAATGAGATCATTTCGGGTGATCGCGTTACCAATGCTCAACCTTCTTTTGATGAGAATGGTCAGCCGCAAGTAAATATCAGTCTTGATTCTACTGGCGCTAATATTATGGCCAAAGTGACGCGTAAGTCGATTAAGCGCCGTATGGCGGTTTTGTTTATTGAGCAAAAGCCTACGACTCGCTATCAAATGGAAGATGGCCGCGAAGTGGCAGTCACAAAATATACTGAAACTCGCGGTATTATTTCTTTGGCAACCATTCAAAGTCAGCTAGGTGCGAGTTTCCGTATTACGGGATTAGAGCCTGCCGAAGCGTCTGAGCTTGCCTTATTATTACGTGCGGGTGCATTAGCAGCGCCGATGTATTTTGTTGAAGAACGTACCGTTGGCCCAAGCTTGGGTAAGGAAAATATTGAACAGGGCGTTATGTCTGTTGCGGTAGGTCTTGCTCTCGTGCTTGTCTTTATGATGGTCTTCTATCGTCTGTTTGGCTTCTTTGCAAATATCGCCTTATTCTTTAACTTGGTGATTTTGATTGCTTTGATGTCGCTTATTGGGGCAACGCTAACCCTTCCTGGGATCGCGGGTATTGTATTAACCGTCGGTATGGCGGTTGATGCGAATGTGCTTATTTTCTCGCGAATTCGAGAAGAAATGAACGCGGGGCGCTCACCGCAGCATGCGATTAATGAAGGTTATGATCGTGCGTTTGTGACCATTTTTGATGCCAACTTAACCACCTTAATTGTTGCCGTTATTTTGTTCGCTGTTGGTACAGGTCCTGTTAAAGGCTTCGCGGTTACTCTATCACTGGGTATTATCACCTCGATGTTTACTGCGATTGTATTGACTCGTTCGTTGGTTAACTTTACTTATGGTGGTCGTCGAATCAATACACTGTCTATCGGTGGCATTAATAAAAGAGACGGTTCAGCTAATGAACTGGCAGCAGAGGAGGCTAAGTAATGGCTAAAGAATTGAATTTTGACTTCATGAAGCTACGTAATATAGCCATGATGTTTTCTGCAATATTGTTAATTGTTTCTATTGCTGCATTAGTTACGCGCGGTTTGAACTTAGGTTTAGATTTTACCGGGGGAACCTTGCTTGAGGTTTCTTATCAGCAGCCAGCGGATATTGAAAAAATTCGCGGGCAGTTAGATGACTCTGGTTTTCTTGGTTCCACTGTGCAGCATTTTGGCAGCGAGACCGATGTTTTAATTCGTATGGCAGAAGCATATCGCGATACTTTGGGTGCAGAAGTACTTGAAGCATTACGAGTCGGCAGTGTTGAAGAAGGAAAAGCCTTCAATGATGTAGAACTGCGTCGAAGTGAATTTGTGGGCAGTCAAGTGGGTGAAGAACTGCGTGACCAAGGCGGTTTAGCGTTGCTAATGGCTTTGTTCGTAGTGATGCTTTATGTAAGCTTCCGCTTTCAGTTCAAGTTCTCGGTAGGGGCTGTTTTCGCATTGTTCCATGACGTCGTCATTATCTTAGGCTTCTTTGCCTTGTTTCAGTGGGATTTTGATTTAACAGTCTTTGCCGCGCTATTAGCCGTTATTGGTTATTCGTTGAATGATACGATTGTTGTTGCGGATCGAATTCGTGAAAACTTCCGTATGATTCGTAAGGGCGATACGATTGAAATTATTAATATTTCATTGAACCAGACCCTTGGCCGTACCATCATGACATCGGTAACAACCGCACTGGTATTACTGGCATTAATGTTTTGGGGTGGCGAGCTTATTCATAACTTCGCGCTAGGCTTGTTCATTGGTGTGATTGTTGGGACGTATTCTTCGATTTATGTTGCAGCGAATATTCTGTTATTAATGAATATTTCACGTGAAGATCTTATTCCGGCTGAACTTGAAGAAGAAGTTGATGATATGCCGTAATAGCTAATAAGCTGGCTGGTTCGCCGGTTAGTTAGAAGCAAAAAAAACTCTGGTTAGCTTTCGTTAACCAGAGTTTTTGCGTTTTATACTTAATGTTTTAGAACTGATCTTTAAAAGCTTGATGTCTAAGTACTGATATATAGGCACATAAACAGAATCAGTTATGCATCCTAATGGATACATTCACATTAGATAAATCGATATCTTTAATATAAAGATCGCCCATGCTATGTCCTTCGCCACCTTTTACTCGTACATTTCTAAACGCTATCTGACCAATATGAGTAGGAAGGGCAACGGCAATACTGCCATCTGCATTGGCCGAGGTTCTAGGGCCTTCGCCATATGTGACATTCGACATTTCTACGTCAGCATCCAATAAGTTTGTTGCGGGCATTAATAGATTGCTCAATGTTTCTAAGGCGCTTTCACCATTATCACTGGTATCTATAACATTGTTCATAATATCTTGAATATTAGGCACATTAGAATTAACCCCTTGTGCGGTTATATTCCCCATCGCTGAATCGCTCATGGGTGTTAAACCTGAGGCTTTCTTTTCAATAACCTGTTCTGTACTAATGGATGCACGTTCAATATTGGCTGATGCCATAAACGGTTGAAGTGGACCTAATAGTAACGCGGCGAAAGCAGCAGCATAACGGTAGCGAGATTGTTTTTTTAGCGCTCGATTTAGTTGTCGTTCGGTAATCCAGCCTTGATCAATTAAGACTTCACCGAGTCGCATGTCGGTTTTACCTTGGATCTGTAAGGCCTGATCTAACTGGGCTCTTGTGATAAAACCTTTATTGATAAGCAGAAGACCTAATCGAGACTTCTGTTGAATCTCTTGCTTTCTTTGCATGATGAGTTAGCCCTATGTTCTATTATTTATTATTAGTAGACCCTCAATCGTATAGGGACTTACTAATGCTGCCTGTGTCTTATCTGTTAAACAACAACAAGGTTCTGACAGTATTCATGATGTAGCATAAATACTATTTAAGTCTTTGAAATATATAGATAAAACGCTTATGAAACGGTTTGTTACCAAACACTTTTTATTGTGTAAGGATGATACTTATCAGTATAGACAGGATTAAAAGATAGGATGTTTGAAGCATGTAATTTACACAAAAAATTACCAAGATTGACGCAATTTAATGAAAATTGGATAAATTAAGCCGCAATTGATCTATAACTATGCCCTAAGTGCTTTAATTCCCCTATAATCGGTCTCTATAAATAAACAGTTCTAGTATCGTTATATGCCTCATTGTTATTGAGGATTTTTGGAGAGTAATGACTCATGAGTACGCCAAGACACATTAAATTATTAATTTTAGGTTCAGGCCCTGCAGGCTATACCGCAGCGGTTTATGCAGCACGAGCAAACTTAAACCCGGTTATGATTACGGGTATGCAGATGGGTGGACAATTAACAACGACGACTGAAGTTGATAACTGGCCGGGCGATGTTGAAGGTCTACAGGGCCCTGCATTGATGGAGCGTATGAAAGCCCACGCAGAGCGTTTTGATACTGAGATTGTATTTGATCATATTGATGAAGTTGATTTAAAGCAGCGCCCTTTTTATCTAAAAGGCAGCTCGGGTGAGTATACTTGTGACAGTTTGATTATCTGTACAGGCGCGAGTGCTAAGTATCTTGGCCTAGAAAGCGAAGAAGCGTTTAAAGGTAAGGGTGTTTCTGCTTGTGCTACGTGTGATGGTTTCTTTTATCGTAAAAAGAAAGTAGCGGTTATTGGTGGTGGTAATACGGCCGTTGAAGAAGCGTTATATCTAGCCAATATCGCTGAAGAAGTGATTGTGGTTCACCGTCGTGATAAATTCAGTTCTGAAAAAATCTTACAAGATAAGATTAAAGATCGTGCTGAAAACGGCAATGTGACCATTAAATGGAATAGCGAGCTGGATGAAGTGTTGGGTGACAACATGGGTGTTACCGGTATGCGCATTAAAAATCGTGAAACCGGCGAGACTGAAGACATTGGATTAGAAGGTGTTTTTGTTGCTATTGGTCACTCACCGAATACTCAAATCTTTGATGGTCAGTTGGATATGAACGGTGGTTACATCAAGGTTCAGAGTGGCTTAGAAGGTAATGCGACTCAAACCAGCATTGAAGGTATCTTCGCAGCGGGTGATGTTATGGATCATACTTATCGTCAGGCCATTACCTCGGCAGGTACTGGGTGCATGGCGGCACTCGATGCTGAACGTTATTTAGATGACTTAGAAGGTTAAGTTAAGTCAGATCTAATAAAAAAAGCGCTTTTTAAGCGTTTTTTTTATTTTCAATAGCCTCTGCCGAAGTCTTACCTAAAAAGAAACGTTCGATTTCATCTCTGCGTGCCATGCCATCTTTGTAGCCTAATGCAATTAGGTCTTTACAGAAACCACTCGAAAATAGTAAATAACTTAAAATCCCCGAGCCATTGCGGCTGGTATTGCCACTTCCACCTAGGGCTAAGCGAATAACACGCGGTAGTTCATCTACATGGCGTCCTGCTATCTCATCCATTGATGCGCTCGGATTAATCTCTAGTAGTTCAATCGGCTTGAGTTCCATTCCGTGTTTTTTTCGTACATCTTCAGGAATTTTATCGACGGTACGATTAATTCGCTGCAAGCGCTCGACATCGGTTTCCATACTGTCGAGGAAGGCTGCATTCAGCATATGACCCATGATTGAAGCCGGTGTTGGATAGGCGGTAGCTTCAACTTTTTCTTTGCGTTTATGTGCTTCTCCACTAACCCCAATCACTAATATTTTTTCAGCGCCTAAATGCAGGGCAGGGCTTATTGGGGCGAGCTGTCGTACGGCGCCATCCGCATAATATTCTTGATTGATTTTTACCGAAGGAAAGATCATTGGAATAGCCGAAGACGCCATTAAATGATCAATACCAATACGAGATCGATAGCCAATTCGGCGATGACGCTGCCAATTTACAATGCTGTAGTGGCCTTGAAAGAAACTCACGGATTCGCCGCTGTCTAGGCCAGAGCCTGTGACGCACATGGCATGTAATGCTCCGCTATCAATGGCTTTTTGAATGTTGTCGAACTTAATAACTTCGCTAAGTAGACCACGCAGAGGCGCGTTATCTAATAATGAAACGCGGTCGTGTTTGTATTTTCGGCCGATTAAGGTGGTGCGAGTTAAGCGCGAAAGGGTTCTTACTACCCCTTTAAAGTCGGTGCGGTAGATAAGATTAGGCTTAAAGTTTGTCCAAATTCTTTCAAGGTGGCGAATACCAATATGATGGTGCTCAGCATAGCTCGCCAGTGCAACACCATTAATGGCCCCTGCAGATGTGCCGGCAATGATGTCGTATGGGTTACCCGATGCCTTGGGTAATATTTTATTAATCGCCTTTAACACCCCTACTTGATAGGCCGCTCGTGCGCCACCACCCGATAGGATTAAGCCGATTTTTTTATGGTCATTGCCATTCATGTGAGAACTTTTCTTAGAATATGTTATTAGCTTTCAGTATAGAGCATAATATGGATCCTTGAGAATGACTGATAAAAGGTTTCAACATGTTCAGCGGTATCGTGCAGACTAAATTAGCAATAAAAGAAATTAACAAACAGGCTGACTTTGCTAGCTTGGTGTATGATTTTTCCGCCCAATTTGCAGTTGGTTTACAGCTGGGCGCATCGGTTGCTCAAAACGGCGTATGCTTGACTGTTCGAACCATGACACCTAATGCTGATGGCAGTATTCGTGTAAGTTTTGATGCGATCGCACAAACGTTAAAGCTGACTAACTTAGCGGATCTTAAAAGTGGTGATGAAGTAAACATGGAGCGAGCCGCGCGCTTTGGCGATGAGATCGGTGGGCATGTGGTTTCTGGGCATGTCTTTGGTTGTATTCGTGTTTTATCCGTTGAACAAGACGCACTTAATATGCGTTTGGTATTTGAAAGACCTGCTGAATTAAGACCTTACCTTTTGAATAAAGGTTTTGTCGCTTTAAATGGCTGTAGCTTGACGATTGCTGAAGTGACTCAAGATACGTTCACGGTCTGTTTGATTCCAGAAACACGTGATGTCACGGTGTTTGGCACGATTGAAGTGGGTGCTAAGGTCAATTTAGAAATAGACCCCAGCACTCAAGCAACGGTAGATACCATTAAAGAACTGATGGCATCAGGTCAGTTGGCTGAACTTATAGCGACTGTAAAAAACGCATAATATCCATAGATTCAAACATCCACTTGCTTTCGCTGCCCGTTTCAATGCGTAAGCAAGGTACGGTAGAGCGCCCTGTTGCTTTCTGTAGGGCATTTCTATGCTTTGGGTCAGACATTGTATTGCATAGCTTTACCTCAACCTTTAGCCCTTTAAGTGAGCGTAATACGCGTGCACAGAATGGGCATGAATCGTAATAATAAAGTGAATACTGGGTACCCGCTGCTGAAGATTGAGTGTTACTCATAATGCTGTATTCCCTGAAGAACTTAAATTAAATGGCTAGGCCAATAGATGGATTATACCCAACATTTACTGTTATTTGTTATTGCTGTTATCGCCAATTGGTTTTCTGCCTTGGCGGGGGGTGGCGCAGGGCTAATTCAATTGCCTATTTTGATCTTTATGGGATTGCCGTTTTCGTTGGCATTGGCGACTCATAAGATTGCTACGGTTGCGCTGGGGCTAGGGGCAACGATAAGGCATGTTAAAGAAAAGCACAGTTCTATTCGATTATTAATGCTGATGTTAGCGGCGGGTATTCCTGGGGTTATTTTAGGCGCTTATATTATTATTGATGTTGATGATCGCTGGGCAGAAATTATTCTGGGAGCATTAACCTTAAGTCTCGCTCTTTATTCAATAATGAAGCCGGAGCTGGGTATTGAAAGTAGGCCCCTACATCGTGATAAATTGGGAATTCTAATCGGTGCCTTGGGTTTATTTATTATTGGCTTTGCTAATGGCGCCTTGTCTGCGGGGAGCGGTTTGTTTGTGACATTATGGCTAGTCTATTGGTTTGGGCTAGATTATCGCTTAGCGGTTGCTCATACTTTAATTGCGGTGGGTTTAGGCTGGAACGCGTCAGGTGCGATCACCATGACATTGCTTGCAGAAGTGAAGTGGGATTGGTTGCCAGCCCTGTTATTCGGTTCTCTGGTAGGTGGCTATTTAGGTGCACACAGTTCGATTAAAGCAGGCAGTATTTGGATTAAGCGCTGTTATGAACTTGTCACACTCGTCGTCGGTATTAAATTATTACTGGGCTAGATTAAATGATTACTAGATTAAATAATTGTTAAATTAGTAGTGTGCTAGCCAGTCTTGCAGGATTTCTCTAATGTCATCAAGCTGATACGGCTTACTTAAATAGTCGTTCATGCCCGCCGCTAAGCAGCTTTCTTTATCGCTGGTTAATGCATTTGCGGTGACGGCAATGATGGGTGTATTGGCATAGCTCTCTCCAGAGTTACGAATACATTTTGTCGCTTCAAAGCCATCCATAACCGGCATCTGGCAGTCCATCAAAATCAGATCAAATACTTCGCCGTTAGCGTGAGCCTGTTCTAGTATTGTCAGTGCTTTGCCGCCATGATCTGCGGTTTGACTTTCAATATCTAAGCGCTTCAACATTGTTTTAAGTACAACCTGATTAATATGGTTGTCTTCAACGATGAGGACTTTAGGTGACTCGCTAGTTTGGGGCTGATTAATTTGATTGATCTTACTATTACCTACATTAAATTAGTCGGTCACATCATACCGTGAAATGTCATGCTTAAGAATCACTTCTAATTGATTTTTGATGGCGGCGGTCACCACCTGTACAAAATATCAGCATGCCGCTCAATATCAGCAAAATGAAAGCACTTCCAGCCGCAGTGCTATTACTGCCGGTATCGGTTGTTGGATCATCACGTTTAATGGCCTTCTCGATTTCGAAATTGATGATGGCATCAAAGGGGTCATCTTCCAGTTGAAGCTCTTGCAGACTATCGCCTAAAGTAACCTGAAGTTTATTCGCATCAAAGGCATATTTATTTACGGTTATGGTGTAATTGAGGCTGTGTTCACGAATATTACTCAGTTCGGCTAATACCGTTGAGTTATCACTAGCGACAAGCTTTACGCTAGGAGGCAGGGCACTAAAATCAAAGGTTGAAGTTGTGACTCGGCCTGAAAAAGTTAATGGATTATCAATCAGCTCTAATGCAAACGTTTCTTGATCGGATTGTGAGCTGATATCGGTCGTGAACGATGTATGGTTTTCAGCCGATACCGTGATTTTACTATCACCCACTTGAGGCAGGCTGATGGTAGCTTCTCCTTGTTCGTTCGTCATTAATTCGCGACTGAGACCCCAGTCGCTAAATCGATCATCGTTAATGCTTATTGTGGCAGCTATACCTATACCGGAAGAGTCTGTAACGGTAATGGCAACATCATGAAAGGGTAAGGTGGTTAGATCAACATTACCCGCAGGCAGTGATGGGCTATCGGTACTGATATTAATCGCACTGATGTCAGAGGCATCGTTGATTGCAAGCTGTACAACTGCACGATTGAAATGAATCGCATCGTCGGGTGTTGTTATTTGTGTTGCAATCACATTGTTCACTTTCAGATCGAGTAGCCCTTGTCCTTGATTGATATGCAGGTCTAACAGGCTATCAGTAGGAGCACCTTCGATGAAGATCTCTTGTCTTGTAGAGCTCTCAATTAGCTCAGTGATATTGGCCGAAACTCTTAATGCTCGCTGAATGATAAAGTCTGCGCTATTCCCCAAGCTATCTGTCACGGTAATGCTATAGCGGCCAGCAAAAGCGCCAGTTGCAGGCATGTCTAAATAATAATCGCCATCGGGTGCATGCCTAAGAAACTCTTGAGTCGCATTCCTTCCATCAAAGGTAACTTCTACGGTATGGTTCTGGTCCCCCCCGGTTAAGGCAAATTCAAAGACGGTATTTAAGATAGTTAATGCCTGATTTTGATTAATATTTCCGGCATCACTGGTTAAAGAAAAGTCTCTCAAAATCGTTAGGCTTATCGCTTGCACCGTCGTTGTATTACCATCAGTGACGCTTATGTTAACGGTGGTATTACCGGTGAAATTATTGACAGCTTGAACCGTTAGGGCGGAGTTGTTAATGGTAGCCGTAACCTGATTTGCATCGAACGCAGAAACGGCAAAGGCTAGAGCATCTTGCTCTATGTCTGTAGCGGTTAGATTAAGTATGAAGGTTTGGCTATATAGAGTAGAACCAGAGGCTGGGTTAGTGAAAACCGGTGAGTCGTTAACAGGTTGAATGGTGTAGAGGAAGTCCTCAGAGTCCGTTGCATTTTCTGCTCCGCTACCATCATTGGCGATTACTGTGATGGTGGCATTACCAAAGTAATGTTCTGCTGGCGATAGTGTGAGCACGGCTCCTGATATCGTAGCCAGTACGGATGGATTGTTGGAAGAAGCAGAATAGCTAGTTGTCTGGTTATCAGGGTCTGTCACCGACAGCGAAATGATCAACTCATTATCTTCATCGCTTGTCTGATTGCCTATAGCTGTTAATACCGGGGCGGTATTTGCGGGTGGCTCGCTAATACTGGGTCCGCTAATAATGGGCCAGCCAATATCCTGTAGTATTTGTTGCGCTAAGCCCGGTGCAATTAAAAATTCGGTATATTCAGGCTCCATGATTTCGTTCGGAGAGGCATCGATACTAAAGTGGGAGACAGAGCTGCCTTCTTTATAAGGATTTGGCGCATGCATTTCAACTTGGCCATTATTGATCCCATCGCTTAAACCAATTTCCGCCGCAGCCGTATTGACGTTACTGCCACTCCAAACAAGGTTGTCGGTATTTTTTGATGAAGCTAAACGCTGAGCGTTCGTCATATCTTCCCAGCTTAAATTCAGTGTGCTATCAAATAAGTGTTTGGTATAGCCATCAGGGGTATTGTCAAAGAGTGCGCCGGAGTTACCGTCTACAAGGGATAAAACTCCTAAGCCGTGAAGTAGCTCGTGGATCACGGTGCTATAAAATGAGATGTCGTAAATGTATTGAGGATCGCCTGATGCCTCGGGATCATCGTAGCCATAATACCAATCGCTGCCACTTAGGCAGTTTGCATTATTATCAAGGCGAGCATTAAAAGAAGCGCCAATGTCGGCCTTGCCTGCAATGGTATCGCTACCAACAAGGTTGTTAGCCAGAGCGACGGGGTAATAAGTATCTACGGCAGGTGCATTGGCAAAATTAATCAGAACATTGTTTGGGCCTGCTGTTCCTAAGATGGCATTGTCACTATTACAGTCGAGGTCAGTGACAAACGCGGCGTCGACCGTTACTTCAAAATCAATTTGCAGGTAAGCCTCAAGTGTATCAGCAGCCTTCTGAAAAACATTAAGGCGCTGCTGGCCTAGCGTTGTGCCCGAGTTTCCACCCACAGGATCTGTGCTGGTCGCATCACTAAGCCCAGTGCCGGGAATGATAATGATCTCTCCGGCAAAGCTTATCGGCGATAGGGACAGTAAAAAAGCCGCTAGAATAAGGCGGTATGGCATGGTTTTATTCTCGGTTGCTGATTTTGCCTACTTACTTAACAGGCTAGCTAATAAACTGAGTGGGGGGTAGGAATATTGTGTGGTGAATATGTAAGCGCCTTAAATTAAGCTGTGAATTCACTTATCAATTGATCACGATTTAGTCTCACTAATCATCTTCGCTGTTAGCAATCGGGGTAATCACTCTTTCTATGATTTGAGGCTTGCCGTCTTTGCCTTTTATGGCGATAGGAGCGTGTTGATATTGTCCCTTTAGGTCGATACTGATGCTGCCATCTGGATGGTGCTTTTTAACCAGCTGATCAGCTGGGATTCGTTTTGCTTCAAGAGCGTCTTCAATAAACTTAGGAATCTCTTGTGTCTCAGAGGCCTTATGGTGACTGGCTTCTTTTTCAGCAGTCGCTTTGATCGGTGCCGATTTAATGTGAGGTGTGGTATTGATGTTCTGATCAGTGGCTGAAGATGCGCCAGTATCCGTTAGGATTTCGACTTGTGTACCTGGATTAAACAAGTAAATAATACCCGCGACGGCCATTAATATCGCCAATGCTCGAAGTTTATCCATTTCAATACTCCCCTGTCATTTCGACCTTCTATTCTTAATAGTTTTTATAATATGACTTTCTAATATCTTTTGTAGCATAAGCCCTAATCGAAAGACAATTTTAGTACTAAGAAAGAATCGAATCTCCTACGATAGATCAATGTTTTTTATGTTTTGTGAACCGTGTCGCTTCGCTTTCTAGTGGATTTTCGGGCCAGGGGTGCTTTGGGTAACGGCCACGCATTTCTTTACGCACTTCAAAGTAACTACTGCGCCAAAAATGCGGCAAATCTTGAGTGATTTGCAAAGGCTTTCGGGCAGGGGAAAGTAAGTGCAGCATCAGGTCGATTCGACCATTGCAGATACTGGGTTTACCTTGATAGCCAAACATTTCTTGCAGTTTAACCGCGAGTACCGGCGGGTTTTGTGAGTAATTGATTTTATAGTGAGAGCCACTCGGGACTTCAATTTTCTCAGGAACTAACGCATCAAAGTCAGCAACCTTATCCCAGCCTAAGCGGTTTAGTAGTGCTTGTTTTAAATCGATTTTATTTAACGCTTTCTGAGAACGGCATTGGCTAAGCAATGGCATTAACCAGTTTTCGATATCGGCAAGCAATGCGTCTTCACCAAAGCTAAGCCATGGGCTGCCATAACTGTGCGAGCTATCGAGATGTTGTGAGCTACCAGATTGTTGCTGGTGGAATTCAAACGCCAGCTGCAGGCGTGCAAGCAACTGATGGTGTTCGTCATTCCAAGGTAATGATTTTATACCGTTATCAATAAAATAATTTCGCCATGCATCCTGCCATTGCTCGTTGCTTAACGCGCTTAACTTTTTCTGGCTGATGAGCAGTGCGCCTAAGTATTCTCTGGTTTCTGCTTCGAGCTGTCCTTTGTCATTCCATTCAATATGGCTGCGAACTTGAATGTGTGATGTGAATATCTCTAATAATTCAGGCTCGCTAATGGGCATGGCTTTGCGAATTAAGCTGCTGCCTTGCAGGTTGTCTTCGATATCGGTGACGATTAACCAATCTTCTTGAGTCAGTGGGGAGCTAAAGTGAAGTTGAGCACCTCGGCCTGAGCTGAGTAAGTAGTGCTGTGCGCTACTACTATTTGCCGCTGCACCTTTTGGGCTGTTTGTTCTGCGCTGAGCAATTCGATCAGGGAAAGCGAGTGCCAGCAGTTGTGAAATGTTTGCTTGAGGTTGTGCTAGACCCGAATCATTGGCTTTAAGCGTCTCTGAACTTGAGTACACTTTTTTCTCCCAAGCGTGTGCTTGGCGGTGCAGTGACGAGAACATTTTAGGTTGGGCTTTAGCCTGTTGTAAAAGGCTGGCTAAATCATCGTTATTGCGCAGTGCTTTTGGCGTATCGGTTAATAGCGCTGCTAATAAACAGGCGTCTTTTAAGGTTTGCTTGTCGTTCGCATTCAATAGCATGTGGGCAAATCGCGGTGACATTCCCAGTTGGCTAGCATGTTCTCCGTGTGGGCTTATTTGTCCTTTTTCATCCAGAAGTTCTAGGTTGGTTAATAAGGTTTGCGCTTGTTCGACAAAGCGCGGGGGCGGAGGTGTGAGCCAATCAAGTTCTTCAATGCTCGCGCCCCATTGAGCAACGTTGAGTACTAGGTCGCTAAGTTCAATGCGGCTGATCTCTGCAGGGCTGTGTGCTTCAAGGCTGCTCTGCCCTTGTTCGTTCCATAATCGATAGCAAATGCCGGGCTCTATTCGTCCTGCTCGGCCCGCTCTTTGTATGGACGAGGCTTGGCTTATCTTTTTGGTAATCAAGGCATTCATGCCACTGCGTGCATTGTAATTCAGCTGCTTTTCTAATCCAGAATCGACTACGATGCGTATACCTTCAATGGTCAGCGAGCTTTCTGCGATGTTGGTCGCGAGTACGATTTTGCGTTGGCCTTTTTCGGTTGCTTGAATGGCTGCTTGCTGTTCTTTGTCGCTGAGTTGGCCGTACAGGGGGTGAATGCTGGTGGAGGCGGCGATGCTCGAATGTTGGGCGTTCTTTAACTTTTCTTGTAGTTGTTGCTGAACAAACTGGATGTCTCGAACACCGGGAAGAAAGGCGAGAATACTGCCGTCTTCTTGTTGTAATGCGGTGATGATAGCATCGGTCATTTGGTTGCTAAGGCGTGCTTTAGTATCGAAGCCGCAGTAGTGGTAGTCAATAGGGTAGGCGCGGCCGGGGCAGAATAATGTGTCGGCTTCTAGCATGTGCTCAAGGGCTTGTTTGTCTAAGGTCGCCGACATGACCAGTAGTTTTAGATCTTCGCGAAACAGTTGTTGGCATTGTAGGCTGAGTGCTAGGCCAAGGTCGGTATTGACGGAGCGTTCGTGGTGTTCATCGAATATGATGAGGCCGATATTGCTCAGTTCAGGGTCTTGTAGCAGGTAGCGGGTTAAAATACCTTCGGTAATGACTTCGATACGGGTATGTTCGCTTACTTTGGTATCTTGGCGCATACGATAGCCAACGGTTTGGCCGACGTTTTCGCCTAGGCTCTTGGCCATGAATAACGCGGCATTTCTGGCGGCAAGGCGTCTGGGTTCTAGCATGATGATTTTTTTGTAGCTGCCATCATCGTTTATTAGCCAATCTGCGTCTAATAAGGCTAAAGGCACGCGGGTTGTCTTACCGGCCCCAGGTTGGGCGGATAATATGACGTTTTTGTTTTGGCTTAAGGCCTGATTTAATTCTGGTAAGATAGAATCAATCGGTAAACTGTTCATTGCTATGGCGGCCTTAATTATCGAGTCGGTGTGGTTCAAGTTGATGAGGTTGTGATCTCTAAGGGGTATTGTATGTCAGATTCGTCAGATGTTTTAGATTTTGCGCAGGCCGCTGAGCGTCGCAAGCATGAAAAGCGGGAAGAAAAGGTTGCAGGCATTCGTGATCAGTTTGATCGTGCCTTTAATCCAAGCACGAAACCGACGCCGGTGAAGGATTTCTTACGTAAGAAAAAAGCTAAGAAAAAGCGGTAAAAAAATTAGAGCGAAAGAAAGGGGCCGTTGATTTCAAGAGCATACCGAGCGCAAGCAGATCATTAGAAGGATCTAGCGCCACGGCATTTTCATCACTGCGTTTAAACAGTAAGCTTTTACTCTATGCCTTACGCTGTAAAAATACGCCACACTCAATATGGTGGGTATAAGGGAACTGATCAAACAGCGCGAAGCGTTTGATGTCATGGGTCTTGGTGAATTCTTGCAAGTTGTTGTGCAAGGTTTCAGGATTGCACGAAATATAAATAATATTGTCGTAGCCTTGGGTTTGCTTCACGGATTCTTCATCCAAACCAGAGCGTGGTGGGTCCACTAAAGTGGTGGTGAATTCATAAGCATTCAAATCAATGCCTTCTAAACGACGGAACGCTCTAACGCCTTGTAAGGCTTGCACGAATTCTTCACTTGAAAGACGCGCGATAATTAAATTATCGATGCCATTTTTTTCGATGTTATCTTGTGCAGCATAAACCGACGTTTTAGAAATCTCAGTCGCCATCACTTTATTGTAATGCTCGGCTAGTGCGATAGAAAAGTTGCCGTTGCCGCAATACAGCTCAACTAAATCACCACTTAATGGTCTGGATAGTTCTTTCGCCCAAGACAGCATCTTTTGGTTCATGCCGCCGTTTGGTTGAGTGAAGCCTCCTTCGATTTGCTTGTAGTGATATTCTTTGCCATCGATGTTTAAGGTTTCAATAACGTAGTCACGCTCTAAAACAACCTTCTGCTTCCGAGAGCGACCGATAATCGGGAAACCAATCTGTGCTTGCAGCTTTTCAGCCGCAGCGCGCCATTCATCATCTAACGGCTTGTGATAAATCATAGTGATTAATGCATCGCCACTTAATGTGGTTAAAAATTCCATTTGGAACATGCGCTGCATTAAAATATCATTTTCGGGTAGATGAATGGCATCACGCATTTCTATCATCAAATGATTGATCAGCTTACTGGCAATTGGAAAGTCAGTAATCTCAATGGGCGTTCGCTTATCGGCGGGATCAAACATGGCGTAAAAACAACGGCCATCTTGATGCCAAATGCGAAATTCAGCGCGCAAACGAAAGTGTTCCGGTTCACTTGCGAAGACTTCCAGTTTAGGCAGTGACTGTGCTTCTCCAGTGCTGCTAGTAGTAAAGTTCGCAAAGTCGTGTTCGATTTTCGCTTGTTTTTCATCTAACAGAGTTTGGTATTGATCTGGATTGGTCATGGTCATGTCTAAAGAGTCTTTTCAAAATGTCGGCAAAAAGCCATATTGAGTGGCATTATACGAGATCGCCTTGCTGAGTCATAGCCGTTGTCGAAGAATTAGAGGGCAGGTAGGTCATACACGTCACTTGGGCCAATGCAGCATGGTAAAGTTTGACTAAACTGTTAATTATTAATATGAAGCACCATAGACCCATTAACACTTGGTGTAAGTAGTCGTCTGATTTAAATCTGTTTAAAAGGAATACCGCATGTCGCACGTACAAGAACTGGTTGATTTATTACGCTTAGAGTCGATTGGTGTAAATCGTTTTCGTGGCCAGTGCCAAGACTTAGGTTTCCGTAATCTGTTTGGTGGCCAAGTATTGGGCCAGAGTTTATCGGCGGCGTGCCAAACACTGCCCGAAGGAGAGTGGGCTCCGCATTCTTTGCATGCGTATTTTCTGCGCCCTGGTAATGTGGTTGATAGTATTGAATTTGAAGTGGATTGTGTACGCGATGGTCGCAGCTTTGCGATGAGGCAGATTACTGCCAGTCAAAACGGCAAAGCCATCTTGACGATGATGTGTTCATTTCAGCATCCAGAAGAAGGTTTTGAGCATCAAGATACTATGCCGGATGTGAAAGGCCCTGAAGGTGTTTTATCTCAGCTTGAATTAAGTCGTATGTTTAAAGATCATTTTCCTGAGAAAGTGCGCGATATCTATACGGCAGATAAGCCGATTGAAATTCGTGCCATTGATCCCATAAATATTTTTGCACCTAAAAAACAAGATCCTATTAAATATGTTTGGATGAAAGCGGATGATCAATTAGAAGATGATCCTATGGTTCACCTGAGTGTTTTAACCTATGCCACAGATTTTAATTTAATCGGTACCTCGATGATGCCTCATGGGGTTTCGTTTGCACAAAAAGATATGCAGGTTGCCAGCTTGGATCATGCCATTTGGTTTCATCGCCCAGTGAAAATGGACGAATGGTTATTGTATTCATTAGACAGCCCAAGCGCTTCCTCTGGACGAGGTTATTGCCGTGGTCAGATTTATAATCAACAGGGTGAGTTAGTGGCTTCTGTTGCACAAGAAGGCTTGATTCGTCAAATAACACCCTCTGAACCTAGTGCTAAAAAAGCGCAAGAGAAAAAATAATGAACTTGATTTTTAGGTTTTTTTTATTGCTGTTGACGCGAAATCGCTTACCAAAAATAAAACCATTAGAGCCTAGCCATACCCGTGTGACGGTATGGCCAACGGACTGTGATTTTAATTTGCATTTAACCAATTCTCGCTATCCCGCTTTGTTAGATTTAGCGAGAACTCAGTATCTGATTCAGATAGATTCTTTGTCTAAATTTGTTGGTGGTGGTTGGAAGTCTGTTTTAAGTTCTCAAAGTATTTCGTTTATAAAAGAAATTAAGCCTTTCACGAAAGTGGATATCACGACTCAGGTTTTAAACTGGGATCGAAAGTATTGTTATATCGAACATCAGTTTTTTGTCGATAAAAAACTGCATGCTAAAGCACTCGCACGGGTCGCGTTTATTAAGGGAAAAAGGGTGCGTTCTTTTGATAAATTATTATTAGACTTGGATAAAAATAGCAATATTGAATCGCCGCAAGAATCGACTCAAGTATCTGCGTGGTTACAATTACTTGAGACAAAAAAATCTAATGTGTAAGACTCGTCGTATTTATTAAATTTATACTATTATCGGCTCTTGTGTTGATGCTTATGTTAGCTCTTATGTTAATGCTTATTGTATTTTAAACAGGTTGTTTAGCCAAAATTAATCGCGCTCAAGAGGCTGTTAGCTGAGAAAATCAGATGTTTTAATGCGCCATTTGTCGGCATCAACAGAGCACTTGATACCGTCCTGGCTAACGGGCTTGCTCAGGTCAATCACCTCAGTCGGAATGTATTGCTTTAACCGAGTATGGTAAATAACTTTTACGATTGGGCGAGTTTGATCTTTTTCACTGGCCTCAATCACTACGGCTAAGCGGCCACTTTCAAGCATGACCAGAGATCCAACAGGATAAATCCCCATGCTGCGAATAAACGTGTGCACTAGGCTTTCTTCTAAATGCGTTCCACTCCATTCGAGTAATTTTTTTAAGGCGACGGTAGGTGATAAGCCTTTGTGGTAACAGCGATCAGCAGTAATTGCATCATACACATCGGTAATAGCGACCATCTTCCCTTCACGACAAATTTGGCAGCCCGTTAAGCCTTCGGGGTAGCCACTGCCATCAATTCGTTCGTGATGTTGTGCTGCTACGTCAACCGTTAGTGGCTGAATGCCAGGAGTGTTTTTTAGCAGGTCGCGGCTGAAGACAACGTGCTGCTTCATACGCGCAAATTCATCGTCATCCAGTTTTCCGGGTTTATGCAATATGTTGTCAGGAACCATTATTTTACCAATGTCATGCAGTAAGGCGCCGACCATGACTTGCTGCATCGTATCTCTATCAATTTTCATTGATTTGGCAAAAATCCCCATTAATACCGCAAGATTAATAGAGTGTTCCATTAGGTAGTTATCTTTGGCGCGAATTCGCCCTAAACAAGCCAGTGCATTATGGTTGCGAATAACGGAATCAATCATGCCATCGGCAAGATCATCAAAGGCTTCTGTTTCTAAAGGTTTGCCGAATTTCACATCACTCAGCACGCCGGTCATGATGCTTTTGGCTTTATCTTGCAGTTTGTTGGCTCTGATAAGTTCTTCTTCAACACTTACCGTTCCAGCCGAGTCCATGCTTAAGGTCCCTGCTTTTTGCAGTTTCCCCTCATTTTGTTGTTCAACTTCCTCTAGGGAGAAGGCATCTTCTTCATCGATGCCACGTTCAGTATCAATATAAACTTCTTTGATTCCCTTGCGCTTTAGTTGCTCAATGATTGCTGTATTAGGGATGCGTCCTTCTTTTTGCATTGAATGGTGTGGAATCCAATCGCAGTTGAGATCGGATACATACATTTTGGGGCGTAATTTATCGATTGATATACGTTTGATCATAAAATTTATTGGCGCTCGGTAATATGATTCATTATCAGACGTTCTGTAAAAGTTATATTTCTAGAAGTATAGTCAGAAGAGTGGGTTTGCGCTGTGGAATGTTAAAATAATATAAGAAAACGGATATATAGATGCTTTTGAAAGAATGCCATGAGCGAATGACTAAAACAGGCATGATGGCAGGTCTATAAAAATCTGCCATCATAAGACGTTCGTAGGGTTGATCCGTAGTCGACTCCTTCCACTTCTGCTATGAATGCTTGTCTGAATAGTTGCTTGTTTGAATGGGTGCTTGTTTAAATTAATGTTGTCTAGTTGGTGGGTTCTGCCAAAAACAACAACGGCTCGACACGGTTATTGTTTAAACTAACGGTCCAATGCAAGTGAGGCCCCGTCGCGCGGCCGGTAGAGCCTACTTTGCCAATAATGTCGCCAGCTTTCACCACATCGCCTTGCTGGCTGTCGAGCTTATCCATATGGCAGTACATAGTGATCAGGCCTTGCCCGTGATCGATAAAAATACTATTTCCGTTGAAAAAAAAGTTGCCGGTCAAAATAATTTCACCATCCGCAGGGGCAATGATATTAGCACCTCGAGGCGCGGCAATATCAAGACCACTGTGTGGTCGGCGAGCTTGTTCATTAAAGAATCGCTTTAGTCCAAATGGGCTCGATGTCGGACCTTGAGCCGGCTTCAAGAAGCCTTTAAACGTCGAGTTCTTCCCCGTGTCAGAAAAGGTCGTGAAAGCTTTTTGAGAGAGGCGGCTTTCTTTTTGAATCCGTTTAATTTGATCGGCAGGTGGGTTGGAATGCTTACGCTTTACCGTAAGGTATTGCTCTTTATAAGCCTTGTCTTTAATTGTGAATGAGTGATCTTTACCGTCTATTTTAAAATCGACCTTGCCCGCTTTTTGGCTTAAGGGAATACCAATGACGGCCCAATGATTATTGGCATGATCTTTAAGCTGCCAAACTGGCTTTCCTTTAAAGCTGATGTCTTTATCGATACTCGTCGCGTTCAGAGGGATAACGGCAAGGCCACCTGGTACTCGGCTATCTTGAGGCAGGTTAATGACCGATTGAGGTTGTGCATTAGCGCTAATACTGAACACTATTAGAGCAAGTAATACGGATATTAGAGTGTTATTTTTTACTGGATTTTCTTTCATGTTTTACCTTTTCTACCGTTAACTCGAGTGTGCCGTGGCCAATGCGTGCGGTGACTAAATCACCTTTTTTAACATCATGGCTATCACGAATAACAGCCCCAGAGTCAGTTTGTAAAATCGCATAACCACGGCTTAAGGTTTGCAAAGGGCTGACAGCATTTAGTAAGGATGCATGTTGCTGTAAGCGTTCTTTTTTGTTGGTAATAGCTTGTTTGATACTGCTATTTAATCGCTGCTGTAAATAGCTCAGTTGTGCCTCAAATTTTTGCAAGGTATTGGAAGGGCTGAGTTGCTGCAATTTTTGCTGGCTACGAGTAAGACGCTTTTGTAATGCACCCAAGTGGTTGCTCTGACTTTGCTGCATACGAAGTTCAAGCATGTCTAATGTCTGAGCATATTGAGCCAGTTTATCCCCAGGGTGCTGTAAACCACGCTGTGCACTTTGTAATTGCCATTGCTTATTTTGCAGTTTTTGCTGCATGTTCTTTTCTAGCTGACTGGTTAAATTGGTTAAACGTTGCCAGTACTCTTGCTGATCTGGACTCAGCATTTCAGCGGCGGCAGAGGGGGTTGGAGCACGAACATCGGCGACAAAGTCTGCGATGGTGAAATCGACTTCATGGCCAACGGCGCTGACAATGGGTAAGCGGCTATGAAAAATGGTTCGTGCTAAATTTTCATCGTTGAAGCACCATAAATCTTCGATAGAACCGCCACCGCGACCTGCGATAATGACATCCGCTCTGGCATCGGTATTGGCTTGATTTATAGACCAAACGATCTGTTGAGCGGCATCCTTTCCTTGCACCTGCACGGGATAAATATCAACTTCTATTGCGGGAAAACGACGTTTTAATACCGTCAGAATATCGTGAACCGCAGCCCCTGTCGGTGAAGTGATAACAGCAATACGTTGAATGTGTGCTGGTAATGCTTGCTTGTGTTCGGGGTTGAATAGACCTTCTGCGCCTAGCTTTTGCTTCAATTGAATAAAGGCTTGTTGCAGCTGGCCTTCACCAGCTGGCTTCATAGCATCAACGATCAGTTGGTAGTCACCGCGATTTTCATAAAGGCTGACTTTACCTCGCACAACAATTTTATCGCCTTCCTTTGGCTGAAACTTAAGTTGTGCAGTACGCGAGCGAAACATCGCACAGCGAACTTGGGCGCCTTTATCCTTTAGGGTAAAGTACCAGTGTCCGGATGATGGGCGTGATAAATTGGAAATTTCACCTTCAACTTTTACTGAATTAAAGGTGATCTCTAATAGCTGTTTAGCACGCTGGTTCAGTTGCGAAACGGTAAATACATCATTGCCAGTTTGAAGCACGAGTTGCCTATCTTTAAAAATATGGATGTGGCTAAAATTTCATCAACTATCTAAGTGATAGAGATCACTTTGCCATAGAACGAGTGTTTAGCAAAATAATCATTAAGAATGTTTTTTAATCAGATGTACGATTTATGTGTGAGTAAAGTGCAAATGTTATTCGTATAATTTGAACTAGGTTTAAAAAACGTAATAACTTTTTACGTAATACTAGACTTTTCAAAAATGAGGGGCTAAGTTGTCTCCTATGGTCTGATGATCATTAATGAAATTAATAAGGATGAATAATATGAAAAAAATTATCGCTGGTGTAATCTTAGCCGCTTCTACAACAATGTCTTTTGCTGCTTCTCCTGCAGGTTGTGGTCTTGGAACAGCTGTAGTTTTCAAGGATGCTAACGAATGGCACGAGCACGTTCTTGCAGCTACAACTAACGGTACTTCAGGTAACCAAACTTTTGGTATGACTTCTGGTACTTTGGGCTGTGAAGCTGCAAACGGTCCTCTAGCGGGCGTTCAAACTTTCATGGACAACAACATGGATCAACTAGCTATGGACGTTGCTAAAGGCCAGGGCGAAACTTTATCTGCTCTAGCTGAGATCATTGGCGTTGACGCTGCAGATCAAACAACTTTCAATACTAAGTTGCAGGCTAGCTTTGATACTATGTTCACTACAGAAGCTACTTCTGAAACTGCTTATCAAGCAATGAAAGATACTATGCAGTCTGACCTTGTATTAAAAAAATACCTAGGTTAATTTCTAGCTTAGTCTTTTAGTTGTTTAAACAGCTAAGAAAAAAGAGGCGTGTTATACACGCCTTTTTTTATGTCTGTTATTAAGGGTATTTATGCACATCTTCAACCGCCAAAAATCACCAGAAAAACTTGGCAGAAAGCATTTTTCAATATTATTTATTATTTCTACTGTTATCTTTTCATCTTCGAGTTTTTCCAACCAAAAAAGTAACTCGATTGAAGAAATTTCTGTGATGCAGCAATGGCAACATCTATTGCATTATCGCTCTCACAGTGTGCTTGGTTTTATGGAGAGTGAGAACGATACCGACAGTTTTTTTGTCTCACCAAAAGGAAAAACAGATTTAAACGCGGAGTTAAAAGCGGAGGTCGAATTATTTTCTCTTAATGGCCAGCCAGATAATGAATCTTTGCAGTGTCGTTTCCCTGCGCGTTATCAATGGTTAAAACAGTTTTATCCTGAATGGCAAGATCAGTCGTGTAGTGAATTAGACGATTGGAAGGCGGAGGTTGGTGCGCATAAGTTAACCTTAATCTTTCCCGCGTCTTATTTGAATTCGCCTTCCTCAATGTATGGTCATACCCTGATTCGTTTAGATCGCGAAGATGAAACTAAGAGTAAATTACTCTCTTATAGCGTGAACTTTGCCGCTAATGCAGATCCAACGGATAACGAATTAGTATTCAGCTATAAAGGTTTAGCGGGTGGGTATCCTGGAGTGGTTTCAATTTTGCCTTATTATGCCAAGGTAAATGAATACAGCCATTTAGAACATCGTGATGTGTGGGAGTACCAACTTAATTTATCGGAGCAAGAAGTTGAACAGTTCGTTAACCACATTTGGGAAACAAAAGAGACTGAATTCGATTATTTTTTCTTTGACGAAAATTGTTCATACCGCTTATTAGCCTTGCTGGATGCCTCCAGTGAACGCATTGACGTAGCCAAAAACTTTTCCTTAAAAGCCATGCCCATCGATACGATTCGTAGCTTGATTGAAATTGATAAAGTCGGTGCGGTGGAATACCGAGCGTCATCGGGTGTCATGCTAAACCAACAGCAAGAACAATTAACTGAAAATCAAAAGGATTGGGCTAAGCAAATAACGGAAGCTCCCGCATTAATTAATAGCGCAGAATTTAATCAGCTACCTGAATTTGAACGTGCACAAATATTGGAAGTATCGATTAGTTACTTACGGTACTTGGTGGTCAAAAAGAAACAGAACTCCCCTGAGAATAGAAAAAAATCATTAGCCTTGTTATCCGCTCGTAGCAGAATTCCGGTGCAAGACGTATTCGACCCGATTGTTGAGCCGGATATCAGAGATGATGAAGGGCATTTCACCCACAGGGCAACTGTGGCACTGGGTCAGCAAAATAACGATGAATTTATTGATCTGCAGATGCGGATGGCCTATCACGAATTAATGGATCTACCGGATGGTTTTATTCGTGGTGGCCAAATTGAAATGGGAGCGCTCACGTTAAGGGGCATAAATAAGTATGCTCGTTCTGGATCAAAAGAAGATGAAGCGTTTGCATTGCAGCTGCAACGTTTCAGTATCATTAATATTTTATCGCTAGGCTCACGTGACCACTTTCAGCAACCGATTTCATGGCGTGTTAATACGGGCTTTGATCGTTTTATTCTGGAAGGTAGTGATTTATTTGCTCACTTAGATGTGGGTGGTGGGTATAGCTTTGATGTTGACTTCGGTGGTGAGCAGTCCACCACTGACCTTGGCCAGGTGTATGGTCTACTTGAGGCGCGTTTAAAGGCCAGTGGTCAGTTTGATGATGGCTACCAGTTATCAGCAGGTGCGCAGGTGGGTTGGCTATATCAGGGCAGCCAATGGCAAATGAATGTTTATGGCAGTTGGTTGCCTTCGGTACTAGGCGAAGATTTTGATTACCAAGATACCGTGGTAGCACTAGGCAGTAAATTGGATAAAAATTTACAGTTACGCTTAGAGGCCAAAAAGCAGTGGCTTACCGCTTCTGGCAATAGCATTGATGGCGATAGTCTTAGCTTGGGTCTTAATTGGTATTTCTAATGCTAAGACTAACGCGACTAAGTTTGGCTTCTTTCTTAATATTGCTGTTAACGGGCTGTTCTAACTTGACCAGCTTGCTGTTTTATCCGCAGCAGCAATATTTACGAACCCCGACTGATATTGGTCTCGTTTACGAAGAAGTGACAACGTACGCAGCTGATGGCATTGAAATTAACTCTTGGTTTTTACCGGCAATGCCCTCTAAAAATGGCGAGCAAGATGATTCGCCGATTGTGTTATTTTTGCATGGCAATGCTGAAAATATCAGTACCCATATTGGCAGCGTATATTGGCTGCCAGAGCAGGGGGTGAGCGTCTTTTTATTAGATTATCGTGGCTTTGGGCACTCGAAAGGTGATCCTTATATTCCCGCAATCTTTCAAGATGTGGAATCGACATTGGCATGGATTAGAGCGCGCTTTCCTCAGCGTAAGGTTTTTATTCTGGGTCAGAGCATAGGCTCTGCCATTGCAGTGACCAGTATGGCGTTATTTAAAGATGAATATAAACTCTCTGGCTTGGTATTAGATTCAACATTTACGGGATACCGTGACATTGCCCAGGAAGTCACAGGTCGTAGCTTCATCACTTGGCTAGCGTGGCCTTTTACTTGGTTATTACCTACTCGCTGGGACCCGCAAGAATACATTGCTCAAATAGCCCCTAGCCCAATCCTCATGTTCCACAGTAAGGCAGACCCAGTACTACCCTATGAATTAGGGAATGAATTGTATCAAAAAGCGCAAGGGCCTAAGCAATGGCACGAATCTAAAGGCGGACATATTCAATCGTTCAACTTCGAAGAATACAGACAGTTATTGCTCAACTTCCTACATAATTAGTCCGCTTTGTTTCCTGATTGCCTTATTTGGGCACTTTACTCATGAATACTTGCCAAATCGCATATTCATCAGTAAAATGCCGCGTCAAAGTTGTACCCACATACCTTCCTATATACGCTCAGGTTGCCTCATATGTTGCGAATCGCTGAAGATGCTTTGACATTCGATGATGTCTTATTAGTTCCAGGTTACTCTGAAGTTCTGCCTAATCAAGTGTCGCTGAAAACGCGCATTACAAAAGGCATCGAGCTTAACGTCCCCCTAATTTCTGCCGCTATGGATACAGTGACTGAAGCCCGCTTGGCGATTGCTATCGCACAAGAAGGTGGCCTCGGCATTATTCATAAGAATATGACTGTTGAAGAGCAGGCTGCTGAAGTATCTAAAGTTAAGCGCTACGAAAGTGGCGTTGTAAAAGACCCTATTATTACCGACAGTTCCACCACGATACGTGCATTGTTAGAATTGACTGATAAGCATAATATCTCGGGTGTGCCGGTAGTTGATGGTGATGAGCTTGTAGGTATCGTGACAAGCCGTGATGTGCGTTTTGAGAAAAACCTCGACGCAACGGTTGCAACCGTGATGACGCCAAAATCAAAATTGGTAACGGTTAAAGAAGGTGAGAGCCGCGACGTTGTGCAAGATTTATTGCATACCCATCGCATCGAAAAAGTATTGGTTGTTGATGACGCTGGTAAACTAGCGGGCATGATGACGGTAAAAGATATAAACAAAGCGCGTGCTTACCCTCTAGCATCGAAAGATGAACGTGGAAGCTTACGTGTTGGCGCTGCAGTTGGTACTGGGTTTGGTACTGATGAACGCATCGCTGCGCTTGTGGCTGCGGGTGTTGATGTGATCGTTATTGATACCGCTCACGGCCATACAAGCAATGCATCGGGCACGGGTGTTATCGACCGCGTACGTTGGGCGAAAACGCACTTCCCAGATCTTCAAGTTATTGGTGGCAACATTGCTACTGCTGCTGCTGCAATCGCACTCGCTGAAGCGGGTGCTGATGGCGTTAAAGTGGGTATCGGCCCAGGTTCAATTTGTACGACGCGTATTGTTGCTGGTGTGGGTGTTCCGCAGATCTCTGCTGTTGCTAATGTTGCTGCAGCGATGGAAAAATACGGTGTTCCAGTTATCGCCGATGGTGGTATTCGTTTCTCGGGTGACATCGCTAAAGCAATCGTTGCTGGCGCGAGTGTGATTATGGTTGGTTCTATGTTTGCCGGTACTGATGAAGCACCTGGTGAAGTTGAATTGTTCCAAGGTCGTGCTTATAAAAGCTACCGCGGAATGGGTTCTTTAGGGGCTATGGGTCAAACTCAAGGCTCTTCAGACCGTTACTTCCAAGATAAAAATAGCGGCGTAGACAAGTTAGTACCTGAAGGTATTGAGGGTCGTATCGCTGTTAAGGGTCCATTGACTAATATTGTTCACCAACTAGTTGGTGGTGTTCGTGCTTCTATGGGTTATACCGGTTGCGGAACAATCGAAGAAATGCGCACTAAGCCAGAGTTTGTTCGTATTACAAACGCCGGCATGAAAGAGTCGCATGTGCACGATGTACAAATAACGAAAGAAGCCCCGAACTATAGAATGGGGTAATCGCCTACTGCGCTTGCTAATACAGCGTTAAAAATTGGCTCAAGATCCTCACTTAGCACGCTAAGCTCCGGTCTTTCGCAAATTTTTGCCTTGTCTTAGCTGCGCTCGTTACGGCGATGATTGTAGAATTTTAAAAGAAGTATTATTGAGTGTTTGAGTAGCAAATATGGGAGGCAGGGAGCCGAGCCTAAGGCTACATGGAGAGCGAAGCGACGTATTTACGCCGTTTTGCGGAATAAATACTCAATCATGCTTCGATAAATTTAGAATGAAGAAATTAATAGCCTGCTGATTCGTCTGCGGGTTTTTGTATTTTATGCCTCCGTGCATTTTTAGAAAGAGATGGTTATGACTGACATTCACGCTCAACGTATTTTAATTTTAGACTTTGGTTCTCAATATACTCAGCTTATCGCGCGTCGCGTTCGTGAGTTAGGTGTGTTCTCTGAAATTCGTGCATGGGATATGGATGATCAGGAAATCATTGATTATGCACCAAACGGTATCATCCTTGCCGGTGGCCCTGAGTCGGTAACTGAAGACGACTCTCCACGCGCGCCGCAGGCTGTGTTTGATTTAGGCGTTCCAGTATTAGGCATTTGCTACGGCATGCAAACCATGGCTGAGCAGTTAGGCGGCAAGGTTGAAGGTTCTGATCTACGCGAGTTCGGTTATGCGCGTATCAAAACAGAAGGCTCTTCTGCTTTGTTGAAAGACATTGCTGATCATATTGAAAATGGCGATAAGCATCTTGATGTTTGGATGAGTCACGGCGATAAAGTAACGCAAATGCCAGAAGGCTTTGAGTTAATGGCGTCAACGGGTTCATGCCCAATTGCCGGTATGTATCACGCTGAGAAAAACTACTACGGCGTACAGTTTCACCCAGAAGTGACACACACACTTCAAGGTGAACGTCTACTGGGTCACTTCATTCATGAAATTTGTGATTGTGATTCTTTATGGACGCCAGCAAAAATTATTGAAGATCAAATTGAGCGTGTACGTGCACAGGTTGGCAATCGTAAAGTATTACTAGGTCTTTCGGGTGGCGTTGACTCATCAGTTGTTGCGGCGTTATTGCATAAAGCGATTGGTGATCAGTTAACGTGCGTATTTGTTGATAACGGCCTACTTCGTAAAAACGAAGGCGACATGGTTATGGATATGTTCGCTGACAATATGGGCGTGAAAGTTATTCGCGCTGACGCGGCCGATTTATTCTTGGGTAAGCTAAAAGGCATTTCTGATCCAGAGCTTAAGCGTAAAGCGATTGGTAATACCTTTATCGAAGTATTCGATGCAGAAGCGACAAAAATTAAAGATGTAGATTTCTTAGCGCAGGGTACTATTTACCCAGACGTTATCGAATCAGCGGCGTCTAAAACCGGTAAAGCACACGTGATTAAATCACACCACAATGTGGGCGGCTTACCAGACGACATGAAGATGGAGCTTGTTGAACCGCTTCGTGAATTGTTTAAAGACGAAGTACGTAAAATGGGTCTTGAGTTGGGTTTGCCATACGACATGGTTTACCGTCACCCATTCCCAGGGCCGGGTCTTGGTGTGCGTATTTTGGGCGAAGTTAAAAAAGAATATTGCGATATCTTGCGCGAAGCGGATGCGATTTTCTTAGAAGAATTGCATAACTTCGATTGGTACCATAAAACGTCACAAGCGTTCGTTGTTTTCTTACCGGTTAAGTCGGTAGGTGTTGTAGGCGATGGCCGTCGTTACGAGTGGGTTGTTTCTCTACGAGCTGTAGAAACCATCGACTTTATGACAGCACGCTGGGCACACCTTCCGTATGATTTGTTAGAGAAAGTATCTAACCGCATCATTAACGAAATTGAGCACATCTCGCGTGTTGCTTACGACGTAAGCTCTAAGCCACCTGCTACTATCGAATGGGAATAATCTAGCGTTTAGGAAGCGCAGCTTTCTGCTAGATTATTCGACTGCACATGGATGTGCAGGCCGGCGGACACTACAGGGATGTATCCTTGAATATATCCTGACTGCGTATTTTCTTCTCCTTATTTCGTCCGTCAAAAAAACCAATACCCAGTATTGGTTTTTTTATGCCTAAGATTTACTATGAACAATCTAATCAAGGATGATCAATTAAATGAAAAATGAGCGCTGCAAAATAATCTATAAAGTTTATAGCTCCCTTTCTTCGTCTGAAAAAAAGCAGGTTATCACTGCCTCTCAATTTACTCAGTTATTGAAAAATTCAACCCTGGCTGAGCGCCGCCCGATAGACGATCAAGAATGCCTAGAGGGTATGTTGAATAATAGTAACTTAATAGTGAGTGCTTGGGCGGGTGATGATTTAATTGGCATCTCTCGCTGTATTACCGATTTTCATTATTGCTGTTATTTGTCTGACTTGGCGGTTGATCAAGCGTATCAGGGGGCGGGTATTGGAAAAGAACTGCAGGTGAAAACCCAAAGCCAGCTTGGTCCAAAGTGTAAGCTGATTCTTATCGCGGCACCTGCTGCTAATAGTTACTATCAGCAAATTGGTTTTAGTAATAATCCACGTTGCTGGGTATTGAATCGTGACGAATCAATTCAGTAAGTAATTCTATAATACCGTCACCCAAGAGTAGTTATTTATGACATCAAGACCTATGCTATTAGGATTCGCCTGTGCAATCGCCACCACTCTCTTATGGTCAGGTAATTTTGTGGTGGCAAGAGGCTTGAGTGATGCAATTGGGCCTTTAACTTTATCGTTTTGGCGCTGGGTCGTAGCGATTGTATTTTTATTTCCTTTTGCCATTAAATCTTTATTGTCCGATAAGTCTTGGCTGAAAGAAAATATAGCGTATCTAAGTCTTGTGTCTTTGCTAGGAGTAACGCTATTTAATTCTTTGATCTATTACGCAGGTCAAACCAGCAGTGCCATTAATCTTTCTTTAATCGCGATAACATTTCCTGTTTTTGTTTTGATTCTTTCTCGCATTTTTTTCGCAGAAAAAATAATTTGGAATAAACTGGTCGGTATTGTATTGGTTATTTCTGGCGTTTTATTATTAATCAGCAAGGGAGAGGTATCTGTACTTAAGGCATTAACGTTTAGTGAAGGCGATGTATGGATGCTGCTGGCAGCCCTTATGTTCGCAATTTACTCTATGTTATTAAAGCGAAAGCCTGCGGGTATTAGTGTGCCTGCATTTCAACTCGCGAGTTTTATGTTGGGTTTGATTTTTTTATTACCCGCTTATTTATTAGAGCTTTATCTTTTACCTGCAAAACCTATAGATAGTGCCATTGTTTTAAGTATCTTATACGTTGGTATATTTTCCTCTTTATTTGCTTTTATATTGTGGACAAAGGCGATCGCCCTGATTGGTGCGGTAAATGCTGGCATGGTGTATTACTCGCTGCTTTTATTCAGTGGCGCTTTAGCCATTATTATTTTGGGCGAGACTGTCACAGAACAGCATTTTTACAGCGCGATGCTCATACTGTCGGGTATTTTATTAGCCGTCGTCTATCGACCTAAAAATATGAATGCGTAAGCACAAGAACTATAGCGGCTGCCTAAGTTGGATATTGAATTGCCTATCTTTAATACGGCTTAACTCGTTATAATCGCGATTTATTGAACAGACTCATTAACATATCACTAGGTATTACTATGCAATTACGAGAAATTGACAAGGCTACATATCGCAAGCGTATGAATATTGTTTTGGCCGGTACTGTTATCATTTTACTGGTAACGTCATTAACCGTTTCCAATACCTTGATTGCTGCCTTTGGAAGTGACATTGATGGAGATAACTTTTGGTGGAACATTACAGGAGTTCTTGCCGGGTTGTCGGTCATCGGGCTGGTTTATAAGATCTTTGGAAAAAGCCCTTTTATGGCTGAGGTAAATTATGTTCGTAGCTTAAAAGCAGAAATGAATCGAATTTATCGCAGTTCAAAAAAAATCAATGCTGCGCTTGAGCAGAATGACAAGACAGCGATTATTATTAGTTATTTTAACCTACAGGCATCTAAGCAGGTTTATCAGCTGGATAACAATACGTTGACGATGGATGAACTGAACGAGAAAATTCGAGTATTGGATGCTCAGATCGAATCGTTGGGATTAGAAGTTACTACCGACGATTATCGACCTGAGTTAGTTAAGCAGCTTTCGGCTTAATCGTTAAGATTGAGCACTCAGTGCTTTGTCACGCTTCAAGACTACATAAGTAAAGAGAGAGGCACTGATAAACATAAACAAGCTGTAGATGCTGGGGGCTATCGACATTGAACTGCTTTCGAGTATCCCCGACGTAATTAACAGTGCCAATGTTCCGTTCTGCATACCCACTTCAATCGTAATCGCTCGTGACTGACTCTCTTGGTGAAGCAAAAACTTACCTGCAAAATAACCCAATGCCATTGTTGTTAAGTTTAGAATAATGGCTGCAGGGCCTGCGGCCAATGCAAAATCAATAAGCTTCTCACCTAAATTTACGCAGATACTCGCAATCACAAAGGCCAGCACGGCCATAGAAAAGATACTGACAAAGCGCTCTGAACGCTTAGCCATGTCAGCCCACTTTCCTCGTACTGCCATGCCAACTAATACCGGAATCACGGTAACGATCATGAGTTTAATCCAAGTAGTAATAATCGGTAGGTCAAATTGATCACCCTCGCTGCCATAAAAGTTAATCGCCCATAACGCTAATACGGGAATCGTGAAAGGCGTAATAAACCCAATAACTGCGGTCAGTGATACGGATAGACCGACATCGGCCTTGGCTAAGTAGCTGTACAGATTAGAGGTTGCGCCGCCAGGGCAGAGTGACAGTATGAATAAACCGATCGCTAACTCGCCAGTCAAGCCCGTTAATGCGATGACGGCAATCGCGATGAGAGGCAGTATTAACATCTGACAGATAACGCCGACGAAGAAGGCTTTAGGTTGTTTTAATACACGAGTAAAGTCAGCGGGAGTCAGGCTTAGGCCAACGCCTGTCATGATTAGAATGATGGCGATCGGTAGAGCGACTTGTGTGAGGGTTTGAAACATAGGTTGATCCGATTTTCTTATTATTGGGCGATTTAATCAGCCACATTACATGGGGTAAGTAAGCGCTGCAAGCTATTGGAATTATTAGCGGATTGGTGTAGAATGCGCGACCCCTAAATTTTTAGGGCTCTATAATCACGGTAGGCAATATTAACACCTACCCACAGATAAACGATCGGAGCGAAACACTTTATGGTAGTTATCCGTTTAAGCCGAAGCGGCTCAAAAAAGCGTCCTTTTTATCATCTTTCTGTTGCGGATGAACGTAACCCACGTGACGGTCGATTTATCGAACGCGTAGGTTTCTTCAACCCAGTAGCTCGTGGTTCTGAAGAAGCACTTCGTGTTGACGCCGAGCGCGTTGCATACTGGATCAGCAAAGGCGCACAGCCTTCTGCCCGTGTTGCTAAGTTATTAAAAGATAACGCTAAAGCACAAGCGTAATCTTGCTTATACCGAGGAATATCATGGCATCATCACAGCAATCCACTTTGATTAGCGATTCTGACGTAACTATCGTCGGAAAGGTGACGACCGCATTTGGTATTAAGGGTTGGGTAAAGATTTATTCTTTTACCGATCCTATGAAAGGCATTCTGGATTATAAGAACTGGTTCCTGAAGGTAAAAGGTCAGTGGCAGCCTTATAAAGTGAAAGAAGGCAAACCTCAAGGTAAAGGCATAGTTGCAAAGTTTGAAGGTATCAATGACCGTGATTTGGCCTTGGCGTTAAGCCAAGTAGAAATTGCAGTTCGAACTTCTGACTTGCCACAACTTGCACAAGACGAATTTTATTGGTCTCAGCTTGTTGGTTTGATCGTCGTTAATAAAAACGGCGAGTTGTTAGGTAAAATCGATCATTTATTCAACTCTGGCGCGCCTCATGATGTGATGTGTGTAAAGGGATATGAAGGCAGTCTTGACCAGCAAGAACGCTTGATTCCTTACGTTGATGCAGTGATTGGTGAGATCGACTTGGATGCTGGTGAAATGCAAGTTGATTGGGAAGCAGACTTTTAATTAAGCCTGTTTGTGTGGTGAGTCCATGTGGTTTGGAGTAGTAACACTGTTTCCTGAAATGATTCAGCCTATGACCCAGTTGGGTGTAATAGGTCGATCAGTGAGACAGGGTCTATTGAGTTTAAGTATTTGGAATCCTCGCGATTTCACACACGATAAACACCAAACAGTGGATGATCGTCCATACGGTGGTGGCCCAGGCATGTTGATGAAAATTCAACCGTTACGGGACGCGATCAATGCCGCTAAAGAAGCAGCCGGTGTTGTTGAAGGGGATGATGTAAGAGTTATTTACATGTCACCTCAAGGACGCAAGCTGGATCAGGCTGGAGTGAATGAATTAGCTCAGCATGACAAACTTATTTTAGTTGCAGGACGATACGAAGGCATCGATGAGCGTTTAATCGAGGCCGAAATTGACGAAGAATGGTCTATCGGCGATTTCGTACTCAGTGGTGGTGAATTACCTGCCATGACGTTATTAGATGCAGTAAGTAGACAAGTAGCGGGAGTTTTAGGGCACGAATTATCGGCCGTACAAGACTCTTTTGCGGATGGTTTACTCGACTGCCCACATTATACCCGCCCGGAAGAATTTGAAGGGCAAGAGGTACCCAGCGTATTGTTGAGCGGCAATCATAAGCTAATCAAACAATGGCGCCTGAAACAGTCCTTAGGACGCACTTGGCAACGACGACCAGACCTACTAGATAAGCTGGACTTAAACGACGAACAAGTTTCGTTATTAGAAGATTTTAAGCGTGAGTCAGAAGATTCTCACGATTATTAGGGAGCATGCAATGAGTAATAGAAACGTAATCATTCAGCAGCTTGAAGCAGAACAGCTTAAGCAAGAAGTACCAGCATTTGGCCCAGGCGACACTTTAGTCGTTCAGGTTAAAGTTGTTGAAGGCACTCGTGAGCGTCTACAGGCGTTTGAAGGTGTTGTAATTGGAAAGCGTAACCGCGGTGTTAACTCTGCGTTTACAGTACGTAAAATCTCTCACGGTGTGGGTGTTGAGCGTACTTTCCAAACTCACAGCCGTTTAATCGATTCTATCGAAGTTAAACGTCGTGGTGCTGTACGTCAGGCTAAACTTTACTACCTACGCGAGCGTAGCGGTAAATCTGCACGTATTAAAGAGAAGTTGGGTAAAAAAGCATAACTCTTTATTTAAGAGTGATGTGATTTTAGTCAAATCTAAAAGAACGGGCCTAGTGCCCGTTTTTTTATGCCTGAAATTCTGTACACTAACAGGAACTTAATGAGAACGGTGTTCTCAAAGCAATAACACAATTACACCTGTAAAGAACAGCGCGGAGATAGAATGAGAATATTAGCGACCCTGTTAACCGTTTTAGCGGTTGCAAGTACCAGTTTTGCCGATGAAACCGCGCAACCTGCTATGGATGCTGCAGAGCAAAATAAGCAGCTAAGCCTTCGAGTAGCGGCTCAGATTTCTAAGTCTTTTGGTCAACCCGTTAAAGTTAGAGAAGTGGTTAGCTTGGCTAATCAGCAAATTATTGAAGCTGTTTTAGCGGATGGTTCATTGGTTCACTTGACCCCAGACCTTACACACATGGTTTATCGCGGTGAGTTGTATGAACTATTGCCGATGAAGCCTAATAACATTACTAAAAATCGCAATAATATGAAGCGTGAAGGCTTGATGGCCGATTTGGATGATAAAGATTTGGTTATCTTTAAAGCCAAAGGCGAAGAAAAAACCGTGATCAACGTATTCACTGATATCGATTGTGGCTATTGCCGTAAATTGCATGATGAAGTGGGTCGTTTAAATGACCTTGGCATTACCGTGCGCTACTTAGCGTATCCTCGTGCGGGTGTTACCGATCGTCGTACAGGCCAGTTGACCGGTGCTTTTAAGAAAATTAAATCTGTTTGGTGTGACGACAATCGCGCTGAAGCGATGACAGCCGCTAAGAAGAATCGTACGATTAAAGATAACTTAAGCTGTGATGCGCCAATTGCTCAACACATTGCACTAGGCCATGAAGTGGGTGTTACCGGTACACCAGCAATAGTATTGCAAGATGGCCGCTTTATCGGTGGTTATATGGCTGCTGATGATCTTGCAAAAGAGATTGGTGTTAAATAAATACTCAGTTTTCTATAACAGCATAAGATTGAATAAGGCCCTATGAATGTATTTCATAGGGCCTTTTTTATACACCCGACAATAATTTCCTGTCAAAAGAATAACTTCTGCAGCATTCCAATTCTATCTATCTGATAACTATCAATTTTATTTTCTGCAGCTATAAGCCACGCGTGTCAAAATAGGATGATTTTTGGGGCCCTGAAGAAGAAAATGATGTTAAACCTGAAGCTTATCCACAGAGGGCTGATACGCTAGGGGATAAGCTGATGTTAGTACTTACTTATTCCACTGAGCCTGATTTAACTCAGATGTTTAAAATTCGATAATTTACTCTTTTTAATTGCTTAGGAAAGAATTAAAAAGTTATGAAATATTCGCTAAAAAATATTGACAGAAAGTAAAAAAATAGTTTTTAAACTCTTTTACTCACAATTTAAAAAGCTGAAGTGAATTAAATTTTAATTCTCGATAAATCTTGAGATGAGGCTATTGACTCTTATAACTCATTGAATTTAAAGGAAAAAATATACTGATTAAAAAACATACAATCTGATAGGAGGGTAGATAACATGGGGTTTAGCGTACCTTTTAAAGAGTCTATCCACTAAGTTATCCACAGAAACTGTGGGTAAGAAAGCGAGCCTAGTAACCATGCGGCTTTGTTAGACAATGTTTAAAAATCGAGTCTTACTGACAAAATAGATTATTTAATTGCGCTGGAATAAGGCAAAATAAATAGTGTCGTAAATTTCCTGTTATTCACAAGCCAAATGTTCATGTATTAATTATTTTATTAAACTTAGAGATGAGTCATAAAATTGGCAGGCTATCGATAAGGGATTGAAAACTATAGAGTTTTTATTTGAGTGAAAAAACAACAATCTGTAACGATGCCAGTATTCATGCGGGTTGAAGGTTGTTATAAAAAACTTATGCAGTATCTTATCCACAGAAAATGTTAATAAGTTATCTTATGTGACTTTTTAGACAGAGAATGACTCATATTGAATGACTCATATAGAATCGCTCATATACATTAGTCATACAGAATGGGTAGCCTTGAATTATTCATACTAAGCTATTCAAAATATCAGGGCATAGTATGATGAGTATACGGGTCAACTTATGGCTACCGATGAAGAATATGTTTATTAGAGGCCTGAATGTCGGCATTAATGCGGTTTAAAAATAAAGCAGTCAAAGTGTTATTACTTATCGTGGGCTGGCTGAGTGTGGTGCTAGGGGTGATTGGTATCTTTTTGCCCGTTATGCCAACCACGCCATTCTTATTATTAGCAGCAGCGTGTTTTATGCGCACATCACCTAAGTTTTATAACTGGCTGGTAGGGCATCCTAAGCTGGGGAAATACCTTGTGTATTATTTAGAAGGCAAGGGTATTCCGCTGAAAGCTAAGATATACACCATTGCCTTAATGGCCATCAGTATGAGTGTAACGACCTATATTGTACCCGTTACCGAGATTAAGATTCTTCTTCCTCTGGTGGGGGTTCTGGTAGCTCTCTACATTGCTCGTCAACCAACACTCGTTCTGTCGCCTGAAGCAAAGGACTAGGCAAGCTGCTTAGCCAATCAAAGCGCGACAGTAGCCCTTTCATGGGCGTATCTAATCCTGCGTATAAATTAACTCTTTCACCACTATAAGGGTGTTCAAAGCTCAACTGCCATGCGTGCAGTAATAACCGACCGGCATCAAAATTATCACGGAAGTAGCGACTATGACGACCTTTGCCGTATCGAGCATCGCCAATGATAGGGTGGCTAATGTGTTTTAAATGGCGACGAATTTGATGTTTACGCCCAGTTTTGGGCATGACTTCTACCAAGGAATAGCGCGACTGAGGGTATTTATCAATCTCAACATCAATTTCTACGGTCGCCAATAACTTGAAGTCTGTAATCGCTTCTTGAGCAGGCTTTATACGCTCGTGTTTCGCGTGCTTATCAACCGGCGGTACCATTGCATAGTCTAAGTGGAGTTCTTCAGGCATATAGCCGCGCGTAACCGCTAGGTAGCGTTTTTCAACATCACGCTGGCGCCATTGCTCAACCATTAAGCTGGCCGTCTCGGAATTTAAGGCAAATAACAAAACGCCTGAAGTTGGCTTATCTAAGCGGTGAACAGGGTAAACCCGTTGGCCTAGTTGATTGCGCAGCAGCTGTAATGCAAACATCGTTTCATGGCGATCAATCTCACTGCGATGAACCAATAAACCTGACGGTTTGTTAATTGCGACTAGATTTTCATCTAGGTATAAAATTTCCAGTTTCATTCGGCATCTAAACACTTAATTTTGGTCGGAAAATTATAACAAGGTTTACCCATCAATTTGAGAAGAAACGGTCTTTTGTTATATAACAAAGATCTTTCGCTGAATTTAGGGGGCAAAAAGCTCCAATCTAGCGGCTTGTCATTTATGGAAGACCAAATCACGCCACAACTTATGGCTAGATCTACTAAACTAAAAGAATGAAGTTGCGTGACGTTGCGTGAAATTAAATAAAATGAAATGAATCAAGTTGCATGCAGGGCGATCAATATGAAGTGTGTCTATGAAGCGGCTGATGTTCTAGAAGCTCATGTGATTCAAGGTCTATTAGAACAACACAGAATAAGTGCGTTTATTGAGGGCGAACATCTGATGGGGGCTGTGGGTGGGCTACCTGCTGGGCGAGCTGTGCGTATCCTAGTAAATGATGACGATGTACAAGAAAGTACGGTTCTGATGCAAGAATATGACTCGACCAATCAACCGTTAAGCCAGCAAGCGACGATTGCTCAGGGTGGAATGCCAAGGCACGGTAATAATTTACTGTTAGCGATGGCATTAATGGTGCTGATGATTTTTGTTGAAGCCTTCCGGTTTTTCTTTTAACTGCTTGAGCTACTTATCGCTTGAGTTGCTAATCAGTATTAGTTGATCAGTATTAGTTGATCAGTATTAGTCATCACCCGGCATAGCAATAAAATCAGTGGTGCCATAATCTACACCTAATTGGCTCAGCAAGGCTGTAATCTGCCCTCTATGGTGGGTTTGGTGATTAAATACATGTTGCATCACTTCGGGTAACGGCTTTACTCGCAGTTCTTCTTGACGGGTAAAATATTCAAGTCTACTTTCACAATCGCTTTCACGTAAAAAATCACACCATTCGATAATCAGTTCATCCAATTTCTGACGGGCTTTTGCCAGATCGTTTAACGAACCGTATAAAATTTCATCCAATGCTTTCGGTTTAGGCCAGTGATCGATTTTATCGTCAAGAATCGGAAATATCTTGGCAAGGCGATTTAGCCAAAAAAGATCCCCGACCATAATGTGATTCCAACTGCCGACAACAGAGTAAAAGAAAACCCCCAAGTCTTTGTTTTGCTCAGGCTCAGGCAGGGATAAGCTGGCTTCGAGTAATGATTGATTAATCCAAGCATTATAACGAGCAGCGCGACGGTAATTATCGGACCATTGCATAGAAATCTCCTGGAAGGCAGTTTTTGAGTAATCTGTTATAGAAACATTAGCACGGGGACTCTATTATGCTAAGCCTATATAGCAATCAGCGCTAGCCCTATCAAAGGTTATAGATAAGTCCATGAAATAACAGCGCATTGGGCCTATGATTAATCAATACTTAGAGCGCAGTACTTATATCTAACACTAATGTTCAGAGCTTATATTTAGAGTTTAGTAAATACGACACAACAAGCCGATTTTATCAGCAGGAGAGTCAATGCGTTTTTTAGTCATGTTAAGCATTTGTTTTTTTCAACTACTGTATACGCAGATTGGCTATGCCAATTTTGTAGCATGGGATAAAAGCAATGCAGAGAAGTCAGAGCAATCTTGGCAAGTAAAAGAAAGTGAGCACTTTGCCATTACCTATATCGAAAGTAATACGGCAATGGCGGATAAGGCACTTAATATTGCTGAGCGCACACATACTGAATTAGTGCCTTTCTTTGGCCAGGAATCGGCCGAAAAAACTCAAATGGTATTAGTGGATGATTTTGATTTTTCAAATGGCTGGGCAACCTTTTTTCCTTTTGCACAAATCCGTCTTTTCAGTAGCCCACCCGACAGTATTGATGGATTAGAAGTCAACGACGATTGGTTACATACCCTCATTCGGCATGAGTACGTGCACATACTGCACATGCAAATGGCACGTGGTTTACCCGAAGCTTTAAGAAAACTATTTGGTAATATTGTTGTGGCTTTTCCGCATTCACTCACACCCTCGTTTATGTTAGAAGGGCTAGCAACGTATTTAGAAACAAATCATGAGTTGGGCTATGGACGGTTACAAGGCTCTTATTATCAAATGCAGATGCGAACAGAAGTCGCCGAACAACGCTTAAAAAGTTTAGGGGATGTTGCTGTTCCTTTACGAGATTTACCGTTAGGTATGCATTATTTATACGGCAGTTATTTTTACCAATTTCTTGCACAAACCTATAGCGAAAAAAACATCAGCCAGTATCTTCAAAAGTACAGTGGCGAAGCTATTCCTTCAGTTATGCAAAATAATGCAATGTCGTCGATTGTCGGAAAAAACTTTGACGAACTATGGCAGGAATATCATCAGTGGCTGAACATAACATTTTCGGGTGAGATTAAATCACTACGTTCTGCAACAGTACAAGGTGAAGCATTAGCCATTGAAGAAGGCGAGCTTGGGCTGTTCAAAGATGTAAGTGCTAGCCAAGGGAAAAACTTTTATTTTATCCATCAAAATGGAGAAGATACGGCCCAGCTAACGCGCTATGAAAAGGACAAGTTCGACGCCGCCTTCGACGTCACATTTGAGACCACATTTGAGACAATGGTAGATGTGAAAAATATCCTAGCAATCGATGTTAACAACGATGGCGAAGTGGTTGCCAGTCGAATCATTACTGGATCCGATGGTCGGAGTTGGGCTGATGTTTTTTTATTGGTTGATGGCGTTTTTGGCAAAACCTGGCAAGCGCTAACAGAAAAATCGCGTCTGCGAAATGTCCGCTGGTTGAACAATAATAAAATGATCGCTAGTCGTAAAATAAACGGCAGAAGTGAACTGGTTGTTCTGGATAAACAAGGCAATATACACAGTTTATGGCGCGGCGAAGATGAAACGACGGTTCTGGGTGATTTTGATATTTCCCCCGACAATCGTTATCTCGTTGCCGCAGTAAAACGTGCTCAGCAAGGCTGGAATTTGGAGCGCATTGAATTATCTATATCGCTTACGTCTGAGCTAAAATCTGAAAATGAAGAGTCAGATTATTCGATCGGGCAGTGGCAAGCCTTAACAGCGACCAAAGCGGTTGAAAACAGTCCACAAATTCTTGCTGACGGAAGAATATTATTCAGCGCCGATTATGACGATATTTATAATATTTTTATATTGAACCCAAAAACGGATGAGGTAGTTCAAATAACGAATATGTTGACGGGGGCCTTTGCCCCTAAATTAATCAGCAATGCAGACATTTCATTAGAGCCAGATAGTTCATTAGAACCAGAGATTATATTTCAGGCTTATACAGCCGATGGGTTTGAATTTAGAAAAATTGCATTAACCGAAAAACCTCACGTTGATCGTTTTACTTTAGCAGAAAAAGCAGAAAACTATGATTATCCAAAGCCTTTTACTACCGAGGTAGAAAAAACAACGGCAGAAGATTATAGCCCTTGGTCTAGCGTGCGACCTCGTTGGTGGTTTCCCTATTACAGTGCTACACCAGAAGCGACTCAGCTAGGGTTAACAACGGGAGGGACGGATACATTAGCGAGGCATAATTACGCGATATCATTAGGGCTTGATTGGCAAAATCAATTAAGCGATATGATACTCCAATACAGTTATGACAATCGCTATCAGCTAAGTTTTCAGCGCAGTCATGAATACATCAGTATATTCGATGATGAAAAACCAGAATACATTGTTGAGCAAGATCGCTGGATATTCGCAAGAAACCACATTGCCAATGCGCTTGAAGACCAATTATCATTGAATGCCGCCATTTTGGTTGAGCGCGAAGGAACCGTTAATCGAAAAGACCTGTTATCCGCCCCCTGCATTGATACTAATTTTACGCGTCACAAAACCTGTGAGAAAACGCTAGCCGGTTTAGGACTAAGATTTGATAATCGAGAAGGGTATCTAAATAGCCCAGGATTTTCCGCCGGACGCTATATCGATTTAGTGTATGAAACGAATGAACTTCTCAGTGAGGTTTCTGCCAGTGACTATAGTGGAGGGATTCTACAAGGACAGTGGCAGGAAAATTTTGATTTACCCGGAAGACGCTCACTCTCTTTTCAAATACTGGCTGCTCAGTCTGATAAGCATAACGAACCCATAACGATCGGTGGTGAAAATAGAGCAACCGAACTGAGCTTATTTGGCCGCGATGATTTTGCCCTAAGAGGCTATGCACCTTCTATTCAAGGAGGGCAATATATGAATATAAATCGCATTAATTACAGCCAATGGCTTGCAAGAATAGACAAAGGCTGGGGAATTTGGCCAATCGGCGCGGGGGATTTAAGCGCGGATATTTATGTCGATTATGGCAGTGCTTGGCAAACAGGCGGAACGGCTGAATATTTAACTGGGGTCGGGATTGATATTAACATCGAGGTATTGGCATTTTATAATTTGATGATGCCAATACGGTTTAGCATAGCCCGCGGCTTGGACAAAGAGCTGGGAGGAAACCGAGCGGGCATTGGAATTAGCTTGCCTTATTAGGCTGCTTCTTAATTGAGCTTAAAAGCGGTTCACCACCGAGGCACAGAGCACACAGAGAAGGGATTAGACAGGTTATGGCGTGGCTTTTTATGGTGGTAGCTAGCTTTTATCTCCGCTCATCCTCATTTTCCTCTGTGCCTCGGTGGTGAATATCTTGTCCTAAATCTCTCCCAAAAAATCAGTCCTTTTTATTCTCAACCAATAACGCTTTCAGCTCGCGAATTTCCGCGGCTAGCTCATCCATGGTTATCTTGCCGTCCGCCTCATCTTGGGCCGCTCTTTCTTTTGCATGTTCGTCTTCTAACACATTCACCACAATCCCAATCACCATGTTCAAAAATGCAAACGCAGTCAGGAAGATAAACGTTAAATAATAAATCCAGCTCAGAGGGTGTACGTCCATCGTTTCGTACATAACATCGGTCCAGTCTTCAAACGTCATGACGCGGAATAATGTTAACAGTGAGATCGAAATATCACCCCACAGTTGAGGGTTAATTTTAGCAAAGAAAGTTGCGCCGACGGCGGCGTAGATATAAAAAATAATAAACATTAATAGTAATACGTAACCCAGTTGCGGTAGGGCGCGTAGTAGCGAGTTTAACAACATACGCAGTTCAGGAATGATTGAAACCATTCGCAATACCCTGAATATACGCACTAAACGGCCGACTAAGGCCATTTCGCTATCGTCGATCGGAATCAAGCTGACGATGACGATTAACGTATCGAATACGTTCCAAGCGCTATGAAAAAATCGTTTTTTATTTTCTTCGGCAATAAACCGAATGGTGATTTCGAATAAAAATATAACCGTAATAGCAAGGTCAAGCCACTTTACTAGCTGCATGATGCTATCGGGTATCTGATACGTTTTAGCGCCAATTAACAGCGCCGATAAAATAATGATACTAACAACAAAGAGTTCAAACACTTTATTATTGCGTAAGCGCAAAGAGGCGTTCTGGATTTGGGTAATAGTCATGATGTAATGTACTTGAAGAGAGAAAATTGCTGAGAAACGAAGTGCTTAATAGTAGGTGATTAGAGATATTTAAACAATCGACCATTTGATAGGGTCGATTGTACTACGAGACTTGTACTACGAGACTTATTGCTTTTTCAGGTAAGCACTGACTAAAACAATACGAGTACCGTTTACACGGCCTTCAACATGCAAAGGGTTATCGGTTAACGAAATACCTTTCACCATCGTACCGCGCTTAGCGGTGAAGTTAGCGCCTTTAACCACCAGATCTTTAATCAAGGTCACGTTATCGCCAGCGACTAACGGTGCGCCATTGCTATCGCGTGTTGTTTCAGCACTGAAATCTACCATGCCCGCTTCAGCCCACTTTTGTACGTCTTCTTCAAAGTACATCATGTCGACTAGATCTTGAGCCCAGTCTTCGCCTTTTGCTTTTAACGTCTTAAGTTGACGCCAAGCCATGACTTGCACAGGAAGCTCTTGGCTCCACATACTGTCGTTCAGGCAGCGCCAGTGGTTGCCATCAAGGGAATCTGGGTTATTAATTTGATCGGTGCACGTCGGGCAAAGCATGATACTTTGTTCGACAGAGCCGTCGCTAGGAGCAACTTCAAATTTAGCCACAGGTGCATCGGCAGCACATAGCTCACATTTATTACCACAACGGGCTAATAGGGTATTTTCAGTAGTCATTATTAAAAACCTTAAAATTCAGATGGGTATTATGCCACTGATAACAGAAATGGGAAATGCGAAGCGTATTTTCCTCGCTTTCCCTAGTTACTATTGATAGTTGCTATAGATAGTTGCTATTGATTCGAAAATTAGCCGTTATGATGCACAAACGGCCTTCATGCGAATTTTATTGGTCCAGTGTAAGAACCTATGAGACGTCGAATATTGGGTATTAACGGCAACAATTTCAGTCGGGCATTTTTCTTGTAATTGCTGATAAGCCTGATCGACATAGTCAATATCAAAGACAAAGCCAAGAACAACCGTTTGCTCCGTGGTGACTTCAACAATGTGCTTATTAAGGTTGATTGATTTTGGTGTATTCGCAGAAACATCAGACATATGAGACATATGAATGCTGTGAGTGCAGCCTGCAAGAGTCATGCTGAGCAGTAGTAGAATCTTTTTCATTGAATATACCCTTAGCCTTGCTGGCAATAACCAGTCGCAATCACTTCACGCTTTAATACTAAGAAATAAGCAGTTGTCTGATGTTTGGTCAAAATACCTTCTAACTTACCTTCTGCACACTGGCTTTTTAGATCTAAAATGGCTTCATCAACAAAGTCATTTGAAAAGGCTATGCCAAGAAAATTCCAGCTATGAGATGTTGCTGTAATCGAATTGTCACGCTCAACAGGAATTTGGGTAAGAGACACAGAGTTTAGGCTCACACAGGCACTAAGCGATAAACAAGTAGCGATAGAAACAAATAATTTTTTAAACATAATATTTTCCTTAATTTAATTCAGGGTTAAAGAATGCAGTAGCCGCTAAGGCGTACTATTTCACCACTCACTGCGCCGAAAGCTTTCGCTTCACGAACGGAGGTTAAGCCTGTCATTTTTCCTGTTGGACATTCTGCATAAATATAATCCATAACCTTGTTTGCATATTCATCATCATAGACTGGGTTGCCGGTTCTAGGCCCCATGTTCATAAGCGCAAGAATGTCGCGTAATTGTTGAAATTGCTCAGCCGTTCGGCCTTTTGAGACCGCTCGACCCAGCTCTGCAGCGGCAGCCGCTTCAAAACCAAATTGACTGACCTGAACATTAAAAGGGATGAGTGTTCCTTGGCTTTGATCTATCTCGCCTATTTGCACATGATCAAGACGAGCACATGCTGTTAGAAGACCAAAAGCGGCTATTGCGAAGTATTGACGCATAGCGGTTCCTTGTTAAGTAATGGGGTGACGGATACTAGTGATTACACAGAAAAAGGTCAAGTATTGTAAGGTTTATCATTAATGAAATAATAACAGCGTAAAGAATGAGCATAGAAACGAAAAAAGCCTTTTCTAACATGCATCAGAAAAGGCTTCTATGTTGAAGGCTAAGAACGGAATCAGGCTGAATCTACTGTCCGTCTATAACGCTATTTTCGATCGGCAATACGGTTTCTGGTGTCTCATCTAGAACAGATTCAAACTGCTTCAAACGCTTACGTACTGAAAGCAATTCAACAATAATGGTCCATGAATTAACCAAATATTGGAAAGAGTTACTCACCTGTCCGAAGGCGGTCAAAATCTGCTGAAGAATACCAAAAGTAATGGCGCCTACGGCAATGGTTGGCACTAATAAAACAAAGACAAAAATATTATCGGCCTGTAAGTACAAACTTCTTGCGACGTTAAAATACATATAGTGGAAGTACAGACGGAAGTAATTTTTACGAACATTGTTGAACAATTCATTCAATTTAAGTGGCTCGGCACGGTCATTATTATCTTCGCCATACACCAGTTCTTTACGGAATGCGGCTTCTACTTTTTGATTATTGAACTGCAATCCAGGAAGCTTGATACCGACTAAGGCCAATACGCCCGTACCAAAAATTGACCAAAACAGGGCTGCATAGAAAAGTGGGTGTGCAATTTCACCGACAATAGGCAGTTCTGAAATATAAGCAGATAGCGCCCAAAGTACCGGTAAGAAAGCAAATAAGGTCATCACCGCTTCAATAAGAGAAACCCCTAGGTCTTCCATAATGGTCGCGAAGCGCATGGTATCTTCTTGAATACGCTGAGACGCACCTTCTACATCACGTAGCTGTTTCCAGTTAGAGGTATAGTATTCGTTCATCGCGGTGCGCCAGCGAAAGATAAAATGACTCACCAAAAATTTAGTCGCTACGTAGATAATGATGGCTAGAAAGGCAATTTCAGCAAACAACATGATAAGGTCAAACAGCTGCGTTGTTGCCGAGTTTAAGGCTTCTTCACCAACGACCTTGGCCGCTTCAGAGCCATCGATCGGCTTTAAAAGTGACTGGACTAAATCAAAGAAAGGTCGACGCCAGTTATTAATTGCAACAGACACTTGCACAGAATAATAAGTCGAAAATAAAATAGCCGATGAGCCTACAATCGACCACCACTGCCATTTATGCGGCGATACCTTAAACCAAAACAAGGCGAAAACTGCCGTACATAAAAAATAGAAGCCGTAGAATAATAAGAACGAGTTCGTTACAAAGTGACCTAAGCCGATCACTGGCTGAGTATCTGAAATATCTAAACCAACCAAGTTGGCCATTTGTTCGTTGAATCCATACCAGATAGCACATGCGCCGCCGGCAAAGAGCAGCACCGATAAGAAAAATAATTTCGGGTTCGGAAAGAAAGACTTAAACATACGAGTGAATAACCTTTTGGTTTACAGTTCAGCAGTCGCTGAGTGCAGATCTAATTATTATATTTAGAGTAAGAACACCTTATAAAAGTTCACCCATACTAGCGCTTAGCGAGTGAGGGCAAGTTGAACTTCTTACTCAGTATCTTATCCAGTATTGCCACAGGTAACCAGCGTTTCAATAGCGGCAAGCCAAAACTGCCGTTACCAATTCGAATCACTGGCTTAGGTTTGTTTAATAATTGCTCAACTAATATATCAGCAAACTCCGCCGCTGGGGTTGGGTTATCTTGCGAGGCGGTTGCTCGTGCTTGAATGGCCTCTTTTAAAGGCGCGTATAAAGAATCAGGCGTAATGCGTTTTAGAACATTATTGAGTGAGTTATCACCGAATTTGGATTCAATAGCCCCAGGCTGAACGGTGATAACATGAATGCCAAATGGCGCAAGCTCTATTCTTTGCGCATCCGATAAAGAATGCAGCGCTGCCTTAGTGGCGCAATAAGCTCCAGAAAAAGGGGTTGTGGTAATACCCGAGACAGAGCCAATATTCACCACTTGGGCAAAATCATTCTTATTCAGTTTCTGCTTAGCCATCAGTAGCGGTAAGCAGGCTTTGGTTAATTCCATGGGTGCGAAAACATTGGTTTCAAACTGGGCGCGCAAATCGTCTAAAGGCATGTCTGCTAGAGGCCCCATCGCGGCGTATCCAGCATTGTTTATTAGCACATCAAGGGATTTATTATCTTGTTGAATATGTGCAATCGCGTTACGAATACTGCTGTTGTTATTAACATCTAGCGTAAGTTTCGTCAGGTTAGTATGTTCTGCAAGATCACCTAAGCTGTGGATATTTCGAGCGCTAGCATACACATAAAAATCGTTGGCTAAATATTTTTCACACAATGCACGGCCAATACCCGAAGAGCAGCCAGTAATTAAAACGGTTTTCATATAGATGCCTTTTCTTGAGTGGAGCCCTTATTGGCTGAAGTATTGTTAGGAGTGTTGGCATGAGTGTTGGCAGGAGTTTTATCGAACCAAGGTTGTGCTTGTTCCAACTGATGCGCAAGTTGCAATAATGTTTTCTCGTCACCCAAAGGGGCAATAAATTGTGTACCTAGCGGTAAACCTGATTCCGTCCAATAGAGGGGCACCGACATCGCAGGCTGACCGGTTAGATTGGCTAGCTGAGTGAAAGGCAATTTCTCTAAGTTTTCTAATGCAACTTTCTTAGTCATGCCTGTTTTTAGTAATAATTTTTGTAAGCCAAGTGCATTGACAATTTTAGTGCCTACCTTGTCGAGTATGCCTAAATCAAATTCACCAATGGGAACAGGTTCACTGCCAAGAGTGGGGGTTAATAATAAATCATACTCTTGATGTAGGGCGTTCATGCTTTGACTAAAGTCATTCCAGCGGCGCTTAGCCGTCACAAATTGCTCGGCGGAAATCTTTTTACCAATATAGCCCATGAGCTTGGTGGTATCTTCAACATCAAGGTTGCTGAAATTACTGTTTAATAACTTAGCGGCAAACTCTAGGTCAGCAGCAACGTGACCGTAATACATGGTTAAGTAGCTATCGGTCAGATCGCTGGCATTAATATAAGGATGAACCGCTTCAACGGTATGGCCAAGTGCTTCTAGCAAGCTGACGGTATGTTGCACTGATCGAATCGCATCTTCTGTGACAGGGCGGTCAAAAAACGATTGCACGGTATAAGCAATTTTTAATGGTCGAACGGGCGTCTCTAAACAGGCGAGGTAACCGGTTTCTTTTAGCACGGGGTAAGGAGAGCTGCCATCAGGGCCAGAGACAACATCGAGCATCGCGGCACTATCGCGTACTGAACGAGTTAATACATGCTCGGTGGCGGCACCATCCCAAAGTTCAGAATGATACGGGCCTGTTGGTGTACGACCACGAGAAGGCTTAAGACCAAATAGTCCACAGCACGCCGCTGGAATTCTAATAGAACCCCCACCATCGCCGCCAGACGCCATTGGGACAATGCCTGCGGCAATCGCAGCACCAGAGCCACCACTTGAACCACCTGAAGTATGATTTAAGTTCCAAGGGTTGCGGGTAGGGCCAAATGCCTTAGGTTCGGTAATGCCCATTAAACCAAATTCGGGAGTATTGGTTTTACCAAAAATAACCAACCCCGATGATTTATAGCGCTTAACCATTTCGCTATCACTCGGGGATATATTGCCTTTAAAGGCGGCACTGCCATTACTTAAAGGCGTTCCTTCTAATGAGCTGAGTAAATCTTTTAATAAAAAAGGAACGCCGGAAAAAGGTCCTTCAGGTAAGCCTTGTTTTATTTGCTGATGAGCGAAGTCATAGAGCTTGGTAATAATGGCGTTAATGGCAGGGTTTTCTTGTTCAGCCTGAACGATAGCCGTTTCTAATAGCTCTGTTGCGCTGATATCTTTGTTCTTAATAAGTTGAGCTAAACCCAACGCATCATAGTTGGCGTAATCTTTAAGCATTTAAAACCCCAAGGTGACAGTGACGATTATTTGTACAACTAATAGCAATTATTATTAATATAGATCGTCAGACTTTAGCATAGGGGCAGAATAACCAGAAGGTGTTAATGCGCTTACAAATTTGAAAATTTTGCTCCTTGATTATCAATGGCTAAAAATGCAACGTCCTGTTCTTGTAGCCAGTCTGCTCCGTCTTTTTCAGCTAACATCGTTAATGTCGCAAGACTACCGGCGACAAGGCATTGAGGTGCAAGAACCGTTACCGAAGCCCAGTGATTAACAGGCCAACCGGTATTGGCTTTTAGAATATGACAGTAGCGCTGATCACCGACCATCATAAAGCGTTCATAGTGACCACTGGTTGCCATTGCACCTTGGTGCAGTGTGACATAAGAAATCGCTAATTCGGGTCGCTGAGGATCGCGTATGCCAATGTCCCAGCCAGACTTATCGGTTTTATCACCAATGATGCGAATGTCACCGCCTAAATCTACCAACCCATGTTGAATGCCTAACGATTGAAAGACTTCTGCTGCCCGATCGGCCGCATATTCTTTGCCAAAACCCCCAAAATCAATTTCCATTTTTTTCTGTGGTAAAAAAATAGAATGATGATCCCATTGCACAGACGACCAGTTGATTAACGGTAAGAGGGTTTGCAGTATTTGCTCAGTCGGTAATGTATTGGATTTAAAATCCCAAACTTGTCGGAGAATACCGGAAGTAATATCAAACAGACCGTCACTTTGTTGGTGGCAAAGCTGAGCATAGTTTAATAAACCAGCGGTTTCTTCATCAATTTTGGTCGCTTTAATCCCCGCATTATTATTGATTGTCTGTAATAAGCTGTCGTGTCGATAACGGCTGAATTTTTCTTCAATGCGCTGCACTTCCGCTTGCGCTTTTAGGCAGGCTTGTTTGATGTGATGACTATCGCCTTGCAATAAAAATTTACAAGGCGATGCCATCGCGGTGAAGGTATGTTGGTGAAAATCCATGGCTTAAGATTAACTAGAATTTATAATCGATACCAGCGGTGACCGTTGAAAAGTTAACTAATCCCGGAGTCTCATCATCACTGCCACCGAATAGCGCTAAAGATTCATTGCTAATATATTGCTGCCAATCAAAATGTAGGGCCCATTGTTGGAATTTGAGTTCGCTAGTAAAGCCCATCGTGAAAGCACCATAACTGGATAAACGGTAATCACTAGAGTTCAATTCGCCTGCTACAGGAGTTTGCTCTAGCGAATAAAAGTCTGCTTTTTCTTGGCTGTAATAGCGTAATAATGGCGATGCTATTACACGAAATTTTCCGAGGTTCAGTGACTGTGCCCACTTTAAATCGATTGTATGAGAAGCGATTCCCCAATCATCGTAATAGTAGCGATAATTAGAATGTAATGCTGCGCCATCCAATACGTTTGCATATTGCTTATACTGAACCGAAAACGTTATTTGATCGCGGCTTTCAGGTCGGCGGTCTTCAAACTTATACGGATCAGAGAGGTAGCCAGTTAATTGAGTAAAGCCAATACCTGCTTGTAATGTGCGGTATTTATCAATGACTTGGCTAATGCCTTCATAAAGAGAAAAACTGCGTTTTTTACGACCATCAGCCTCAGAACGAGCAACGGATAAATCCGCATCGGTAGGTGATAGTTCATCATTGCTAACAGAAAACGAACCGACTAAAGTCGTCTGCTTATCGAGAATATTCAGTGTGCCATCAAGGCCAAAAGCAATTGACTGATAGTCATTTTCTTTTGATACGGCTAACAGACCACCAGCGGTTCCTTCTGAAAAATATTTCTTGGGAGCGACTTTGATATCAATTCTATTTTCTTCAATACTCGCCCCACTCATGACGAGGGTGCTTTTACCATCAGCGTTTTTATAGGTTTGAGTCGGTGAAGCGCCACTCATGGTTTCATACTGTAATTCACTAGTAACGTACCAAGAATCACCGACAGGAGTACGATAGCCAAATTGCGAAACATCAATTTGATAGCGTCCGGTTTCTGCAGTAAAAGTACGTTCTCTGGGTGAATCCGCTTCTTGATAATGGGTATAGCGATAACTCAGCGTTTTATCGGTGGGTGCTACATCACCTTGGCACGGAATGGCGATCGCCGCTGCAGAAAGTGCGCTAAAGGCTGTTAGTTTTTTCATCTATGAATTCAATCCTGTTTAGTTACAACCACAGCCACCACCGGCAGCTTGACCGCCACCAGAAGAACCTTCTTTACTAAAATAAATATGATTATCGAGAGAGCTGCCGAGTGGGTCGCTCGCAGAGGACATGACATCTTTTGACAGATACCCTCGCTGCCAAGGCTTGACGGTGCTGCAACCAGAAATAACAAGACAACTGGTAATAATAGAAAGCAGAATGATGTTATTCATAAATTATTATTGCTTTAATAAAGTAGCGATGTGGGTGCTGAGTGCTTGGCTATCAGACTTTTTGAACCCTTCATGAATCAAGTTAATATTACCTTGGCGATCAATTAGGTAAGCGGTTGGCATGCCTCGTAATCCATACTTTTCAGGGGTTGTACCTTTAACATCTCTGGCAGTCGGATAGGCCACCGGAAATTCTTTTAAGAAGTCCATCGCGTCCTCTTTTTCTTCATCTAGATTAATCGCAATAACTTCAAACCCCTGTTTGCGATATTTTTTGCGTAAGGTATTTAATACAGGAAGAGAGAGGCGACAAGGCCCACACCAAGAGGCCCAAAAATCGACATACACAACTTTACCACGATAAGATTTGAGCTGAATATCGCCTTGGGTCTCTAAACGAGGTAGCTTAAAGGCAGGTGCTTGATCACCTACATTAACCGCCAAGACCTGGCTGCAATGTAGAGAAAACAATACACCGCTAGCAATTACTAGCGGCTTTAATAATTGATTAATCATTCAGTCTTTCCTTATGAAAACGCTTCAAAATCATCGACATGTAAAGGGTATCGAACCGCGAATGTATTATTATGAATTCCTAGCTCTTTTCTTAATGCTAGGTTTACATGGGCGGGTGTTAATAACTGTCCATTTTCATCCGGCTGCCCGGTAGTAAGATTCAGTTTTTGAGAACGGAATTTATCGGTTGAGGCGCCAAAGACCTTACCTCCTTTGCCACTGCCAGTTGGGTGCATCACCATGACACTGGTTACTGGCCAATGGTCTTTACCATTACCCGAATTGTAGTAAGGCGTACGGCCAAAATCAGAACCAATAACCACGGTAGTTTTGTCGGCAATACCCGCGACTTCAAGGGCTTCTTGTAGATAAGCAATACCTTCTAATAAATCTCCCAAGCTCTGATATTGGCTATTATCGTGATTGCCATGAGTATCAAAACCACCGGTGCTGATATTCGCACTGGCAGCAACGCCCGACTTAAAGGCTGCAGCGACTAAAGAGGCTTGGCGCTTGAATCCTTGCTCACGATTGTTCATGTGGTCGTTGGTCGGTTTAACCGCTTCAATTAACGCTTTTTCTTCACTCAGTTTTGCCAAGTCATTATCTTCTTGGCGCACGGTGAATAATTGATTCAGTTGCTGTCTACGCAAAGGCAAAGATTCATTCGATTTTTGTCTGGCTAAACGCTGAGCTTGTGCCTGTTTAATTTGTGAATAAATATCAGTGCTTTGATCTTCATTGCGGTAATGATAGCGATCGCTGTTCGGGTCGGCTAAGCGGTCGATAAAACCTGCACTGCTGGCTCTAGCGCGAGAAACCAGCGACGCGGTAAAGTCATAACCGCCATTACTGATATAAGCCATAGGCAAGCTTGGATTTTTACTGGCAGCAAACAGTGCGGCTAAACTTGGATAGCCCATTTCTAGACTTCCACTCCAAGTCGCTCGGTTACCGGTATTGTGGTTGTTGGTGCCGTTATCGATACCATTAATCACAGTGAGTTTATCGTGATAGGTGGTAAAGAAGTTTTGAAACTGTCCATCGACACGGCTGGTGGTAGTGTCGTTATTATTGATTCTTGGCGTATCACTCCAAGTCATGCCGGATACTGGGTTACGTTTAGTTTCGGTATTAATAGCGACAGAATTAATGGAGCCATCATGGCGAGCATCTGGACGCTCTGAAGCATATTGCCCTAAGTTACCTTTAGGGTCGCATAAAGAGGTAGGGTCCCAGCCGCCACCGGCATTGACGATCACTAAAAAGTGATCGGGTGCTGCGGCATGGGCTTTAGAAACCGTTAATGGAAGACTGGCTGTCATACCAGTGGCTGCAAGTATTTGTATAAAGTCACGACGTTTCATAGCAGTCTCCTTATTCGTAAATGTAACGGTAGTCAGAAAGAAGGTAAGTCATTACCGACATCCAAGATCGAATGACGTAATTTTCGTCACGGTATATGCGTGCCTCATCTTCTAATCCTTGATCATTATTCTCTCTATCCCAAAGCGCTCTGCAGGTCCACTCAAGATAGGTTGAGGGTTCAGGCTCATAATCATCTGGATTGGCCAGCATGGTATTACCTAGCTGCCATGTTGATAAAAACAGCTGGTAGGTGGCGTCGATCTCTGGGCTAGAGAGTTCAAGATTCTCACCTAGCAGGGCACTATGTAAGTACTGAATGTTCTTTTTAATCGCAATGATGTTTGAAGGGATTTCAAAACCATCGGCATCGAATGGTTGTACATCAGGACTGACAAATTTAAATAATCGACGCTCATTAGTCTCAGGGGTTCTGGTTTTAGTGAAGTCAAAAGCGGTTGCTCTACAGGCCATTTCAACGGCCATGCGCTCTTGCATAGCCACCATTAAACCACTCGGTTCATGTATGCGGTCAATAACGGAGTCAGAATCAATACCACCAAACATGATGCGATTATCTTGATCATTTTCACGCAGTTCATACCAATCAAACCCTAACGTCGCTTTGAGTTTTCGTTGTAGCATTTCTGGGCTTAAAAGGCGTGAGGAACCAATATGATCAGCGGCGGCTACTTTTTTAGTATCAACGGTATTTGCGCGGTAATAAGGGCTTAATAATAAACCAGTAATCGCCGTTTTCACGTTCCAGTTATCCGCCGCCATTGCCTTACCAATATTCGACAAAATCCCTCTTTGAGCGTTGTACGCAGTGACGGTATCTGCATCAGCATTGTCGCCAGGGGCGTTTAATAAATCTTGTCCAATAATGCCATTGTATAAATGACGAGTGATGGCGCGCATAAAGCGTGGGTCTTGTGAAATTTCATTACCAAGCCACTGCAGCATGGTTTCAAACTGGCTATTTCCTCGTTCAATCGGCAATATCTTTCCTGCTAGGCCAGCGGTTGATATTCCGTTTGAACTCCAAGAGCTAGCATTTAAAGTACTTGGAATTCTTCGACCACGATCATTCCAGTGCTGAAAAGCGGAAGCGACAGGATCCATAACTGTGTGACAGGTATAGCAAGCAGGGTTATCAAGGGTAGGGTTCGCACTAGAGGTATCAATCGCATCTTCTGGACGAGAACCTTCAATTTCTAATATGTCAGTATCTAAGAATTTATCATAAACGATATAAGAGCGATGACGATTGCGGTTTGTATTGGTGGTTGGGAAACGGTTTAAGAACATCGCCGAGGTAAGAATACCCGCGTGAGGAATTGCGGTTGTATGTTCAAGCTGGCGATTAATTTTTGCCGGTTTAAAATCATAAGGATCATGGCGCAGCGTCGCATCAGAGTAGCCAGAATAATAAGCTTCGCACGGAGCCTCAGCATCACTTAATTCTGCGAAGGTGGCTTCAGGGTTAACGAGTTCGGCGTCGTAAACTTTTTGACTGTACCAGTTGACCATTGTGTAGTCAGCCGTAACAAGCTCGGTGATAGGGCGATTATTACGAACAATATAGTTAATTAATTCTAAGCCTTCACGGGCAACAGCATCATTAGCAAAAATATTAGCGCAGCCTCGGTTATCGTCGTTAATATCATCTTGTGCTTGTTGTTCAGGCTCTTCGCCTTCTACGTTAGGGTAAGCGCTGTCGTACCAGTTCTTATTGGGGAAGTCATCGCTATCCAATAAATTAAGTGCACCATTAAATTGGTTAACTCTTAAATATTTATCCGTTAAAAAGACATCATTAAAAATTTCGGTTAGGCGAACATAAAATTCATCTTCGTTCATCACGCGTGCCATAACCGAATTAAATCCAGCTTCGCCTTCATTAATGACCTGATTCGTTTCAGCATCAGTAGGCAAGCGTCCTGCTAGTTGAACGGTGGCATTTCGTAACGTTGAGGTGAGCGGTAGGGCCGAAACGCCGTCTAAGCTGGTAGTCGCTTGATACAGGGATAAACCGTTAAAAGCATACATAATATATTCTGCGACATCATTTGCGCATTGTCCTACACAATCACTGGCCTCAGCGTTTCTGCCAATCGGCATGGTTAAAGAAATTTCTTGTGCAAGAACAGAGATAGAAGAACACGTTGCGCACGCAACCAGCGGCGTACCAATCTCGGTACCGTTCCCTTCAACCCCATGGCAACCTGCACACTGCTGTCCATAAAGACGTGCGCCTTCGGCATTATAATTGCCAAAATCCAAATTATTTTGAACCGATGCCCCACCGACATCACCATCGTATTCTTGTTGGCAGCCGGTTATGGCTGACAAAAAGCATATTATTGCTAACAAGCGAAGAGTGTTCATTGGGAGTTCCTGATTCAATATTAGACTTATAAAGTACCTAATAGTATGGCTCAAGAATATTGATTGGGTCACGTTACGGCAAAGGCATGTGTGTTTTTTTGTGAATAATTGTTGTTTTGCTTAAACCGCCTAGTGGTAAAGTGCTAGGTTGTTGAAATTGTTGATTTTTTTATTAAGAATAATTGCCGGGTGTGGTTAAGACAAAAATCTTCAAAAATATAAAAGCTGTCTATACTTACCTTTAGAATAATCGTATAGGCAGCTGAAAATTGCATTACATCATTGCTATATTGCTACTCGTTTGGATCCCCTTCACTATTGCGCTAGAGCCCGTCGAGGTGGGTGATCTCACAATAAGTTACTCTTTGAACGATCATGTTGAATACATAATCGACCCATTAGGTGAACGAAATGCTGAACAGCTTTTATTAGAAAACCACTGGCTAAGCCATAATAAAGAAACATTATCATTTGGCTATACCAGTGATACTTATTGGTTCCGCTTTAAAATTAATAATAATTCTGCCGATAATAAATCCCACTTATTTGAAATTTCATACCCTGTTCTTGATGATATTCAAATTTTCGTTCATGACAAAAATTTAAAGCTCATTAGGAAAATTCATCTAGGGGACAAGATGCCTTTTTATGAGCGAGAGGTGCAGCACCGCAATTTTTTAGTCCCTCTTGAAATAGCTGCAAATGAAAGTCAAATGTGGATGGTGCGTGTTAAAACATCGAGTGCTATGCAAGTGCCTATGGCTATTTGGAAAGAGCGGTCACTCTTTGTAACCGACCAGGCTAAGATAATGGGCATGGGCCTGTATTATGGGATTATGCTTATCATGATCTTATATAACTTGGTGGTGTTTTTCTCGGTCAGAGAAAAAAGCTATTTGTTTTATGTGTTTTATGTTGCCTCGATGGCAGGATTTTTAGCCAGTTTACAAGGGCTAAATTTTCAGTATGTGTGGCCGATGGCAACCAATTGGAATGACAGCTCGATTGTAGTGATGTTATCGGGGGTTGTTATGTTTGGTAGCCTATTCGCCCGAAATTTCTTAGCCTTGTATAAAGGACATAGAACTTTATATAATCTTTTTGGTCTGGCGGTTTTTCTTGCTGTTTCTATTATTATTCTCGTGAATTTCGTTCCTTATTACCTTCTCATTAAAGCGTTAATTGGATTAGCCTGCTTGGTTATATTTTTAGTAACGTTTACCGGCATTCTACGTTGGTCACAAGGGTTCAGTCCCGCCCGTTTTTTTACTATTGCTTGGTCATCTATGCTGTTAGGCGGCGCAATTTTAGCCTTGAATAAATTCAACATTATTCCAAGAAATTATTTTACTGAAAATGCAGTGCAGCTTGGATCGGCCATTGAAGTTATTTTACTTTCATTTGCTTTGGCTGATCGCCTTAACCAAGAAAAGCGAGAGCGGTATGAAGCTCAGGTTCAAGCACTGGGTCTTGAGCGAACAGCGAGTAATGCTCAGGTAGAGGCATTGGCGCAAGAGCGTAATGCTCGTAAAGCACAAGAAAAAGCTTTAGTTCATGAAAGAGAAGCTCGTGAAGCGCAAGCCCGAGCTCTAGAAATACAGCGAAAAGCAAATGAAACCTTAGAAGACAAAGTTAGAGAGCGAACAAATGAATTAGAGTTAGTGAATAAGAAATTAGCAGAATTAAGTACCACGGATGCTTTAACAGGCGTTCGTAATCGTCGTTACTTTGATGAAGCCTTTGATTTCGAATATAACCGGGCGATGAGGGGGCGTGAACAGCTAGCAATTTTAATGCTGGATATCGACTACTTTAAAAAGGTGAATGATAAGTATGGGCACCAAGTAGGCGATGAAGCTTTACGTAAAGTTGCTAGTGTTCTACGAAAAATCGTCCATCGTACGACTGATCTTATTGCTCGCTATGGCGGTGAAGAGTTTGCCATAGTCTTACCTGCGACTGATGTTGAAGGTGCATTTATGGTCGCTGAAAAAATACGAACAGAAGTCGGTGAGATACAACTAAAAGCCAATGTAGAAGGCAAAGAGATTACTTTTTCTATAACCATGTCGATTGGTATTATGGGAGATGCTCCGAAAGTGGGTGCTAGTAGCGCAGAGTCGTGGCTAAAAGAAGCTGATGATGCCTTATATACGGCTAAAGAAGAAGGAAGAAATAGGGTTGTTATATCGAATGCTTGTGCCACTTAAAAAAATTAGTTCAGGGTAATTCAAAAGACTGGGGATAATATAAACGACGCTAAATATCCAATTGCCCATAATAAAACGACCAACGATGTGTGTGCGAGCTGCGTATTAAGCTGCGAGCCAGTACGTTTTTTAATAACTAAACATAAATAAAAATGAAGTGGAAATAATACGGTATTCAGCCAAGGCAAGTAAGGATTAAAAGGAATGGATAAAAAAGGCAGAAGTAAGCATAAATAATACAAAAAGTAGCTCTTTTCTTGACCTAAACGTACGGCAAGCGTCATTTTACCCGCACGCTTATCGGTCTGAATATCTCGAGTATTATTGACCAGCATAATTGCTGCAACTAATAATCCTATTTCACTGGCAGGGAAGAATAATGACCATTGAAGGTCGAACGTTTGTAGATAGTAACTCGCCATAACCGCGAGCCAACCAAAGAATAGAAATACCGCAAGCTCTCCTAATGCATTGGATGCTAAAGGCATTCTGCCACCACTATAGCTGTATACCCCTGCCAGTGATAAAAGACCTAATAATAAGAATAACCAGCCTCCTAAATACACCAAATATAAACCGGTAATGACGGCAATTAGACAGCTGCTAACAATGGCCGTTAATAAATGCTGTTGGCTGAGAGTTCCGGCCTGGCTAGGGCGAATGGGGCCCAAACGGTTCGGCTGATCAATCCCGGCTTTGCCGTCAAAATAATCGTTGGCTAGATTTACGGATACTTGTAAAAAACAACAGCTTAGGAAGCAAAATAATGCTGTTGAACTGTTAAAGTTATACGGGCCCGTTTCAAGCTGAAGGTCATGCCACGCTAACGTTTGTCCGAGTAGAATGACCGCGACAGAAACTAATAAAGTTTTAGGACGAGCACTGTCGACGAGGGCATTAGCTAAGGCGCTAAAGGTGGTGTTTTTTAAGGTCATAACTATTATTCGAGAGTCAGGTATAATGCCTCTTTATAACACTTTATCATTTTTGTTTTTAATTAATATTTTGTAACTATCACTTAGGGGGGCAGGCAATGAGAGCATTTTTTTATCACCTAGTACGTTCCCCAAGAAAGCTGCTGCGTGTCGGACATAAACGCAGTAAGCGTCGAATTCGTAGAGATTTACTCACAATTAAATTGGCGTTTGCGCAAGAAAAGCAAGAAACCCGAGAAATGTTAGCGGTCTATAGAAAGTTTACCCATGGCGAAGCAACAGCCGCTGAGATGAAAGCGGCCAATGAGCAATTTTTGGATGTTCTTAAAGGGCTTGGTATAGGTGTATTTGCCACGCTTCCGTTTGCTCCCATTACGATTCCATTTATCATAAGGTTAGGCCGTCGTTTTGGTATTGACGTATTACCCAGTGCGTTTTACGAAAAAGATAGGAAGGGTGAGAAAGACCGCAATGCAGCTGAGGTGTTTGAAAATCTAGATGTTAAGGATTAATGCTGATAAACCTTGGTTTAAGATAATCAAAAGAAAAGTAGAGAGCTATTATTTAAGAGCAATTATCTAAGAGCTATTAAGTAGTGCAGATATCAGAAGTAAACCGTTAAGAATAAAACGGTGCTAACAATTCAATGTTGTCTAGTTTTGGCCACTCGCCTTGCTCAGGCTCACATTGAAAGCTCTGTAGTTGATCTTGCCAGTTAAACTGGAGTGAAAAGGCGTGTAGGTAACAGCGCTGAGCTTCTTCTCCTTTATAGCGCTGATCGCCCAAAATAGGGCAGCCTAAGCTTTTTAAGGCAACCCGTATTTGATGCGTTTTACCACTCTTTGGCTGAACTAAATACAAGCGCTTAGCCATCTTTTTCTCAGTTTCAATGGCTGTAGAGGTAAAGTAGGTTGAGGCTAGGTTTTGCGTATCACGGGTCAAAAGCCAGCTACCATTACGGCCTTTTTCCATACCACCTTTAACCCAACCTTGTTTCTTTTTTGGTTTGCCTAGTGCGATGGCTAAGTAGTGTTTTTCCACTTCATGCTGGCTAAATAGCTGGCCAAATGTGGCTGCTGCTGCGGCATTCTTAGCGAATATTACCAAGCCAGAAGTCGCTTTATCCAAACGGTGAACGGGCCAAAGGCGAGTTACATTGGCTTCTATTTTTTGAACTTCCGCTAATGCGCACCGCTGCAAGCTCAAGGCATCAGTATCACCTTGTTCTTGTTGCATGCTAATGCCCGCAGGCTTGTTTACGATTACCCAATCTGTGTGATTATGAATAAGAGGAATCGCTTGCTCGCGGGCTGCAGAATGCGTCATTAACGGTTTTGCTCTTCTAAAATCGTCAATAAACGGCGTACAAGCGCTTCAAACGTTTGTGCTTCTTCGTTATCTTTACTGGCATTGAAACTGTACATCAAGCGTTCAATTTCATCTTTTGACATGTATTGAACGGCAACAGGGTTGATCATGGTTCTAATTCTCTTCTATAAACTCAGTAGGCCTTTGAATAGCTAGCCCAGCGGCAGCGCATTGTATCTGAAAGGCTTAATAATGATAGTAGATAGCAAATAACAACAGTAAATAACAACAGTAAATCACAGCAAATTTCTCAATTTAAACGATACTTATATCAGTATTATAAAATGGAGGCATCGAGTGAAAAAACGTAGGGTAATGATTATTGTGGTGTCATGGCTGATGGCGATGTTCGCTGTTGCCTCTGATTCAAGCCGCTATACAACTGAATATGGTGATCGCAGCAATCATCGACTCACCAGTCCAGTATTAGATGCGAAAGAAGCTTACGCTCAAGGTAATACCCGATTTCTTGCAATAAAACTGACAGGCGGTCAGCTATTGCTACCCGGTGTAGAGGTTCAAAAAGTGGAGGGCATACGCAACCAATATGGTATTCGCGAGATTAATGCTCACCCGCTATCAGACCCAGCGTTAGAGCCAGAGCAAAAAATAAAGACGGACGCATTAAGGCATTTTTATAAGTTAAAACGCTATGCTAATCGCTATAACTTAGTTTTATTGAAACTGATTAAAGCGGAAAAGCTTGAACAGCAACGCCGCTATCGGTATTAATAGCGGTCATTTAACAAGATATTGGGCGTATAGAATGGTTACGATGACGAACGTATGAACTGCCGCCTAGGCTGTGGCGCTTGCTGCATAGCCCCATCCATCTCGTCCGCTATTCCAGGTATGCCGAATGGAAAGGCCGCAGGACAACGTTGTATTCAGCTTGATGATAACAATTTATGCCTATTATTTGGTAAGCCCGAACGACCCAAGGTCTGTGCAGATTTTGGTGCCGAAGAATGGGTATGTGGATCGAGCAACGATGAAGCCATGCTGATTCTAACGGATTTAGAAAAAAACACGCACTGAGCTTATTTGAAGAACCAATATATGGCGTTTAGCTGATGTTTAAACTATGGCTAATGTTAATAGCCAAGCAAGCGCCTAGAGGCACAGAATAATAATGATTTCCCTGTATTCACAACAGTATTGCTCGTAAAATAGACAGATGAACAATCAAACACTTTTAAATCAGCTGGTCACCAGTGTACAGCAGTACGAAGGCCGAATTATCCAACAGCCTAGCCTTTTGCAGGCTGGCGTTCTGGTGGCGATAACGGATGAAATTGACCCGCACTTAATCTTAACTCGTCGTGCTGATCACTTAAGTACTCATAGCGGCGAGGTTGCTTTTGCCGGTGGTAAGCGTGACGATACTGATCCGGATATTATCTTTACCGCGCTGAGAGAAGCACACGAAGAGATTAATCTTGCCTCGTGTGATGTTACCGTTGTGGGCCAGCTTGATCAGGTTATATCTCGTTTTGGCTATGTTGTGACGCCCATTGTGGGTGTGATTCCCGCTGATACCCAATTTACGGCCAATCTTGATGAGTTAGATGCGGTATTCAAAGTGCCATTACGTTTCTTTTTAGAGACAGAGCCCCACGATTACTTTGAACGCGGCTCTTTTTCGATTCCTAGCTTTCATTATGAAGGTTTTCGCATTTGGGGTTTGACCTCCATGATGATTACAGAAATGGTTAATAATCATCTAAATGCCGGTATTAATATTCGTTTTTAAACATACTAAATAATAAGAGAGTCCTATGCTTTACCAATTAGGCAAGCGCAAGCCTGTGATTGAAGGCGCACATTTTATTGCTGACAATGCCAGTATTATTGGATCGGTCGTATTGAAGAATAATGCCAGTATATGGTTTAACTGCGTTATTCGTGGTGATAACGACGTGATTACGATTGGTGAAGATAGCAATGTACAAGATGGCGCGGTACTGCATACCGATCCGGGCTTTAAGCTGACATTGGGTAAAGGTGTTACGATTGGCCATAATGCAATGGTGCATGGCTGCGAGGTAGGTGATTTCACATTAGTCGGGATCAATGCCGTGGTGCTTAACGGTGCTAAAATTGGTAAACACTGCTTAATTGGTGCGAATGCCTTTATTCCTGAAAAAATGGAAATTCCCGATGGTTCGTTGGTGGTTGGCTCTCCTGCAGTCGTGAAGCGTCAATTGTCAGAACAGCAGCAAAAAATGCTTGAACTAGGCGCTTATCATTATGTGCAAAATGGCCAGCGTTACAATAAAGAACTGGCACCGTTAAACATTGAAGACGTTTTACTCGATAGCGCTGAATAAGGCAGAAGTGAACAAAAATAGAAGGGTGTATTTGTGGATAGCAAGAGCAAGCAAACCTCAGCGGTAAATGAGGCTCTTGGAGTTGTTAAATCTCCTTGTGTCAATATTTGCTGCTTAGATGAACAAGACGTTTGTTTAGGGTGTTTTCGCACTTGTGATGAAATTACAGGTTGGGGTGCGATGAATAATGATGAGCGTAAAAACGTCATGAAAAAGGTTGCCGAGCGAGAGCAAGAAAGTGGCAACATGATGAAGTTTTAATTAAATCGTTAGCGGTTAAATTTATTTTATAACGTGTTAAATATTAGGATTAGCTATGACTGTTTTAGGGACACCTTTTTCGCCTTCGGCAACAAAAGTTTTATTATGCGGAGCAGGTGAGCTGGGCAAAGAAGTCGCGATTGAATTTCAGCGTTTGGGCTGTGAAGTCATCGCTCTAGATCGATATGATAATGCACCGGCTATGCAGGTCGCTGATCGTAGCTATACCTTAAGCATGCTAGATGGTGCTGCGCTAGAAAAAATTATTAAAGACGAAAAGCCCGATTATATTATTCCTGAAATTGAAGCGATTGCGACGGATACGTTAGCAGAATTAGAGCAGCAAGGGTTTAATGTGATTCCTTCTGCACGCGCTGCTCAATTAACCATGAACCGTGAAGGTATTCGTCGGTTAGCAGCAGAAACGTTAAGCATACCGACATCAGCGTATGAGTTCGCAAGCGATAAAAAACAATTCGAAACAGCCATTGCCAATATTGGTTTACCTTGTGTGGTTAAGCCAATCATGAGCTCTTCGGGTAAAGGCCAAAGCCTGGTTAAGACCGCAGATCAAATTGATAGCGCTTGGGATTATGCACAAGAAGGTGGCCGTGCGGGTGCCGGTAAAGTGATTGTTGAAGGTTTTGTCGATTTTGATTACGAAATTACTTTATTGACCATTCGCCATGTCGATTTAACAAAAGTCAAAGAAGGTAGTTTAACGACAAGTTTTTGCCAGCCTATTGGTCATCGCCAAGAAAATGGTGATTATCAAGAATCTTGGCAGCCGCAAGCGATGTCTGAACTTGCTTTGCAGCGAGCGCAAGATGTAGCTGAAAAAGTAACAACAGAGCTTGGTGGCTGTGGCATTTTTGGGGTTGAGCTATTTATCAAAGGAGACGACGTTATCTTTAGCGAGGTTTCTCCACGCCCTCATGATACGGGTTTAGTAACGCTCATATCTCAAGATCTGTCACAGTTTGCTTTGCACGTTCGCGCTATTTTAGGCTTGCCAATTCCCAACATTGTTCAGCACGGTCCATCTGCTTCTGCAGTACTGCTGGTGGAAGGAGAGTCGAATAATATTCGTTACTCGGGTTTGGATAAGGCTTTGGCTGAAATTAATACCCAGCTGCGTTTGTTTGGCAAACCAGAGGTTTCTGGTCAGCGCCGCATGGGGGTTGCGTTAGCCCGTGGCACTGAAGTAGGCCACGCTGTGCGTAAAGCGTTAAATGTTATCAGCGCGATTAAGGTGGAAATTTAGGTAGAAAATTTTAGCTAGGAAAGTTTGGCTAAAAAGCTAAGTAAGAAAAGTTAAGTAAGAAAAGGTGGAGGCTATTTTTAGCGCCACCTTTTTTTATATCTTCTAAAAGCTATTCTAATTCACCCTAAGCTGTTTTTGGCTCAGGCAATGAGTGCACTAAAATACGTTTAAGTACTCCGCTGTATTGCTTAAAGAATGATCCTGTATGGTAGGGAATACCGAGCTCTTTTGCTATTGCTTGCACCTTTGGTGAAATCTCTGCATAGCGGTGAGCCGGTAAGTCCGGAAATAAATGGTGCTCTACTTGAAAGCTAAGGTTGCCACTTAATGTGTGTAATAGCGTGCTGCCATGAAAGTTAGCAGATCCTAGCATTTGACGATAATACCAATGTCCCTTGGTTTCGTTTTCACATTCTTCAATAGAAAAAGTCTCTACTTCTTCTGGGAAGTGACCACAAAAAATAATCGTTGAAGTCCATAAGTTACGAATAAGGTTAGCCACGATGTTGCCTAATAATACTTGCAAGAAAAATGGGCCAGCAATGAGCGGGAAAAATATGTAATCTTTAAATATTTGGCGCGCACTTTTGCGTCCAAATTGTTTTAAAAATGGTATCTTTTCTTTTAAACTCACTTCACCTTTCAGAATTCCGCCAAAATTCAATTCATGCAGCGCAACGCCCCATTGAAAAAACACACTGAGTAAGCCGTAATAAATAACTTGGAATATATTGGCAGGGTGCCACTTTTCTTTATGCGTTAAGCGCAATAAGTCGTACCCATAATCACGGTCTTTTCCCAATATATTGGTATAAGTATGATGTTCGTGGTTGTGCGTTTCTTTCCAGGACTCTCCAGGGCAGGCGGTATCCCAGTCGTAAGTCTTGGAATTAATATTGGGGTCATTCATCCAATCGTATTGGCCGTGCATCACGTTATGGCCAATCTCCATTGTCTCCAATATTTTAGAAAGGCCTAGTAATACAGCGCCTAATGCCCAAGGTATCGGATTAAACCCGAACATAATTAACAATCGGCCACTGACTTCGCAGCTACGTTGTATGCGGATTATCTTGTGTATATGTTTAGCATCACGCTCGCCCAAGTCGGAGATGACTTCATCACGAATCGCATTAAACGATTGCTCTAAATATAATAATTGTTCTGCGCTAGGTTTAGTTTTTTGCATTTTAGTATCCATCTAAAGCTCTATTATTACTTCGCCGACAGGAACAGACACACACAGTTGTATGTCTTCTTGGCCAGTATCGGAATAGCTATTGGTTAAGGTGTTATAAACCACACCGCTTTTTTTGCGGCACGAGCACTTATGGCAAATACCCATGCGACAGCCAGACTCTGGTTGCATGCCTATGTTTTCTGCTAACGCTAAAAGACTGGTATGGCTACCGAGCTCGGCGCTCTTGCGTGATTGGCTGAAGTTAACGGTGCCCGCTTTGTCTAGCTGGCTGAAATCAACAGGCGCAGGGCCAAAGCGTTCAATATAAATATTTTGTTCATTTACCTTGGCATCTAGCAGTACGTTATTTACTGCTTTAATCATGCTGTTTGGGCCGCAGATATAAATATCGTAATCCAGATAATTAGGGCACTGTTGCTGCAGCTGTTCTAGTGAGAAGTGCCCCATTTCTGCGGTGCTGATGAGATGCGTTGTTAAGTGCTTGTTGCCATCACCGATGCTGTTCAGCTCTTGCTCGAATAAGTGCTCACCCTGATTGCGGGCGTAATAGAGTAAGCTTGCTTTTTGAGTAGGCTCTATCATTGCTTGGCTGTATAAATAGCTGCGAAATGGCGTAATGCCACTACCGCCAGCGATCATAAGAATAGGGCGTGACCTATCTTTAATAATGAAATCACCCTGAGCCGCAGAAAGCCCCACGGTACTGGTTTCAGTAAGGGCTTGTTTTAACCATGGAGTGATACGGCCTTTGTCTTGAGCACGGATGGTTAATTCTATGGTGCCAAGCTGAGCGAACTGCTCGGGCGGTGAAGAGATACTGAAACAACGTGATACCTTGGCGCCGTTTTTGATAACTTGCAGCTCGACATATTGTCCTGGCTGGAAATCTGGCCATTTTTTAGTGGGCTTAAGGACTAAGGTATAGCAATTTTGGCTTTCGCTACGCACCTGTTTCACTTGGGCGCGGTAGTCGTTGGCGCTCCATAGTGGAAATAGGGGTTGAATCAAAGGTTCGGCGTACGATTTTAAATTGGCATTGTTGACGAGTGCCATTGAAAATTCGGTATAGGCTTTATGTAGCCATGTATTTTTATTTTGTATATTGGACATTGATCGTCCTCCTGCCTCTTAGTGTGTACAGTTGTACACTCATTGTTTTTATTATTCCAGTATTTAATTTGGCGTATTTGTACGTATATTTAGAATAATCTAATTAAAACAATGACTTGTAGTTATATTTGTTTGTTAATAAAAGTGTACAGATAAGAACTTTATTGCAAATATGTTGATTGGGTGTTGATTTTATATTGAGTTTTTGTGAGGAAAGATCGTTAATTATTGTTTTTTGTGTACACTTGAGCACAAATTTAGGTGCCGTAAAATGCAGCCGTTTAATAAATGGGAAGGGTGATGGTCAGTCAAGTCGATAGAAAGTTAATAACCCGTAAAGCCCTAATGGATGGAGCTTTGGCGTTGGTGGCAGAAGGTAGCCACTATTCCAGCCTAAGCTTACGTGAAGTGGCTAAGCGAGGGGGCGTCGTGCCGAATGCTTTTTACCGGCACTTTAAAGATTTAGATGAGTTGGGATTGGCGTTAGCGGACGAATTTGGCTTGTTATTGCGACTGATTATGCGACAAGCTCGATTACAAGGTTTGGCCGCAGATAGCATGATTTCTGATTCGGTTAACTTCTATGTGGAGTATGTGCAAAAAGAACCTGCTTTGTTTCGGTTTATGGCACAAAGTATTACCGGAGGCTCGCCAGCGATGCGAGAAGCCATGCGCAATGAACTGGGGCACTTTGCCAATGAAATGGTGACAGATCTGAACCGCCTGGGGATACTTCCCAATATCAGTGGCACAGATATGAACATGCTAGGGCATCTAGCGATCCAGACAGTTTTTGGCAATACGACAGAGATATTAGACCTGCCAGAAAACAGTGCCAATATGATTGAGGCGATTCGTGAGCGCTGTACCAAGCAAGTGCGCTTGATATTTTTAGGTGCGAGTGATTGGGATGCAAAAAGTGAGAAGCAGCAAAAGCTAGACGCAAAGGCTAATCGCAAAAAGAAGAAATCTAAGACTGAGTAATTTGAACGAATATACACATCTTAGGCTTCACTTTTCTTATTTTTAGCTTCAATCCATTGCGCCATGTACTGGGTGCTTTTCATTGAATGATGGCGCAGCATTAAGCCAAAAAAATTATTATTTCGGCTGCTGGCTAATGTTTCAGATTGCTCGATTAAACGATTAATAAACTGCTCTTGCCAATACGTTTTATCGTATTGCTTGGCTAAAATAGCAAAGCCCTTTTGTTGATATTGAATAAAAGCCGATTCGTTTTGATAGGCTTTTACGGCGGCATCCGCAAAGACTTGAGGATTATTGATCATCTCTTGGCTATTAATAATCTCGCCGTTCCAAAGCTGATCTTGCAGCATACCTTCGCAACCTAGTTCGGTTGTAATGCTGGGCGTACCACATTCCATCGCATCACTCAGCTTGCCTTTAATGCCTGCGCCAAAACGAATCGGGGCTAAGCATAACCGCGCCTGCTTCATCACTGCTTTAGCGTCTTCTGCCCAGCCTTTAATATAAAAGCCTTGTTTTGCATTATGCAGCTGTGTTGCTTTGGGTGGTGGATAAGCGCCATAGATATGCATTTCTGCTTTAGGCAGTTGTTTGCGAATAAGTGGCCAGATGTGTTGTTTTAATTGCAAAACAACATCCCAGTTGGGCGCATGACGAAAGTTACCAATGGTGATGAAATGTTCTCTATCATCGAACGTCGGCAATGTCGCAATATGATCGTCTGATAGTGGCGTCAGCATAAAAGGTAAGTACATTAGCTGTTGCTGGGGAACCTTAAAATGTTCAACTAATAGTTCAACTTCTACTGGCGAAATCATTAAGGTTAAATCACTGCGAAAAATAGCGGCGACTTCTCGAATAACTAAATCGGAATGTAAGTATTGAGCAAGCTGATCGGTTTCAGAAAGCTGAAAGGCCCCGCCTTTTTTTACCGCTTTCTGACGAGCTTCCCGCAAACTGTGCAAGTCTTCCGTATTTAATACACGCATGGCTGTTGGGCAATACTTTTCAACACGCCAACCAAACTGCTCCTCCATCATAAAGCGATCAAAGATCACCATGTCGGGGTTTAGTTCGGTAATGTACTGATCAAAACTTTCGTTATTCAGTTCAATGGCTTGGCAGGTGACATCATGCTCACTTAAATCGGCCATGTGATCACTGAGCTGAGCAGGACTGGCAAAAGTGACCTGCCAATCTTGCGCGCGCATTGCGGTGATTAGCTGCATCATTCGGCTACCGGCAGCGGATGAGTTCGGTTCTGGCCAAACGTAACCAATAATTAATACTCTATTGACGGTGTTCATACGATTTTTTCTGCCTTTGTGGTTATGTTTTTAGGCTTTAGCCGACTCACGCCTAAAATCACCAATACCATTCCTAAGCCATGATAAAGCGTGAAAACCTCGCCTAATAATACTACGGCCATAATACTGGTCATGATCGGGCCAACGGTTCCGGTTAGGGCTGCGTTGGCAGCGCCGATACGCTTTACTGCTTCACTGATCATAAATGAGGGTACAACAGTAGCGGCAAAGGTTAATAACAATACAATGGCCATCAACTCGGGGCTGAATTCCCAGTTATCATTATTAAAGCCCGTAGTAGCAAGGCCTGAAGAGTCAGAGACAGTGAAAGTAAGTGCTAACCCTGTATGGATAATGGTCGCCACCGTGGCACTGGTCATTGAGATGCAGGTGAATAATAAGCTGCCAAGACGATCAATGTGCTTCTTGCTGAATAACATATAAACCGCATAAGACAATGCGCTTAATAGAATTAACAGGCTGCCTTGAATAACTTGCTTACCTTGCAGGCTGAGGTCTTGCAGAAAAATACAGATAATCCCTGCATAGCATAAAGCCAACGCCACTAATTGCTGCTTAGTTACTTTGTGTTTGAAAATGACCGCACCAAGAATCACTACCAAAGTGGGGTAGGCGTATAAAATAATACGTTCTAATTGGGCATTGGCCAGCTCTAAACCTTTGAGGTCTAAGAAGCTTGCAAGGTAATAACCAAATAAGCCGACAAAGGCCGCCGCTAATCCGTGTCTAAAAGTCAGCTTGTTTTGCTGTGCTCGCTTTTGCTTCTGAATCAGCAGAATTCCAATGGCTAAATAGACGGGTAGCGCAAGCACCATGCGCAGCAACATTAAACTAAGGGCATCAATACCATACGTGTAAGCCCACTTAATAATGATGGGCTTACACGAAAACAACAGAGCTGCGCCAATGGCGAAAGCAAATCCTTGCTTATTGGTAGTATTGATACTTGAATGAGACATAAGATTCTTTTTATAAACAGATAATAAACTTTAACCAACCTGCAATTAAATGATTGCAAACTAGGTGAACGCAAAGAGGTCGCTAGCGAAATACGGGGGACTCGTCGGCTGGTTAATCCTTGTTGGGACGAATAATACAAGTTTCGACACTTTTTAACCATTTGATACAAGTTTCATTTGTCCGGAAGGGCCAAAATCCGTATAATGTAGCGCCATCTTGTACAGAATCTTGCGTTCTGTAATTTAAAATTCTTCTCCAGTTCCCGGATCCTGTATGACACGTTTTATTTTTGTCACGGGCGGTGTTGTTTCCTCATTAGGGAAAGGCATCGCATCGGCTTCATTAGCCGCAATTCTTGAAGCACGTGGCCTTAAGGTCACCATGTTAAAATTGGACCCATATATTAACGTCGATCCGGGCACGATGAGCCCGTTTCAGCACGGTGAAGTGTTTGTCACCGAAGATGGTGCTGAAACTGACTTAGATTTGGGTCATTACGAGCGTTTCATCAATACTAAGATGTCACGTCGTAATAACTTCACTACGGGTCGTATCTATACAGATGTTCTTGCTAAAGAGCGTCGTGGCGATTACCTAGGTGGTACTGTTCAGGTTATTCCTCATATTACTGACGAAATTAAACGTCGTGTAATGGAAGGTGCTGAAGGTTCTGATGTTGCGTTGGTTGAAATCGGCGGCACAGTAGGTGATATCGAATCACAACCTTTCCTTGAAGCCGTTCGCCAAATGAAAGTAGAGCTAGGTTCTAAGCGTGCGTTATCGGTGCACCTTACTCTAGTTCCTTACATCGCGACTGCAGGCGAAACTAAGACTAAGCCGACTCAGCATTCGGTTAAAGAAATGCGCACCATTGGCCTACAGCCTGATGTATTGATCTGCCGTAGCGACCATAAAATCGATGCGTCTTCTTTGCGTAAAATCTCTTTGTTTACCAACGTAGAAGAGCGTGCCGTTATTCCTTTGGAAGACGCTGATACTATCTACAAGATTCCAGGCGTATTACACGAAGCCGGTCTTGATGATCTGATCGTTGAAAAATTCGATTTAAGCTGCCATGAGCCAGACCTTAGCGATTGGGATCAAGTCATTGATGCCAAGTTGAACCCTGAACAGCAGGTCAACATCGCCATGGTCGGTAAATACATGGAGCTATTGGATGCTTATAAGTCGTTGATCGAAGCGATTGATCATGCCGGTATTCATCATAAAGCTAAAGTAAATATTCAGTTCATTGATGCCGAAGTGATTGAGCGTCAAGGTACTGATATCTTGAAAGGCAAAGATGCGATCTTAGTACCGGGTGGCTTTGGTCATCGTGGTGTTGAAGGTAAAATTCGCACAGTCCAGTTTGCTCGTGAAAACAAAGTACCTTTCTTAGGCATTTGTTTAGGTATGCAGTCTGCGGTTATCGAATTCGCGCGTAACGTTGTTGGTTGGGAAGATGCTCACTCAACTGAATTTGACGCTGATACGACTCACCCAGTGGTTGGCTTGATCACAGAATGGACTGACGCAACGGGTAATACCGAAGTGCGTGATACCAGTTCTGACTTAGGTGGCACGATGCGTTTAGGCGCACAAGAATGTCGCTTAGCTGAAGGCTCCAATACAGCGATTGCTTATGGCCAAGATGTGGTTAATGAACGTCATCGTCACCGTTATGAAGTCAACGCGACGATCATTGCCGAACTTGAAAAAGCGGGTTTACGCATTGCAGGTCGCTCTATTGATGGTGACTTAGTAGAAGTTGTAGAAGTGGTTGATCACCCATGGTTCGTGGGTTGTCAGTTCCACCCAGAATTTACATCGACGCCACGTCATGGACATGGATTATTCAGTGCATTCATTAATGCGGCGATTGAGCATAAAGCTTAATTAATAGCATACATTAATAGAAGCAGACTGAATTACGTTAAAACTGTTTAAACACTAGAGCATGCCGCGTTGATCGTTATTCGTATCCGCGGCGCAAAAGATTAAATTACGGAGAAGATAGTTACATGGCTAACATTATAAATATCAAAGCACGCGAAGTTATGGATTCACGTGGTAACCCTACCATTGAAGCTGACGTTACTTTGGAAGGTGGTTTTTTCGGTACTGCATGCGCTCCTTCTGGTGCATCGACCGGTTCTCGCGAAGCGTTAGAATTGCGTGATGGCGATAAAAGCCGTTATTTAGGCAAAGGCGTATTGAAAGCCGTTGCTAATGTAAACGATGTGATTAAACCTGCTCTAATCGGTATGGATGCTCTAGATCAACGCGCTCTTGATAACAAGATGCTTGAACTAGATGGCACTGATAACAAAGCGACTTTGGGTGCTAACGCAATCTTGGCTGTATCTTTGGCGGCTGCTAAAGCGGCGGCTGTTGCAAAAGGTGTTGAGTTATACGAGCACATTGCCGATCTAAACGGTACTCCGGGTCAGTACTCTATGCCATTGCCTATGATGAACATCATCAACGGTGGCGAGCACGCTGATAACAATGTTGATATCCAAGAATTTATGGTGCAACCGGTAGCCGCTCCTACGTTTGCTGAAGCACTTCGCGCTGGCGCAGAAATCTTCCATAGTTTGAAGAAAGTATTAAGCGAACAGGGTATGAGTACTTCTGTTGGTGATGAAGGTGGTTTCGCACCAAACCTAGCGTCTAACGCTGATGCACTTGCTGCCATTAAAGTAGCCGTTGCTAATGCGGGTTACGAGTTGGGTAAAGACATTACACTTGCTCTAGATTGCGCAGCAACTGAATTTTATGTTGATGGCAAATATGACATGAAGGGTGAAGGCAAGGTTTTCACGTCTAACCAGTTCTCTGATTATCTTGCAGAGTTATGTGACGTTTATCCAATCGCTTCTATCGAAGACGGTTTGGACGAGTCTGATTGGGATGGTTGGAAATACCAGACTGATATTTTAGGCAAAAAAGTACAATTGGTTGGTGATGACTTGTTCGTAACCAATACCAAAATCTTGAAAGAAGGCATCGAGAAAGGTGTTGCTAACTCTATCTTGATTAAATTCAATCAGATTGGTTCTTTAACTGAAACGCTAGAAGCGATTCAGATGGCGAAAGATGCTGGCTATACTGTTGTTATCTCTCATCGCTCTGGTGAAACTGAAGATACAACAATTGCTGATTTGGCGGTTGGTACCTGTGCTGGCCAGATTAAGACCGGTTCTTTATGCCGTTCTGACCGTGTATCTAAGTACAACCGTCTATTGCGCATCGAAGAGCAATTGGAAGGTAAAGCACCTTACAATGGTTTGAAAGAAATCAAAGGTCAATAATCTTCGGATTATAAAACCTAGCTTAATGTTATAAGTTAAGCTCCTTGATTGCAGATCATAAAAAAGGGAAGTTGAATTTTTATTTCGATAAAAACTCACTTCCCTTTTTGCATATTAAGATATCATTGATAACCTGATTTTGACGAAGGAAAGTACATGGCTTGGAAATGGATTTTATCCTTAACAGTGCCTATCTTGTTTATTCTGATTTTGCAGTATCGTTTTTGGTTTGATGATACTGGCATGGTGGCTAGCTGGAAATTACAGCAGCAAATGACAGAACTAGAACAAGACATCAGTGCGCAACACGTTCGCAACGATTGGTTAAAAGCCGAAGTGGATAGTTTACGCCGCAGCGATGACTTGATCGAAGAAAAAGCGCGAGAAGATCTAGGCTTTATTGGTAAAGATGAAAGCTTCTACCTGATCCTCGATAAGTGAGTACGATTTCTAAATGTCTACCCGCGTAATGAATACGGCTAAAAAAGAATTCCCCCAGACTTGGTTAGTCTTACCCGCTGCCGGAGTTGGCTCGCGTATGCAAGCCGACCGCCCGAAGCAATATTTAGACATGACGGTAAAGGGCGTAACAAAAACAGTGATCGAGTTTACTCTAGATCATTTGTTAGCTTATAGCTCTGGTTTAAGCGGCTCTAATTTAAGTCGCTCTGGCTTTCATAAAGTCGTTGTCGTAGTTACAAAAGGCGATCCGTATTGGCACGATATCAGCCTGGCTCGGTGCTATGATCAAGATGATCGTATCCTGGTTGTTGATGGTGGCAGTGAGCGTTGTTATTCCGTTTTAAACGCTTTGACTGCGATTACTCAAACAGCGCATAACGATAATGCTTGGGTTGCGGTTCATGATGTTGCTCGCCCATGTTTATCTTATGCTGATCTTGATAATTTATTTTTAGCGCTTAACCATTATTCTGACGGAGGCATTCTTGCAACCCCCGTACGCGATACAATGAAGCGCGGAGTGCAAGGGCATCAACCTGAAGAAAGCACTTCTGCAGATGAAAACCTTATCGATCATACCGTTGATCGCCAACAGCTTTGGCATGCGCTTACCCCGCAAATGTTTCCGTTACCGGCCTTATTAAACAATCTACAAGCCGCTTTAGCCAATGGCTTTGAAGTGACCGATGATGCGTCTGCAATGGAATACGCTGGGGCAAAGCCAAAATTGGTCAGTGGACGCAGTGATAATTTAAAAATCACCCGCCCAGAAGATTTAAAACTGGCCGAATTTTATTTAAATAATAATGAATAAAGAGAGTTTTTGAATGCGTATTGGTCATGGTTTTGATGTACACAAATTTGGCGAAGGCGACTTCATAACATTGGGCGGCGTTAAAATTCCTTATAGCCAAGGTTTGATTGCCCACTCTGATGGCGATGTGGCCTTACATGCATTATCCGATGCGTTATTAGGCGCGTGTGCCTTAGGCGATATTGGCAAACACTTCCCAGATACTGATGATGAATTTGCCGGTGCAGACAGTCGCGGTTTATTGCGCCACGTGATGACGCTGGTAACCGAGCAAGGTTATAAAATTGGCAATGTTGATATCACCATTATTGCTCAAGCGCCAAAAATGGCACCGCACATCGATACCATGCGCGAGCGAATCGCAGAAGATCTTAAGTGTGAATTAAATCAAGTCAACGTCAAAGCAACGACCACAGAAAAACTTGGCTTTGAAGGCCGCAAAGAAGGCATCTCCGTACACGCCGTTGCTTTATTAATAGACAGAACATAGAGAAAAAATAATGTGGAATTTTGATTGGCCAAAAGCCTACCCTGAAACAAATGCCCAAGGCATTTTAAAACTTAAGCCAGAAGATTTTCAGGTTGATGAAATTCCACTGATGATTCCCGCCGGTGAAGGTGAACATATTTATCTTCACATTAAAAAGCGCGAAGTAAATACTCATTGGGTTGCGCGTTTATTATCAGAAAAATTTGGTGTTAAAGAGCACGACGTAAGCTACGCCGGACAAAAAGACCGTTATGCTGTTACTACGCAATGGTTCAGCATCTACGCACCTAAAATCGACATAGCATTAGAAACGCGTCCTTTTCCTGATGAAGATATCGAAATTCTTACTCAAACTCGCCATAGTAAAAAGTTACGCCGTGGTGATCTTGTGGGTAACCGTTTTAATATCGTATTGCGTGACATCAAATCAGCTGAAGCTGAATCGGTAGAAGACAGTTCTATTGAAACCTTGAAAGCCGTCATCGAAAATAATCTACAAGCGATCAAAAAAAATGGCGTGCCTAACTATTTTGGTCTGCAGCGCTTTGGGCGTGGTGGTGGCAATATGGATCAAGCACTCGCCATGCTGACAGGCCAGCGCCGTGAAAAGAATCGTCAAAAGAAAAGTATGTATCTGTCAGCGGCTCGTTCTTATATTTTTAACCAAGTACTCGCGGCGCGTATCGAGCAAGGTTTGTGGGGTAAATCTTTGGCAGGCGATATTGATGTTGCTGCCAAAGACACCCAAAACGCTAATCAAGCCACAGCACCTATGTGGGGGCGTGGTCGTTTAAATTCCCAAACAGACACTTTAGCACTTGAGCAAAAAATGTCAGAGCCGCTGCAAGATTTGTGTAATGGCATGGAGCACGCGGGTTTAAATCAAGAGCGACGTGAAATTGTGTCTAGCATCGAAAACATGCAATGGCAGTGGTTGGATAACGATGATTTGAATATCAGCTTCGCGCTAGCATCGGGACATTATGCAACGTCGGTATTGCAAGAATTTATCAGCGTAACTGAGCCGGATCGCTTTGAAGACAAGTTTGAAGGGAAGCCGTTTGTATATCACGGCAGCGAAGCTAAAGAAGATAGCGCAACTATTAATAGCGAAACCATTAATAAAGAAGAGAGTAAATAATGGCCTTTCTATTATCCAATGATGATGGTGCACATGCGCCAGGATTAGCACAGTTAGCCAAGTCTTTAACAGAAGCCGGGTATGAGCATCACGTGATTGCCCCTGATCGAGACCGCAGTGGGGTTTCAAATTCATTAACCCTAGATCGTCCATTGCATCCGCTGTATTTAGATAATGGTTTTATTGCCATCAATGGTACGCCGACTGACTGTGTACATTTAGGCTTAAATGCATTGTATCGTGGTGAAGAATATAGCCTCGATCGCGTGATCGCCGGTATTAACTCTGGCGCGAACCTCGGTGACGATGTTATTTATTCTGGAACGGTAGCGGCAGCAATGGAAGGCCGCTTTTTAGATAAAGCGCCTATTGCGATTTCGTTAGTCGGTAAAACCCACTTCATTACCGCGGCAAAAGTCTTGGTTGATTTATTGCCAAAGATAGAAGCACTATCACTGCCAGAACGTACGATTATTAATATCAATGTTCCCGATGTACCTTACGAACAGCTTAAGGGTTTTGAAGTGACACGGTTAGGTCATCGAGCGCGTTCTGATAATCCGGTACTAACTACTAACCCTCGCGGTAAAGAATGTTATTGGATCTCAGCAGCGGGTGAAGGGGCGGATGCAGGAGAAGGCACCGACTTTCACGCCATTGAGCAGGGAAAAGTCAGTATTACGCCAATTCATGCAGATATGACTCATGGAAATGCATTAGAATGCTTATCTCAATTAGCACACAATTAAATAAGCAGAGAAATCGATAGCGGATGATTTTACAAGGATCCTCAGGTGAATGATCAGCAACTAGCTGGCATTGGGATGACCTCTCAGCGCACTCGTAATCGTTTAGTACAACGCTTACGCGATAATGGTATTGAAAATCAGCAAGTACTCGATGTCATGGCATCGACGCCAAGGCATTTATTTATTGATGAGGCACTTGCGCATCGAGCGTATGAGGATACCTCTCTGCCTATTGGCAATGGCCAAACGATCAGTCAGCCTTATATCGTTGCTAAAATGACCGAGCTGCTATTAGCCGCGGGCCCATTAAATAATGTGCTAGAAGTTGGTACAGGCTCTGGTTATCAAACGGCCATTTTAGCGCCGTTAGTTAAAAGACTTTATAGCGTTGAGCGTATAGAGCCACTTTTAAATAAAGCACGCGCTCGCATTCGCCAATTAAAACTTAACAACGTAACCTTTAAGTTGTCTGACGGCCATTGGGGTTGGGAACAATCCGGCCCTTACGACGGCATAATTGCAGCGGCTGCTCCAGAAGAAATACCACAAGGTTTGCTCGATCAAATGACAGATGGTGGGCGTATGATTCTACCCGTTGGAGGTGATAAGCAAACCCTAGTATTGGTGACACGTGCTGGGGATAAGTGGCAAAGAACGGTTTTAGAAGAGGTTAATTTTGTTCCTTTTCTAGCAGGTATTAAAAAATCTTAAGCGCAACGTGGCACTTAACCTAGGTGCATGCATACGATTACGTGAAATATTTAAACGAAAAACCTGCAATTGCAGGTTTTTTTTTAGCACACAGCTGATGCTAATGATCAGTAAGGAAACAATATGAAATATTTATGGTTGTATTTAAAAGGTATCGCAATGGGCAGTGCCGACGTTGTCCCTGGAGTTTCAGGAGGCACAATTGCCTTTATTACCGGTATTTACACTGAGTTATTAGATTCAATTAAGTCTGTGAATATCAACGCACTGGTTACGTTATTTAAAGAAGGCCCGAAGGCCGCATGGCAAGCGATTAATGGCACCTTCTTATTTGTCTTATTGCTCGGTATCTTGAGTGCGATTTTGACACTGGCCAAGCTGATTCATTATCTATTAGATCATCATGCCATTTTGCTATGGTCATTCTTCTTTGGTTTGATCCTAGCTTCCAGTCTGCATATGGCCAAACAGATTACTCAATGGGGCGGTAAAACCTATCTAGCCTTATTGTTAGGAGCGATATGCGCAGGTTTCATCAGTATTGCCAGCCCTACCAGTATTGAAGCAAGTTACCTTAATATCTTCATCGCAGGCAGTATTGCTATTTGTGCCATGATCTTGCCAGGAATATCTGGCAGCTTTATTCTGCTATTAATGGGCTTATATGCGCCGGTTCTGGCAGCTGTTAAAGGCTTCCAAATAGACATTATGCTGATATTCGCACTAGGAGCAGGGCTTGGTTTAATGATGTTTTCACGTTTGTTAAGCTGGTTATTGCACCGTTATCAAGATTTGATGTTCAGTTTATTAACCGGATTTATGCTGGGCGCCTTGCTAAAAGTATGGCCTTGGAAAGAAACCATTAGCGTTCGACTGAACAGTAAAGGTCTAGAAGTGCCCTTTGAACAGCTCAATCGCTTGCCTGAATGGGTGAATAATGATCAGATACTGCTGTCTGGCTTGATGGCTTGTATTGGTTTTAGCTGTGTCTTCTTGTTAGAAAAAGTATCAAAACAGCAGGATAAAGACTAAAAAGCTCATCACTTAGTTAAATGACTTGCGCGGGGTGAGTCGCTTTTTTCACCTCGCTAGACAAAATATCGCTGAATGATAGTCGTAGTTACAAAATTAAAACGATTTTTTATGTCGTTTTTAGATCAATAAAGAATATAAAGAGTTGTTTTAATACTTATAGGTTAAGACAATTACATGCATTTGCAAAAGTCATAAAGCTGTTATTTATATGTGTCAAAAAAATATCTTTCGAAACCGAATGTTTCAGACTGCAAGTTATGTATCAATCATGGCAATTTGTGTAGTTATGACAGGTTGCCTCAGTAGTCGAGAATTTATATCAACTGAAGAGAAGTTCAGTGAAAGGAAAAAGGTGACGGGTTTCCATGTAGTGGAAAAAGGTGACACTTTGTTCTCTATTGCATGGACTTATGGGTGGGATTATCGCGAGTTAGCCAACACTAACTCAATCCGTCACCCTTACACCATTTATGCGGGGCAAAAAATTGACGTCTCGAATCGCCCCCTGGTTAAAAAATCAGCAAATACTACTAGTGTCGGAAAAACGTCAAAGTGGAAGCCTAAGCAGGAAAAGGTTACTAAACGCACAGCTCCAGCCCGTCTAAATACGCCAAAAGAACCATCAATAGGTACTAAAAAAGGTTGGAAATGGCCCGCAAAAGGCAAGTTGATAGAGGGCTTTTTAGCCAATAACTCACAAAACAAGGGTATTGATATCGCCGGTAATTTGGGGGAATCTGTAAATGCAGCTGCGGCAGGGACGGTCGTTTATGCAGGGAAGGGACTTCGTGGATATGGCAACTTAGTGATCATAAAACACGACTCAAAATTCCTTAGCGCATACGCCCATACAAGCCGCATTCTGGTTCGCGAAAAAGAAAAAATTAAAGCGGGGCAGATAATTGCCGAAATAGGTTCTACTGGGACGGATCGAGTGAAACTTCACTTTGAGATACGTCGGAACGGCAGACCAGTAGATCCCCTTCAGTTTTTACCAAAACGGTACTCTGGAGGAGGATAAAGTTTAATCAATCGTTCTGGTATGAAAAATGAATCATAACAGAAACAATCAGAACGAATAAAAAGGCGGGACGTGACATGGCAGCTCAACAGGAAATTAACGCAGAAACCTTCGATGATGTAATTGAAGCACCTACGAAAGTAAAAGCAAAAAAACCAACATCGCCTGTTGAACGAACGAGCAAGGCACCCCAAGAGCGATTTATCGCTGAGCCAAGTTCTGCAAAAGCCTTAGATGCTACCCAGCTATATTTAAACGAAATTGGCTTCTCGCCACTTTTGAGCCCAGAAGAAGAAGTACACTTTGCTCGTCTAGCTCGTAAGGGTGACGAGAAAGGCCGCAAACGTATGATTGAAAGTAACTTGCGTTTGGTGGTTAAAATCTCACGTCGTTATGTTAATCGCGGTTTATCTTTATTAGATCTTATTGAAGAAGGTAACTTAGGTCTTATTCGCGCTGTTGAAAAATTTGATCCTGAGCGTGGTTTCCGTTTCTCAACATACGCAACCTGGTGGATTCGTCAGACTATTGAACGTGCGATTATGAACCAAACTCGTACTATTCGTTTGCCTATCCACGTAGTAAAAGAATTAAACGTTTATCTTCGTGCCGCAAGAGAGCTTGCGCAGAAGTTAGATCATGAGCCTTCCCCAGAAGAGATTGCAGCACTGCTCGATCGTCCGGTTGCGGATGTTAAGCGTATGCTTGCATTGAACGAGCGTGTGACTTCGGTTGATACGCCTCTAGGTCCAAACTCAGATAAATGTCTACTTGACACAGTGGCTGACGATCGCAGCGCTGATCCTTGCACAACCCTTCAAAATAACGATATTACCGGTAGCCTGTCTGATTGGTTAGATGAGCTTACTGAGAAGCAGCGCGAGGTCGTCTCCCGTCGCTTTGGTCTTCGCGGATATGAAACCAGCACTTTAGAAGATGTAGGCCGTGAAATTGGTTTAACGCGTGAACGTGTCCGTCAGATACAGGTAGAAGCTTTAAAGCGCCTACGTGAGATTATGGAAGGCCAGGGGCTAAATGCGAGCACTATCTTTGGTGATGCTTAATACGTCTTTCTTAAAACGCCATTAGACGTGCTTACATAGGTCATTGGCGATGTTTTATTCGACAGGCGGAAGTCGGTGAATAGAAATTAAGACAAATAAAAAGGGCTACTGTTAAGTAGCCCTTTTTTATGCGCGTCATTTCAAGAGATAGAAATCACAAAATGTGTGCGCAAAGTGAATGCACTTGCAAATTAAAAGCACTTGCAAGCTAAAAGCACTGGCAAATTAAATGCACTCACTCACTTATAAATCGTGCAATGCTATCTTTCTAGATACTGAAGTTTATCTGGAACACCGTCCCATTCTTCTGCATCAGCCGGAGAATCTTTCATCTCAGTGATGTTGTTATCACGCCATTCTTCAGATAACTCTGCGTTTAATTCGATAAACTGCTGCTGATCTGCAGGCACTTCATCTTCAGAGAAGATGGCTTGTGCAGGGCACTCAGGTTCACATAACGCACAGTCGATACACTCATCAGGGTCAATAACTAAGAAGTTAGGGCCTTCGTAGAAACAATCTACAGGGCATACTTCGACACAGTCTGTGTGCTTACACTTAATACAATTATCGCCTACTACAAATGTCATTGCAGTCTATCTCCTCATCTCATTGGGTCTATGCCCATCACGGTGGCGTCATTCTAGAGATGCTGCCTTAATACCGCAAGGTTATATATTGAATAAACTTATATCATAATGTGATATTAATATGCAATTTGTTGCATATAATAGATATTTCTATCGCAACATTGATTTAAGTCGATAAATTTCTTCCAGTGCTTGTCTGGGAGTTAAGTCGTCAGCGACCAATTCCGAGATCGTTATTTCGATCTCGGAAGGGCCTTGATCGAACATGTCAGATTGCATTGGGCTGATACTTTTTTGCTCGACTTGCGAGATCTCAGCTTTTAACGGTTTAGATTGCTCCGTATTATTCGACGACACCGACTGAACAGTGTTAGCAGGATGAAAACTGTCTTTCTCAAGCAAGTGCAGCTTTTCTTTTGCTTGCTCGATCACCTCTTTAGGCACCCCAGCCAACTGCGCAACTTGCAAACCGTAGCTCTGACTTGCAGGGCCTGATTCAACATTGTGCAAAAATATAATGCGGTCTTCGTGCTCGGTAGCGGTTAGATGCACGTTCACAACATTGTTCATTTGCTCGGGCAGCGTAGTCATTTCAAAGTAGTGAGTTGCGAACAACGTCAGCGCATGAACTTCTTTGGCTAAATGAACAGCAGCGGCCCAAGCTAACGATAGCCCATCAAAGGTACTGGTGCCACGGCCGACTTCATCCATTAATACCAAGCTATTAGGTGTCGCGTTATGAAGGATGTTCGCAGTTTCCGTCATTTCTACCATAAACGTAGAGCGACCGCCGGCAAGGTCATCCGCAGAACCCATGCGGGTAAAAATTCTATCAATAGGGCCAATTACCGCTGAATCTGCAGGCACGTAACTGCCAATGTGCGCTAATAAAACGATCAGAGCATTCTGACGCATATACGTCGATTTACCGCCCATGTTAGGGCCGGTAATAATAAGCATGTCTTGCTCAGAACTTAGCTCTAACCCATTAGCAACAAACGGATCATCTAAAATTTCTTCAACCACAGGGTGGCGACCAGAAGTAATTTCAATACCGCGCTCAGCCACAAGCTTAGGAGGCGTAAAGCGCAGCGTACTGGCGCGTTCGGCTAGGTTAATCAATACATCCAACTCGGCCAAGCCGGTGGCTGTATCTTGTAATGTGAAAAGGTCTTCCGCTAAGCGTTCAACCAATTTTTCATACAGGTGCTTCTCGCGCGATAACGAGCGACTTTTGGCACTGAGGGCTTTATCTTCAAACTCTTTTAATTCGGGTGTAATAAAGCGCTCGGCGTTTTTAAGCGTTTGACGACGCACGTATTCAACAGGGGCCGCTTCAGATTGCGCTTTACTGATTTCAATAAAATAGCCGTGAACGCGGTTATAGCCGACTTTTAAGGTCGATATCCCCGTCTTCTCTTTTTCACGCTGTTCGATTTCTAATAAATAGTCACCGGCGTTTTGGCTTATCGCTCTCAGCTCATCCAATTCTTCATCATAGCCCGTCGCAATCACACCGCCATCGCGAATAATCACAGGAGGATTATCAATGATCGCTTTCTGTAATTCTTCAACCCATTGAGGATACTGTTTGATCAACGCCGAAAGTTCTTTTGCGCGATCGGCACTTAAACTGGTTAGAAGTGTTTGTAATTCAGGTAGACGTGCTAAGGCATCGCGTAATCGAGCAAGATCACGAGGACGAGCTGAACCTAATGCGACGCGCGAAAGAATACGTTCAATATCACCAATGCCTTTCAGCTGTTGATGCAAAGATTCCCAGTGGTAATCTTCAATTGATTCAGCAATTAGCTGCTGACGCTGATTAAGAGTATCGCGATTACGAATCGGGCGATTCAACCAGCGGCGCAATAAACGACTGCCCATTGCGGTGGCGGTACGATCCATTACCCAAGCAAGAGTATGATCTGTACTGCCTTGCTGATTGATATCAATCTCAAGGTTTTTACGGCTAGCCGGATCGATAATAATCGCGTCATCAGGCTGCTCAATGAGCAAGGTACGAATATGTGGCAAGCCTGAACGCTGAGTTTCTTGAGCGTATTGCAAAAGACAACCCGCTGCTTGAATCGCAACCACAAGATGCTCACAACCAAAACCACACAAATCTTTAGTTTTTAACTGAGTGGTTAATAAACGCAGGGCAGTATCGGATTCAAAATGCCAAGGGGCTTGAGACTTAGCGCCAGGGCGGTTAGTTAACGCCTCTGGGAATGCTTGATCTTCGTTATATAAAAGCTCGGCAGGCTTAATGCGTTCTAGTTCGGCTAATAAAGAATCTTCACTCGATACTTCCATGACGACAAAGCGGCCAGAACTGATGTCGAGCATGGCAATGCCATACAGAACGTCTTTATTGAGCTTTTGTTTGTTAACGGCCACTAATAAATTATCGCGGCGTTCATCTAGAAAGGCTTCGTCAGTTAACGTGCCAGGGGTAATAACCCGAACAACTTTACGCTCAACAGGGCCTTTCGAGGTAGCAGGGTCACCGACTTGCTCAGCAATACCGACCGAAACACCTAAGCGAACAAGCTTACCAATGTAACCTTCAGCAGCATGATAAGGAATACCCGCCATAGGAATCGGCTCACCACCGCTATGGCCACGAGCCGTTAGGGTAATATCTAATAAGCGAGAAGCATTGCGCGCATCATCATAAAACAGCTCGTAAAAATCCCCCATGCGATAAAAAAGCATGATCTCAGGAATTTCTGCCTTGAGGCGGAAGTATTGCTGCATCATGGGCGTGTGGGTGGTAGCTGCTGACTTACTCATATGTGCGCTGAATTCCTAATTGAAAATAACAAAAACAGCATTGTAAGTGATTGTGAGGCAATTGAACAAAGCATCTGAGTAATGCCAATCAGTAAATTTATTACAAAAGACAGCTCGAATGCTACAAAGTACTGTATTAATGATGAAATAATACTGGATAAAATACTGTATATTTGGTCTCAGCTCCTGAAAATTTCTGGTGTAAAAAAAATAATTGGTACCTTGAGATTCACTATTCATGAGGCCTGTGGAGGAGTTGATTGTTTTTTATTACATAAAATCCATTTTATGACTTGGCCTATCTCATAAGCTATGCTTAAATACTGGTTAAATCTACAGTAAAGAAGAAGATGATTAGAATAATCTGATCATCCAAGCTAAATATAAGGAACGTCATAATGGATGCAAATAAGCAAAAAGCACTTGATGCGGCACTAGGTCAGATTGAACGCCAGTTCGGTAAAGGCTCCATTATGAAAATGGGCGACCAGCCACGCGAAGCGATCCCGTCAGTATCAACCGGTTCTTTGACATTGGATGTAGCGCTCGGCATAGGCGGTTTGCCATATGGCCGAATCGTTGAAATATATGGGCCAGAAAGTTCAGGTAAAACAACTTTATGTTTGTCAGTAATGGCACAAGCACAAAAGCAGGGTAAAACGGTTGCTATCGTTGATGCTGAGCACGCACTTGATCCTTTATATGCTGAAAAGTTAGGTATTAATCTAGATACTTTACTAGTTTCTCAGCCAGATACGGGTGAGCAAGGCTTAGAAATTACTGACAGCCTAGTACGTTCAGGTGCGGTTGATGTGATCGTAGTCGATTCGGTTGCCGCGTTAACGCCAAAAGCAGAGATCGAAGGCGACATGGGTGATCACCATGTTGGTTTGCAAGCACGTTTAATGTCACAAGCATTAAGAAAGATGACTGCCAATGTTAAGAACGCGAACTGCTTAGTGATCTTCATTAACCAAATTCGTATGAAAATTGGTGTGATGTTTGGTAACCCAGAAACAACGACCGGTGGTAACGCACTTAAGTTCTATTCTTCTGTACGTTTAGATATTCGTCGTACGGGTGCGGTAAAGCAGGGCGATGAAGTAACGGGTAACGAGACTCGCGTTAAAGTTGTGAAGAACAAGGTTGCTCCTCCCTTTAAGCAAGCTGAGTTCCAGATTCTGTATGGTGAAGGTATTTATCACATGGGTGAAGTTATCGACCTAGGTGTTAAGTGTGGCTTGGTTGATAAGTCTGGTGCTTGGTATGCCTACCAAGGTGATAAGATTGGCCAGGGTAAAGCGAATGCTGCAAAGTTTTTACAAGACAACCCAGTCATTGCTGAAGAAATCGAGAAAGAAATTCGCCTGCAGTTAATGACCAGTCAGCTTGCTGAAAAGCCAGATGAAAAAGCTGCAGACGATAAAAAGACAGAAGATAAAAAGGCCCAGAAAGTTAAAGAGCCTAAAGAAAAAAGTGAGTCTTAGGATTTACTGTGTATAAAAATACTTCAGGGTTTTTTAAGCCAACAGAACTCTCTGAAAGTGAATTACGCGTGGCAGCAATCAATTTGCTGTCACGTCGTGAATACTCCCGTCATGAGCTTTATCAAAAGCTTATTGCTCGCACCTCTAGCGAGACCTATTTACTCCAATTATTAGATCAACTCGTTCAGGCTGGCTATCAAAGCGATCAGCGGTTTACTGAATCTTTTATTCGGTCACGCATCAATCGTGGTTTAGGCCAGATGAGAATAGAGCGTGAGCTGAAAGAAAAAGGCATTGATCAAGACTTGATCGAGCAAAGCTTTGCTGTCGAAATTGATTGGTTTGAGCTGGCTTATGAATGCGGCTTGAGAAAATTTCGCTCCTTAGATCTTTATGATTATAAAGAGAAACAAAAAGCATTTCGCTATTTAGCCTACCGTGGGTTTTCTATGGATCAGATACATTTCGCAGTAGAACATTACTTGGAGTTACAAAAGTCATAGAATTTAGGTTATATCGAATGCTGTTTTTAGACTATTAGTTTTGAATTCCTTCTATGTCAGTCTTTCCCCGTAAGCTGTCGCCTGAGTCCATTGACAGAATAGCGGCTAAACGAATATCTTAATAACATAATTATAAAGACAGTTGCTCCGATAGATTAGAAGTAGCGCGTCGATGACTGATGCTTAAATATCTTAGAAAAACGCACTACAGTCATACAGTCTATTGAGGTAAGTTATGCCGATTTTGCCACAAGTGGCCCTGCCATTTGTACGCCTGCTGTATCAGTTTTGGCTAGATCACAATGTTCCAAAAAATGTTCTTGATGATATTGTAGGTGCCGACATTGAAGTTGAAGGCAAAGGTAAGTTTGGTATATCCAGTCATAAAATGGCTCGTTTACACCAGGCTGCTGTTGAATCAACGGGTGATCATTCTTTAGGCATTCGCCTAGGCCAACATATTGCAAAATCTAATATTGCCATCTCGGATATGCTGTTAAAAGCGCATTCCTTAGAGACTGGGTTAGATGTTTTATTGAGTCATTCTTCTGCGATTACGGAGTCAGGTTTTTTTGAGCTCACTGACATTGACGATGAGGTTGTACGCTTATCATTTACTAGAAATGAGGGTGTGACTTTTAGCAACTATCAAAAAGACGTTGTTTTTGCTGCCATCCAAAATTGGTTTTCTCTTTTATTTATCGATGCGAATGAACATATTAAGTATTTCTTTGACGCGAATGTTGTCTCCGGAATCGAGCATCAAAAGCTATTAGATTGCGATACGTGTAAGGGTGATGATACGTATTTAGAAGTTTCAAAATCGTTGCTGAGTCGAGAAAACCCCTATGCTAATGAAGTCCTTTTCGATAAAAATATCATTGAAGTCGATAAAATTATTGCTAAGCGTAAGCAGCGGCTTGATCTTTATATCGAGGTTCGTACGGCAATTCGAGGTTGTTTATTACAGCGCAAAGCAACTCAAGAGAATGTCGCTCAGCAATTGAATCTAACCATTCGAAATATGCAGCGCCGCTTAAAAGAAGTCGGGGTGACTTACCAGTCGATATTAGACGATAGTCGTGAAGCTCTGGCGTTAAGCCTAATTAAAGATCAAAGCATTCCGCTTTATGAGATTTCATTTCTTGTCGGTTTTACCGAGCCTAGTGCTTTTTATAAGGCATTTCGTCGTTGGACGGGTAAACGTCCGGGTGATTATCGTCAAGCGGTCTCTGATTTGGATAAGGCTGATGCTACTCAGTCGATGCTCGTCAATCAAGAGCTGGGTACAGTATCGAGAAACCTAGAGTCTGCTTAAACTCTAGGCTTTATCTCAATGCTTTACTGTCGAATGACTTCTACGGCTAGTGAAGCTTCAGGCGAGGTCTAATGACTTTGTTGATATGACCAACAAGCGATAGTAATAATGTGTGCTTATAGCCATGCAAAGCAATTTGGTGCATGCGATAGAGCGATACATATACAAGTCGTGCAATGCGCCCTTCGATCATCATTGAGCCGCTACTTAAATTCCCCATTAAACTGCCTACTGTACTGTACCGACTTAGCGATACCAGTGAGCCTTTATCTCGATAAACAAAATCCGGTGCCGTCTTTCCTGTGCGTAATGCTGATAATACTTTAAGCAGATGACTTGCTTGCTGGTGAGCTGCTTGAGCACGAGGTGGGACAGCTTTGCCATTTTCTTGGATAAGGAAAGAGCAGTCACCTATGGCAAAAATGTCGTCATCAAGGGTTGTTTGAAGACTCGCCTTAATCGCCAATTGATTTGCGCGGTTGGTTTCAAGCCCTGCAATATTGGCTAAGAAATCAGGTGCTTTAACACCGGCTGCCCATACCTTTAATTTTGCTTTAATCACATCGCCACTTTTTGTGACAAAGCCTTCTTCGGTCACTTCAGTGATCATTGTTTCGGTTAATACACTAACGCCAATTTTTTCGAGTTCACGTTTGGCTGCATTGGAAATGCGTCTTGGCAGGGCTGGTAAAATTTGAGGGCCTGCTTCAATTAACGAAACGTTAAGCTTATCGGTACTGAACTGAATGCTGTCATAGCTAGCGAACGCTTCGGTAGTATTGTAAAGCTCGGCTGATAGCTCAACACCGGTAGCGCCTGCACCGACAATCGCAATGCTTAGGTCTTCTGGGTTGTTGCTACCGTTAGCCTTGATAAATTGATTCAATAGCTTCTGATGGAAAACCTCAGCTTGTTGGCGAGCATCCAAGAAATAACAGTGTTCAGCAGCACCTTTCGTTCCAAAATCATTCGTCACGCTGCCTAGCGCTATCACTAATTGACTATAGCCGATTTCACGCTGAGCTAGGATTTCTTCACCATCATCATAAATAGGCGCTAATTCGATGGTTTTAGTTTCTCTATTGAGACCTTTCATTCTTCCAATATGAAAGTTGAATCCGTGCTTCTTGCCGTGCGCCTGATAATTTAGCTCGTCGATACCAGAATCAAGTGCGCCAGTTGCTACTTCGTGCAGTAGAGGTTTCCATAAATGTGTATGGTTGCTATCCACTAGGTGGATTTCAGCCTTATTTTTTTTACCCCATTTATGACCCAGTTGTGTAGCGAGTTCTAAACCGCCTGCGCCGCCGCCAACTATAACTATTTTCTGCACGCTAAAATCCTATGAAAGAGGGAGTTACCCACATTATATCCGACTAACAGGTCAATGTGCGTCACTTTTGTAGATTAAATATTCATGTATACACAAAAATTTGAATCTGGGTTACAACTTATTAAGTGTCTTTTTGCACATTTTCTGGTTTAAAGCTTCTTCTGCACTATAAGCGGTGAGACTTATACAGGTGTTTAATAGCGCTTTGAGTCGTGTATTGTAGTCAGAATCATCAATACGAATGAGTGCTAAACTGTATTCGTTATAGAGCACCGCGAGCCTCTGTTCTTTAGAGAGTGCATCTTCAAATAATTCAATTACCGTATCTTCATTGGCGCCGTAAGTCATACTGCCAAGAAATCCGCCAACACGCTCGATGATGCCAGCCTTAATTCCTGCAAGCATGGCTCCGTAAATGGGATGGTTAGGAGAGTTCTTATGCAGCTTTTTAAGCCTGTCTTGTGTTGGGTCTATTAATCCAGAGGCTGAGGCGGCGGTTGTGGATAATAATTCTAAACGTCTCACCTTTTGATACAAATCGCCAAAGGCTAAAAACTCAAAATCTTTAAATTCAGCTACCCAAGGCTGCATCAGGGCATCTATTTCTAAGAATTTAGCTTCTTTGTGTTTTTTTGAAACTAAAAGCGTCGTATGAATCAGCTTTGAATAGAGAGCAGGTAATAAGCCCGCTGGGCCAAGCTCCATGCCAAGTGTGTAGGCTTGTTCAAACTGACCTTGGTAATGCATGCGCCATACTTGCTGAACTGCTTGAGCTAACGGCTGAAAGTTTTGCGTTAAAATCGGTTTTAAAGAAGGATGGCTATCTGCTTGGCTCGCAAGATCAATCAGTTGCTGAGACAGCTGGGGATATTTATGGAGCATCTTTTCTATATGAGCACTATCAGGCCAAGCTAATTGAGTACCTGCGGATAAAACAGCCCAGTTCTTTGCTAGCAAGTCTCCGGAATAATCAAATTTAGGTAACGACTCTGGATAAGGCTTCCAAGTCGAAGCGCTTTCTTGTGAGGCTTTTAGTTGAGGCGTTTCTAATTGAAAGTCACTGGGTTGAGGATCATTTGGCTGAGAATCAGCGAACGAAAAAGAGGCAACAGAACAAAGAGTAATAAAGATGGATAAACGCAAGCGCATGGCTTATTTCCTGATATAAAATATGTGGACATTATAAAAGAAAATACATTTGATCGCGGGGTTGGATTAAGCCAGATAAGTATATTTACGCCAGACGAAGCGCTTTTAGCCTGTCTGACGCCGCACTAAAGGCTTTAAATCTAATTGTTCTACTTAATTTTTCTACTTAAAGGCTGGGCCTGCTGGGCGCCCTAATGCTTTTAGTATTTTGGCAAGAGGGCAGAAGCCCGTAAAAGATGCCTGCAGCATATTGATACCAACAAACGCTGTAAATCCAAGCCAGTAAATAGAATGAAGCTGGGAAAGCGCAATGCTTAAAAGAATAAAAGTACCCGCAAGGGCAAAAACTAGACGGTCAATGTTCATAAGATAATCCAGAGGTTGGTGTGTATTTAATATCCCTATATTCTTATCTGGTTATATTTAATAGTCAACTAACTTTACCTTTACTAAAATAATGGTCTTAACAGTCGGTTAGTTTGTTCTGAGATCTACTTATTCCCTACGAGGCAAGCTATAATCTTGCCCAAATATTTCTACCAAACTGTGATCCCTGTATTTAATCCAGTATGTAATGGACCGTGTTAACTATGAAAAGCTCTGATATTCGCCAAGCATTTTTGAATTACTTCAACTCTAAAGGCCATGAGATTGTTGCCTCAAGCCCTCTTATTCCAGGCAATGACCCAACCTTATTGTTTACCAATGCGGGTATGGTTCAATTTAAAGATGTTTTCTTAGGCCAGGATGATCGTAGTTATACGCGTGCGACTTCTTCTCAGCGCTGTGTTCGCGCTGGTGGTAAGCATAACGATTTAGAAAACGTAGGTTATACCGCACGTCACCATACGTTCTTTGAAATGTTGGGTAACTTCAGCTTTGGCGATTACTTTAAGCAAGATGCGATTAAGTTTGCTTGGGAATTCTTAACCTCTAAAGAGTGGATGAACCTTCCAGAAGAAAAGCTATTGGTTACTGTCTACGCCGATGACCAAGAAGCGTATGACATTTGGCACAAAGAGATGGGCCTGAGCGAAGATAAGATCATTCGCATTGGTGATAATAAAGGTGCTAAGTACGCATCGGATAATTTCTGGTCAATGGGTGATACCGGTCCTTGTGGTCCATGTACTGAAATTTTTTACGATCATGGCGAACACATCTGGGGTGGTAAGCCGGGTACACCAGAAGAAGATGGCGATCGTTTCATCGAGATCTGGAACGTGGTATTCATGCAAAATAACCGCACCGAAGATGGTGTGATGCATCCTTTACCTAAGCCATCCGTTGATACGGGTATGGGTCTTGAGCGTATCGCTGCGATTATGCAGGGCGTTCATAGCAACTACGAAATCGATTTATTCCAAGCGCTATTGAAATCAGCGGCCGAAGTTACGGGCTGTACGGATTTAGAAAATAAGTCATTACGCGTAATTGCTGACCACATTCGCTCAACCAGCTTCTTGGTGATTGATGGTGTTTATCCTTCAAATGAAGGTCGTGGCTATGTGCTGCGTCGCATCATTCGTCGTGCAGTACGTCACGGTCACATGCTAGGAGCGAAGATTGGTTTCTTCCATAAGTTAGTTGCTTCTTTAGTCGAGCAGATGGGCGTTGCGTACCCTGAGTTAGTTAAGCTGCAGGCGCAGGTAGAAAAAGTATTACGTTTAGAAGAAGAACAGTTTGCCAAGACCCTTGATAAAGGCATGGGTATGCTGAACGATGCAATTGACTCTCTAAAGGGCGATACCATTCCTGGGGAAACGGTTTTCAAACTTTATGATACCTACGGTTTTCCGATGGATTTAACCGCAGATGTTGCGCGTGAAAAGAATTTAAAAATTGATGAAGCGGGTTTTGAAACCGCGATGGATCATCAGCGCGCTACTGCCAGAGCGGCAGGCAACTTCTCTGTGAAAGGCGGTGCATCCTTAGACCTTGAAGGTGAAACGACTTTCTTAGGCTATGACAACTTAGCGAATCAGGGTTCTGTTCAAGGCTTGTTTGTTGACGGTAATAAAGTCGATAGCATCTCTGCCAATAACGGTGCGGGCACTGAAGCGTTGATCGTTTTAGATGAAACCGCTTTTTATGGTGAGTCGGGTGGTCAAGCCGGTGATACTGGTTTCTTAAAAGCAGACGGTGTTGTTTTCCAAGTGAAAAACACGGTCAAAGAAAGCGGTAACCATGTTCATCAGGGTGTTTTGGTGGAAGGCACGGTTAATACCGGTGATAAGCTAACCGCAGAAGTGGATGCCGAAAAACGTGCTTCTACGGCACTGCATCACTCAGCAACGCACATTTTGCATGCAGCACTTCGTGGCTTGCTAGGTGAGCACGTTGCTCAAAAAGGTTCATTAGTAACCTATGACAAATTACGTTTTGATTTCTCTCACTTAGAAGCCATGACAGTGCAAGAAATCGCCACGATCGAAGATCGTGTTAATGCGGAAATTCGTGATAATAGCGAAATTACAACACGCTTAATGAACATTGATGACGCTAAAAATAGCGGCGCAATGGCCTTGTTTGGCGAAAAGTATGACGACGAAGTACGCGTACTGGCCATGGGAACCGGTGAAGGTGCTGATCAATTCTCGATTGAATTGTGTGGTGGTACTCACGCTAAGCGTACCGGTGATTTGGGCGTATTTAAAATTACCTCTGAAGCAAGTGCTGCAGCAGGGGTTCGTCGTATAGAAGCCGTTGTTGGTCAGGCTGCATTAGATTTTATTAACGCAGAAGAAAAAACATTGCATACCATTGCTCGTTCAGTAAAAGGCAGCAGTGACAACGTCGGCGAAAAAGTTGAGCAGGTGGTTGCTAAAAATCGCCAGCTAGAAAAAGAATTAGAAGCCTTGAAAGCAAAACTTGCTAGCTCAGCAGGATCTGATTTAGCGGCTCAAGCAATCGACGGTAATGGTTTTAAAATCTTATCGGCGCGCATCGACGGCACCGATGTTCCGACCATGAAAACAACGTTAGATCAGCTTAAAGATAAGCTAGGTTCCGCTGTAATTATGTTGGCCGCTGAAACCGAAGGTAAAGTAACCTTGCTTGCGGGTGTTACAAAAGATCTTATCGGTAAAGTAAAAGCCGGTGACATTGTTAAAGAGTGCGCACCGTATGTTGATGGTCGTGGTGGTGGTAAGCCAGAGATGGCTCAAGCCGGTGGTAAAAATGCTGAAGGTATTCCGCAGGCATTGGAAGCATTTAGTGCCATGGTTGCCAAGCTTTAGGTTAAATAATGTAAAGTTATTATCTTTAATGTAGCTAAAACACTGAAAGGTGATTGATAATAGTATCAATCGCCTTTTTTTGATTTGGCTGCTTATCTTTTGATTTAATATTGAACAGATTTAGTGTTTAATTGAGCCCCTTTTTTTCTTTAGCTAGTTAAAATCATGGCGTTATACGTACAGAAGTACGGCGGGACTTCGGTAGGCACCGTCGAGCGCATCGAGCATGTCGCTGATAAAGTAAAGTCCTTCCATGATGCTGGTCACCAGATGGTGATTGCAGTCTCAGCAATGAGTGGTGAAACAAATCGTCTTATCGCTCTGGCTGGTGGCATAACAGATAATCCTACGCCCCGCGAAATGGATGTCTTAATATCAACAGGCGAACAAGTAACGATTGCTTTATTAGCAATGGCGTTACAAAAGCGTGGTGTTGGTGCTAAGTCGTTTACCGGTTGGCAAGTAGCGATTAAAACTGATAGCTCACATATGAAAGCCCGTATTGAAGATATCGATACCGCTGCCATTAAAGAGCAATTAGATGCTGGCAACGTATGCATTGTTGCAGGCTTTCAAGGCGTAGATAGTAATAACAATATTACAACACTAGGTCGTGGTGGCTCAGATACAACCGGTGTTGCATTGGCCGCCGCCTTAGGTGCTGATGAAGCGCAGATTTATACAGATGTCGATGGTGTGTATACCACCGATCCTAGAGTTGTACCTAATGCTCGTCGCATGGAAAAAGTGACGTTTGAAGAAATGCTAGAAATGGCAAGCTTAGGTTCAAAAATATTACAGATTCGTTCGGTCGAATTTGCCGGTAAATATAAAGTACCACTACGTGTACTTTCTAGTTTTGATGATGGCCCAGGCACACTCATCACAATGGAAGAGGATATCTCCGTGGAAAATCCAGTTATCTCCGGTATCGCGTTTAACCGCGATGAAGCTAAGGTTACTGTTAAGGGCGTACCTGATATTCCAGGTGTGGCTTCTAAGATTTTGTGTCCAATTAGTGATGCAAATGTTGAAGTAGATATGATTGTGCAAAACGTAGCAGAAGACGGTACAACCGACTTTACGTTTACAGTACACAGAAACGACTACGCAAAAGCGTTGGAAGTTTTGAAAAATACAGCTTCTGAACTGGGTGCGCGCAGCGTATCGGGAACAGATGACATCTGTAAGGTGTCTATGGTTGGTGTTGGTATGCGTTCTCATGCAGGCGTTGCTAGCAAAATGTTTAAAGTATTGGCGGATGAGTCCATCAATATTCAAGCAATTACAACATCAGAGATTAAAATCTCTGTTGTTATTGCAGAAAAATACCTAGAACTAGCAGTGCGCGCTTTGCACACAGCGTTTGACCTTGATGCTAAGGTTGAAGCGTAATATCAGGCATTAGTCTGATATATGCTTCAGTAAGGGCCGGAGTGCCCTTACAGCACTAAAAGTTCTGGATTATTCCCTGCTTTTTCTTTCATTTTGCCGTATGTGGGCAATACTTAGGAATAGAGTAGGGAAACTTCTCGTTTAGGTATGTCAAATCGATGTAAATAGACAACACCCTAGAAACAAAGCAGTTCGCACTGTAGTACGCGTACTTTTTTAAGTACTACGAAAAGATTGGAGAATCTAATGCTAATTTTGACGCGCCGTGTTGGCGAAACACTTATGATTGGTGATGAAGTTACCGTAACCGTTTTAGGTGTTAAGGGTAATCAAGTTCGCATCGGTGTTAACGCCCCGAAGGAAGTATCGGTGCACCGTGAAGAGATCTATCAGCGTATTCAGCGTGAGAAAAATGGTGAAGGCGAACCAAGCGGAAACTTCTAACGTATTAATATTTATGAAAAAAATCCAACTTTTTTATAAATAGGACTATGCAAGAGCAAATAATATGGTATTATTTGCGCCGTGTTGAGGAGAGGTGGCTGAGTGGCTGAAAGCGCGCCCCTGCTAAGGGTGTATAGGAGAAATCTTATCGAGGGTTCGAATCCCTCCCTCTCCGCCACTTTAATGTTGTAAAACATTAAATGGTAAGTTAACACACCGTGTGCGCTTGTAGCTCAGCTGGATAGAGTACCTGGCTACGAACCAGGTGGTCGTAGGTTCGACTCCTACCAAGCGCACCATTTATTATTTCTTCATGAGATAATAAAACCGTCGTGATAGAAAAGTTTTTTGAAGTGCGCTTGTAGCTCAGCTGGATAGAGTACCTGGCTACGAACCAGGTGGTCGTAG